>NZ_CP166805.1:5220000-6242728 GCF_059716135.1 Pseudomonas sp. LBUM1651 | reverse complement strand
GGATATCCCCTAAGTTGAAAGCCGGTGAGGCAAAAACAAGCGGCCATTGTAGCGACCAGACGCCGACTTATCCACACGTAGGTGGGTCACCGACCAAGAAGAATCAACGATTTATACGCAAAAAAGACGACCAATGGTCTGTGCATAAGCTCTGTGGATAACCGCCCCTGAGGTCGTTGTACAAGTGGGGGCGAAACTCGGTGGATAACCTGCCTGTGGATAACCACCCCTTTCACACACAGCTTATCCGACAGCGCAGCACAGGCTGACCACCGTTTTCCACTGTAGTTGTCATTCTCTGTACAGTACGGGATAGAAGGCCTGAAGGTAGTTATCCACAGATAGTCGGTGCCCTAGCTTTTATAAGCTTTACAAAAAAGCTTTAAATACTTTCCTTCTTTATTTTTATATTTGGTCAAGGTTGAAGGCGAGCAAAAGCACTGGAGATCTATTTATAAGGAAACGCTGGTTGGAAATTGACCTAGAGGCTTGCTTTCTCTAGAATCCCCGGTCTCTTAAAACGGGGGCCATTCCGGCCCGTTGTGGACGAACCAGGTAACACGACAATGAAACGTACTTTCCAACCAAGCACTATCAAACGCGCTCGTACCCACGGTTTCCGTGCTCGCATGGCTACCAAGAACGGTCGTGCCGTTCTGTCGCGTCGTCGCGCCAAAGGTCGTGCGCGTCTGGCAGTTTGATAAGCCGGCACTGGAGGTGAGTCAGGACTTCAGTCGGGAAAAGCGTTTGCTTACTCCCCGGCATTTCAAGGCAGTCTTTGACTCCCCTACCGGCAAGGTTCCGGGGAAAAATCTCCTGCTCCTTGCGCGCAACAACGATCTTGATCACCCCCGTCTCGGGCTGGTTATCGGGAAAAAGAGCGTAAAGCTCTCCGTCGAGCGCAATCGCCTCAAACGTCTGATGCGCGAATCGTTCCGTCTGAACCAGGATTCACTGGTCGGTTGGGACATCGTTATCGTCGCGCGCAAAGGTTTGGGTGACGTAGAAAACCCCGAATTAATTCAGCATTTCGGCAAACTCTGGAAACGTCTGGCACGCAGCACGCCAGTACCAGCAGTCAAAACCGAAACTGTAGGGGTAGACAGTCCCGATGCGTAAACTGGCACTCGTTCCGATCCAGTTTTATCGCTATGCCATTAGTCCCCTGATGGCCAGTCACTGTCGTTTCTACCCCAGTTGTTCCTGCTACGCGTTAGAAGCCATAGAAAATCATGGCCTTCTGCGCGGTGGCTGGCTGACCTTTCGTCGTTTAGGTCGCTGTCATCCGTGGAATCCCGGTGGTTTTGACCCGGTTCCACCTATCCCTACCTCCCGTTCTTCTTCGATGACCGAGTAATCATGGATATCAAACGCACGATCCTGATCGTCGCCCTGGCAATCGTGTCCTACGTTATGGTTCTTAAATGGAACCAAGACTATGGCCAGGCTGCCCTGCCGACTCAGAATGTTGCTTCCAGTACTACCGCACCGGGCCTACCGGATACGGCGACTGGCAAGAATGCTTCTGTCAGTGACGACATTCCACGCGCCGCAAGCGATACCAGTGCAACTGCTCCTGCTGAAACGCCGGTAGCTGCAAGCAAAGACCTCATCCAGATCAAAACGGATGTGCTCAACCTGGCTATCGATCCACAAGGTGGTGATGTTGCCCAGCTGACGCTGCCGCTGTATCCACGTCGCCAGGACCATCCGGAAATTCCATTCCAGCTGTTCGATAACGGCAACGAGCGGACCTATCTGGCTCAAAGCGGTTTGATTGGCACCAACGGTCCGGACGCAAGTCCTGCCGGTCGTCCGGTTTACGCCTCGGAGAAGAAGATTTATCAACTGGCTGACGGTCAGGACCAATTGGTCGTGGACCTGAAGTTCAGCAAGGACGGCGTCAACTACATCAAGCGTTTCACCCTGAAACGTGGCCTGTACGACGTAACCGTTTCCTACCTGATCGACAACCAGAGCGCTCAGCCCTGGTCCGGTGCAATGTTCGCGCAACTGAAGCGTGATGCCAGCTCCGATCCTTCTTCCAGCACCGCCACCGGCACCGCGACTTATCTGGGCGCCGCCCTGTGGACAAGTAACGAGCCGTACAAGAAAGTGTCGATGAGCGACATGGACAAGGCTCAGCTGAAAGAAACCGTCACCGGGGGTTGGGTTGCCTGGTTGCAGCACTACTTCGTGACCGCATGGATTCCGGCGAAGGGCGAAAACAACCTCGTCCAGACCCGCAAAGACAGCAAAGGCAACTACATCATCGGCTACACCGCACCGGCAATGACTGTTGCCCCAGGTGCGAAAGCCGAGACCAGCGCTGTTCTGTACGCCGGTCCAAAAAGCCAGGCTGTGCTGAAAGAGTTGTCCCCAGGTCTGGAACTGACTGTCGACTACGGCATTCTTTGGTTCATTGCCCAGCCAATCTTCTGGTTGCTGCAACACATCCACGCGCTGGTTGGTAACTGGGGCTGGTCGATTATCTTCCTGACCATGCTGATCAAAGGGATCTTCTTCCCGTTGTCGGCAGCCAGCTACAAATCCATGGCCCGTATGCGTGCGGTCGCTCCGAAACTGGCTGCACTGAAAGAGCAACATGGCGATGACCGGCAGAAAATGTCGCAAGCCATGATGGAGCTGTACAAGAAAGAGAAGATCAATCCGCTGGGTGGTTGCTTGCCAATCCTCGTGCAGATGCCGGTATTCCTTTCGTTGTACTGGGTTCTGCTGGAAAGCGTTGAAATGCGCCAGGCGCCGTTCATGCTGTGGATTACTGACCTGTCGATCAAGGATCCGTTCTTCATTCTGCCGATCATCATGGGTGCAACCATGTTCATCCAGCAGCAGTTGAACCCGACTCCTCCGGATCCGATGCAGGCCAAGGTGATGAAGCTGATGCCTATCATCTTCACCTTCTTCTTCCTGTGGTTCCCGGCTGGTCTGGTGTTGTACTGGGTAGTGAACAACGTTTTGTCGATCGCCCAACAGTGGTACATCACGCGTAAGATCGAAGCGGCTACCAAAAAAGCCGAGGCGTAACTTACTCTGTGGGTAACCACTCAAAACGCCCCCTAGTGGGGCGTTTTGCTATCTGTCACTTTTGTCTGGATACCGGTTTATGAGCGTTCCTCGTGAAACCATCGCCGCCGTCGCCACCGCTCAAGGTCGCGGCGGTGTGGGCATCGTCCGTATTTCTGGGCCGTTGGCGAGCGTTGCGGCCAAAGCGTTCAGTGGTCGTGAACTCAAGCCGCGATTTGCCCACTATGGCCCGTTCCTGAGTGAAAACGATGAGGTGCTAGACCAAGGCATCGCGCTCTATTTCCCGGGGCCGAACTCGTTCACCGGCGAAGATGTGCTGGAACTCCAGGGCCATGGCGGCCCGATCGTTCTCGATATGCTGCTCAAACGTTGTCTGGAACTGGGTTGCCGTCTGGCCCGTCCGGGTGAATTCAGTGAGCGTGCGTTCCTCAACGACAAACTCGACCTCGCGCAGGCCGAAGCAATTGCCGATTTGATCGAGGCCAGTTCTGCACAGGCAGCGCGAAATGCACTGCGTTCCTTGCAGGGCGCCTTTTCCGAACGTGTGCATAACCTCACTGAGCAATTGATTGGCCTGCGCATCTATGTCGAAGCGGCGATCGACTTTCCGGAAGAAGAAATCGACTTCCTTGCCGATGGCCACGTGCTGAGCATGCTCGACAAAGTACGCGACGAGTTATCCACCGTACTGCGAGAAGCCGGGCAGGGTGCCTTGTTGCGCGACGGCATGACGGTCGTCATAGCCGGTCGGCCGAACGCCGGCAAATCCAGCTTGCTAAACGCCCTGGCTGGGCGAGAAGCGGCGATCGTGACCGAGATTGCCGGCACGACCCGAGACATTCTTCGCGAACATATCCACATCGATGGCATGCCGTTGCACGTGGTGGATACCGCTGGTCTGCGAGATACCGATGACCATGTGGAAAAAATAGGTGTGGAACGGGCGTTGAAAGCCATCGGTGAGGCAGATCGCGTGCTGCTGGTCGTCGATGCCACCGCTCCTGAAGCACTTGATCCGTTTGCGCTATGGCCGGAATTCCTGGAGACCCGCCCGGATCCGGCCAAAGTCACGCTGATCCGAAACAAGGCAGACCTGACCGGTGAAGCTATTGCCCTGGAAGTGAGCGAGGATGGTCACGTCACCATCAGCCTCAGCGCCAAGTCTGCAGGTGAGGGTCTGGAATTGCTGCGTGACCACCTCAAGGCCTGCATGGGCTATGAGCAGACCTCGGAAAGCAGCTTCAGTGCTCGCAGGCGTCACCTTGAAGCATTGCGTCATGCCAGTGCTTCCCTCGAGCACGGTCGTGCACAGCTGACCCTGGCAGGTGCCGGTGAATTGCTGGCCGAGGATTTGCGCCAGGCACAGCACGCTTTGGGTGAAATCACCGGCGCATTCAGCTCCGATGATCTGCTGGGCCGGATCTTTTCCAGCTTCTGCATCGGTAAATAGTCCTTCCGTTGTCCACAGACAGGCCGTTCGTGCCTGTCTGTTCTCATTCCTTTTCTTGAATTGTCTCCTGTGCCGAGCAGATTCTTTCTGCCCGGGCGGATTTTTCGTGCCCGGGATTTGATCAATCGCCGCTTTTCTGTGGATTAAGCCCTGTGAATAACTGCCACTAAGGGCAGTTGATAACAGGGCCTCAAAACTGAAGATAACCACCTCTGTGGATAACAACCCCTTTCATCCACAGGCTTACACCGGTTATCCAAGGCCTTCATTGGCACATGACCACAGGGTTTTGAATCTCTGTACATATTGAATATAAAGGCCTATAGAGATCTATCCACAGAAAGGTGCCTCAGTAGAAATAAACATAAAAACAAAGATTTAATAAATTTCTCTCTTTTTAATTTCTATAACCCCGACTTCTCCACAGCTGGTTAAATTTTGTGCAGAGGGTTCTTTAGGAAGGGCGAAGTCCCTATACTTGCCGCCCAGGTCCAAAAACCTGAGCTCAAACCATTCCTGATTACCTAACTGAAGCAGGCACGAGGTGCGTGGTGGATTTCCCTTCCCGTTTTGAAGTGATCGTCATCGGCGGCGGTCATGCCGGTACCGAGGCAGCACTGGCCTCAGCACGCATGGGTGCAAAAACCCTGTTGCTGACGCATAACGTGGAAACCCTCGGTGCCATGAGTTGCAACCCTGCCATTGGCGGGATCGGCAAAAGCCATCTGGTGAAAGAAATCGATGCCCTCGGCGGCGCGATGGCCATGGCGACCGATAAAGGCGGTATCCAGTTTCGCGTTCTGAACAGCCGCAAAGGCCCGGCCGTGCGTGCAACTCGCGCTCAGGCAGACCGGGTTCTGTACAAGGCCGCTGTCCGCGAAGCATTGGAAAACCAGCCGAACCTGTGGATATTTCAACAAGCCGCTGATGATCTGATCGTCGAGCAGGAACAAGTGCGAGGTGTTGTCACCCAAATGGGCCTGCGTTTCTTCGCAGATTCCGTGGTGTTGACCACTGGCACTTTCCTCGGAGGACTTATCCACATCGGAATGCAGAATTATTCCGGTGGTCGCGCCGGTGATCCGCCATCGATTGCCCTGGCTCATCGTCTGCGTGAATTGCCACTGCGTGTTGGCCGCTTGAAAACAGGAACACCGCCGCGCATCGACGGTCGATCGGTGGATTTCTCGGTGATGACCGAGCAAGCCGGCGATACGCCGATCCCGGTGATGTCGTTCATGGGTTCCAAAGAGCAGCACCCGAAACAGGTGAGCTGCTGGATTACCCACACCAACGCCCGGACCCACGAGATCATCGCAGCGAACCTCGACCGTTCGCCGATGTATTCCGATGCAGGGTTGATCGAAGGTATCGGCCCGCGTTATTGCCCGTCGATCGAAGACAAGATCCACCGTTTTGCCGACAAGGAAAGCCATCAGGTCTTCATCGAACCGGAAGGACTGACCACGCACGAGCTGTACCCGAACGGGATATCCACATCCCTGCCGTTCGACGTGCAATTGCAGATCGTGCAATCGATCCGCGGCATGGAGAATGCGCACATCGTGCGTCCGGGCTACGCCATCGAGTATGACTACTTCGACCCGCGTGACCTGAAGTACAGTCTGGAAACCAAAGTGATCGGCGGTCTGTTTTTCGCCGGACAGATCAATGGCACCACCGGTTATGAAGAGGCCGGCGCCCAAGGTTTGCTGGCCGGGGCCAACGCTGCACTGCGCGCTCAGGGCAAAGACGCCTGGTGTCCGCGTCGCGACGAGGCGTACATCGGCGTTTTGGTCGACGACCTGATTACGTTGGGTACTCAGGAACCGTACCGGATGTTCACCTCCCGCGCCGAGTACCGCCTGATCCTGCGCGAAGACAACGCCGACCTGCGCTTGACCGAAAAAGGTCGCGAACTGGGTCTGGTCGATGACGCGCGCTGGGCGGCTTTCTGCACCAAACGCGAAAGCATCGCTCTGGAAGAACAACGCCTGAAAAGCACCTGGGTTCGCCCGGGCACCGAGCAGGGTGATGCAATTTCCGAAAAATTCGGTACACCGCTGACCCACGAATACAACTTGCTCAATCTGCTGAGTCGTCCGGAAATCGACTACGCTGGTTTGATCGCCGTAACCGGCGGTGGCGCAGAAGATCCACAGGTTGCCGAGCAGGTCGAAATCAAGACCAAATACGCCGGTTATATCGATCGTCAGCAGGATGAAATCGCGCGCCTGCGGGCCAGCGAGGACACGAAACTGCCTGTGGATATCGATTACACGAACATTTGCGGTCTCTCCAAAGAGATCCAGAGCAAGCTCGGTGCGACCCGTCCAGAGACTCTGGGCCAGGCGTCGCGTATTCCGGGCGTTACGCCGGCAGCGATTTCGCTGTTGATGATTCATTTGAAAAAACGCGGCGCGGGCCGTCAGTTGGAGCAAAGCGCTTGAGTTCGTTGGTCACCTCGCAACACGCCGAAGAGTTATCCACAGGTGCTCGCCAGCTCGGTGTCACACTGACCGAAACCCAGCACGCGCAGTTGCTGGGCTATCTGGCCCTGTTGATCAAATGGAACAAGGCCTACAACCTGACTGCCGTGCGCGATCCGGACGAAATGGTCTCGCGTCATCTGCTCGATAGTTTGAGCGTGATGTCGTTCATCGAAAACGGCCGCTGGCTGGACGTTGGCAGCGGCGGTGGCATGCCGGGTATTCCGCTGGCGATCCTGTTTCCAGAGTCGCAAGTGACTTGCCTGGACAGCAACGGCAAGAAAACCCGCTTCCTGACCCAGGTCAAACTCGAACTCAAACTGGATAACCTGCAAGTTATCCACAGTCGCGTCGAAGCCTTCCAGCCTGCACAGCCGTTCAACGGGATCATCTCCCGGGCTTTCAGCAGCATGGAGAACTTCAGCAACTGGACGCGCCACCTCGGCGACGCCGATACACGCTGGCTGGCAATGAAGGGCGTTCATCCGGCCGATGAGCTGGTAGCATTGCCGGCAGACTTCCACCTCGATAGCGAACACGCCTTGGCCGTACCTGGTTGCCAAGGCCAACGCCATCTGCTGATACTGCGCCGCACGGCATGATTGGGAACACAAGCAAGAATGGCTAAGGTATTCGCGATAGCGAACCAAAAAGGTGGTGTGGGCAAAACCACCACCTGCATCAACCTCGCAGCATCCCTGGTCGCTACCAAGCGCCGGGTGCTGTTGATCGATCTCGATCCACAGGGCAACGCCACCATGGGTAGCGGTGTGGATAAACACGGCCTGGAAAATTCGGTTTACGACTTGCTGATCGGCGAGTGCGATCTGGCCCAGGCCATGCACTACTCCGAACACGGTGGTTACCAGCTGTTGCCGGCCAACCGTGACCTGACCGCGGCCGAAGTGGTTCTGCTGGAAATGCAGATGAAGGAGAGCCGCTTGCGCAGCGCGTTGGCGCCGATCCGTGAAAACTACGATTACATTTTGATCGACTGCCCGCCGTCGCTGTCGATGCTGACACTGAACGCTCTGGTCGCGGCTGACGGGGTCATTATCCCCATGCAGTGCGAGTACTTTGCGCTCGAAGGCTTGAGCGACCTTGTGGATAACATCAAGCGCATCGCTGAACTGCTGAACCCGAACCTGAAAGTCGAAGGCTTGTTGCGCACGATGTACGACCCGCGCCTGAGCCTGATGAACGACGTGTCGGCTCAGCTCAAGGAACACTTCGGCGAGCAGCTCTACGATACCGTCATTCCGCGCAACATCCGCCTGGCCGAAGCGCCAAGCTATGGCATGCCGGCGCTGGCGTACGACAAAACATCACGGGGTGCCATTGCCTATCTGGCATTGGCGGGCGAGATGGTTCGCCGTCAGCGCAAAAACTCACGCACCGCCGCTGCTCAGCCAACTTAAGGAATCCCCATGGCCGTCAAGAAACGAGGTCTCGGACGTGGACTGGATGCACTGCTGAGCGGTCCGACTGTCAGCTCGCTGGAAGAGCAGGCGGTACAAGCCGATCAGCGTGAGCTGCAGCATTTGCCCCTGGACCTGATCCAGCGCGGCAAGTACCAGCCGCGCCGGGACATGGATCCTCAGGCGCTGGAAGAGCTGGCGCAGTCGATCAAGGCCCAGGGCGTGATGCAGCCGATCGTGGTTCGTCCGATCGGTAGCGGCCGCTTCGAAATCATTGCCGGCGAACGCCGCTGGCGCGCCAGCCAGCAGGCTGGCCAGGAAACCATCCCGGCGATGGTTCGCGATGTGCCGGATGAAACCGCCATCGCCATGGCGCTGATCGAGAACATCCAGCGCGAAGACCTCAATCCGATCGAAGAAGCGGTAGCCCTGCAGCGTTTGCAGCAGGAATTCCAGCTGACTCAGCAACAAGTGGCCGAAGCGGTGGGCAAGTCCCGCGTGACCGTGGCCAACCTGCTACGCTTGATCGCGTTGCCGGAAGTTATCAAAACCATGCTGTCCCACGGCGACCTGGAAATGGGTCATGCGCGAGCTTTGCTTGGTTTGCCGGAAAATCAACAGGTTGAAGGGGCGCGACATGTTGTCGCACGAGGGCTGACTGTGCGCCAGACTGAGGCACTGGTTCGCCAGTGGTTGAGTGGCAAACAGGAGCCTGCCGAACCGGTAAAACCGGACCCGGATATCGCCCGACTCGAGCAGCGCCTGGCCGAGCGCCTAGGCTCTGCGGTGCAGATCCGACACGGAAAGAAGGGGAAGGGGCAGTTGGTGATCGGTTACAACTCCCTCGATGAGCTTCAGGGTGTGCTCGCACACATTCGCTGAAACATTTCCTCATGTAGCGTGCAGTCGGAAATCACTACCTGACAGTTGAATAGGGGCAGAACCGCCCCTATACTCTGCGCGCATTTTGTCGGCACAAATTATGCCAAGTTATTGAATTCTGGCAGCCGACCATTGGGGAGTAATTGTGATGGAAAGCCGCACGCCAAACCGCTTGCCGTTCCATCGCCTGGCAGTTTTTCCGGTGTTGATGGCTCAGTTTGTCGTTTTGCTGATCGCCGCTTTGGCGCTCTGGCAATGGCACGGAGTCGTTGCCGGGTACTCAGGACTCTGCGGAGGCCTGATAGCCTTGCTGCCCAATGTTTATTTCGCTCACAGGGCATTTCGGTTTTCCGGCGCCCGAGCAGCTCAAGCCATCGTCCGGTCTTTTTATGCCGGCGAGGCGGGCAAACTGATTTTGACGGCAGTGCTCTTTGCATTGACGTTTGCAGGTGTGAAGCCATTGGCGCCGCTAGCTGTATTCGGCGTCTTCGTGTTGACCCAACTGGTCAGCTGGTTCGCGCCCCTGCTGATGAGAACAAGACTTTCGAGACCTTAGGGCGTTTGAGGCAACCATGGCAGAAACAACCGCTTCGGGCTATATCCAGCACCACTTGCAGAACCTGACCTTCGGTCAGCACCCAACCGGCGGGTGGGGTTTTGCCCACACCGCAGCAGAAGCCAAAGAAATGGGCTTCTGGGCTTTCCACGTCGATACCCTCGGCTGGTCGGTCGCTTTGGGTCTGATCTTCGTTCTTCTTTTCCGCATGGCGGCAAAGAAGGCGACTTCCGGTCAGCCTGGTGCTTTGCAGAACTTCGTTGAAGTATTGGTCGAATTCGTCGATGGCAGCGTGAAAGACAGCTTCCATGGCCGTAGCCCGGTGATTGCACCGCTGGCACTGACCATCTTCGTCTGGGTCTTCCTGATGAACGCCGTCGACCTGATCCCGGTCGACTGGATTCCTCAGCTGGCCATCCTGATCACTGGTGATGCGCACATTCCATTCCGTGCCGTATCGACCACTGACCCGAACGCTACCCTGGGCATGGCCCTGTCGGTGTTCGCGTTGATCATTTTCTACAGCATCAAGGTCAAGGGCATCGGCGGCTTCATCGGCGAACTGACCCTGCACCCGTTCGGCAGTAAGAACATCTTTGTTCAGGCCCTGTTGATTCCGGTGAACTTCCTGCTGGAGTTCGTGACGCTGGTGGCCAAGCCAATCTCGCTGGCACTGCGTCTGTTCGGCAACATGTACGCCGGCGAGCTGGTCTTCATTCTGATTGCTGTGATGTTCGGCAGCGGTCTGCTCTGGCTTAGCGGCCTGGGCATAGTTCTGCAGTGGGCGTGGGCTGTGTTCCACATCCTGATCATCACCCTGCAGGCGTTTATCTTCATGATGCTGACCATCGTTTACCTGTCGATGGCGCACGAAGAGAACCATTAAGACCAGTCTCGACTAGTCTGATGTCCCACCCGGTCAAACGGGTGGGTGCCCGAACAGGGCTATGAAACGATTTGTTTTACCCGCTTTAAAATCTAAAAAACCTAAACCATACGACGTAAAAGTCGGGAGGAAAGATGGAAACTGTAGTTGGTCTAACCGCTATCGCTGTTGCACTGTTGATCGGCCTGGGCGCACTGGGTACCGCAATTGGTTTCGGCCTGTTGGGCGGCAAGTTCCTGGAAGGCGCAGCGCGTCAGCCAGAAATGGTTCCAATGCTGCAAGTCAAAATGTTCATCGTTGCCGGTCTGCTCGACGCCGTAACCATGATCGGTGTCGGTATCGCTCTGTTCTTCACCTTCGCGAACCCATTCGTTGGTCAACTCGCTGGCTAATCACTCGAACCTTCGAGTGATTGGTTTGATGTGCAACGAACGAGCGAGGTGTTGGCGTGAACATTAATGCAACCCTGATTGGCCAGTCCGTTGCGTTCTTCATTTTTGTACTGTTTTGCATGAAGTTCGTGTGGCCTCCGGTCATCGCGGCTTTGCACGAACGTCAGAAGAAGATCGCGGATGGACTGGACGCTGCCGCCCGAGCAGCTCGCGACCTGGAGTTGGCCCAAGATAAAGCGGGTCAACAACTGCGCGAAGCTAAGGCTCAGGCAGCTGAAATCATTGAGCAAGCCAAGAAACGCGGTAACCAGATCGTTGAAGAGGCTGTTGAAAAAGCCCGTATCGACGCTGACCGTGTGAAGGTTCAGGCTCAGGCCGAGATCGAGCAGGAACTGAACAGTGTCAAAGACGCGCTGCGTGCCCAACTGGGTGCACTGGCCGTCGGCGGCGCCGAGAAGATCCTGGGTGCCACAATCGATCAAAACGCGCACGCGGAGCTGGTAAACAAACTGGCTGCTGAAATTTAAGCGAGGGCGATCATGGCAGAATTGACCACGTTGGCCCGACCTTACGCTAAGGCAGCCTTCGAGCACGCCCAGGCCCACCAGCAACTGGCCTCTTGGTCAGCCATGCTCGGCCTGGCTGCAGCAGTGTCGAAAGACGACACCATGCAGCGCGTGCTCAAGGCCCCGCGACTGACGAGCGCAGACAAGGCCGCCACGTTTATTGACGTGTGCGGCGACAAGTTTGATGCCAAGGCACAGAACTTCATCAACGTCGTTGCCGAAAACGACCGTCTCCCGCTTTTGCCGGAGATATCCGCTCTGTTTGACCTGTACAAGGCCGAACAAGAGAAGTCGGTAGACGTTGAAGTGACCAGTGCTTTTGCATTGAACCAAGAACAGCAAGACAAACTCGCCAAGGTTCTCAGTGCACGACTCAACCGGGAAGTGCGCCTGCAAGTCGAGGAAGACAAATCCCTTATTGGGGGCATTGTCATCCGCGCCGGCGACCTGGTTATCGATGGCTCGGTTCGCGGCAAACTCGCGAATCTTGCCGAAGCATTGAAATCTTGAGTTTGAAGGGGCAGCAGAGCAATGCAGCAACTCAATCCTTCCGAAATAAGTGAAATTATCAAGGGCCGCATCGACAAGCTCGATGTGACCTCCCAAGCCCGTAACGAAGGCACTGTCGTCAGCGTATCTGACGGTATCGTGCGGATTCACGGTCTGGCCGACGTTATGTACGGCGAGATGATCGAGTTTCCGGGCGGCGTCTTCGGTATGGCTCTCAACCTGGAGCAAGACTCCGTAGGTGCCGTAGTTTTGGGCTCCTACCAGTCTCTGGCTGAAGGCATGAGCGCCAAGTGCACCGGCCGCATCCTCGAAGTTCCGGTTGGTAAGGAACTGCTGGGTCGCGTAGTCGACGCACTGGGTAACCCTGTTGACGGCAAAGGTCCGCTGAACAACACCGAGACCGATGCGGTCGAGAAAGTTGCTCCAGGCGTGATCTGGCGTAAGTCGGTAGACCAGCCTGTACAGACTGGCTACAAGGCTGTCGATGCCATGATCCCTGTCGGCCGTGGCCAGCGTGAGCTGATCATCGGTGACCGTCAGATCGGTAAAACCGCTCTGGCGATCGACGCGATCATCAACCAGAAAAACAGCGGCATTTTCTGCGTCTACGTTGCAATCGGTCAGAAACAATCGACCATCGCCAACGTGGTTCGCAAGCTGGAAGAAAACGGCGCACTGGCTAACACCATCGTCGTGGCAGCGAGCGCTTCGGAATCTGCAGCACTGCAATTCCTGGCACCGTACTCCGGTTGCACCATGGGAGAATTCTTCCGCGACCGCGGTGAAGACGCGCTGATCGTTTATGACGATCTGTCCAAGCAAGCAGTGGCTTACCGCCAGATTTCCCTGCTGCTGCGCCGTCCACCAGGCCGTGAAGCTTACCCAGGCGACGTGTTCTATCTCCACTCCCGTCTGCTGGAGCGCGCATCCCGCGTTTCGGAAGAATACGTAGAGAAGTTCACCAACGGCGCAGTGACCGGCAAAACCGGTTCCCTGACCGCACTGCCGATCATCGAAACCCAGGCTGGCGACGTTTCCGCGTTCGTTCCGACCAACGTGATTTCCATCACCGACGGTCAGATCTTCCTGGAATCGGCCATGTTCAACTCCGGGATCCGTCCTGCTGTGAACGCCGGTGTTTCGGTATCCCGTGTGGGTGGTGCCGCTCAGACCAAGATCATCAAGAAGCTCTCCGGTGGTATCCGTACCGCTCTGGCTCAGTACCGTGAACTGGCGGCATTCGCCCAGTTCGCTTCTGACCTGGACGAAGCGACCCGTAAGCAACTTGAGCATGGTCAGCGCGTTACCGAGCTGATGAAGCAGAAGCAATACGCACCGATGTCGATCGCTGACATGGCGCTGTCGCTGTATGCCGCTGAGCGTGGGTTCCTGACTGACGTTGAAATCGCCAAGATCGGCAGCTTCGAACAAGCGCTGATTGCTTTCTTCAACCGCGATCACGCCGATTTGATGGCGAAGATCAACGTGAAGGGTGACTTCAATGACGAAATCGACGCTGGCATGAAAGCCGGTATCGAGAAGTTCAAGGCCACCCAAACCTGGTAAGCCGCAGCGGGGGCCGCAAGGCTCCCGCTTGCTAACCTGATAGGTGTTACATGGCAGGCGCAAAAGAGATTCGCAGTAAGATTGCGAGCATCAAAAGCACGCAAAAGATTACCAGCGCCATGGAAAAAGTGGCGGTCAGTAAAATGCGCAAGGCACAAATGCGCATGGCTGCTAGCCGTCCTTACGCGGAGCGCATCCGCCAGGTTATTGGCCATCTGGCCAACGCCAACCCGGAATATCGCCACCCGTTCATGCTCGACCGTGAAGTAAAGCGCGTCGGTTATGTCGTGGTGAGCAGTGACCGTGGTCTGTGTGGTGGCTTGAACACCAACCTGTTCAAGGCTCTGGTCAAGGACATGGCGGTAAACCGCGAAAACGGCGTCGAGATTGATCTGTGTGTTGTTGGTAGCAAGGGTGCGGCTTTCTTCCGCAACTTCGGCGGTAACGTCGTAGCAGCTATCAGCCACCTGGGTGAAGAGCCGTCGATCAATGACCTGATCGGCAGCGTCAAGGTGATGCTGGATGCCTACCTGGACGGCCGTATTGATCGCCTGTCCGTGGTGTCCAACAAGTTCATCAACACCATGACGCAATCGCCTACCGTGGAGCAGTTGATTCCACTGGTGGCAACCCCGGATCAAGAACTCAAGCACCACTGGGATTATCTGTACGAACCGGACGCCAAAGAGCTGCTTGACGGCTTGATGGTCCGTTACGTGGAGTCGCAGGTCTACCAGGCGGTGGTCGAGAACAACGCGGCTGAACAAGCTGCGCGGATGATCGCGATGAAGAACGCTACCGACAACGCCGGTGATTTGATCAGCGATTTGCAGCTGGTCTACAACAAGGCGCGTCAGGCTGCGATCACCCAAGAGATCTCGGAAATCGTCGGCGGCGCTGCCGCGGTTTAACGGTTCAAATATTCAGAGGATCCAGCTATGAGTAGCGGACGTATCGTTCAAATCATCGGCGCCGTTATCGACGTGGAATTTCCACGCGACAGCGTACCGAGCATCTACAACGCGCTGAAAGTAGTGAGCGCGGCCGAAACCACCCTGGAAGTTCAGCAGCAGCTGGGCGACGGCGTGGTTCGTACCATTGCGATGGGTTCCACCGAGGGCTTGAAGCGCGGTCTGGAAGTCACCGACTCTGGCGCTGCCATCTCCGTACCGGTCGGTAAAGCGACTCTGGGCCGGATCATGGACGTACTGGGCAACCCGATCGACGAAGCTGGTCCGATCGACACCGAAGAGCGCTGGGGCATTCACCGTCCTGCGCCAACCTTCGCTGAACAAGCGGGCGGCAACGACCTGCTGGAAACCGGCATCAAGGTTATCGACCTGGTTTGCCCGTTCGCCAAGGGCGGTAAAGTGGGTCTGTTCGGTGGTGCCGGTGTAGGCAAAACCGTAAACATGATGGAACTGATCCGTAACATCGCCATCGAGCACAGCGGTTATTCCGTGTTCGCCGGTGTGGGTGAGCGTACTCGTGAGGGTAACGACTTCTACCACGAGATGAAGGATTCCAACGTTCTGGACAAAGTGGCACTGGTTTACGGTCAGATGAACGAGCCGCCGGGTAACCGTCTGCGCGTAGCACTGACCGGCCTGACCATGGCCGAGAAGTTCCGTGACGAAGGTAACGACGTTCTGCTGTTCGTCGACAACATCTATCGTTACACCCTGGCCGGTACTGAAGTATCCGCACTGCTGGGCCGTATGCCTTCCGCAGTAGGTTACCAGCCGACCCTTGCCGAAGAGATGGGTACTCTGCAAGAGCGTATCACTTCGACCAAAAACGGTTCGATCACCTCGATCCAAGCGGTATACGTACCTGCGGATGACTTGACTGACCCGTCGCCAGCGACCACCTTCGCCCACTTGGACGCCACCGTCGTTCTGTCCCGTGACATCGCTTCCCTGGGTATCTACCCGGCGGTCGATCCACTCGACTCGACTTCGCGTCAGCTGGACCCGAACGTGATCGGCCAGGACCACTACGACACCGCTCGCGGTGTACAGTATGTTCTGCAGCGTTACAAAGAACTGAAGGACATCATTGCGATCCTGGGTATGGACGAGCTGTCGGAAGCCGACAAGCAGTTGGTAAACCGTGCTCGTAAGATCCAGCGTTTCTTGTCGCAGCCGTTCTTCGTGGCTGAAGTCTTCACCGGTGCTTCGGGTAAATACGTTTCCCTGAAAGACACCATTGCTGGCTTCAAAGGCATCCTCAACGGTGACTACGACCACCTGCCAGAACAAGCGTTCTACATGGTCGGCGGCATCGAAGAAGCGATCGAGAAAGCCAAGAAACTGTAATCCCGGCGCCCGGCAACGGGCGCTAATTTAGGTTGAGGCAATCAGATGGCTATGACAGTCCATTGCGATATCGTCAGCGCGGAAGGAGAAATCTTTTCCGGCCTGGTCGAGATGGTGATTGCGCACGGTGCACTGGGTGATCTTGGTATCGCCCTGGGCCACGCGCCGCTGATCACTAATCTCAAGCCTGGCCCGATCCGCCTGGTCAAGCAGGGCGGGGAAGAGGAGGTGTATTACATCTCCGGTGGTTTCCTCGAGGTTCAGCCGAACATGGTCAAGGTTCTTGCCGACACCGTGCAACGTGCTGCCGACCTGGACGAAGCCTCCGCTCAGGAAGCCGTTAAGGCTGCCGAGAAGGCCTTGCATGAGCGGGGC
This sequence comes from Pseudomonas sp. LBUM1651, assembly GCF_059716135.1. Taxonomy (NCBI): domain Bacteria; kingdom Pseudomonadati; phylum Pseudomonadota; class Gammaproteobacteria; order Pseudomonadales; family Pseudomonadaceae; genus Pseudomonas; species Pseudomonas sp. LBUM1651. Next base: position 6,226,272 of record NZ_CP166805.1, on the reverse strand, counting down.
GCGGAATTCGATTACGGTTCTGCTGCCGCACGTCTGGCCGAGGCTGCAGCTCAGCTGCGCACCGTCCAGCAGATCCGCAAGAAGTTCGGCCACTAACAGGCCATCACTTGTTGCGCGATTGATTAAAAAGGGTAGCCTCGGCTACCCTTTTTTCTTTTCCGATTTTCACAACCTGGTCGCAGCCGCTGACCACCCAGGATTGGTAGCCAGTCATGTCTCTTGAAATCGTTATCCTCGCTGCTGGTCAGGGCACTCGCATGCGTTCGGCGTTGCCGAAAGTGCTGCACCCGATTGCCGGCAATTCGATGCTTGGCCATGTTATCCACAGCGCGCGACAACTTGATCCACAGCGCATCCACGTGGTGATTGGCCACGGTGCCGATGCTGTTCGTGAGCGTCTGGCGGCGGATGATCTGAATTTTGTCCTGCAGGACAAACAGCTGGGTACTGGCCATGCGGTAGCTCAAGCCGTGCCATTCATTGCGTCCGACACCGTTTTGATTCTCTACGGCGACGTGCCGTTGATCGAAGTCGAAACCCTTCAGCGCCTGCTCAAGCACGTTGCACCGCAGCAATTGGGCTTGCTGACCGTCGAGCTGGACGACCCGACCGGCTATGGCCGCATCGTCCGCGATGCTGCCGGCAAGGTCACGGCGATCGTCGAGCAGAAAGATGCCAGCGAAGCCGAGCGCGCGATCACTGAAGGCAATACCGGCATCCTGGCGCTGCCGTTCGCGCAGTTGGGCGGCTGGATGAGTCGTCTTTCCAACAACAACGCCCAGGGCGAGTACTACCTGACCGACGTGATTGCCATGGCGGTCAGCGATGGTTTGGTGGTGGCGACCGAGCAGCCTCACGACGCCATGGAAGTGCAGGGCGCCAATGATCGCAAGCAGCTCGCCGAACTCGAGCGTCACTATCAATTGCGCGCGGGTCGTCGTTTGATGGCCCAAGGCGTGACCCTGCGTGACCCGGCGCGTTTCGACGTGCGCGGTGAAGTCACCGTCGGCCGCGATGTGCTGATCGACATCAACGTGATCCTCGAAGGAAAAGTCGTCATCGAAGACGACGTGGTGATCGGCCCGAACTGCGTGATCAAGGACAGCACCCTGCGTAAAGGCGTGGTGATCAAGGCCAACAGTCATATCGAAGGCGCAATTCTCGGTGAAGGCAGCGATGCCGGACCGTTCGCCCGTCTGCGTCCCGGCACAGTGCTGGAGGCTCGCGCCCATGTGGGTAACTTTGTCGAGCTGAAAAACGCGCATATGGGCGAAGGCGCCAAGGCCGGTCACCTGTCCTACCTGGGCGATGCCGAAATCGGCGCCCGCACCAACATCGGCGCGGGCACCATCACCTGCAACTATGATGGCGTCAACAAGTGGAAAACCGTGTTGGGTGAAGATGTGTTCATCGGTTCCAACAACTCGTTGGTGGCGCCTGTGGATATCTCTAGCGGTGCAACCACCGCTGCCGGATCGACCATTACGCAGAATGTGGATAACGCGCAGTTGGCGGTCGGCCGTGCACGTCAGAAGAACATCGACGGCTGGAAGCGGCCGGAGAAGATCAAAAAGACTTAAGTTATCCACAATTACTGTAGGAGCGAGCTTGCTCGCGAGGGACGTGAACGATAACGCGTGCTGTCTTGAAAGAACGCCGCCTTCAAATTCATCGCGAGCAAGCTCGCTCCTACAGGTTATCCACAGATCTTTTTGTCGCCTCCCGCTTGACGAAGTTTCGTCGATAGGTTTTGATTGCTTCCGTTATCTTTCGAATCGAAACTTACCAAGTCATGTCGAAACGCAATACTCCACAACGCCGCCACAATATCCTCGCCTTGCTCAATGAGCAGGGCGAAGTCAGTGTGGATGAGTTGGCCAAGCGCTTCGAAACCTCGGAAGTTACGATTCGCAAGGATCTGGCGGCGCTCGAAAGCAATGGCTTGTTGCTGCGCCGTTACGGCGGTGCCGTCACCATGCCTCAGGAATTGGTGGCCGACATCGGTCAGCCGGTTTCCAAATACAAGCAGGCGATCGCCCGTGCTGCTGTCTCGCGGATTCGCGAGCATGCACGGATCATCATCGACAGCGGCAGCACCACCGCTGCGATGATCCCCGAACTGGGTCAGCAACCAGGCCTGGTGGTGATGACCAATTCGCTACACGTCGCCAACGCCCTGAGCGAACTCGAACACGAACCAGTGCTGTTGATGACGGGCGGCACCTGGGATCCGCATTCCGAATCCTTTCAGGGGCAAGTCGCCGAGCAGGTTCTGCGCTCATACGATTTCGACCAGTTGTTCATCGGTGCCGATGGCATCGACCTGGTGCGCGGTACCACCACCTTCAATGAATTGCTGGGACTGAGCCGGGTCATGGCCGATGTCGCCCGTGAAGTGATCGTGATGGTGGAGGCCGACAAGATCGGCCGCAAGATTCCCAACCTGGAACTGCCCTGGAGCAGTGTCCATACCCTTATTACCGATGATCGCCTGCCGCTTGAGGCACGGGATCAGATTCAGGCCCGCGGCATCACTTTGATATGCGCGGCTGTCAGTCAGGAGAAATAGCATGTGTGGAATTGTCGGCGCAGTCGCAGAACGTAACATCACCGCCATCCTGCTCGAAGGCCTCAAACGCCTGGAATACCGTGGCTATGACAGCGCCGGTGTGGCGGTCTTCACCAATGACGCAAAGCTCGAGCGCATGCGTCGCCCAGGCAAAGTCAGTGAGCTGGAACTGGCACTCGAAGCCGAGCCGCTGATCGGTCGCCTCGGTATCGCCCACACTCGCTGGGCCACACACGGTGCGCCGTGCGAGCGTAATGCGCACCCGCATTTCTCCGGTGACCTGGCGGTGGTGCACAACGGCATCATCGAAAACCACGAAGCCCTGCGCGAACAACTCAAGGCGCTGGGTTACGTGTTCACCTCGGACACCGACACCGAAGTCATCGCCCACCTGCTGAACCACAAACTCAAGGATCTGAAGGATCTGACCGTGGCGCTCAAGGCCACCGTTAAAGAGCTGCACGGTGCTTACGGTCTGGCCGTGATCAGCGGCGATCAACCGGATCGCCTGGTCGCTGCCCGCAGTGGCAGCCCGTTGGTGATCGGTCTGGGTCTGGGGGAAAACTTCCTCGCCTCCGACCAGTTGGCCCTGCGTCAGGTCACTGACCGCTTCATGTACCTGGAAGAAGGCGATATCGCCGAAATTCGTCGCGACAGCGTGCAGATCTGGGACGTCAGTGGCAAAGAAGTCGTACGTGAAACGGTGCAGTACCGCGACGGCGCCGAAGCGGCTGACAAGGGCGAATTCCGCCACTTCATGCTCAAGGAAATCCACGAACAACCGGCTGTTGTACAGCGCACCCTCGAAGGTCGCCTGAGCCCGAACGGCGTGCTGGTGCAGGCGTTCGGTCCACAGGCCGCCGAGCTGTTCGCCAAAGTGCGTAACGTGCAGATCGTCGCTTGCGGCACCAGCTATCACGCTGGCATGGTTGCCCGTTACTGGCTCGAAGAGCTGGCCGGTATTCCTTGTCAGGTCGAAGTCGCCAGCGAATTCCGCTACCGCAAAGTGGTGGTGCAGCCCGACACCCTGTTCGTGACCATTTCCCAGTCCGGCGAAACCGCCGACACGCTGGCTGCGCTGCGCAACGCCAAGGAGCTGGGCTTCCTCGCCAGCCTGGCCATCTGCAACGTCGGCATCAGCTCGTTGGTGCGTGAATCCGACCTGACACTGCTGACGCATGCCGGTCGCGAAATCGGCGTGGCATCGACCAAAGCGTTTACCACTCAGCTGGTCGGCCTGCTGTTGTTGACCCTGTCCCTGGGTCAGGTTCGCGGCACATTGGCCAAAGGTGTCGAAGCCACTCTGGTCGAAGAACTGCGTCGCCTGCCAACGCGTCTTGGCGAAGCTCTGGCGATGAACAGCACCGTGGAAAAAATCGCCGAGCTGTTCGCCGAGAAGCATCACACGCTGTTCCTCGGTCGTGGCGCGCAGTTCCCGGTAGCGATGGAAGGTGCCTTGAAACTCAAGGAAATCTCCTACATCCACGCCGAAGCCTATCCCGCCGGCGAGCTGAAACACGGCCCGTTGGCGCTTGTGGATAACGACATGCCTGTGGTGACCGTGGCGCCGAACAACGAACTGCTGGAGAAGTTGAAGTCCAACCTCCAGGAAGTCCGCGCCCGTGGCGGCCAACTGATCGTCTTCGCCGACGAGCAGGCCGGCATGACCAACGGCGAAGGCACCCATGTTGTGCACATGCCGCACATCCACGACATTCTGTCGCCGATCCTCTACACCATCCCGCTGCAGTTGCTCTCGTACTACGTCGCAGTGTTGAAAGGCACGGACGTTGACCAGCCGCGTAACCTGGCGAAGTCGGTGACGGTGGAATAAGTTATCCACAGCTGAAACAAGGGTGATCTTGAAGATTAAAAACTGTCGCTAAAGATTAAAGACTGTCGCAGAGGGAGGGAGCCGCGCCTGGCTTCCTCTCTCGAGACGGTCTTCCTTCCTCACCGTTGCCTCTCACGCAACTTGCTTCGGCGCTCCTCAATGCCATTGCAAATACAGCCCGATGAATCGCTCGCGTCATACGTGCGGCGTAACCTTCTTCTCAGCTGGCACATCAACGTTCCCCCCACCTTCCAGCAGCTTGCTACTCGTCACGTGCTGAAAACCATTGATGTGAAAAGGCTCGCGGAGGCCATGGGTTGGCCAGGATGCTACGGCTTCAATCGGTTAGTTCACAGCCACACCATGATGGCGTCGACTCACGTCTTCAAAGGACATTGGGACCACGCCTACTCAGGAAAGCAGTACATTTCTGAAGGTGAACGCTTCAGCGTGTGGGATGCCTCGTTCTGTCCAGAATGTGTCCGTGAGGACCTGAAGGTTCGCGGCTTCTCCTACTGGCGGCGGTACGTCGCCCCCTATGCGACCGTATGCTTCAAGCACAACGCAGTCCTCCATCATCAGTGCCCATTCTGTGATAAGCCTTTCAACCGCCTGGGGCATGACCTCGATGTCATGTGGAGGAAGTGCCGCGGCCGGCACCTCGCTGACGCACCTACGGTACCCAATGAAGATCCCACGGCATTTCGTCGCGCAAAGATCTACCACCAGCTTTGCACCTCAACCCGTCACATTTCCAATGTGCATGCGGCCGACGCAGCTTGGGAAAAATCCGCTGCACTCATCCCAGATTTGCAAGGTGCAGCAGCTGCAAAAATGGAGTCCCTGCACGACGAGTTGGGGATGTTACGCAACGCGCTGGAGGTCATGCGGACCGGTGGCAGGGACCAAATTATGGCCAACGTGAATGCTCGGATTTGCGATGCGGTGGTGGGGGTGTATGAGAGCTGTGATGACTTTACAGCGGACCTCAGATCGTTGGCGCAGAGCGGTCGGGCTGCCGACTCACTGTGGTGCACCTACCAATCAGGCGGCAGCGAGTCAGCCCATTTTGTCGATGAAAACTATGAGCACGGCGTGGGATATTGGTCCTGTCCAAATCCCAGTCCGCACTCGGGCGAGCACACTAGCGCTGACGGTTACTACTGCCGGCGCCCAAAAATCTACCCGTGCTGCAACCTCCCGCACCCTACAGGTAGGCTGAATGACCTGAAGCCGATCACAGTCGCACCACTCCCCGGAATTCCGATGGTGGGGTCGACGGGCATGAGCTGCCTCTGACAGCTCAGAGAGCCAGAGATAGACTTAACCACAAACCTTAATTGGAGAGTGTGATGAGCGTGCAGTAGCTAACCCAAGAGCAGGCTACGGTAGGACTCAAGACTGTTCTTCGGATAATCCGCGGCTGGCAGGCGTCGCCTGGGCACGCCTGTAAGATCCTGCGAATTTCTCGTTCTACCCTCCGCCGCGCCGAAGAGGAAACACGCACCGCCCTCAGTTTGGACGTCGACCAGCAGCGAATCGGGCTTATCCTGCGCATCCACGCCACGCTGCGGACGGTTTTTGCCAACCAGGCGAATGTTACGAACTTTCCAGGGATTCCAAACGGCAACGCGTTCTTCGACGGTCGTTCGCCTTTGGACGTCATGGTACAAGGAGACCTGATTTCGCTCTATGAGACCTACAAGCGTATCGATCAACTCAAACACCTTGGCGAAAGGTGAGTGCTAGCCAACGCTGGAGCCGGCTCCAGAGGCATCTCGCTGTTCGTGATTAGTGGGTGAGTACAGGATGATTTCTTGCAATTCATCTCCGGCCGCTCTTGAGTCTACCTATAAGCTGGCGCACTAGTGTTTTCGTCCGCGGGTAGTGCTTATCCTGTTCGAGACATTTTGAAAGGTCAGGAAAGCGAAAATATAAAGCTTCCCTGCTAACACCAGCACTCTTGCTCGATTTAGAGTTTGTAGCAGTCTGAATGGATTCGAATAATTCAGCGTCCCGTTTCAACCAATCTATGTTCGAATGATTTCCTCGCCGGTCGCTGGGAAGTTGCTCTATCTGTGAGTTTAGCCATAGCTGGTCATTGCGATAGAGCCAGATATATACGTGAGGAATATACGAGCGCACTCGTTTAACACCAAAGTCAGGATAAGATTCCATCGCCGATAGCCATGCCTGTCTGTAAGCATTCGTATTAGACGATTTCCTCTGAGCCATCCACAGCTCTCGAATATGCGGTTCGGAACGCAGTAACTTATTTATTGTTGATATCGTAACTTTGAAGGATGTGCAGACTGCCTGTTTATCTTCGCCATTCGACAATCTTTCTAGAATTGATAAGCGCACGGGTTCTTTGAGGGTTTTGGGTCGACGGATAATGGTCTTTCCGCTGGTGGAATGGTGACTTTGAATATGACCAGTTGGCTGTTCGACATCAGGTTTATTCTGGAGATTGTTGCTAAGCAACTCCGCTATCGACAATCGATTATAGGCTTCAACGAAGAGATCCAATGAGCCAAATAGCCACTCGATCAAGATCAAGTGCTTCAGAGGATGGCAATACCCACGCGGTTGGCGGGTAAGCTGCCCGAGCAGCGCCGCTGCACCACCCGTGGTTCCCGGCAGAGTGGTCAAAGTCGTGTGGGCCTGCAGCAACGCCGTGTAGCGTGCAAACGAAGCCGCAGTGCCCTCGACCGATGGTCTATCTGCGCTGAGCTCGGCCAAGGCGGTTCGGTAGGTTTTGCAAACGACGTCTGGATTAAAGCACGTCCTGTTTCCAAATTTCGCCAGCTGAAGAATTGCTAGTGTTAGCGAATCGAGCTTTCGCAGTACATCGGCCGGTCGATCATGTTGTACTGGCGACAATATATCGTCATTGGGCAAACACCACTGGAAACGACCAGACCATTGACGGTTTTTAGAACATTCTCTCAAAGGCAGGTGATGCTTGGGACAAAGCACAACGCCTGGGTATTGGTGCATCAAATGCCAGTAGGCGACCCCGCTGGCTGCGCGATCTGAAATCATGCACTCACTGCACGCCTTCAATGGATGCTCAGCACCAAAGCGACCAGTTAGCAAACCAAGCCGATATTTGAGCGACCCTAGTGAAGGACTTTTTAGAGTAGCTATAGCTTGTGCTACATGCTGCGGGGACTGGAATGGAAAGAAGAACGGCAGAATTGTATGCTCAAGGATAATAGAAGTTGAGTCGCCCCATGAGGCCTTGGCTTTATCATTCAATGCTTCGAGATTAAAAGGGAAATCATGATTAGTACCCGCTTTCGAAGATCCGAATAACCAGGTGAGCGTCGACGCCGAATTCATGTTCCCAAGGTAGCGATGCTGACGACTGCAGATGCTGAAGAAGGTCTCATCCTCCAGCCAGCGCAGAGCAAAATCCGACAATGAACCATCGCTAGGAGCACGCATCGTCGTAATCCGGCAGAGATTTTCAATCCAATTCTAGTGGTATTGGGCTGATTACTAATTTTAAAAATGAATTAAAAAGATATTTATAGAGATTTTAATGCCAAACCTATTGGCGGCTTAGCGGATCGGAGTGGCTCAGAGAGGTCGGTCTGACCGCTGCCTTGGATCTCTAAAATCAGCTACGCGAACGCAATTTTTCCATTGTCATCAGCTAATTAGCAGCTGTAACATCATGGGTTAACCGAAGCGGAATGAACTAAGAGCAACTTGTTCTGATTAATAGAACAATACCCGAATTGACCAGGAGAGACTAGTGACAGAATTCTAGCCAGCGTAGAAATCTAGAAGTCAGATAGACAAAAGCCCAAGTGCAACCTTGGGCCCCTGTGGATAAGTCAGATTAACGGGCTGACCATTCCATTGTCTATCCCCTGCATGTGGGACGTCAAGTCCCGCACGACTTCGATCATCCACAAGAAACCGAGCGTTATCCACAGCGCCGGAGATAGGGGCCTGCCCGTCAGGCAAGGGCTTGCTAGGTGCCTAGCTTTTTATCCCCAGCCAGGCACCCGGCAGAAGTAGCCAAGAAAATTGGAATGCTTGAATGAACCAGCAGCAGAAATTCGACCTCATCATGAGCCGTCAGGGACGGTTTCAGTGGGGTGACATTTACATCCCTTCAACTCTGGCGGTCCCGCGGGAAGCGCCCAAAGGGTCTCGTGCTACCCGGCTCAATAGCCGAAAGCTAAGCCGTACCCTTCACGCCCTGTCCACACCCGAGAGAGTTTTCACTCAGCTCGCTCTGTACCACCCTGATCTACTCGATATCCACGAACAGAAGATGTTGTGGCCATACGGTGCAGCTCATCCGCTCAAGGGGCACCCACTGACCAAGGGAACGTTCCCTCCGCCAATCCGTGGGACTACGGAAATCGCTGAAGAGATAGGTCACAAGCATCACGAAGTCACCGTCAGCATGCCTGGCGGGGGCCGCCAAAGAATCCCGTTCCCCTACCAAGGCGATTTGCTGCTGTACCTGCTGGGGCCGGATGGTATGCCTTATGCGGTGAATTGGAGCATCAAGGACCGCAAGGCGGCATTTTTTGAGCGTCGCCTGTTCAGCGCCAAAACCCCTGCCCAGCAGCGAAATGACCAGGAACACGCGCAGCGAAGGGCTGAACTCGAGAGGGCTTATTACGCCAGCGCCGGGATCAGAACGCTGCAGCTCTCACTGGACCAAATCAGTACGACGGTTCACGCCAATCTGGACATGCTGTTTCCTATGCATGGCCTGCACCTCTCCCATCAAGCAGATTTGCTGGAGGACTTCAGCGCTGATGTACAGATCGCTGTTCGCAGTGGCAACCCAGTGGCGTACACGGCTTTGGAATACGGTCGACGCTGGGGCTCGCCGGGTCAGTTTATTGCTCGGATCTACCAGGACATCTGGGAGCGCCGACTGGTCGTCAACTTCTTAAAGCCGATTCTCATCGACCATCCCTTGGAGACCGATGGCGGCGATTTGCTGGTGGCTTGCGGCACTCTCTTCGAGGAGCATGACTCGTGATCACCGGAGCACAATTAATTGCACCTGAGGGCTATCTCAGCCTCTCAAAGGGCACCACGTACTACTTCCTGGTGAATGACGCTGTTCATAACCGAGCAAGGTTGGTTGAATTTGATTATCAGGGTCGACAGATCACAACTTCCCTGGTTACGCTGACTACCTTTGAATTTGAAGAGGGTCTTGAGGTAGGCCTGATCGAGGAGACGCGGTCCATAGATATGTACCCGCCCTGGCTGGAACCCATCCAAGGTATAGATGTATCCAACCTTGAGAACCGCCGTAGGTCCGATAAAGAAACCTATGACCAAAAGGTTAATCGCCGGTTTCTTGCTATCGCTGAGCTGGTTTCACGTATCCCAGAGATTCTAGCTAGTGATAACCCTGACGCAATAATCAATGCATATGCCAAAGCGCAATCATCCAAACAGAACGCAGCCCGTTTGCGTTTGTGGTTCTACACATACATTACGTTTGGCCGGAACAAATGGGCGCTGATGCCACGGCTTCACCGCATAGGAGGTTGGAATAGGGACGCGCCCGGTCACAAACGAAAACTGGGACGTCCATCTCGGAAAGGTAAGTTTTCAGGTTATCGATGTGATCCGGAGATGCGCGCGAAGATTGTATCTGGTTATGTCAAATACAGATCTGCCTTCAAGACGAAGGAAACGCTATACCGCAAAATACTCACGGAAGAATTTGGCTGTATTGCTACAAAAAAAGGCGACTCGTTCGAGTTTCGCCACCCCCAAGGAGATCCCTTTCCATCACTTTCACAGGTGCGGGATTGGATCAAGAAACTATTCACCGAAAGAACCCGGTCAATAGGGACTAGAGGTAAGCAAAAGACCCGAGCGCTGTTAGCTGATGTTGGGAGCTTTGCCGAAAGATTGCTGAATGTAAATCAGAGTGTTGAGTTCGACGGTTACAACATCTCTGAAAAGCTTACAGGCCTCACTGAGGGCAGTGCGGTTGAAAGCTTCTGTGTGGTACGCGCGGTGTGCGCGTTATCAGGAGCAATCGTCGGTATCGGGTTCTCCGAAGGCAAAGAGAACTTAGCCGCATATCGGATGTGCCTTTTCTCTATGGCACTGAACAAGGTCAAATTCTGTGAGTTGTTTGGCGTCGAAATCACTCACGATCAGTGGCCATGCGAGGGACTCTCTGGCGGGATTGTGTTTGACCGCGGACCTGGAGCCGCCCTGGAAGTCGAATCTGAAATCCATTGGCTAGGAACTTTTGAGACTACTCCAACTTTTTCCGGTCAGTCCAAGGCTTCAATCGAATCTTCACATCCCCGTGATAAGAAAACCCTCGATCAGCCAACATGCGTCAAGAGCGGCCTAAATTTCGTAGAGATGTCTAGGCGGGAAATATTTCAGGTCTTGGATGATAACCTGACCTCTGACGCACGCGGGCGAATGGAGGAAAGGATGTATGCAGCAGGGGTCGTGCCTTCGCCGCTTGGGATCTGGAATTACTGGAGTGGTCGAGGCAGAGACTCATCTATAGGCATGCAGTTTGAAACAGCTGTAAGGAATTTCCTATTGGTGCTTCCTGGAGCAATTCGTCAGGACGCAGTTTATCTATATAGTAGAAAGTATAGATCAGCTGGCCTGACCGCTACCGGCGTGTTTGATCGCGTGTCTAAAGCTGGAGTTATACCGACACAAGTTTATGTACTTACCATGTGCATGCGTCATATCTGGGTCGAGTTGGCAGGCGTGCTTTATGAGCTTGACATGGTACGTACCCAGCGAACTGTTGATGGTGATATCGACATTTCTCTTCGGGATCTGGAAGAAATAAATAGACTTCGGCTCGAAAGCTTAGCGTTGCACTTGGATGCGCGACCAGCTGCTAAGCAATTTATCCGTGATATGCATAAACAGCAAACAGATAAAGACTGGGATCAGGAAGAAAGGAAGGTCGGAAGGCCACCCAAAAACGAAGCCTTCAAGCGCGATACAGCAGACTATGACAGATTACGAGGAAAGGGCAAATGAACGACGTCATTGCAAGTCGCTTCGGCAATAGTTTGGACCCCCAGAAAATCCGAAAACTTGTAACGGTCAGACCCGAACCTATTTTCTCGTTATCAAATGTGCAGCCTGCCATAGGTGCTGAAATACTAGGCGATACGTTGAAACGCATTTATCTGCCAAATCAGTTTTCGCTACAGTTCATTGATGAAATGATCGGTCGGGCACACCTGTACTTCTGCGGTCTCTTTAAGAGCGAGGTAGAGAATCGAGCCAAGGTCTATACCCCTCTAGAAGTTTATGTTACGCCTATATGTCTTACCGGCTTAGCTGGAGTTGGTAAAAGTTGTACATTGGAAGCACTGCGCAAAGTAATGCCTCCACCTGCTGAGTTTTATTCCGATCATTTTTCAGGCCAGGTCACGTTGGTTTCGCATTGGTATGCAAGTGCGAGGGAGAAAATCAGCGGTAAGAGTTTGCTCTCGGAATTTATTTTTGCTGATGCGAAATCCCTAAGTGGATATCAGAAAAAGTTTCTAGAGGAGGCCCGCAGGCGGGCCAACAGAGACGGAGTGTCACTGGTTTTGCTGGATGAAACGCAATTTATTAACACTGGTTTAGGAGTGGCGAAGATCACCGATATTCTTCTGACCTTGGCGTCCATCGGCCCGCCTGCGGTCTACGTATGCAACTACAGCCTGGTCCACAAACTCTTTGGTCGCAATAGCGAGGATAAGCAGCGATTACTGTCTCAGCCCCGCGTCATGCTTCCGGATCTGCCAGGGAGCAAAGATTGGACTGATTATGTCGATGAGTGCGTGAGGGTCAGTGACGGGGCCATCCGACCTGGTTCAGGGGATTTTGCGGCTGAGCTCTATCGCTGCACCTTCGGTATCAAACGACTTTCGGTTCAGCTGTTGAAGCAGGCCTATATCGAGAGTCGAAGCGACGGTCGGCACTGGGTTGAGCTTCGGGACCTTAGTCGGGCCTACCGCTCCGCTGCGTATACAAGCAATGCGAGCGAGGTGGAGGAATTGCAGATTCTGGCGCTGGGGAATCGGCAGTCTAAGCTGCGGCTTGATTTGAAATGCCCATTCGAGCTTCCGGCCGCCTACAAGACCAACGTCGTGGAGTTCGCCAAGGCCGAACGGGACCAGCGCGTGATCGCGAAGGTTTTCGACTCGTCATTGACTGAGGCTGAACGGTCAGCGAAGAAGCAGCTAGAAGACGGTACCGAGATCGTCGTGAAAAAGCCTTCTCGGCAGCCGGCGGCGAAGAAGCTCAGCAAGGACGAACAAGCCAAAGCCTTCTTCGATCGTCTCGACCTCGTAACTCAGCCGCACAAGCCCAAGAAGCCGAGCTGATTTTTTCGAGACGGAGCAAGCGATTACCAGGCGAGACGGAGAATCGCTCGAGATTTCGACCGCTATCTCAGGCTTGCCAGGTCTCTAATAGTGATCTTCTGTCGCATCCCATTTCCGAGCAGGACATACACCGTGTTTTTGGTGAGGAAAAAACCTGTCTCCTTGTAGCTCAATTGGAATGAGCTACGCACCCAATCGCCGGAATTGAAGCGTCCTCGGCTGTCTAGTAAAACGTTTAGCGCATAGACCATGACCGGTTCTAAGCCACGGGTACGAAGTGCTTCCAGCTCTTCAACGGTCGTTACCAGATCGAGTATCGTCCAGTCACGCACCAGACAAAACGAATGCTGTGCATACCTAGCCCGCACTAAGGCTTCAGCTTCGTCGGTTGGCAAATCACAACCCTTCACGGGTTCCCCGTGTCCGCCGACCAGTAGTGCAAGTCGTGCGAGATTCATTTGCGGTGACCTTTCTCAAGAAGTGAATAGCAGTCCCTTACTTTTTGCCGGTAATTGGGTGTCCGGTTTCAGCAGACCACTACAATTTTGCTGATCATGAGCATGCGGCCAAGTGCTGATAAAGGTCAGCATGTTGGCGCTGATACGATTTTGACCTAGCTGCTGACTTCGGCTGCCCCATACTTAGCTTATGAATTTTCGCGCAAGATCATCGTTTGCTGACCCTCCAGGAGGGTCAACGAATTCCGGCAACCTGGGCCAACATCGTATCAGCATGAACACTCAGGCAGTTTGGGTCAGCCCCCTCAGCGCCAACAACCAGCCTTCTCGTTGTTGGCGCCGACCGTCGAATGAATGGGAGCGCGCCCCGTCGTTGCCGGAGTACTCGGCACACTCCGTGGCGTGACATTTACACCTGGTCAGAGGGCGCCTTGGTCAGTTGCTTGATGGTTTCAAAAACCTGCTCAAGCAACTGGTCGGTGGCCAACAGGCGATCCATGTTGCGCCCTACGTTTTCCTCGTAGACGCTCGACAGCCATTTAAAGGCCCTCCAGTCCCGATAGATCAGGTGCCCAGGAATTGGATGGGCAAACTCCCTCAGTTGCTCAATGCACCCTAGCTTGCCGCTGCTGACAGGCACCAGTCCGTAGTGAAGAGCATCCGTTGCGACCTCGATCCTGAGCAATGCGCCTTCGACACCGATGTCATGGAACATTCCAACGTTCTTTGGCCTCAAGCCCTTGATCCTGAACCAAGCGCAGCAGATCTCCTCATTGAATTCCAAGCCTGGGAACCCGGCCGGCGGCTGTGCACGCGTGTAGGTCTGCGACAATGATCGGTTTACGGAGTCAAAGAAACGCTGCAGCGCGGCACCCTTTGCAAATGGGAGGGCCTCAGCAATAGCGTCTGCGGATTTGAAGTCGTTGCCGGCGGAAATCAACTGGATCAGCGCGCGCTTGGTGTTCTGGGTCATGGACGTTCCAGTGATTTTACGGACGATGTTCGAGTATTGAATCAACGCGTGCTGAAGCGCGGATGTATCGGCTGCTGCAGCGACACATTTCTCAAGCCAGTCCAGGATGTGCTCCCGGTACGACACACGCCGATAGGCAACTCCTCGACAACTACTCTCATCGGCGTCGGTGCCCAGCAGGGTGAGGTACAACAGATCCCACTGCTTGCCTGACGCCTGGCCGACATAAGCGTATCTCTTGAGTTGTTCATCCCCATCCTCGGCATCGACCTTGTTCTCGATGAGGATTATTCGGTTCGGTAAATGAATAACGATGTCGACGCGCCCCTGCACGGCAGCAAATGTCTCCTCCTTGCGCACGCGAGCCTCCGCTAGGCGAGGCTCGTGTTCAATCCCCATGTGGGACAGGAATAGCCCAAGGAAGAGCGGTCCCTTTCCATGCCGCCCTCGGGGATTCAATATCTCCGCAAGCATCGCTGAGTGGGTGTTGACCTCGACTCGCTCGATTTTCGTGATAGTGAATAGGTTGAAGGCTTCGCCCGATGCTGCCTGCTTTGCCTGGGACTCCTGCACCAACACTCCTGCTTTGCTCAATAGCAACTGTGTCTTTTCCATGAACGGCCACACTCTGAATGTCGCCGCATTCTACGGTGACTTTGCCGATACCCAAATGGCGCAGGTGCATACGCAAAAATCTGGTCAGGGCTATGTGTGATAGTTGAAAATGACAAACTCAGCTTAAGGTGGCGGTCGGCAGGAAGAGGGAAGAAGATCCTTTTTGACCGCATAGCCCCGATCCAATTAGCAAGGAAAGCGACTCGATATGAACCGGACTGTCAAACGCAGCGCTATTCCTGCTAGTGGTTATGTCTATCAGACTCTGGTGGGCATAAAGACTCTTTGCGATTGGCTGGACAACCCCTCTATCTATGAGTGGATAAAGTTCGAGGCTGACGACGAGCAGGATGCTAGCGGGCTTGATGATATTGTCATTCAGCGGACGGACGGTCAGATGGAGCTGATCCAAGTCAAGTTCACAGTCAGTGAGTTCGAGCCGGACTATGCCTTGTCATGGGAATGGCTGACGGCTCGGAAGGGGAAGCGTGGCACATCCCTTCTTGAAAAGTGGACGCGTGCCTTCTTCCGTGTAGGCCCGGGCCGCCTTGCCCGGGCTCAGTTGATCACGAACCGGAGGCCCGACGCTGAGTTCGTTGCTCAGCTTTCCGATGGAAAGGTGGGGTGGGATCTAATTGACGACTCTCTACGTCAACAATTGGCATTGCATGCTGGTGGGGCAAAAAATGCTCAGGAGTTCTTCGAGAGGTTCGAATTCACTCATAGCTATGTAGGCTATGAATCTCTATCCATGGAGCTTTCATCACTACTCGAAGCGAAGCACACCAATCATGAAGGGTGGTTGACCCTTTACCGTCGTGCAATTGAGTGGAGCATCTATAAGAACGCCCCCCCGGCTGACGGTCGAATTACGCTGGATGTTTTACGCAGCACGATCTCTGAAAGGCAACCTCGCCCCCTAGACCAAGAGTTTCGCGTTCCAGAAGGCTACTGTCCGCCTGATCCCGACTTTGCATCGGGATTCATTGAACAAGCCTTGAATGGCGACTGGGGCGCACGGGTATTGTGGGGGTCACCTGGCCAAGGGAAAAGCACCTTTCTTAGCTACGTCTGCGAGCAATTGCGATCCCAAGCTGTAGCTACCATCCGGCACCACTATTTTCTCGATCTGCAGGACACCTCGGATCGATTCAGTTTCAAAAGCGTTGCTCGATCGCTCATGGCTCAAATGGAGTCAGAATTCACTGAGGTGGTCGCCCCCCTTCAAAATCGCCCTGAGGACATAAGAAATTGGCTCAATAAGTGTGGAGCGGCATGTGTCGGTCAGGGGAAGCGCCTGGTACTGATTGTCGACGGGCTAGATCATGTTTGGCGAGAGAATGACGAGCGAATTTCACCTCTGAATGAGCTTTTTACCCAGCTTTTTCCTGCTCCTTGTGGGGTCACGATAGTACTGGGCACTCAGCGTGTGGGTGAAGAGCAGTTGCCATCAAGAATGCACCAGTTCGTTGAGCCTGAGCAGTGGGTGGAACTGCCAAGAATGCAATTACCCTCTGTCACTGCGTGGCTGCAAGCACATTACAGCGCTGCTGCATTCCAGCTGCCTGCGGAATCTCCATCTGAACAAAAACTGGGCTCATTGGCCGAAGCATTCCAGTCGCTGAGCGAAGGGCACCCATTGGTGCTCACGTATACGTTCATGAAGCTGATTCGCGATCATCGAGTGCTCTCTGCGACGCTGGTGCGCCAGAATGATCCTGCCCCATACGGAGATGTACGTGCTTATTACAAGTCGCTTTGGCAGCGACTCTCTTGGGATGCAAAGGACGCGCTGCATCTCATAGCGGAGGACAATTTCATCTGGCCTTCTGGAGCGCTCGAGCCGTGTCTCCGTCTTGATAAGGTCAATTTGGAAGCCGAAGTCGGTCACCTGCTGGCAACTGTGGATGCAGGGATCAGAGCATTTCACGGCAGCCTCTATGTGTTCATTTCTCAACAACCCGATCACCAAATCCGACTGGAGTCTTTGCTGCCGAAAGTGGAAGTCTGGCTAGACAACCAGGCTCCGCCCTATCTACGCTGGGGATGGTTATGGTTGTACGAGTCGAGACGGGGGGAGCAAACGGGCCTGTTAACCGGTACGACCAAGGCGTGGATGCTAGATGCACTTGTTCAAGCCTTCGATATCAATCAGATCATTCGGATCCTTGAAGCTGCCGAGGAGGTTGCTTTTGTGTTTGGTGACTACGAACTCGCGATTCGTAAGCGAGCTCTCAAGCACCGCCTCAGTAATGGTCTCGAATTTCAGATGGACGATGCGAGTCTGCTGTACAAGTCTGCATTACAGCTGACATCCGATCCCTACCCAGCTCTGCTTTTAGCCTCACGTGCTAACCAATCCAGCCTGCAATCGTTGGAGCAATTAGCTCAGCTTTATCTATCGCTTGGCCAAGTCGAGCGTGCGTGTGAAGTGCAGGAACGCATGCGGCACAAAATCAATGACCGGTTGCACGCTCGGACCATAAAACACCAAGAGTACGAGCGCGCGATTGAATGTTACCTGGAGGTCGTTGGTGGGACCGGTCGATACGATCCCGGTAAAGTGTTGAAGCTTTTCCTGGCGCATCGAAACGGAGAAAAGCTATTTGCAGCATTTCTGGAGAGCGCTAGCGGCTACGCTGACTTAGGCCCGATCATGGCGTTTGCGTCTCTTCCTATGCCTGCAAGACTTCGACGAGTGTTGGAAACCCAAGCAGTCCGAGTGGCTGGTTGGACGCAGGCGAGCCTTCACTCTTGGAACGGGTTCGAACGGTTCACCAAACATCCTTTGTCTGTTTGTTGGGCTCTTCTATACGACGGGTCTGCGAATAAAGCCTCTTCACGGTACGTCCCATTGCATGCCCTTGCTGTCAGCGAGGATGGAGATGAGACAGGTCTCGCAAGCCATCTACATTCGGTCTTTTTTGCAGTCGTTGCCGATAGCCTCCAATTGCAAGGGGCGCCTGTCCACGAAGCGGTGACTCTTAGCAAGAGTTCTGAGTGGCTTTCGCCTTTATTCCTAAGGCTTGTCGCGGCCGCCAACGCCTCAGCAAAGATTCTGGCAAGAGGAGATACACCACCAGTTCCGATCGCTTACCGGTTCGTTGCGGGGGATAGGCCGGTCAATCACGATCATGAGAGCTGGGCAGATTTTCGAGCATTTCGAAAAGCCTTGGCCTTGATTACAGCTGACCTATTTCTGCTTTGTAGGCTTCGAAGCGGTATGAAGTACATCTCCACAGCAGAATGGACTGAGTGTCAGCAATCGAAAATGTTCGCACTCGAGCATATTCGCGAAGCTTACTTGATGCGTCAGTGCCACCTGCTGAGCGAGGAAACGGCGGCCTTGCAGATACAGAGCCATGCACAGAAGATTAGAAGCACAGTCGGCCCCTTCAACGAAAAAGCTAACGAGCTCGCCGACCTTTGCAGTTGGGCGACAGCTTATGGTCTCCCTGATCTAGCCCGCGAACTGCTTGAGTGCAGCTATCAATACGTGACAGGCTTTGGGTGGCGTAAGGACCCTGGCCTATGTCAGTTATTGGACGTTATCGAAGCTGTTTCCTCTATTGAGCCCGTATTTGCAAGTCATGCGATAGAAAGGCTTGCTCCCATTTACAACCAGATCGATGCGATGACGGAAGACTCCGGAGCTAGTCCGTGTGACTTGGCGGGTCCGCTGTTGCAACTTCAACCATCCATCTATGTGCATTACTACCAGCATTGGGTTTCGCGCGGAGAGTGGTACTACGCCGATCAGACGTTCGCAGCGTTCGCTAAAAGTGCTGATGTAAATGCGCCGGGAGTGTCTGCCGCATTGGCATATGCCTCGGGCGAAAAAACAGTGACTGCTCTCCGAAACCGCACCCACCGTGAGAGCAACAATGATGTCTATGCGTTGGTGCGCTTGTGGGATATTCCAGAGCGTTCCGAGCGCGGTGACCCTATAAGGGCCAGCCACAAGGATGACGCTGTTGACAATTCCGTTCGCGAGCGTCCCTCAATGCCTGCGCCGGAGGACTTCCCTCCCTCAAAAATACTCGACTACATCAAGGCACTGGAATCCACGCGCGATTTCACAGCAACCTCCAAACTGATTATCGAATGGTTCTCGCTCTGGGAAAGCAACGGGAAAGGGGCAGAGCTCCTTAACGCACTCGAGAGAATGTTAGAAAGCTCTACCACACTTTTTCGCGGGACCGAGCTACTTGACCCGGCGTTCAACCTGTCTCGCAAGCTGTATGGTCCCAAAAAAGCATTCGTGTGGTTAGCACGTGCTCATCAGTATCGATATGGATGGAGCGAGTACTACTATGGGCATGAGGACTCGCAGCAACGCTTGGGTCTGGTCGGATCGCTATATCCGGAACGATGGGAAGAATTTCTGAAGCTTTCGACATTGCCGATACCGCACTACACCGAAAAAAAACGGACGATTCCTGATGCTGGGTTGGTGCGCCTGTTGCTGGCGGTAGCGCAGCCCGCACGCGCCCTATCAGTCTTGAACGCCATGATCGATTCTACCGTTGCCGAATTCGCCTGCCAGCCATTGCTACGGCCGACTTGGTGGCAAGAGGGTGAAAAATGACTCCACGGCAGGTAGCCGACATCAGCGTGGCTCGTTTGGCTCTTCCAGTCCCCGCGGGGAAATTAGTCGTAATGCATGCCCTGGCAGACGCGCTGACTGCTCCTAAAACAGCTGGCGTGTTTGAAGATGCCTTGGTGGACTGGATCAGCACTAGGCAACTGGAGTCAGAGTGCTTGGAAGCATTGTCGGTTTTCTTGATCGTGCAAGCGCGAGCAGAGTTGTTAAACCGCGTCCGTGGGGCTATAGGCCGTCCTTCGATTGCATCGGACTTCCTCCTATCGCTAGCTTCTGGGGTTCCGCCAATCGTTTCCGCTTGGACAGGATGTCACTCGGGGGAAGCGCCACATCACGTGAATGTACGCAGTTCTGAAGTGTTGTTAGCCGGTGGGACCTTTATACCACCCGTTTTTCAGCATGCGTTGGAACATCTGGAAGATATGTCCGGGATTCCCCTGAGTCGGCAATGGGCATTTGAGTTCGATGTTCTAAGTGGCCGTGTGAAGAATCTCGCCGATGGTCATCTGAGTTATTTTCTGGGGAGAGAACGCAGCAATGGAGGGCAATTCGTCGCCACCCAGGGGCACCTGGCGAGATCAGCATATTTACGAACGCTGGTCTGTGCCGTTGAGCAATGGGGAATGCCACAACCGCTCGCTGTCGAATATGCGTGTAAAGCCCTACCAGCGGATCCTCTTTTCTTGAAACTGTTGCCGGGTCGGGCACCACGATGGGCGCAAGATCTCCACCAGACCTTTGATGACGACTCAAAGCTGGCAGAGTTAGTTGTACGGGATTGCTTACGATTGATAGAGGCCGAGGGTCAGCAAAGAGTTTTGCATCTCTCTGCGGCAATTTCTGATACGGCACATCGTCACGTTGAGCTCACAGTGTTTGGAATTACCAGCTCGGCGGGCATCACGGACACACAGCTTGGGTTAGGCGTGCACAGATGGATGCTTGGGAGAGTTTCCCCTATGCGGGACGGGCTTCGTGCTTTTATCTGTCCGTCCTGGCAGGCGAAGGACGATCTCGATTTCACGCCTACGGTTCTGCCGCTTGTTGGGTCAAATGTGGGTTATTTGCAGAGTGATTATATCGGTTGCCTCCCGTACATCCCATTTTCAACACCATCAATGCCCCAAATAGAGCTAGTACCCGCAGCGGGCCGAATCCCTCTGATGTCCCAGGATGTACAGGTGGGGGAATTCAACTCTTGGTATTGGAATTGGCAGCCAAGCCATCCCAATGGTTGGGCCAGTCCTATCGCCTGTTGTTCCATGCTCACCGCCGAGGCTGCAAAGGCACTTGAGTCTGATCTGGATGCAAGCATTCACTATGTATGGGAGATAGTTACGTGGACGCGAGAAACAGATTACGGTGAATGGTCCCGCAGTAAGCAATCCGGGGGCTTTACCAAAGAATAGGACAGACAAGCTCGAAACAATCCGTTGCAAGATGCGATTAAGGCACGATGTCGTCAATGCAAATTGGCGACTGATCGCCAATCTCAGGTGCCAGCATCCTCGCCCAGAACAATGCGTATCCTTCTATTCATGGGCATGCTGCGCTGCTACTGCTCAGATTTCACAAGCTGGGATCCTGAGCGCGCTACACGAGCTTATAGCTGTGAAAAGGTGGAAGCTCGACCTCAGCCCCTGATTGTGGGTCAACCCAAACTGGCTCCATGAATCCAGCAAATCCCTGGAAGCGAAGTACGATGATGCGCCCATCCGGTAGCGTGAACTGATACTCGTGACCTTCTGTAAAGCTCGCCATTGTGACTCCTCAGGTTTAAAGGCAGGGACGTCGCGCCATTTTTTTAGCATCGATCCAAAGATGTGTGCCAACGCGTTTTGGGTAGATCCTCCATTCACGTGAAGCTAGGTTGTGAAGGATCTGAAATCTATATCGACCGGAACGAAGTTTATTTAGTTTTTTTGATACGTTTCTCGAGCGCGACGAACGACGTTGCTGGCCTCACCACCGTCTTTCAACAGATGCGGAGCTTGTAGGATCGAGTCAGCTGGTATCGCCAGCAAATGTAGGGGCTGTTACAAAATGCCACCTGTGCTGGAATGCTAAGGAGTGAAGAGCGCAGCGCGTCGCCGCCCTGATCACCAAACTTCAACTGAGGGCGTGTCGGCTGGCATCCGGTGGTGGATGCGTACCTATTAAGGTGAAAAAGAATTTCACATAGGTACCGCCGTCCCCTACGTCGAGAGGTAGCCTTGGCACACGTTATCCAAATAGGTATCACTAAGTGTCCCAAGCGCCCACGGAAGCAGTACAACATTGCGAGACCCTCCTGCGCACCATGATGGAGGATCTCCAGACCAAGTGCATCTGGCCGAACGTGCGTAGCATCATTGACGGCATGCTCACACGCCGTATTGAGCTAGCAGACGTCTACGAGGAGGTTTACAGCTCGTTGGCTCAGGCCCCGAGGGCCCTTTACATATTTTGGGATGTCTTCGTCCACGCTGCTGACGGTTGGAATCCTGAAAAGAACCGAGCAGCCCGCCAGGCGCGTGAAGAACTGGTAGGGCTCAACAGTCGAATCAGCGAGCTCGCTGATCAGCTGTCAGCATTGCTCTGTCGGCGCGATGACCTTCATAACCATTCGGGGTTTAGCTCGGATACCCACTACCACATTCTAGATATCGTGCACGAAGCTTCGGAACACAATGGTCTATACGAGAGCTACGTGAAGGATGATATAGATCGTCTCCAATACCAGTACGACCTTAAGTATTGGCCGGCATTGAGTGAAGTGGTTCAGGCCATCGGCACCGATGCTGAGAGAGCTGAGGTTATCGCCAACGATCCGGCTACTGCGGCTGCCACGGAAAGCCGGAAATCTGGGCGCTCGGACTTCGTGAAAGCATTCCTGGCTCGTATTGACGACAACAGAGTGAGGGAGTGCAGCTTCATACCCAACAGCTTTGCTCTTTCTGACAGCGGCTTGGCCTCATTGGTTAACTGCGGGTTGGACCTGAAGGTCGATGAGCTAGTCGACGCCGATTTCATCAAGCGATTCCGGCAGCGGCAGCGGCAGGCGAAGAGAGCCTGATTGCATTGGGCCAGCTAGACATGACACATGTCAGTTTGACTAAGTGAATGCTTGCATGCCTGCTCAGCTGGCCACGTTACTTCGAATGATCCCAGAACTTGTGGTTCATATTGTTCTCGATTTCTCGAATTGTCTTAATCAGTGTTTTGCATTCTCCTTTGTGATCTTTTTTCTACTTGCCAAGAATTGAATTTGTTTGATTTATTCCTTTCTCTCCTCAAAGCGCTTTCGATCCAGCTTGAGGCCTTCGATCATCAACATCCCTGCCCAGTTACCAAACGCTGATGCTTAGCTCAGTATGGTGCTAACTTCTTCAAGCACGAGCCAGATACTGATATCCAACCAGTGTTCGTTAATCTGTGAGAATTCAAAGGCCTTCTCCCTGCCGTAAAAAGATCAAGGGGTGCTAGACTCCTTGCGAGGTCTAGCACCCCTAACCTTGCACCACCACAGCCCTAACCAGTCAAGACTCGACCCTCAGCTGGTTCAGGGCTTTATTTTTGAGGGCGTCGAGGTGGGTGGATTGGCACTCGGCGCCCGCGACTCTTCTCCTCAGTAATTGCATTTTGTCCTCCTCTAGGTTGTATCGTTCAGCTAAGCGTTGCACCACCACAGCCCTGAGCAGTCAAGACTCGACCCCCAGCTGGTCCAGGGATTTATTTTTGAGGGCGCCGAGGTGGGTGGATTGGCACTCGGCGCCCGCAACTCTTCTTCTCAGTAACTGCATTTTCGGCCTCCTCTAGGTTGTATCAATCAGCTAAGCGTTGCACCACCACAGCCCTGACCAATCAAGACTCGACCCTCAGTTGGTTCAAGGCTTTACTTTTGAGGGCGCCGATGTGGGTGAATTAGCACTTAGCGCCCCGTATTCTCCTACGCATTAGCATTCGTCCTCCTGATCCGCTTGGGTTTGGTGGGTGGAGCTGGAGCCGGCTCGTCCAATACGGAGGGGCTCGATGCCTGCTTAGCAACTTCAGCCGCCACAGCCGCCTTCTCTGCTTCTTTGAGCGCGGCCCAATAGGCATGGAGCGCTTCTATGTCGCCATAGGCACCGATCTCCGGAAGTCGCTCGATGAAGCGGCTATACAGGCCATCCTGAACCTTGCTGTGGTTGCGCATCCACTCGACCGCAGCGTTAGGATTGGTGAGCATCACATAGTGAAATTCGCCGGATGCGCCTGGCTTGGTCATGATGAAGTTCAGCTCTCGGAGCTTCTTCATCCGGCGACGCCAGGTGTCCACGGCCCGCTCCCCGAGAAACCCGGCTTCAGCCGCAAACGTGCTGGGGTTCTCGATCGTTATGACCGGATGATCGGGCATACGCGCCCATAGACAAAACAGCACGTGCCCGGCAGGCTGCCCCTTCGAATCGGCGTCAATAATCTGCATGGCAATGGGCAGGGTTCGAGGAATCGTGCTAAAGCCGTCGTGGGTTTTTCGCGTCCATTTCAACGCATCGGGAATGTTGGGAAAGTGGACCAGCATCAGTTGCTGAGCACGTTCCGCCATCGTTAAGCGGCGTTTTGCTGACTGTTTTGCGTTGGCCATTGTGCAGCCCTTATCCGTTTTCTGTTGGGTCCAGTTTCCGGGCATCTGTTGACGATGGCAAACCGTCATTACACGCTCATATCGCGCATTTCTATGCACGTGAATGAACGATACAGGCCACTCAAATTCCTGATATGAGACTAGTTCTGATAGTCGAATTGCGCGATATCGCGCAGAAAGTATTTATAACCTGCTGAATCTAATGTTTTTATTTTTGTTTTTCGGTGCTCAGTTGTGCTGAATGTACTCGACGTACTCAGTGTGCTCGCCGTGCTGCTGGGTGTAGGGTGTGGGAAGAGGGACATGGCGAGGAGGGGGTAGCATCCATTTTTCGCACCTGAAGGCACGATCGCCTTCATCAATATCGGACCTTGGAAGTCAGAGAGAGGACGCCCTATTGCGCACTTCAGCTCATATAGGCTTTTATCCGCACAACACGGATGGAGACTTTCATGTACCTCGCTGAGCTGACTATTAAGAATTTCCGCAAGCTGCGTGACGCCAAGCTGAAATTTCAGCCTGGGTTGAATGTGCTGGTAGGTCCAAACAATGTTGGCAAAAGCGCTGTAGTGGATGCGCTTCGGACCCTTCTCGCCGGTCATGACGAACCGTATCCCCGCCTTGATATCGCCGACCGGCACCGTCCGCTTGAAGGCGAGCCGGCTGGCGACATTTCCTTCCATTTTGTCTTTCGTGATCTAAGCCACGATGATGAAGCGGACTTTATCGCTGCGCTCAAGCCTGCTGCTGATAAGACCATGGAAGCCCATATCCATGTCCGCTATACCGACGCAGATCAGACAGGACGCTTCAGGGTGAAGCGTTGGTGTGGCGATCATCAGGACGTGGCCCTTACCTCAGACATGATGGAAAACCTCAGGGGCGTTTATCTCCAACCCCTGCGGGATGCCGCTCAGGGACTTCGACCCAGCCGCAACAGCCAGCTGGCACACCTGCTTCACATGCTCACGGATGAACCTGGCCGTGACGCGATTAACCAAGCATTGAAGGAACTGGACGAAAAGCTCCAACAGACCGAAGCGATCCAGAACACCCATACCGCGATTTCGTCCCGACACGGCCTGATGATGGGCGATCAATTGGCACAGACACTCGCTGTTGGGCTTAGCGCGACGGACTTTCAGCGGTTATCTGCTCGGCTTTCCCTCACGGCTCAAGCAATGGAAATTGAGCAGAATGGCCTAGGTTTCAACAACCTGATTTTCATGGCGGTAGTGCTAAGCGAGCTGGCCAAGAATCCGGACGCCGCGTATCGCAGCTTGATTGTTGAAGAGCCGGAAGCCCATTTGCATCCTCAGCTGCAGCGCGTGTTGTTGCGCTACCTCGCAGGCGTGCCAACGAGCGAAGGTGAAAAGGCGGTGCAGCTGTTCGTCACCAGTCACTCCCCCAATTTTGCCAGCAACTCCAAGCTCGAATCCCTGGTGTGTTTGGTTGAGAACGATGCCGGCGTAGAGACCTTCTTCCCGCGCGACATCAAGTTCGGTAAGGGCAAACGCGAAAAGCTGGAGCGCTATCTGGACGTGACCCGAGCCGAACTCTTTTTTGCTCGCCGGGTAATATTCGTGGAAGGCGCCGCCGAGCTCATGCTCGTCGATGCTTTGGCCACGCTCATGGGGCTGGACCTGCGAGAGTTCGGGGTCAGCCTGATCAGTGTCGAAGGACTCAATTTCGATTCTTTCCTACCCTTGTTCGGTGAAAACGGACTTCGGATCCCGGTTGCCGTCGTAACCGACGCCGATCCTTTCGAGGAGGAAGAAGCCAACAGGCTTGCGGAAGGTGCGCTGGATGCAGGTGACATCGAAGACATTCTCGCCGAGGCTGCGTATCTCGAAGAAACGGATGCCCCTGTCGCCGACGGTCCTGAAGCGGATGATCCTAACGCTGACGATCCGTTGGCTGAGCCTGCGAAGAAAAAGAAGAAGCTCAAACGGAAAGAAGTCTACCCGTCGCTGGGAGACGAAGTGAGGCTGTCGAGCAACACAGTCAAGATGAAGGAATCGGAAGACGCTTTCGTCAAAGTGTTCCACGGTTTGAAAACGTTGGAATACGACCTCGCATTGCTTGAGGCGAACCGCGATCCGATGCTCAAGGCCTTGGCTGACCCTCATCCGATCATTTCGGCAGCGTTACGCAAGATCGTCGATGCTCAGCCAGACAACACCGCGAAGGCGAAGGCGCTTTTTTGCGGTATGTTCGAGCGTAAAGCGAGTAGCGGTAACCTGCAGAAGGGCCGGTTTGCCCAGGCCTTGGCTGAACAGATTTCCAGCACGCCAACGTGTAAAGTACCTGACTATCTTCGCAAGGCGATTGAGCATGTCTGTCAGGGAGCGATCAAGCCATGAAGCTCTCCGATGAGCAGAAGGAAATAATCAATGCGCCTCTTGGACCTATCGCTGTTACGGCCTGCGCCGGTAGCGGCAAGACGGCCACAGCGATCAGGCGGCTGATTGCCGTCCGGCAAAAAATGGAAAATAGTCGGGGTCGGGTTGTACTTTTGTCGTTCTCGAATGTTGCGGTCAATACCTTCAACAAAGGCTACGCCCAGCTCGCTTCAGACCTTCCAGATGATGCCAACCGCAAACGCGTGGAAGTGGACACGCTAGACGGCTTCTTCACCCAGCATGTGCTGCGTCCCCACGCTTACCGGACAATGTCCTCAGACCAAGCTGCGTACTTTGTATCCGGTACCGAGCCGTTCCTAGCAAACTTTAAATACTGGCCTGAGGAAGGACGTCCGACCCTCATCAAGGACGTCAAAGTGGGGCTGGAGCATGGGAACTTCTACTTCTTTACCGGTACCCTCGATGATTTGGTGAAGCTCGATAATGCTAAGGCATTAGATACGATCAAGCGTCTGGGCCGCATTGGGGCCTACACGCACGAGCTTGGCCGGTATTGGGTGTACCGTACGTTGATCGGGCAACCAGCAGTCTTGCGAGCGCTTGCCGCCCGCTACCCGCAGATTTTGGTCGATGAGTCCCAGGATCTGGGCACCTTGCATCAGGCTATTTTGGAATTGCTCATCAAGGCTGGAGTTCAAGTCTCGCTCATCGGTGACGTAAACCAGGGCATTTACGGCTTCGCAGGAGCTGACGGTTCATTCCTCGGCACCTATTACAACCGTGCGGGGGTGAATGACTACAAGCTCTCGCGCAATTATCGTTCACTGCCTCCAATCATCAGCATCGCTAATTCACTCTGTGGCCGCGAGGATGAGGCTGATCGGGAGCCTGAAAACGGGGGGGCGTACTTCGTCGGGTACAAGGACTCCGAGCTTCCTAAGCTTTTTGAATCGTTCAAAGCGCAAATTGATGACTTGGGCATGCAGTATCAAGATGCGGTGATCCTCAGCCGGGGGACTGACCGGGCGGCAGTGCTATCCGGCAAAGCTGCTCCCCCAGGTCAAGGTACGGTCGCTCTTTTCACCAAAGCAGCATTGGTCCGAGACCAGCAAGGCCGCTATCAAGACTGCTTCAAGCTTGTGTGCCGAGCGGTGGAGGGTTTGATGGATAAGCCACCGCATGGTCTCAGCACTCACCTTCAGGGTGCCCCGCAGGATGCATGGATGCTTGGGCTTAGACGACTGCTGTGGGGGTTCATCCGCGACGCTGAGGCCGGGCTACCTTCATCTACGCTTTTGGCTAAAACCGAGTGGCATCCCCAATTACTGACCAATCTCAAAAAGCTTCTCTCGACCACCGAAGGGCAATTTGGGTTGAAGGCTGCAGACAGGCTGGGCAACAAGCTGGCTAAAACCGGGTTGTTGGATCTTCCCCTAACTGGTGCGGTAGAGGAGAAAGATCGGGGGCCCGGGATTAGAGTGGAAACCATCCACCAGGTGAAGGGCGAGTCTATCGGTGCGGTTCTGTACGTAACCAAAAAGCCGAACGTTGACGCCTTGCTTGCCGGCACCCTTACCGAGGAAGGTCGCATCGGCTATGTCGCTGTGACCAGAGCGCGGAACCTGTTCTGGCTGGCCGTGCCACATACTTGCTTGAAAGCACTTCGCCCGAATCTGATTGCCGCTGGTTTTGAAGAGGTTCCTGCCCGCAAGTAGCCCAGGATCAAGCGGCATTGCTCAGATGGGCATCATTCGCTTAAGCGCTCCTGTAGCGCTATGGCTGGTAATTCGACGACGGCCATAATTCGCAGATGGGAAGGCTTGGAGGCGCGGCATCCTCAATGTCGAACACAGCAATGTCGCCAGAGGCCATCTCTCTGGCGAAATCCCACTGCGTCATCAGAGAGATACCAAGTCCCTGAAGGCAGGCTGTACGGACGCCGCCCGCACTGCAGTAGGCTAGGACAGGGCGATTTTCTGAGCGCTACTTAGCGTTGGCCAAGTAGCCGATAAACAGTGTCACGTTCCAAGAGTAACAATGAACGAAGGATGGCAATCTAGTGCCTGCAAATTATCTACGAGATGGACCGATATGAGTATTGTTGAAAATCAGGAAATTTATGCGTATGCGATGGAGGAAATTTCCAACATCACGGACGATGTAGTGTGAATTGCCCCTAGTTTGTAGACACCTCCAAGCCTTTAAATGAGGCCCATTAGGAGGTGACATAAGCAATCAGCGTTACCCCGAAGAATTCAAAATCCAGGCGGTCAACCAAGTGACCGAAAAGTAGCTTCCTGTTTCGGAGGTGGCTGCGCGATTGGGTGTGTCCGTGCACAGCCTCTGTGCCTGGATTTAGCGCTACACCAAGCCTCAGGAGCAGCGTGTCCAAGAGGACTATCAGAGTGCTGAGCTTCGCCGTCTACGTGCTGAACTAAAACGGGTGACGGAGGAGCGAGACATCTTAAAAAGGCCGCCGCGTACTTTGCCAAGGAGTGCGGCTGAAGTACGCCTTCATTAAGCAGCCGGCGGGTGACTACTCCATTCGACGGCTTTGCCTGACGCTGAAAGTTCATCCCAGCGGCTATTACGCGTGACGATCTGAACCAAAGTCTGCACGAGCCAAGGAGAATCAACGAATGTTCGGCTTGATCAAGCATTCCCGGCTGTAAAGCGGTGGTGTTTATGGCTATCGCAGGATCCATGATGATCTGCGCGAGGTTGGTGTGAATTGTGGCCGTCATCGGGTGGATAGGCTGACGCGCCTTGAAGGTTTGCGTTCTCAGACTGGGTATCGGCGGCGACCAGGAAAATCTGGTGGAAAACCAGCGGTTGTCTCACCAAACTTACTGAAACGCCAGTTCGATGTCAGAGAGCCCAACAATTACCTACATCCGAACATATGAAGGCTGGCTGTATTTGGCGGTGGTGCTCGATCTGTTTTCACGCCAGATCATTGGTGGGTCAATGAAGTCGCAGATGATCAGCGACGTAACCACTGAGCTGATGGCGGTTTGGAGACGTGTCCGAAGCAAACCGGGATAAATATAGGCCCCGCTGAGAAAAGCGCTCAGCGGGGAAAGGTTATTTATTCTGCAGGCTCCGCATCTTTCATCGCTGATAGCAGGGCTATCCCTAGAGAGCTTTTGGGCTTCATAGATAGTTTTGGTTTGGCGGGGAGGCTATTAAAACGATCACCAATACTGCCCGGCGTAATATAGTCATCATAGTGCTTTAAGTCGGAACTTCTAACTCGATTTATTCTTTCAAGTTTTCGTTTTAATCCATCGTGATAATTATACTTTAAATTATTAAAAGTGTATTTTAGTATCTCATCTATTTCTTCATACATTTGCCGGCGTAGACAAACTTCTAAAAGACTGGATAGCCCACTCAGGCAGCTGAGTTTGGTTTCGTTATCAAAATCTTTAAGTGTGTCCTCTCGCACAGTTTTAAGTATTAGTTCTCCAGGGTGCTTATATATCCTAAAAAAAGAATCTCTTTGTTCAGAAAATATTTTTTTGTAATTTTCTTTTGATATTTCGTCTAGATTCAGAGCGCTTTTGATATCCTCTCTTTGTTGAGTGAGTAAGGACGTCTCGTAGCTCATAAGTGTGGAGAGGAAAATGTATTTCTCAGATGAGTTATCGTCTAATATCCTTGAGTTAATTACCGTGCGCACCGCATCTATAGCCTTATATTTTTCTGCTTCGTCCCCGCGCCACATGTATGCTGCATAAATTTTTACAAAGTGGGGGTTCGAGCTATAGCGATGATGGAATTCTTCTAAGGTAGCTATTCCTTGCTCAAAGTCGCCTTCATCTTCTATTAAATATTTTGCAAGGTTTATAATTGCCTTTATTTTTATGTTTTCTGGCGTTGCTTGCCGAGAGATGATGTGCCTGTACTTATTAATTACGTCGGTAAGTCTCCGTGAAACTCTAGAGTTGTCGGCGTCATCGAGCAGCGATAGATCTGTATCTAGTTTTTTGTCGCTGCCAATTAGCAATAGCCTATGTTTGATACCACCTGCATCACCTTCGTCTTTAAATGATTGATGCATCATGTTTGCAATTTCAGATGAGTACACTTTAAAAAATTTCGAGTCAGTTATTTTTATAATTTTTAACTTTGTAAGTTCTTCTATTGCAAGCTCAAAACGCTGGGTGTCGCTTTCCATGTTTAATATGTATCTTAACTTTGAGAGTACATTCGTTAAATCTGCCTCTGTAACTAATAGACCAATAGCACTGAAGACTTTTTTTGCGTCAGTTGACAAATAGTTGAAAATTCGTCCGTATAGAAACTGCATTGCTGTTTCTTGTGTTCCGAGATTTATTTTTATGCTTTCGGATATAGAGCCGGACTCTCCGTAAACCATTGCTGCCTGGAATATGAAAAGTGGTCTGCCACTGGTTAGTTCGTGGAGTTTTTTTTCGAAGTCAGCTAAGTCAAGTAAGCGTCTGTATTGGCTGGGGTCGATGTTCAACTCGTTTTCTATTACGCTATCGAAGAACTCCAAAGTTTCTTTTGATGTTAGCTCTTCTACTTGAATTTCTTCACCCGTGATGTGACTCGCAGACCTTGTTGTGATTACGACTTTGTGATGCGAGATATTAAGTTTTTTTATAAATTCTATTATTTTGATTTTTTCTTCGGCAGAAAATGTTTCATAATCATCTAAGACAATCAAAGAGTGACCTTGGAAGTTTATTATTTCCTCGTCATTTGCGCTTTCTTGATTGAATATGGTTTTATTTATAAATCTGATTATCGCGTCAAGGGAGTCTGCAGAACTATCAATTTGTTCTATTTCTCCAGTGTAATAGTTGTAATACCTATCCTTGGCGGATGCAAATACTATGTAGTCAAAGTGTTTGTGCTGTCCCTGTAACAATGTTTCGCATACACGTTGGATAGCGGCAGTTTTTCCTACGCCACCGTGCCCCCATAATGTTGCAAAAACGGTTGATTTATTATTCTTTAGGAAATTTAGCAGTTTTTTTACTATGCTTGTATCAATGTACTTTTTGTAATTGTTGACATAGTTGTTTACGATGGTCCCATTCGCTGAACGTCTCCTTGAATCATAATCTTCAATAGACGCTGAAGTTATTTCGGGTACGTCGAAGTACCTTCTTTCTGTTGTGAGCAATCTGTTGAATAATGCTCGCGCTGCAAGTTTGTCTTCAGTATAAGAATAAATATAAAACTCATCAATTCCGCTTATTACAATAAAGGGTGAGATTTTGCTGTATGAGTTTTTCGATTTTATATAAGTTGAGTTTACTTGAAGCTCAACTTTCTGCTTTGGAATCGTTACTGGTGCATAATCGCCAGTAGCTTTATAGATTATAGCTCTATAATTTTTCTCATCGGAACTCATGACTTTGACAATATCAATGTCACCTTTTAAGAAGTCCGGAGGAGATTTTGTTAGCGTGTCATAGAGATCAATAAATTTTTTGTAAAGCTCTACAGAGTCATCTTCAAATGAAAAGCCATGCCCAATTTTCTCATTTCTTATTTTTGGATAAGAGTTTATAGTTTCGCGGAATTTCTTAAATCGATTATTTCCAAAAGATTCGTTGTCTATATCCAAGCTTCTTGAGATTTCTAATATTGAGCCGATTGAAGGGCGGTCTATTTCGCGAATACAACGATCTCTAATATCTTTATCAATCTTATCTATGTTTCTATTCCATAGGTAGCTTAGTATAAGTATCAGTAAATATTCTAGCCTAGATTGTTCTTGGGTTGCAGCCTCTCTATGGTCACCGTTAAATTGGAAGAGATTAGACTTGTCGCCGATTTTCTTAGTTATATAGTCCATTAAATCTTGAACTCCATTATTGGGTAATGACTCTCATGATATCAATATGGCATGGTCCTGTCGCCAGGATTGCCCGGCGGATAGGTAGGAAATTCACTTGTTGGGGGCAACGCGGTGCCTGCTAGCCACACATAATTTTTCATGTGATGCGAAAAAAATAGCTAAATCAATGGCTTAAATAGAGTCTGTAGTTTGTATTTTGCTAAGCCATGCGCTAACACTCTCAAAAATCGGTGTTGAGACAGTTTTCACTTTTTGCCCAACCTAGCCCCAACGAATGCCTTTTCTGCGGTGCGACGGGTGCACCGCGACCGAGTACAACCATCCACGATGGCCGTCGTATCCGGCGAGAACGGTGCCAACAACTTCATTTCCTGACAGGGCCACAAAGAACAGGCTATCTGCTGCGACCAGTTTTTTGTCGATAGTAAGGCTGGAGGGGGTTATGCGCGGTTTCGTAGGCCCGGCGGCAGATTAGCCGCCGGTGCTCTGGAATATAAGTCAAAGCCGCGTTGTTATGGCTGCGCCAGTTTTGGATTTACGACTCCACCAAATTGAGTATCCTGCTGAGGTCGCTTTACGCCCAAAGTACTGAAATGGCAACGCTGATGCTTAGCTCCGTACGGGGCTAGCCTAGTCAAGTACGAGCTAGGCTTACTGAGATCATTGGACAAATCTGCTTCTTATCGGCGAAGGCCTTACATCACTTCTAGGTTTTAATACAATCCTTATTTTTCGCTACAGCATTCCAATCCACGGGTTTTGGCTTTTGCATTTTGTATTTTGTATAAACTTCATCCGGCATGAGCGAGAATGTAATAACCGCGCCTGGTCCATAGAAAATCCGTCCACAATTCTCTATTTCTTTGTGTTGTGATTTCTCATATTCATACTGGCTTGTAGTAGAAGATTTAGCCTTTGCAGAATTTGACCAAAACGTAGTTTCTCTATCAATTTCGAAAGAGAATTCCCATACTTTTTCAAATTTTGCTCCAGTTATATCATTGTCGTAAGTGGCTTTCGCTAGAAATGTATAATGCATTAACCAAGGGAGGTCGTCTTGATTTAAAGACTTAAGTATTAATTCTATATCGTGGTCAACTTGCACAAAATTTATATAATAATTAGCGGAGTCATCTCTTCTAAGTGGCCAAGAAGTCCACATTATGACCTTGTTATTGATGCCAAGGGTTAAATATTCAATGGAGTTAACATCTAGGTTGCTAATTGGAGCGCCCGTAACTGTTAGTTTCCAAAGAGCAGATTTGGATTCTTGTTTTTCCTCTATCCACTCAAGCTTTGCTACTGGCGTGTAGGGGGATTTGTCATACAGCCATGCAAATAATCCAGCCATTGAAACAACAAATGCAAGAACTATAATAAGCCTGATGATTTTATATGCTTGCTGTTTGGTTAAATTGGGGAATATCTTTTGTCGAATAATCTCTCTGCATAATAGATAGAAAATCGCAAAGCCCACCGCGCCAATTCCGGCGACTGCAACAGCGCTTCCTAGAAAATCCATCATCAGAAAGGCCCCCAAAGAAGAATGTTCTGAATCAGGTTAGCAGCTTGCAGGATAATGGCTTTGAGTTGCTGCCTGTACCGTTGCTGGGGGGCGTTATCATTGTTTATGCTGCTACACCCGGCAGGCTATTGAGGCGCCTTTCGTGTTCGACGAGGCGGTCGAGCTGCAGCGGTTTTTCGGAGCGAGGCGTACGATAGCGTGGCGCGCGCCGTGTTATTGCCAGGGGTCTACCCTCTGCTAGCGGAAGGCCCTAACAGGTGGATTCGGAGAATGAAAACTTCGCAGGGGTCGTCATGCGGATGGCTCTAGTGCCCGCGTTTAGGGCCTCAATCTTCCGCTGGTGGCGACGGACGGTTAGGAGTATTCCCAGCTGCGACAGTTTTAATTCTCTAGCACATGGCGCTCAAGCGGCTATGTGAGGAGTTGCGACAGTTTTGCGATCTTCCCGCAGCAGCCTGGAGACCGCAGAATAAGCACCACCAGCGCGACAGTTTTAATTCTCAAAATCCAAGGGGCGAGGTCGCTGTCATTGACAGGACCTTGCCCCTTTTACATTCAGCTCAGAATTTTTCCGCAATCAACCGCAGTGGATAATCCGGTTCTCGATAGCTGCCCGGCTTCTGGCGTTTGGGCAACTTCACGGCTTCCCTCGGAACATCTTCATAGGGAATGCGACTGAGCAGGTCGGTGATGATGTTCAGGCGAGCCCGTCGCTTGTCATTCGAGTTGGCCACAAACCACGGGGCATGTTCGGTGTCGGTCATCTTGAACATGTCGTCACGAGCGCGTGAATAGTCATACCAGCGGCTGTAGGACTTGAGATCCATGCCGGTGAGCTTCCAGATTTTGCGTCCGTCCTTGATGCGAGCCTGAAGCCGTCGTGTCTGTTCCTCCTGGCTCACTTCCAGCCAGTACTTGATCAGGATGACACCGGAATCGACGATTGCGCGTTCAACGAGCGGGATTGCCTTCAGGAAGCCCACCACTTGTTCCTGGGTGCAGAACCCCATCACCCGCTCCACGCCCGCACGGTTGTACCAACTGCGATCAAAGATCACCACTTCGCCCGCCGCCGGCAGATGCGGCAGGTAGCGCTGTACATACATCTGACTTTTCTCGCGTTCTGTAGGTGCACTTAGCGCAATCACCCGGAAGACGCGCGGGCTTACCCGTTCGGTCAGCGCTTTGATGGTCCCGCCCTTGCCTGCACCGTCGCGCCCTTCAAAAACAATACAGACCTTGATGCCCTTGTGCCGCACCCACTCCTGCAGCTTGACGGTTTCGACGTGCAGTTCGCGTAGCGCTTTCAGGTAGTCTTTGTTGTTCATTTTCGAGCTGTCAGCCATTCGCTGCTTTTGTGCCCGCTTCTTGTCCTTCGCCATGACCAAGACCTCACTGTTCCCCGGTCATGTCAGACTAGGTCGTTTTCGACGCCGCGCTCAAAATCGCAGCCTGACGGTTGCGATTTTTATTTGAATGGAGGACATGCCCAGTGGACCGGTTCCAGGAAATGCAGGTCTTCGCCGCCGTCGCCCAGGAACAAGGTTTCTCGGCGGCGGCGCGGCGTTTGGGCCTGTCGGCGGCCAGTGTCACCCGTGCAGTGGCCGCGCTGGAAAAACGCATTGGCACGTCGCTGCTGACTCGCACCACCCGCAGTGTGCATTTGAGCGAAGCCGGTCAGCGGTATCTTGAAGACTGTCGGAGAATTCTCGCTGAGGTGCAGGAAGCGGAGGATTCGGCGGCGGGCAGTCACGCAGAACCTCGCGGGCAACTGACGATTACGGCGCCGGTACTGTTTGGCGAGTTGTTTGTCACGCCGGTGATGGTGAGTTATCTGACACAGTTTCCTGAAGTCTGCATCAATGGGTTGCTGGTTGATCGAGTGGTGAGCATGGTCGAGGAGGGGATCGATGTGGCGGTGCGCATCGGTGAGTTGCCCGACAGTAATCAGCATGCGATCCGTGTCGGTGAAGTGCGACGGGTGATTTGTGCTTCTCCGCAATTTCTGAAGGTACATGGCAGGCCATTACATCCTCAGGATCTGACCCACGCACCGGTTATTGCGACGTCCGCTATCGGTCAGCAGAGAAGCTGGCCCTTCCTTGAAGCCGGAGAGCAGCTGAATGTTCGACCGGAACCACGGCTGGTGGTGACGGCGAATCAGGCGGCCATTACCGCCGCGAGCCTGGGGCTGGGATTCACCCGCGTCCTGTCTTATCAGGTCGCCAGCAAAGTCGCGTCCGCAGAGCTGGAAATCGTATTGGCTGACTTCGAACTGCCGCCGCTGCCCATCCATGTCGTTTATCAGGGCGGGCGCAACGCCCCCGTGCGGATTCGCAGTTTTGTGGACTTCACAGTGAAAGCCTTGCGGGAACACCCGGACTTGCTGGGCTGATGGTTTATTTCACTGGGTGAAATAATGGATTGCGTTTGCTGACTATTCTGTTGTTTTGGTTGCGGGTAGAAGATAGCGGCCATCGGTGCTGATCATTCCTGAACGGCGCCACCACCCAGTGGAGTCGACCATGCAAGCGATCAAACTCTATAACTTCCCGCGTTCCGGCCATGCGCACCGTGTGGAACTGATGTTGTCCCTGCTGCAACTGCCGACCGAGCTTATCTTGGTTGATCTGGCCAAAGGTGCGCACAAACAGCCGGATTACCTGGCGATCAACCCGTTCGGGCAGGTTCCGGCCATTGATGATCAAGGCGTAGTGCTGGCCGACTCCAACGCGATCCTGGTTTACCTGGCGCAAAAATATGGCAACGGTCGCTGGTTGCCGGCCGACCCGGTTGGCGCAGCGAAGGTTCAACGCTGGTTGTCTGTGGCAGCCGGCCCGATTGCCTTTGGTCCGGCCAGGGCAAGACTGATCACTGTGTTTGGTGCGTCTTATAACGCTGAAGAGGTGATTGCTTACTCTCATATCTGGCTCAAACAGATCGATCAGGAGCTGGCTGCTTCGCCTTATCTGGTTGGGACCGAACCGACCATTGCCGACGTCGCGGCCTACAGCTACATCGCCCATGCGCCCGAAGGCAATGTGTCGCTCGAAAACTACGCCAACGTAGGAGCCTGGCTGGCGCGTATCGAAGCCTTGCCTGGTTTTGTCGGCATGCCGCGCACCGCCGTCGGCCTGCAAAAAACTGCCTGATGCTGCGGCCCGACATTGTCGGGCCGTCCACACTGCGCCTGTCGCGCAGAGGAGAAGCCGTTATGGACCGTTCACCTTGGCACGCTGGCGAGAAACAGTTGCAGGCACACGTCGGTGTTGCCGAGCGAATGGAGACGTTGGGTCGTAGGGTGGTTCGCACCGAGATGCCGGACCAGCACCGCACATTCTATGAGCAACTGCCGTTCATGCTGTACGGCGCAGTGGACGCCGACGGCAACCCTTGGGCCAGCATTCTTGAAGGGCCACCGGGCTTCGCTCACTCGCCCGAGCCGGGTGCGTTGCAGTTCAACAGCCTGCCGGGGGCGGATGATCCTGCGCAATTGGTCGATGGCGCGGCGATCGGTCTGTTAGGGATAGAACTGCATACCCGGCGGCGCAACCGCCTCAATGGCCGCGTCGGCGCCGTAACGGCAAAGGGTTTTGCTGTAACGGTCGAACAGTCCTTCGGTAACTGTCCGCAATACATTCAATTGCGGCAGTTTCGCTCGGTGCCGCTGGCAGATCCTGCGACGCGCATCGCGCAACATCTGAATGGCCTGGATGACGCGGCCAAAGCCATGATCGCCGGCGCCGACACCTTCTTCGTCGCGAGTTATGTGGATATTGATGGCCAGCGCTCAGTGGACGTTTCACACCGTGGCGGCCAGTCCGGTTTCGTACGGGTGGAAGGCAATCGCCTGACCATCCCGGACTTCGCCGGCAACCTGTTCTTCAATACCTTGGGAAACCTGCTGATCAATCCCCGGGCGGGTTTGCTGTTTATCGATTTCAACTCGGGCGACCTGCTGCACCTCAGCGGTCGCGCCGAAGTCATCCTTGAAGGCCCGCAGGTCGAAGCCTTCCAAGGCGCCGAGCGTTTGTGGACATTCGAGGTGGAGCAGGTGGTGCGTCGGCCCGCAGCGTTGGCTTTGCGTTGGCGCTTCGACGGCGTGTCACCCACCAGTCTGCTGACCGGCACCTGGGAGCAGGCCGACGCCCGTCTGCAAGCCCAGGCGCTGGGTGATCGTTGGCGGCCGCTGCGGGTGAAGCGGATCGAAGCGGAAAGCCACAACATCCGCTCGATCTATCTGGAGCCTGCCGATGGCGCGGGGTTGCCGATATTTCAGGCGGGGCAG
The DNA here is from genome assembly GCF_059716135.1 of Pseudomonas sp. LBUM1651. Taxonomy (NCBI): domain Bacteria; kingdom Pseudomonadati; phylum Pseudomonadota; class Gammaproteobacteria; order Pseudomonadales; family Pseudomonadaceae; genus Pseudomonas; species Pseudomonas sp. LBUM1651. The sequence continues at coordinate 6,188,242 of NZ_CP166805.1, read as the reverse complement.
CATTTGCCGCTGCGGTTCAACATTGGCGGTGAGGTGCATATCCGCACTTACAGCCTGTCGAGCGCGCCGTCCGACGACTTTTTCCGCATCAGCGTGAAGCGTGAAGGGCTGGTGTCCTCGCACCTGCATGAGCAGGTTCGTGTCGGTGATCTGCTGGAAGCCCGCGCGCCGCAAGGGCACTTCACGGTGGCAACCCATGAACGGCGGCCGCTGGTGTTGCTGGCAGCCGGGGTCGGAATTACGCCGCTGCTGTCGATGGTGCGAGAGGTGGTGTATCAAGGACTGCGCACCCGGCACATTCGGCCTACATGGTTTTTCCAGAGTTCACGCACGATGGCCGATCAACCGTTTCGTCCCGAGCTGGATCGCTTGCTCGAGAGTGCGGGTGAGGCGGTGCGGGTGCTGCGTCTGCTCAGTCAGCCGGAAGCCGATGCTCACGAGGGCGAAGACTTTGATTTGACCGGACGGATCGACACGGCTTTGCTTCAGTCCATCCTTGAAGTGGAGGACTACGATCAGCTGGACTTTGTCCTCTGCGGCCCGGGCAGTTTTACCCAGGGGCTGTACGACAGCCTTCGGGGACTGGACATCCGTGACAGCAGGATTCACGCCGAGACCTTCGGCCCGTCGACCTTGCGTCGCCAGCCGGACCCCGACGCGGTGGTCATCGAGCAACCGCCCGCCGCAACCACCTCGGTGCCGGTGGTGTTTCAGCGCTCGGCCAAAGAAGCCCGCTGGCAACCCGATGGCGGCAGCTTGCTGGAGTTGGCGGAAAGCCGTGGCTTGCGTCCGGAATTCAGTTGCCGCGGCGGTTCCTGCGGGACCTGCAAGACTCGCCTGGTCAGCGGCCAGGTGAATTATCCACAGCCGCCAGCGGAAGTGCCGGACGAAGGAAGCGTCCTGATTTGTTGTGCGATTCCGGCGCAGGGCTCGCAGCCTTTGGTGCTCGACCTGTAGCATCTTACGATGCCGCTCGCTCCTACAAGATGAGATTCAGCCTTAGGAGTTTTATGGTTTTTCTCGCTCGCCTGTCGGGCTTGCTGGTGATGGTGGCGCTGCTTGCCGGTTGCGAACAACAGGACGCGCCGCGGCTTGATCAACAGATCTACGTCTGGCAACGGCAATGGACGACGGCCCACGAAGCCGCACTCAAAGACAGTCGTGCGGACTTTTCCACTCTGCGAGTGCTGGCCTTACAGGCCTTCCCCCGGGCGGGTTGGAGTCGGGCGCGAATCGATGCGGCGCTGCTCAAACAGGATGGTCGGCCGCTGATCCCGGTGATTCGTCTCGATGGCCAGCTCAAGTCGCTGGATCAGGACGAAGTGACCGCGCAGATCCGGCAGGTGCTTGATGATTGGCAAGCGCAGGGGCTGATCCTCGCCGGTGTGGAAATCGACCACGATGCCGGCAGCGCCCGGCTACCGACCTATCGGAAATTCCTCACGGCTTTGCGCGCGGTTCTTCCGGCCGCCATGCCGCTGAGTATTACGGCATTACCCGCCTGGCTCGACAGCCCCGAACTGCCGGCGTTGTTATCCACAGTCGATAGCAGCGTGTTGCAGGTGCATGCGGTGAGCGATCCGAGCCGAGGCTTGTTTGACCCGGATCAGGCGCAAAAATGGGCAAAGGCCTGGAGCCGCATCACTTCGAAACCTTTTTATCTGGCGCTGCCAGCCTATGGCGTAGCGCTGTTGCCGCAGACCGGCGGCGCACCGCTGGTGGAGAGCGAAGTACCGGTTGAACGCGGCGGCGAGCGTCGGGAACTGCTGGCCGATCCGCAGCAACTGCGCACGCTGGCCACTGAATTACGCAACGATCCGCCGGTGCATCTGGCCGGCCTGATCTGGTTTCGCTTGCCCCTGGCCCAAGATCGTCGGGCCTTGAGCCTGACGACCTTGGGCGCCGTGGCCCGCGGCGACACCCTCGACAGTCGCTTGACGCTGAAACTCTCGGCGCAGGATGGCCTCTATGACGTCAGCATCAGCAATCAAGGCAACCTCGACAGCGTCTGGCCCGAGCGTTTGACGCTCGCGGTGCGAGGCTGTAATGGCGCCGATGCCCTGGCCGGTTATGCGTTGCAACAGAGCCCGGATCTGCTTACCTTCACCCGCCTGCGCGACGGGCGAATACCCGCTGGCGGGCAGCGCGCCATCGGTTGGGCGCGTTGCACACACATTGATCAAGGAGGTTCAAATGTTCACCCGTAACTGGCCCCGCCATTTGCTCTGCCTGAGCCTCAGCTTGCCGCTGGGTTCGGCATTGGCCTGCGGGCCGGATTTCCCCATGCGTCTGCTCGACAACCGGGGCCAGTCGCTGGCGGAGCTGCCGGAAGGCAACTTCCAGTTCGAGATCAATCGTCTCGGGCATGCGATTGCGGGTCTGAAGAACGTCACCGAAGTCGTCTACAGCAGCATGGACGGGCCCGACTACGCCGAGCAGCGGGACAAGGCCGAGCAGGCTGGTTTGACCGTGGAGCAGCAAGCGCAGGTAAAACAGTTGCGCAGTTTGACCGATGCTCATCAGGTTGAAGTACAGGGCGCGAGTCTGCCCACCGAGTTCAAGCTCTATCTGGCGGGCGCCGTGGCGTTCAACGCGGGTGACCATGGATTGGCCGCCGACTACTTCCAGAAAGTGCTGGCGCTACCAGCGGATCAACGCGCGTTGCGCAGCACCTGGGCCGCGTATTCGCTGGGCCGCGCGCTGTTTGCCATGAACGCCGAAGTGGACGCAACACCGGACCTGCTGACGCAATCGCGCAAAGCCTTCGAGCAGACTCGGCAACTGAGCATCGACGGTTTCAGCGACCCGCTGGAACTGGGCGTCGCCAGCCTCGGCGAAGAAGCACGCGTGGCGCGCACGGCGGGTGACTGGAACCGTGCCATTGAGCTCTATGCCACGCAAAACCTCCACGGTTCAGCGGTGGGTTACACCTCGCTGAAACTGTTGGTGGCGGATCTGACGGCGATGCCTGACGAGCAACTGGCCGCATTGCTTAAAGGCAAACCGGTACAGCAACTGGTCACGGCGTCCCTGATCAGCCGGTTGGGTTGGTCATTTGGTGATCAACCGCCGAACGAACAAAAATTGATCAAGTTGCTGCAAGCCAGCACCCGCGGCAGTCTGGATAACGCCGACCGGCTGGCGGCGGTGAATTATCAACAGGGCGACTACGCCAGCGCCACGGCTTTCCTGGAACACGCCGGCGACGGTGGCCTGGCGTGGTGGCTGCGGGCGAAACTGGCGATGCGCGAGGGCGATAAAACCGCCGCCGCCGCGGCGTACGCCAAAGCGGCTCAGGCCTTTGCGCAGAATGAATCCTGGGGTGAGCGGCGAACGCCGGACTGGGACTTTGAATCGCTTCAGCCCAAGTGCCGGGTCGAAGGTGAAAGCGCAATCCTGGCGTTGCAACGCGGGGATTATTTGCAGGCATTCGATCAACTTTATCGCAGCAACGACATTTACTGGTTCGACGCCGCGACCGTCGCCGAGCGTGTGCTGACCGTCGATGAACTCAAGCATTACGTCGATACTCAGGTGCCGGCCCCGCCGTCGCTGACTCAGCAGAATCGGGATAACTATGTGCCGTTGCCGGTGGCAGCGAAGTTGCGCAACTTGTTGGGGCGGCGATTGCTGCGAGAAGAGCGTTACGACGAAGCGCCGGCGTATTTCGGCGATGCTGATCTGCAAAATAAGGCAAAGGCTTATGGTCAGTTGCGCCAGGAAGCTGAGTCCGCTTGGTGGCCTACCCGTCGTGCCGAGGCTTTGTTCAACTCTGCCTGGATCGCCCGCGAGTGGGGGATGGATATCCTGGGGTACGAAATGGCGCCGGACTATGCCACGTTCGGTGGTAATTACAGCCTTGAAAGCACCGAACTCAAGGTCGGTCCACTAGTGGCTGAAGAGGAGGTCAAGCGTCAGCAGGCCAGCGCTGCTCAGCCCGATGAGCGTTACCACTACCGTTATGTCGCCAATGCGCTGGCCAGCCGTGCTGCCGATAACCTGCCTCATACCAGTCAGGCCTTTGCGGCGGTGTTGTGCGCGGCGACGGGATGGAACACGGGTCAGGAAGAAAAAAGTGCCTTCTATCGACGCTACGTCAAAGAAGGCCCCTACGTGGATTGGGCACTGTTCTTCGGCGAGCGATGCCCTTATCCGGACTTCCAGAACGCAGACAAACGTTACGTCACCCAGGCTTTGAGTCCGATCCGGGCGACGCTGCGGCCGTACAAAAAGTGGCTGGAAGTGGGCGGTGTCGTGGTGTTTACGGCGCTCGCGCTGTTGCTGATCAATCGTCACAAGCGTAAGGCGCGCCAGTAATCAGGCTTGTTGAACAAAGGTCAGTCGCACCGCAAAACCGATCAACAGGCTGCCAAACAACCATTGCTGGAAGCGCTGGGCCGAGGGACTGCGTTGCAGCCAGCGGCCCAGCGCGGCGCCGGCCAAGGCGTAGGCGCTGTCGAACAACAAACCGACACCGACCAGCACCACACCCAGGGTCGCGAATTGTGCGAGCACCGGCCCTGCGCGCGGATCGATGAACTGCGGCAACAGCACCGAGCAGAACAACAACGCCTTGGGGTTAAGCAGGTTGGTCAGTAATCCGCGCTGGATCGCTTCGCGCCAACGTGGTTTTCCACAGGCTGCCTCTACACCGTTCAGGTTCGGCAGCATTGTGGTTCGCAGGCACTGAATGCCGATCCACAACAGGTACGCGGCCCCCGCCAGGCGCACCACATCGAAGGTCCAGGGCGCAGCCTTGAACAGTGCCGCCAACCCCAAAGCCGCCAGTAACACGTGGCAACCCCGTGCGATGCCCAAACCCACGGCCGTCGCCAGCGCCGCCCCTTTACCCTGACGTGCGCCGGTCTGCAGCAGCAGGATCATGTCCGGGCCCGGCAACAGGTAAACCACCGCCAGTGCCATGAAAAACAGCCAGAGTCCTGCCACGATGCACCCCATTCGTTGTCGGTTCGGTAGGGTCAGTCTAGGGCTGAAGGACAGGGCAGGTGGTTGCGTAGTTTGCTTCTCAATAGTCTTTGGTTGGCATAATCTGCCATTCAATGACCACTAAGCCATCAGGATCTGCCAAAGATGAAACTGGACGCCTACGACCGAAAGATTCTCGCGGCCCTGCAACGGGATGGTCGGTTGAGCAACGTGCAACTGGCTGACGAGATCGGTCTGTCCGCGTCACCCTGTTTGCGTCGGGTACGAATGCTTGAAGAAGCCGGGGTGATTCGCGGCTATCAGGCCAATCTGGATCGCGACGAAGTCGGGCTGGGGCTGACGGTGTTTGTCGGGGTCAAGGTTGAGCGCCACAACGATGAGCAGGCCGAAGCGTTTCGTCTGGCCGTGACGGCGTTGCCCGAGGTGATTTCGGCGTTTCTGGTGTCAGGGGAATCGGATTTTTTGCTGCAGGTGGTGGTGCCGGATCTGCGTGCGTACGACCGCTTTCTCACCGGGCGATTGCTGAAATTGCCGGGCGTGAGCGACATCCGCAGCAATTTTGCGATTCACACGGTGAAAACGCCGGGGGCGTTGCCTTTAGAGCATTTGCCGCTTTAGACCGTGTCGACCCCTTCGCGAGCAGGCTCGCTCCCACATTTGATCTGTGGCGTACACAAAACCAATGTGTGCGATCCTGCTCCCGAAGGCGGTCGACCAACCACCGCCAAACTCCAGCCCTACATCTGCGTAGCCATCCCCTCCACATTCATCGCTGCCTGGCGCAACGCCTCGGAGCGGGTCGGATGGGGGTGACAAGTTAGCGCGATGTCTTCCGCGGAGGCGCTGAACTCCATGGCCACGCAGTATTCGCCAATCATTTCGCTGACACTCGGGCCCACCAGGTGCACACCGAGAATTTCGTCGGTGCGCTCGTCGGCCAGCACTTTGGCGAAGCCTTCGGTCTCGTGGTTGATCTTCGCCCGGCTGTTGGCGGTGAACGGGAATTTGCCGACCTTGTACGCACGGCCTTCAGCCTTGAGCTGCTCTTCGGTCTTGCCGACGCTGGCCAGCTCCGGTCGGGTGTAAATGACGTTGGGAATCAGGTCGTAATTGACCTCGCCGGCCTTGCCGACGATCTGTTCGACACAGGCCATGGCTTCATCTTCAGCCTTGTGCGCGAGCATCGGCCCGGATGTGACATCGCCAATGACCCACACGCCTGGCGCTTCAGTACGATGACCCTTATTGGCGAGCATGCCGCGTTTATCCGTAGTGAGTCCGACGTTCTCCAGGCCCAAACCCTCGGTGTAAGGCCGGCGCCCGATGGCCACCAGCACGTAATCGGCTTCCAGCAATTCGGCGGTACCGCCGGCCGCCGGTTCAACGCTGAGTTGAACGCCGTTCGCCGAGGTGGTGGCGCTGGTGACTTTCGAACTCAACTTGAAGCTGATGCCTTGCTTGATCAACGAGCGTTGAAGGGTTTTGCCTGCTTCAGCGTCCACGCCCGGGCAGATGCGGTCGAGAAATTCGACCACGGTCACCTGTGCACCCAAGCGCCGCCACACCGAACCCAATTCCAGGCCAATGACCCCGGCGCCAATCACCACCAGATGCTTGGGCACTTCGGATAAAGAAAGCGCACCTGTGGAATCGAGGATACGTTGATTGTCGATCTCTACGCCGGGCAGGGGAGTGGGTTCCGAACCCGTGGCAATGATGATGTCCTTGGCGCTCAGCTCGGTTTTGCCACCCTGGCTATCCGTTACCGTGACTTTGCCCGGGCCGTCGATATGCCCCCAACCCTTGATCCAGTCGACCTTGTTTTTGCGAAACAAGAACTCGATGCCCTTGGTCAGCCCGGTCACGCTTTCATCCTTCTGCTTCATCATTTGCGCAAGGTTGAGCGTGGGTTTGACCTCGATCCCCAGGTTGGCGAATTCCGAGCCCATGGCTGCGTCGTACAGTTCGGAAGCATGCAACAGCGCCTTGGACGGCATGCAACCGACGTTCAGGCAGGTGCCGCCGAGGGTGGCGCGGCCTTCGACGCAAGCGGCTTTCAGGCCCAACTGGCCGGCGCGGATCGCTGCGTTGTAACCGCCGGGGCCTCCGCCCAGAATCACGACGTCATAGCTGCTCATGGATTTGCTCCTGGATTGAATGGGAATCGGGCTGGGTAAACGTAGTCCGTGGAGAAAATTACGAGCGTAATATGTGCGCTACTCGGTCTTTCGGTCAAGGCTTCAGCCAAGCGACAGGTCGAGCGTTTTTAGATAGAGCGTTTTAATACAAAAATTTCACCACTTTCGTTATATCGTAACGAACTGCGAGTTGAGCAAAGAAAAACACTGGGGTGGTATGCAAGTCGATCTCGAGGTTGAGGGAGCAGCGGTAGCCGGGTTGCCGCGCTTTCAACAGGCAGTCTTTCAAGGGCGACGATTGCGGCAGTTGGCAATCGGCCTCGGCGCGCTCGCGTCGACAGGGCTGGTGCTGGCGTTTTTTGTCGGGTTGTTTTTGCCGCAGTCATTTTGGCCGGCGTTGCTGGTCAATCAGAGCGCCGGTCTGCTGGTGCTGATCGCCGGGCTGCAATCGGCGTGGTGGGTGACGCAATGGCGCGCACGGGCGATGAATCCCGCAGCGCTGCCGGTGGAAATCGAAGTCGCTGATGCCCCGGTTGGATGGTATGAACAGCTACTGGAGCGGATCAGTCAACAATGGACGCGGATGCTGGTGCAGATCGGCGCACCGACGTTGTGGCTCGGTGGCTGGGCGTTGTTGGTGCTGTTCAGCATCAACCAGGTCTGGAACCTGGCGCTACCACCTGCCGCGCCAGGCTTTTCGGCTAATGTCGGTGCTGCATTGTCGTTGCTGCTGGCCTTCGGTTTGCTGGTTCTGGAGCGGCAGCTTGCCCAGGAAAACGTGGCCCAGTGGCCTGAAGCAGGGCAATTGGCCCAGCTGACTCGTGTGGCAATCATCAGTCTAGTGTTGAGCGCGTTGTGTCTGTTGTTCGGCAGCGAGGTGTCGGTCTGGCCGATGCGACTGGCTGTGTTGATCGGGCTGCTGCCGGGGCTCGTCGCGGTCGAACTGTTGCTGCGTGCAGTGCTGTCATTGTTCAGTCCCCGGCGCGAACAACTGGAACCTGCGTTGCTGGCTCGAAGCTTCGTCGCCGACATGCTGCGCTGGCCACCACAACCGCTATTGGCGTTGCAGCATGAATTGCATAACCGCTTCGGCATCGATCTGCGGCAAATCTGGGCGTTCACCTACATGCGTCGCGCGTTGGTGCCGGTGATGGCGGTGGTCGCCCTTGTCGGTTGGTCACTGACCGGTATTCACGAAATACCGCTGCAAGGGCGGGGTATCTACGAGCGCTTTGGCAAACCGGTGGAGGTGTTCGGTCCCGGCTTGCACGCGGGTTTGCCGTGGCCGCTGGGTCGAGTGTTGAGTGTCGAGAACGGCGTGGTCCATGAGTTGGCCACGAGTGTCGGCGAAGCGGCGGCGCCCATTGCGGCGGCGCCCGCTGAAGGTCCGGCGCCAACAGTTGCCAATCGCTTGTGGGACGCCAGCCATGTGAATGACAAATCCCAGGTCATCGCCAGCAGCCGTGCCGACAAGCAGAGCTTCCAGATCGTCAACATGGATGTGCGGTTCGTTTACCGCATCGGCCTGTCGGATCAAGCCGCGTTGGCTGCGACCTACAACAATGCCGATGTACCGGCGCTGATCCGTAGCACTGCCAGCCGGATTCTGGTTCACGATTTCGCCTCACGAACCCTCGACGGTTTGCTCGGTGAGGACAGGGTAGGGCTCGCCGAAGAGATTGGCCGCGCGGTGCAGGCGGACTTGCAAACACTCGGCAGTGGCGTGGAAATTCTCGCGACCGTGGTCGAGGCGATTCATCCACCGGCCGGCGCGGCCAACGCTTATCACGGCGTGCAAGCGGCACAGATTGGTGCGCAGACGCTGATCTCACGCGAACGCGGCGCAGCAGCAGAGGCGACCAATCAGGCGCAATTGCAGGCCAGCATCGCTCGCGATCAGGCGACGGCCAACGCGCGTGAAATCAATGCAGCTGCGCAAGCAGCCGATCTGAAATTCAGCGCCGAGCAAAAAGCCTATGCCAGCGCCGGCCAGGCTTTCGTGCTGGAGCAGTATTTCAGCCAGCTTTCCCAAGGACTGGCCAACACCAGGTTGCTGGTTCTCGATCATCGTTTGGGCGGCAGCAACAACGCGCCGACCATTGACCTCCGAACGTTCACGCTGCCGGCTGACCCCGCGCCGTCGCGTCAAACTGCTCAGCCAGGAGCTGCCAAATGAGCCAGTCGCACACTCACGATCATGCTGACCACGCCGGGCACGATCACGACCATGGCGGGCATCACCACGGGCATCACCATCATCACCACGGCGATCCGCAGGAAGCCGGTCCCTTCCCGTGGCGGCGCATGGGGTGGGCGGCGTTGCTGGTGGCGTTTGCCATCGCGGCGGCGAGCCTGGTGCAAGTGCGTTCCGGCGAAGCCACGGTTATCACGCGCTTCGGTAATCCGTCGCGGGTGTTGCTGGAGCCGGGGCTGGGCTGGCGTTGGCCCGCACCTTTTGAAGCGGCGATTCCTGTCGATTTGCGTCTGCGCACCACGTCGAGTGGTTTGCAGGATGTCGGCACGCGCGACGGTTTGCGCATCATCGTTCAGGCTTACGTGGCGTGGCAGGTGCAAGGCGATCCGGACAATGTGCAGCGCTTCATGCGCGCGGTGCAGAATCAGCCGGACGAAGCGGCGCGGCAAATTCGCACCTTTGTCGGCTCGGCGCTGGAAACCACGGCCAGCAGTTTCGATCTGGCCAATCTGGTAAACACCGATGCCAACCAGGTGCACATTGCTGACTTTGAAGCGCAACTGCGCCAGCAAATCGATCAGCAGTTGCTGACCACGTATGGCGTTCGCGTGCTGCAAGTTGGCATCGAGCGTTTGACCTTGCCGTCGGTAACACTGACTGCCACGGTCGATCGCATGCGCGCCGAGCGTGAAACAATCGCCACCGAACGCACGGCGATCGGCAAACGCGAAGCGGCGCAAATCCGCTCTGCCGCCGAGCGGGATGCGCGAATCGTTCAGGCCGATGCCACTGTTAAATCCGCCGACATTGAAGCCCAGTCCCGCGTCGAAGCGGCGCAAATTTACGGACGTGCCTACGCCGGTTCACCGCAGCTGTATAACTTGCTGCGCTCCCTCGACACCTTGGGCACCATCGTTACGCCTGGAACCAAACTGATTCTGCGCACCGACGCTGCGCCGTTTCGGGTACTGGTTGACGGTCCGCCGACCCTCGATACCAAGTCCGGGTCGCAGCCATGAGTTTGGTTCCACGTGGAACAAATGAGTTGAGCAGCCCCTGGATTCAGGCCGGGAGATTGGCGTTTCTCGCGCTGTATGCGGTGACGGTATTGGCCGCGTTGGCGTGGGCGTTTTCCAATGTTCGGCAAATCGATCCGCAGAATCGTGCGGTGGTGTTGCACTTTGGCGCGCTGGATCGCATTCAGAATGCCGGTCTGCTGTTGGCATGGCCGAGACCGTTCGAGCAGGTCGTTTTGTTGCCGGCGGCCGATCGGGTGATCGAGCGGCGGGTGGTAAACCTGTTGCGCAGTGATGCCGCGTTGCAGGCCGACCGAGTCGCCACATTCGCCACGCCGCTCAGCGATGCCCTCGCGGGGTCCGGCTATTTGCTGACCGGTGACGCCGGCGTGGTGCAACTGGATGTGCGGGTTTTTTACAAAGTCACCGAACCCTATGCGTTTGTGCTTCAAGGTGAGCATGTGCTGCCGGCACTGGATCGCCTTGTGACTCGCAGTGCCTTGGCACTGACGGCTGCTCGTGATCTGGACACCATCCTGGTGGCGCGACCGGAACTGATTGGCGCGGGTAGCCAGGCGGCCGAAAGACGTGAGCGCCTGCGCGGTGATCTGGTGCAAGGCATCAATCAGCGTCTCGCTGACCTCACGGCGACCGGGCAAGGCCTGGGGATCGAAGTGGCGCGGGTCGATGTGCAATCGAGTCTGCCGGGGCCGGCGGTCAACGCCTTCAACGCGGTGCTGACGGCGAGTCAGCAAGCCGATAAAGCCGTGGCAAACGCACGCACCGAAGCCGAGAAACTCACCCAAACCGCCAACGAACAAGCCGACCGTACGTTGCAGGTCGCCCACGCTCAAGCGAGCGAACGGCTGGCCAAAGCTTCCGCCGACACGGCCACTGTGTTGAGTTTGGCCAAGGCGCAACAACAGGGCACCGACCCGCAAATGCTGCTGCGCCTCTACCGCGAGCGCATGCCGAAAATTCTCGGTCAGGCCGGCTCGGTGACTACGGTCAATCCGAAAGACGATTCCCGCCTGATCATTCAGGGAGCTGCACAATGACCGCGCAAACCGCCGCCGCACCGAGCCTGTTGTCCTCGGCCGAACAACGCAGCGCCGCCCGCCAATTGACCCTGGCCATGCTTGCATTGGGTTTGTTGGCGCTGGGTTTGATCTGGCGCTGGGTATCGCCGGAGCAGACCGGTGTCAGTCAATTGCTGTTGGGGTTTGCCTCATTGCTGGTGGCCGTACCGGTGATGCGCTCGGCCTGGTACAGCTTGCGTTATCCGAGCTTGCACGGGATCACGGACCAATTGATTGCCTTGGCCATGCTCGGTGCCTGGGCGACCGGTGATCTGCTGACCGCTGCGTTGCTGCCGATCATCATGATCTTCGGCCACGTGCTGGAGGAGCGCAGCGTGATCGGTTCCCAGGAAGCGATTCACGCGCTGGGCAAACTGACGCGCAGCCATGCGCGCAAGATTCAGGCAGACGGTTCCATCGTCGAAGTCGACAACGGCACACTCAAGGCCGGTGACCGGGTGGAAGTTCGCGCTGGCGACCGCGTGCCGGCCGATGGTCGCGTGCTCTCCGGTCAGGCGAGTCTCGACACGGCTTCGATCACCGGCGAGTCGGTGCCGGTGGAAGCGGGTGTCGGGATGTCCGTGTTCGGCGGGGCGATCAACCTCGACGGCCTGCTGCGTATCGAGGTGACGCGTACGGGCAGCGAGTCGACCCTCGGAAAAGTCATTGCGCTGATGCAAAGCGCCGAGCGATCCAAACCGCCGATCACCCGATTGCTGGAACGCTACGCTGGCAGCTACATGGTGTTGGTGTTGCTGCTGGCCGCCGTCACCTGGTTCATCACCAACGATGCGCAGGCGATGCTCGCGGTGTTGGTGGCGGCCTGTCCGTGTGCGCTGGTGTTGTCGGCACCGGCCACGGCGATTGCCGGGGTTGCGGTTGCCGCTCGCCACGGGATTCTGATTCGCAGTTCGGCGTTTCTTGAAGAGCTGGCAGACCTGACCTCGCTGGTGGTCGACAAGACCGGGACGCTGACCTTCGGCACCTTGCGCCTGCAATCCATCGACAGCCCGCTGGAAGATCGCAGTCACGTATTGAAACTCGCCGCCAGCCTCGGTTCCGCCAGCAGTCACCCGGTCAGTCGCGCACTCGCCGGGTTGGTCACCCAGGAACATTTTCTGCTGCTCTCGAACATTCACGAACGGCAGGGTCTGGGCGTGGTGGCGATGACGGAGCAGGGCGAAGCGGCGCTCGGCCGTCCAGAGTTGTTTGCTCAATTGGGCATCACCACTTCAGCCGTTCCCGAACACGATGGCCCGATTGCCGGGCTCGCGCTCAATGGAGAGTTTCTCGCCTGGCTGTTGCTGGCGGACAGCGTCAAACCCGAAGCGCGGTTTGCCTTGAACGAGTTGCGTGAACTCGGGCTGGGCCGGCAACTGTTGCTCACCGGTGATCGCCAAAGCGTCGCGAATACCTTGGCAGGAGACGTCGGGATCGTCGATGTCGAGGCCCAGGCCTTGCCCGAGGACAAACTCAATCGCGTGCTCAAGGAGATCGACAGCGGCTTCCGGCCGATGGTGGTCGGTGACGGCATCAATGATTCGCTGGCCCTCAAGGCAGGCGTGGTCGGCGTTGCCATGGGGGCGGGCGGTGCGGATATTGCCTTGGCGTCCGCCGACATCGTGCTGATCGGCAGTGACCTGCGTCGGCTCGGCACCTGCGTGCGTTTGAGTCGCCAGTGCCGGAACACGTTGCAGGTCAACGTGATCATCGGTCTGGGCTGGACGCTGGCAATAGTGGCCTTCGCCGCATTCGGCTGGCTCGGCGCGGCGGGGGCGATGATCGCGGCGTTGCTGCACAACCTGAGTACATTGCTGGTGCTGGGTAACGCCGGGCGGCTGCTGCGCTTTCAGGAGCCATTGCTCAGGCTGAAGGACGATATTTGAGGGGTTTCAACTTTTCAGAACTGTGCACCCGATTCGTAGTCATCTAGGGTAAGGGCAATCATTTCTGTGAATTTGCGACGGGTTGGCTTGAACGCTGCGGGTCATAGAAAAGGGCTATGAAATCGATAGCCTGCTATTTTTCAAGGATGGTCTAACCTCACATCAGACGTCTGAAACAAGGGGGATATTCCATGCTCGCGCAAATTCCACCGGCCTTACAGAATCTGCAGCTACCGTTACGCCTGCGGCTCTGGGACGGCCATGAATTCAATCTGGGGCCGACGCCCAACGTCACGATTGTGGTCAAGGACCCACAAATGGTTACCCAATTCACTCATCCAAGCCTGGATGCGCTCGGAGCGGCGTTTGTCGAGGGCAAAGTCGAGCTGGAAGGTTCCATCAGCGACGTGATCCGCGTCGTTGATGAATGGAGCCAGGCATTGCTGGGCGACCTGGACAGTCATCCCGTGCGCACCGCCCACGACAAGGAAACCGATGCCGAGGCGATTTCCTATCACTACGACCTTTCCAACGCGTTTTATCAGCTGTGGCTCGACAGTGACATGGCGTATTCCTGCGCCTATTTCGAGACCGGCAGCGAAACGCTGGAGCAGGCCCAGCAAGCCAAATTCCGTCACTTGTGTCGCAAGTTACGACTGCAACCTGGTGAGTATCTGCTGGACGTCGGTTGCGGTTGGGGCGGTTTGGCGCGCTATGCGGCGCGGGAGTTCGGCGCGAAAGTGTTCGGGATCACGCTGAGCAAAGAGCAACTGGCCCTGGCCCGTGAACGGGTAACGGCGGAAGGCCTCGACGATCTGGTCGAGTTGCAACTGCTGGACTACCGCGATCTGCCTCAGGATGGGCGCTTCGATAAAGTGGTCAGCGTCGGCATGTTCGAACATGTGGGGCACGAGAACCTGTCCGAGTACTGCAAAACGTTGTTCGGCGCGGTGAAAGAGGGTGGTCTGGTGATGAACCACGGGATCACCGCCAAGCACATCGATGGCCGTCCCGTGGGGCGCGGTGCCGGGAATTTCATCGGGAAGTATGTGTTCCCCAATGGCGAGCTGCCGCACCTGTCGATGATTTCTGCCGAGATCAGTGAAGCGGGTCTGGAGATCGTCGATGTCGAGAGTCTGCGCCTGCATTACGCGCGCACCCTGGACCACTGGAGTGAACATCTGGAAGACAATCTGGAAGCCGCCGGCAAGCTGGTGCCTGAGCAGGCGTTGCGCATCTGGCGGCTTTACCTGGCGGGATGCGCTTATGCCTTCGCCAAGGGCTGGATCAACCTCCACCAGATCCTCGCGGTGAAAGCGCACCCCGATGGCAGCCATGAACTGCCATGGACTCGCGACGACATCTACAACCCTTAAAGTATCGGGGAAATAAGCCGGGCGATCCGCATGCCAACCTGTTGAAGGCGGCGGGTCTCCCGGCTTTCTTCTTTGGCGACTTCATGGGCCTGCGCGAAATCGTCGTTGAGCATCTGTTCCACTTCGCCAGCAAACACGCTGTCCACCGTCAGCAACATCACTTCAAAATTCAGCCGGAACGAACGGTTGTCCAGATTGGCGCTGCCGATGGCGCTGATTTCGCTGTCGATCAACACCACTTTCTGATGCAGGAAACCGGGTTCGTAGCGGAACACTCGCACGTCGGCGCGCACGGCTTCGAAGGCATACAGGCTGGAGGCAGCGTAGACGATCCTGTGGTCGGGCCGCGACGGCAGCAGAATGCGCACATCCACGCCACGCAGCACTGCCAGCCGCAACGCCGCGAACACGGCTTCGTCCGGGATGAAATAGGGGCTGGTGATCCACACCCGCTCCGTCGCCGCGTGGATGGCCTCGACAAAGAATAGTGAACAGGTTTCGTAGGAATCTGCCGGGCCGCTGGCAAGCAATTGGCAGAGAACACCGTCGTCCGGATACACATCCGGCAGTATCAACGGCGGCAACGACCGGGCCGCCCAGAACCAGTCCTCGGCGAAAGACTCCTGCATGCAGGCCACCACCGGCCCACGCACGCGAACGTGGGTATCGCGCCACGGCGCCAGAGGTGGTTTCTCGCCCATGTATTCGTCGCCGACGTTGTGGCCGCCGATGAAGCCCAACACGCCGTCGACTACGACGATCTTGCGGTGGTTACGGAAGTTGACCTGGAAGCGATTGAGCCAGCCGCTGCGTGTCGCGAAAGCTTTGACCTCGACACCCGCATCCCGCAATGGCTGCACGTAACTGTGGGGCAGGGAGTGGCTGCCGATGCGGTCGTACAGCAGATAAACGGCGACGCCTTCAGCGGCTTTTTTCAACAGCAAGGTTTGCAGGCGCTGGCCGAGGCGGTCGTCGTGGATGATGAAAAACTGTATCAGCACGGCTTCTTTGGCGTGGCTGATGGCTTCGAAAATCGCCTCGAAAGTGGCCGGGCCATTGATCAGCAGACGGACTTCATTGTTCGCCAGGCACGGCATGCGTCCCAGCTTCGGCATTGCCCTTAATGAGGCGTAAGCGTTGGAGGCGCGTGCCGTCAGCGCCTCTTCTACCCAGGGCCGCCAGTTCAACTCGGAGATGGCCTTGCGCATTTCCTCGTTGGCCTGTCGCCGAGCCTTGATGTAACCATCGAAGGTGCTGCGACCGAAGACCAGGTACGGGATAAGCGTGAGGTAGGGAATGAACAGCAACGACAGGGCCCAGGCGATCGAGCCCTGGGCGGTCCGAACGGTCAATACGGCATGGATGGCGGCGATCAGCCCTAACGAGTGCAACAGTGCGATCAGATAACCGAAAACATGCGGTCCAAAATAATCCATGGGGGCAGCCTTGCTCCTGAAGATTCAATGCTTAACAGACCATGTTCCGTGCAGAATGTCGCTATTTAATTGGCCCATGAACCGAAGCCTGTGGCTGACGTCTAACGGCCACTACTGATCAGGAGTTACACGATGAACGTTCGTCTGCTGGGTTTGGCCGTAGCTTTTGGTTTGGCTCTTCCTGTGGCTGCTCAGGCGCAGATGCTCCAGCCGGGCCTGTGGGAATTGACCTCGAGCAACATGAAGGTCGATGACCAGAACCTGCCGGATCTGCAATTGATCCTCGGCCAGATACAAAGTCAGATCACCCCTGAACAGCGTGCGCAGCTGGAGAAGCAGGGCATCACGATGGGCGGCAAGGGGATTCGCGCTTGCCTGACGCCGGAGCAAGTGAAGAGCGACAACATCCCGCTGACGGACCCGCAATCGGGCTGCAAGCAGGAAATCACCGAGCGCACCGGCAACCAGTGGAAATTCCGCTTCAGCTGCCCGAAAGCGCAAGGGGCGGGTGTGGCTACATTCCTCAGTGACCGAGAGTTCACCACCAAGGTCAACGGCACATTCAATGCTACCGGCATTCAGCAGAAGGGTAGCCTTGATACTCGCGCGGTCTGGTTGGGGCAGGATTGCGGGACTGTTAAGCCAAGAGCTTAAAAGCTTCGCGAGTAAGCTATGCTCCTACAGGATTTACATCGTCCCTGTAGGAGCAAAGCTTGCTCGCGAAGGCGTCACTTCAAACACCCGCAATCCCTATTGATCGCAGCCAATTGCACACCGCATCAACCGCCATCCTGCCAAAATCCTCCCCGGTGCGACTGCGCACACTGACAAACCCGCCTTCTTTTTCTTTCTCCCCGATCACCACCAGATACGGCACTTGCCGACTGTGTTCGCGAATCTTGTGGCGGACCTTCTCGTTACGCAGATCGGCGCGAGCGCGTACACCGCTTCGGCGCAGCGCTTCAGTCACCGACTGTGCGTACTCCGCCTGGCGATCATCCATGCTGACGATCATCACGTGCGGCGGTGCCCGCCAGTTGTCCAGTTCCTCCTGGCAGGACCAGCAGGTGCCATAGATCCGCTGTGGTGATGTGCCGCTGATGTGTTCGAGCGCGAAGGCCTGCAACACTCGGGTGGCGGGAACATGCGGCCCCGTCGACACACACTCGAAGTCCCCCAGAAGGTAGGACGATAACTGTTCGGTAGGCATCGCGCGGCGACGGATCGAATGATTGGTAGCGGCCAGTATCTTCATGCGAGCTTCAATGGCGGCAAGGTCGACCAGGTTTAAATGACGCTCAAACTCGAATTCATGGAAGAAGCCGTCACCCAACGCAGATCCCGTCTGCAAATGTGCTTTTGGATAAAGCTGTTTCACGGCCATCGCCAACACCAACGCGCAGGACTTGCGAAGAATCTCCAGCCCATCGGGCTCTTGCGGCGTGACGATGCTGACCCGGGCATCGGCTTCGAGGATGAACTCACAATCCACCAGAACGCCGTCGACCCGCCCCGCGACAGCCGCCTTGGCCAGCCCGGGGCCGATACTCGCGGCGAATTCGTACACCGACAACGGTTGGTCGTATTCACGCAATGAACCATCGCTCAGGGTGATGTGAATCATGTTGGTGCTCTCGAGTGCTAGCGCATAAACCGTAGTGGTAAACCCTGACAGTTGTCATTAAGACATTTGTCGCGCCATGCGACTTGTCCAGACACCAGCGTGGTGCTGACGCTGTGGCGAAAGCGTCGTCGGGCAAAGGGCGTCCAGCCGCATTGAGACAGAATCGGCTGCTGGGAGACGGCAACGCCGTCAGGCTCGGGTTTGATCAGCACCAGGTCTGCCCAATAACCTTCGCGCAAATAGCCACGGTCGGGAATAGCAAACAGATCAGCGACACGGTGACTGGTCTTGGCCACGAGCAAAGTGATTGGCAGCAATTGATCTGCCACCAACTCCAGCAACGCGGGGAGGGCGTGTTGCACCAGCGGCAGACCGGACGGCGCCTGACTGTAGGCGCGTTGCTTTTCGGCCCAGGTGTGGGGCGCATGATCGCTGCCGATGACGTCCAGTCGATGGCTCAGCAAGGCCTTGCGCAAGGCATCGCGGTCAGCCTGAGTCTTGATCGCCGGGTTGCATTTGATCTGGTTGCCGAGGTCCGCGTAATCGCGATCATCGAAGAGCAAGTGGTGCAGGCAGACTTCGGCGCTGATGTGTTTCTGCGACAGCGGTTTGTCTTCGAACAACGCCAGTTCCCGTGCGGTGGTCAGGTGCAGAACGTGAAGTCGCGTGCCGTGACGCTTGGCCAGTTCCACCGCCATTGAGGACGAGCGAAAGCAGGCCTCGGCATTGCGGATCACGGGATGGGCCGCGGCGGGAATGTGTTCGCCCAACAGCGCTCGCAGATTCGACGCGTTGGCGTCGATGCCGGGCGTGTGTTCGCAGTGGGCCAGCAGAATCGTCGGCACCTCGGCGAATAGCCGCTCGAGAACCCTCGGATCGTCCACCAGCATGTTGCCCGTGGACGCACCCATGAACACTTTAACGCCGGCCACTTCGCAAGGATTGAGTGCGGCGACGGTGTCGAGATTGTCGTTGCTCACGCCGAAATGGAAGCCGTAGTTGGCCACCGAACTGATCGCCGCCCGACGCTTCTTGTCGGCGAGTGTGGCAAGGGTCAGTGTCGCCGGATTGGTGTTGGGCATGTCCATGAAACTGGTGATGCCACCGGCCACCGCTGCTCGTGATTCGGTGTAGAAACTGCCCTTGTCGGGCGAGCCGGGATCGCGGAAGTGCACCTGATCATCGATCATTCCAGGCAACAGCCACTGGCCGTCAGCATCGATTTCCACGGCTGCATTTTCGCCTTCAATACTGGGGGCGATCTTGACGATGCGGCCATGGCTGACCAGCAGATCACCATCAAATTCACGACCTTCATTCACCAGCCGGGCATTGCGAATCAGCACGCAGCTCATAGATCAGAACTCGTTTTGCAGGGCTTTGTAGCCACGCACCAGATCGACATTGGTGCGCGCCACATCCTCGGAAAATTCCGAGGCGCTGACGCTGACCGGCGGGAACTGCGACAGGTCGGTGTTGGGCCCGATGCGGGTGGTGGAGGGCACGTAGAAATCCGTGGGCAAGTCGCGGCCGTCGACCACCGAGTTGTGCCGAACCACGCAGCCATCACCGACCGCGCAGTTGAACAGCACACTGTTGAAGCCGATAAACACCCGGTCGCCGACCGTGCACGGACCATGAACGATTGATCGGTGAGCAATCGAACTGAACTCGCCGATGGTCACCGCTGCGCCGGACTTGGAGTGAATCACCACGCCATCCTGGATGTTCGAATTGGCACCAATGGTGATCGGCTCCATCTCTCCAGAATCATCCACTTCATCGGCGCGAATCACGGCGTAGGGGCCGACGAAAACGTTCTCGCCGATCACCACTTTGCCGCAGATGATCGCGGTTTTATCGACGTACGCAGATTCGGCAATCAGCGGTAAATCGCCTGAAGGGTTCTTGCGGATCATGGTTTGCTCAACGCCTCGTACAGGGTGTCGAGGTTGTACTCGAACAGCCCGGCAAAAGTGCTGGCCGGACCGCTTGCGGCGAGTGCATCGGAGTACAAGGTGCCGCCAATGTGCGCGCCGCTTTCATCGGCGATCTGCTTGAGCAGACGGGCGTCCTTGATGTTTTCCATGAACACTGCTTTGACCTTGGCCTGACGAATCTGGGTGATCAGCGCCGCCACTTCCGCAGCCGACGGTTCGCGTTCGGTGGACAGACCTTGTGGTGCCATGAAGTCGATTCCGTAAGCCTGACCGAGATAACCGAACGCGTCATGCGACGTTACGATCTTGCGGTTGCCCGGTGGCAGCGAACCAAGCTTGGCTTTGGCTTCGGCGAGCAGCGCGTAGATCTGTTTCAGGTAGGCCTGGCTGTTGCGTTCGTAGTCGGTTTTGTTCGCTGGGTCGGCGGCGATCAACGCTTTGGTGATGTTGTTGATGTACAGCTCGGTGTTCGCCAGGTTGTGCCAGGCGTGAGGGTCGGGAACGGTCTCGCCGTCTTCATCCAGCGAGCGCGGAATGACACCGCGGCTCGCGCTGATGACCGGAGCTTTGGTCTCGGTGCTGCTTACCAGGCGGTCCAGCCATGGCTCGAAACCCAGGCCGTTTTTGATGATCAGTCTGGCTTTCAGCAGCGCCTTGGCGTCGTCCGGTGTCGGCTCGTACGTGTGGGCATCGGCGTCGGGGCCAACCATGTTGGTGATCTGGATATGCTCGCCGCCGACTTGATGAGTCATGTCGGCGAGGATGCTGAAGCTGGTGACCACCTGCAGTTTTTCCGCAGCGGACAGCGACATCGACAGCATCAAACTGAACAGCACGAGTAAAGCGCGCATCGGGCAACACCTCATTGGGATGTGAGCAAAGGCGGGCGGCGCAGCAAACCATGCACCGGACCAAACACCACGGACAGCAGATACAGACCGCCAGCCACCAGCACGATGGCCGGGCCGGTGGGCAGCGAGCAGTAGAACGACAGCAATAATCCCAGCCACACCGAGAGGCAGCCGAGCAGGGCAGCGATGCCCATCAACACGGGCAAGCGACGGCTCCAGAAGCGTGATGCGGCGGCGGGCAACATCATCAGGCCAACGACCATCAGCGCGCCGATGGCCTGAAAACCGATCACCAGATTCAGCACCACTAGCGTCAGAAACACGCCGTGGGCCAATGGACCGAGTCGGCTGACGGTTTGCAGAAAGAGTGGGTCGAGGGTGTCCAGTAGTAGCGGCTTGTAGATGAGTGCCATGGCAATAAGGCTCAATCCAGAGACCCACAACATGCCGGTCAACGTGGGACCATCGACTGCCAACGCCGAGCCAAAGAGCAGGTGCAGCAGGTCAAGACGTTTGCCGGCGATGCCGAGGATCAGCACACCGCTGGCGAGGGAAATCGGGTAGATCGCGGCGAGGCTAGCGTCTTCTCGCAGCCCGGTGCGGCGGGTGATCCACGCGGCGAGCCCGGCCATGCTCAGGCCTGCGCCGAGGCCGCCGAGGGCCAGCGCTGGCAGACTCAGTCCGGCGAACCAGAAGCCAAGCGCCGCGCCGGGCAGGATTCCGTGAGCGACCGCATCGCCGATCAGGCTCATGCGCCGCAGGATCAGAAACACCCCGAGCGGTGCCGTGCTGCATGCCAACACCAATCCACCGAGCAGTGCCCGGCGCATGAACACGAACTCGTGGAAGGGTTGCCAAAGTTGAGCGGCAGCGAGCATCAGGCCACCTGCGTTTGAGGTTGTTGGTGGATCAGGTCGACGCTTGGGCCGAGGACGCAGCCGCTACTTTTGATCAGCAGCGTTTGAGGAATGTGTTGGCGAACGGCGGCCAGGTCGTGACACACGACCACCAGTGTTCGGCCTTCGGCGTGCCAGGCGTGGATGTGTTTCCACAGCAGTGACTGACCGAGTTCGTCGAGGGCGGCGTGGGGTTCGTCGAGTAACAGCAAGGGGGCTTCAGCGAGGCTTAAACGAGCGAGCAGGGCGCGCTGCAATTCGCCGCCGGAGAGGGCCATCAATGGGCGCTGTTCCAGACCGGTCAGGCGCCATTTCTCCAGCGCGGCTTTGAGACGTTGGCTTCGGACTTCGGGTGATTGTTTGCTGCCCCAGAAACCGGCGGCCACCAACTCTTGCAGACTGATCGGGAATTGCCGGTCGAGGTGTTGTTGCTGGGGGAGGAATGAGAGTGAACCTTTGCGTGGAACATCAAGGATCACTTTGCCGGTCAGTGGTTTTTGCAGGCCGACGATGACTTTCAGCAGACTACTTTTCCCCGAGCCGTTGGCACCGATTACGGCGGTCAGGCTGCCCCTGGGCAATTCGAGATCCACCGGCGGCGTGAGCGGTTGTCCGGGTGCTCCCCAGCGTAAAGCCTCGCAGCGAATCATGCAGCCTCCCAGTTCCATCGACTTTCGGCGACGGCGTCGTGGGCGTGCAGGCTTTCTGCGTGGACGACTTTCAGGTGAAAGGCGTTGATGCCGGGAGATCGCTTCAAAGCTAGATTCAAGCGTCGAACGGCGTCTTCGCAGAACATCAGGTTTTGCCCATTGGCCAGGGCGAAGGCTTGTTCGTCAGCGCGCTTTACGGCGGTTTGCACGGCGGTGCCGAGGGCGGCTTCGGCATCGTTGATCAATGCAATCAGTGGCATGTCATCCAGATAGTCGTCGAGCCGAAGCTTTAGCTGCGCGTTGCTGCGTTGGCTATGAGGCGTCGCAACGATGCCCTTTGTGGAGCCAAGCCAAGCTAAAACTTCGGCGTGTTGCAGTGACTTGTTCGCGAAGTCATCGATGAACTGTTGTTGAATCAATTGCCGTGACAGTGCGGCTGAACAGGGACAGGTTGAGGAATAAGGGATGTCGATTTTTAGTTCCACGTGGAACATCGCGTTTTTCAAACGCGCTTTTATGCTAACTGGATAGGTTTTCCAACCAGACAATGGACTGATGAGCGCTGGCCGTTTGAGCAGTAAATCAGTGTGAATGTTCAGGTAGGCGCTGTTGGACAGACCTTCATGCGAATCTAAAAATCGCTGCAAGACACGCCGCAATAGGGCTGGTGTCAGGTTTTCCTGCTCGAGCATTTCCAGCGCGAGGTACAGCCGCGACATATGAATGCCCCGCGCTACTCCATCGTCAAGGCTCACGCCCGCGTCGGCCTTCGCGCTCAACCGCTGGCCATCGAACAACACTGGAAGAGCAATGCCGCACATGCCCACCCATTCAAGTGGCAGGGCTTGGCGTGAGGCCTGCGCGGCGATATCCGGCAGAGTCAGCGCATTCATGAGCAGGTCCATCGTGGAGGTGGGACTTGCATGTTATGTTATTACATTAAAATCGACTACGCCTTTTTCACGAGCGAGTTTGCAGCTGGCTCAGTTGTCCGTAGCGACTGTTGGTCTGCGCCCAATAGCGCTTGCCCGCCCGTTCGAAGCCCCGCAAATAGATCGTGTTGCCGACGGTGTTGACGCTGTAGGCGTTGCCGTCGGCATCCACGCAGGCCAGCAGGTTGGCGCTTCGGGTGCATTTGGCCAGGCTCGGGATTTGCGCCCAGGCGTCTACGGTGAGCAGCAGCGAAACGCTCATCAGCGTCAGTTTCAGGGCAGTGCGCATGGGATTTTTCACGGACCGAATGGGCTCCAACGTCGTGCCCTTTATCATTGCGGGCAAGAGGAGAGTGGCTTGATTGCATTGTTATACTATAACATTGAATTAAGCCCGACACTGTGACCGGGCATCCCCGTGAGGAATTCCTGATGCCCCATCGTCTCCCCGTGACCGTCCTGTCGGGCTTTCTCGGCGCCGGCAAAAGCACGCTGCTGAACCATGTGCTGCGTAACCGCGAAAACCTGCGAGTTGCGGTGATCGTCAACGACATGAGCGAGATCAACATCGATGGCAGCGAAGTTCAACGTGACGTCACCCTGAACCGCGCCGAAGAAAAACTCGTGGAAATGAGTAACGGCTGCATCTGCTGCACCTTGCGCGAAGACCTGCTTGAAGAAGTCAGTAAACTCGCCAGGGACGGCCGCTTCGATTACTTGCTGATCGAATCCACCGGCATCTCCGAGCCACTGCCCGTGGCGGAAACCTTCACTTTCCGTGACGAAGAAGGGCAAAGCCTGGCCGACATCGCACGGCTCGACACCATGGTCACTGTGGTCGACGGCATGAACTTCCTGCTCGACTATCAGGCCGCCGAAAGCCTCGCTTCTCGTGGCGAAACCCTCGGCGAGGAGGACGAACGCTCGATCACTGACTTGTTGATCGAGCAGATCGAATTCGCCGACGTGATCCTCATCAGCAAGATCGACTTGATCAGCAGCCGCGAACGTCAGGAGCTGATCGCGATCCTCGAACGATTGAACTCGCAAGCCGACATCATCCCGATGGTCATGGGTGAAATTCCCCTGGAGAAAATCCTCAACACCGGTCGCTTCGACTTCGAGAAGGCTGCGCAGGCACCCGGCTGGTTGCAGGAGCTGCGCGGCGAGCACGTGCCGGAAACCGAGGAGTACGGCATCGCCTCCACGGCCTATCGAGCACGCAGACCCTTCCACCCGCAGCGCTTCTTCAGCTTCATCGACCGGCCATGGGTGAATGGCAAACTGCTGCGCTCCAAAGGGTTTTTCTGGCTGGCGAGCAAGCCCATGGACGCGGGTAGCTGGTCCCAGGCAGGTGGTTTGATGCGCCATGGTTTTGCCGGACGCTGGTGGCGTTTCGTGCCGAAAGCCCAATGGCCGCAGGACGAAGAAAGCACCGCCGCGATCATGGAAAACTGGACCGCCACCACCGGTGATTGCCGCCAGGAACTGGTGTTCATCGGCCAGAACATCGACTTCACTCAACTCACCGCAGAGCTGGACGATTGCTTGCTGAGCGATGAT
This sequence comes from Pseudomonas sp. LBUM1651, assembly GCF_059716135.1. Classification (NCBI taxonomy): domain Bacteria; kingdom Pseudomonadati; phylum Pseudomonadota; class Gammaproteobacteria; order Pseudomonadales; family Pseudomonadaceae; genus Pseudomonas; species Pseudomonas sp. LBUM1651. The sequence goes on along the minus strand of NZ_CP166805.1, from coordinate 6,163,714 downwards.
GAGATGGTATCTGGCGTCGAGGGCTGGCGATTGCTGCCTGATCCGTTCGGTCCCTGGCATGAAGAGGAAGCGGCGTGATGTTGGCACCGACCTTGAAACTTCGGCCGGTCATGTCTCAGGTTCAGGGCGAGACGCCGCAAGCGCTCGCCCGAATTCTCGATGACGGCGTGAACCTCGCCATCTGGCAGCGCCAACTCCCGGCACACATCGTAGATTTTGGCAGACTGCTGCTGTCCTTGAACGAGCCACTGGCCGAGTCGTTATCGCTGGAAATCGCCAACGAAGACACCCAACCCGACCTCCGCGGATTGGCCTCGGGCTTCAGCGATCTTGAGGGCCATGAAGGTTTCATCACCGACGTTTCCTGGCTGGTCAGCGCCTTCGCCTGCCTGCTGGGTGCCAAGCGCATTGGCGTGCGTTTGCGGGTTCTGGATAAAGCCATGTGCCCGCGCTTTCACGTCGATCATGTACCGGTGCGCTTGATTACCACGTATGCCGGTGTTGGCAGTCAGTGGCTGAAAGAAGGTGCGATGGATCGTCGCCAGTTGAGCCAAGCCGAAGCCGAACCCACGGACAATTCGCTGATCCAGCAAATCGGCAGCGGCGCCGTCGCATTACTCAAGGGCGAGAAATGGCACGGCAACGAAGGCTTTGGCCTGATTCACCGCTCGCCGCAGCTCGCGCCGGGCGAGCGCCGTTTGATGCTGACCCTCGATTGGCTGGCTTAGCGGATCAAGGCTTGAGCCAGTTGCCCTGGCTCTGGCCTTCGCAAAACGGCTTCAGGTACGCCGCGTCGGTGGCCACGCCGTAATAGTGAATATCCTGCCGGTAAGGCATATTGGCGACTTGAGCATTGCTGCACACACCGAATGCGCCGCCGGGGCATTGGTCTACGTACTGCACTTCGACTTTCTGGCCAGGAAGGTTGGGCTGACAGAAGCCATCAGCGAAGAGTTTTTCCGGGATGTTTCGGTTCTGCTGACAGACTTTCACGTCCAGTCGCTCAGCCGTGCTATGTACCACACAAGCCTGGGCCAGCGCTTCGCCGGAAACCAGCGCCAAGAGCAACGTCCAGCCAATCAACCGCATCCTTTACCTCCTCAGAAAACACCGACCATGTTGCAGAACATTCCCACTCACGTCATTGCCGGCCCATTGGGCGCAGGCAAGACCAGTTTGATCAAACACCTGCTGGCGCAGCGGCCGGCGAATGAGCGTTGGGCGGTGCTGATCAACGAGTTCGGCCAGATCGGCATCGATGCTGCGTTGCTGACCCGGGACGCCGATGGTATCGCACTGGGTGAAGTGGCCGGGGGCTGTTTGTGTTGCGTCAATGGTGCGCCGTTTCAGATCGGCCTCGGGCGTTTGCTGCGCAAGGCACGGCCGGATCGGTTGTTTATCGAACCGTCAGGGCTCGGCCACCCGGCACAGTTGCTCAGGCAGTTGACCGAGGCGCCGTGGGTCGGCGTGCTGGCGGTTCAGCCCTGCGTGCTGGTGCTGGACGCCCAGGCGCTCGCTTCTGGCAAACCGCTGCCGGTGACGCAGCAGGAAGCGTTGAGCAGCGCAGGGTTGTTGCTGTTGAACAAGTCTGAAAATCTCGGGGAGGATGATCGGCAGAGGGTCGTCGCGCAGTTGCCATCACGTCCTTTGTACTGGACGCAGCAGGCCATCCTTCCCTTGAAAGAGTTACCAGGTCTTGAGGTGCAGGCTGTGGCAGGTGTGGATAACTTCGTCGCACCCAAAGGATTGGCGCAGATGCCAGCCGTCTGGACCGATCCCGCGTTGCCGATTTGCCTGAGCCAGCAACAGGACGACGGCTGGAGCATCGGCTGGCGCTGGCATCCGAGCCAGACGTTCGATTCTGCGCGCGTTGGCCGGTGGCTCGAAAGCCTTGCCTGGCGGCGGGCGAAGCTGGTTATCCACAGCGTCGAGGGCTGGGTTTCAGCGAATGCACTGGATAACTCGGTATTGGAATGGCGTCCGAGTGAATGGCGGCGGGATTCGCGGATTGAGCTGATATTCACTGAGCCACAGGATGTGGATGAATTGCAGAGGGGTTTGGCCAGGTGCCGGTACTTTCACAGTCATTGAGGCCGTCTTCGCGAGCAGGCTCGCTCCCACATGGGATCTTCAGTGGTCACAGATTTTGCGTACAACAGGAGCCTGCTCGCGAAGGGATCTAACCGACGACATCAGTCCTCACGGACGCCATTTGGTGTGTTCTTGCCGCCACTGACTAAGCTCTATCACTTCTGCACGCGGTTTCACCACGTCGACCACCGGAGGCGTGTCGTCGAAGGGCATCGGGTAGGGGGCCAGTTCGATCTGCGCGCTGTGAGCGCCAAACTGGGTGATGGTGCCGTTATGGCGGGTTTCGCCGGTCACCGTGAATTCAAAGTTATACACACGGGCCAGACGTCGCCGACCATTGGCATCCTTGATGAATGCAATTTTTTTCAGCGCCACGTTGCCATCCAGCAACTCGATCCCGAGATTGCTGCAATGCTGCTTGACCCGCTCCAGCGCACGCTCGCGCAAGCCATGGTTGTGCCACAGCCACGCGCCAGCGGTGGCGAGCAGCATCAGCACGAAGATATTTCCGAGGGTCAGCATCAATAGGGTGCTCCAACAAGATAGTGCCAGCTTAACTGCGTCGCCGGTCTGTCGTACAGGCTGCGTTTAGTCGCATACTGCGCGGCTCGAATTTCAATCGTTTTACGGAACTCACCGCATGAAACGTACGCCCCATCTGCTCGCCATTCAGTCCCACGTGGTGTTCGGCCACGCTGGCAACAGTGCCGCGGTTTTCCCGATGCAGCGGGCCGGGGTGAATGTCTGGCCGCTCAACACTGTGCAGTTCTCCAACCACACCCAATATGGCCAGTGGGCCGGTGAAGTGCTGTCGCCACACCAGATTCCCGAATTGGTCGAAGGCATTGCGGCGATTGGCGAGTTGGGCAATTGCGATGCCGTATTGTCCGGTTACCTTGGCAGTGCGGCCCAGGGCCGGGCGATTCTGACGGGTGTGGCGCGGATCAAGTCGATGAATCCCAAGGCGCTGTATCTGTGCGACCCGGTGATGGGCCATCCGGAGAAGGGCTGCAGTGTGCCGGCCGAAGTCAGCGATTTCCTGTTGGAAGAAGCGGCTGCCGTGGCGGACTTCATGTGCCCGAACCAGCTGGAGCTGGACAGCTTCTCAGGGCGCAAGCCGCAGTCGCTGTTCGATTGCCTGGCCATGGCGCGAACGTTGTTGGCGCGCGGCCCGAAAGCGGTGCTGGTCAAGCATCTGGCCTATCCCGGCAAACCGGAGGATGCGTTTGAGATGTTGCTGGTGACGAGCGAAGGCAGTTGGCACCTGCGACGTCCAATGCTGGCGTTTCCGCGTCAGCCAGTGGGTGTTGGCGACCTGACATCCGGACTGTTTCTGGCGCGTGTACTGCTGGGCGATAGCCTGGTGGCGGCGTTCGAGTTCGCGGCGTCGGCGGTGCATGAAGTGCTGTTGGAGACTCAGGCTTGCGCAAGCTATGAGCTGGAACTGGTGCGAGCACAGGACCGGATTGCGCATCCGCGGGTGCGGTTTGAAGCAACCGCGATCAGCCTTTAAAAGCTTCGCGGGCAAGCCTCGCTCCTACAAGTCAGCGTCGTTCACATGTTTTGTGTGCGGCTCGAGCGTGTAGGAGCGAGGCTTGCCCGCGAATGCGATTAACGGCCAAACGTGTCAGGCATCACCCTTGATTTCCTGATACCGCTTTTCCAGTTCCTGACGAATCTGACGACGCTGCTGGGCCTGCATGAAACGGCGTTTGTCTTCGCTGTTCTGCGGTTGCAACGGCGGCACCGCGGCCGGTTTGCGATCATCGTCCACCGCCACCATGGTGAAGAAACAGCTGTTGGTGTGGCGCACCGAGCGCTCGCGAATGTTTTCGGTCACCACCTTGATGCCCACCTCCATGGAGGTGTTGCCGGTGTAATTGACCGACGCCAGAAAGGTCACCAGTTCGCCGACATGAATCGGCTCGCGAAAAATCACCTGATCCACCGACAGGGTCACCACGTAGCGGCCGGCATAACGGCTGGCGCAGGCGTAGGCGACTTCGTCGAGGTATTTGAGCAATGTGCCGCCGTGGACATTGCCAGAGAAGTTGGCCATGTCGGGGGTCATCAATACCGTCATCGACAGCTGGGCGTTTCCGGGTTCCATAGCGTTCTCACGGTTCAAGGCAGGTTTCTGAGGAGTGCACCTCTGCGGGCGCCAGTCCGGTTTTTTCAAACCACAGTTATCGGGACGCCGGGTGGATGATCGTCGTCACGCCGGATCGATCTGTTTCCATATATTGCACCGCCTTTCTGCCGAAAGTCGCGGTGTTACCCTTCAAAAGCCCACCCCAAGGGCAATTCCTACGCGGAAAGCGGATTTTTACTCTGCTGGATCAGACCTTTCCCGCGTCTGGCGATTGAGCAATGTCACCCAAGGAGCCCCACACCATGCATGCCATCAGTTTTATTCAGGATCTGGCAGTGATCATGTTGATCGCGGGTGTGGTGACCGTGCTGTTTCATCGCTTCAAGCAACCGGTGGTGCTCGGCTATATCGTCGCCGGCTTCATCATCGGCCCGCACACGCCGCCGTTCAGCCTGATCCACGACGAAGAAACCATCAAGACCCTCGCAGAGCTCGGAGTGATTTTCCTGATGTTCTGCCTGGGCCTGGAGTTCAGCCTGCGCAAGCTGTTCAAGGTCGGCGCCACGGCGTTTATCGCGGCGTTCCTGGAAATCGTGCTGATGATCTGGATCGGCTATGAAATCGGTCGCTGGTTCGACTGGAACACCATGGACTCGCTGTTCCTCGGCGCGATCCTGGCGATCTCCTCGACCACCATCATCGTCAAGGCACTCAATGACCTGAAGATGAAGAACGAGCGCTTTGCGCAGCTGATCTTCGGTGTGCTGATCGTCGAGGACATTCTCGGCATCGGCATCATCGCCTTGCTGTCGAGTATCGCGGTCAGCGGCACGGTCAGTTCCGGCGAAGTGTTTTCCACCGTCGGCAAGCTGTCGTTGTTCATGATCGTCGCGCTGGTGATAGGGATTCTGCTGGTGCCGCGGCTGCTGGCCTACGTGGCCAAATTCGAAAGCAACGAGATGCTGTTGATCACCGTGCTGGGCCTGTGTTTCGGCTTCTGTCTGCTGGTGGTCAAGCTCGAATACAGCATGGTGCTTGGCGCGTTCCTGATCGGCGCGATCATGGCTGAATCCCGGCAGCTGCTGAAGATCGAACGCTTGATCGAGCCGGTTCGCGATCTGTTCAGTGCGATCTTCTTTGTGGCCATCGGGCTGATGCTCGACCCGATGATTTTGCTGCAGTACGCGTGGCCGATTGCAGTCATCACCGTGGCCGTCGTACTCGGAAAGATGCTGTCCTGCGGTCTTGGCGCCTTTATCGCCGGCAATGACGGACGCACCTCACTGCGCGTGGGAATGGGGCTTTCACAGATTGGCGAATTTTCTTTCATCATTGCGGCGTTGGGCATGACCCTGCAGGTCACCAGCAACTTCCTCTATCCGGTCGCCGTGGCGGTGTCGGTGATCACCACGCTGCTGACGCCTTATCTGATCCGTGCCGCTGATCCGCTGTCGATCAAACTGGCCGGCGTGATGCCGCAGCGGCTGGGCCGCGTGCTGGGAATGTACGGCGAATGGCTGCGCAGCATCCAGCCTCAGGGCGAAGGCGCGCTGCTGGCGTCGATGATCCGGCGGATTCTGTTACAGGTGGGGGTCAATCTGGCACTGGTGATTGCGATCTTCTTCTCGGGTGCTTACTTCGCCGAGCGAATGTCCGCTTACCTGCAAGACTGGATCAGCGACCCGAGCTGGCAGAAAGCGTTGATCTGGGGCGGGGCGTTGCTGTTGTCGCTACCGTTCCTGATCGCGGCCTATCGCAAGCTCAAGGCGCTGTCGATGCTGTTGGCGGAGATGGGCGTGAAACCGGAGATGGCCGGCCGCCACACGCAGCGAGTGCGTCGGGTGATCGCCGAAGTGATCCCGATCCTGTCGCTGCTGGTGATCTTCCTGCTGTTGGCAGCCTTGTCGGCCAGTATTCTGCCGACCAACAAGTTGCTGGTGCTGATTGTCGTGGTCGCGGCCGCTGTGGCAGCGCTGCTCTGGCGCTGGTTTATCCGCGTGCACACGCGGATGCAGGTGGCCTTGCTGGAAACCCTGGACAACCACAAGGAATCGTCCGGGCATTGACCACGCGGCGCGTCAGACGGCTCAGCTTTCCAGCCAGACGTCCCGTGCCCAGTGCCACACCGATTCCCAGGTTTCTTCGGCGATCAGTTCTTCTTCGGCCTGCCACAGCACCACGGTGCCGTCTTCTTCGACCAGATAGTAGTCGTCACCGTCCTGGCAGATCGGGATCATGCTGCGGTCAACGCCGGCATCCCAGGCGTTGGCGGCAACGTCCGGCAGGTAGGTGTGGGATTGCGGGTCGGTGACGGTCACCGGCTCCAGGCTGCCGTAGACCACGTCGCTGACGGTCAGCAAAAATTCTCTGAAGACAAACGGGATGTCGATGAACAGTTGTTCTTCGATTTCGACCAGCAGATCTTCGTCGGGCAACTCCAAGGGGACCGGTACCGGTTCGTTGGCTTCACGCAGTTGTTCGATGATTTCTTCCACGTCCGGGATCCTCTTGCTTGATGGCGCGGTTTAGTTGGGGCGGTTTATACAGTAGCTCGCTATAGATGCAACCGCGAAATAGAAAACCCCGGCCGAGGCCGGGGTTTTGTTGCGACACATTTAACGCGGGTCGGTTCAGCCGTTCTGGCGGATACCGGCAACCAGCCAAGGCTGGTTTTCGCCCTGTGCACGTTCCATGTTCCAGCTTTCGCTGAACACTTCGCCCTGGTCGAAACGCGAAGTTTTCGACACACCGCTGAAGGTCAGGGTGGCGATGGTCTTGTCGGCACGATCATCGACGCCGTCCAGTTGAACATTGAGGTTATCAATGTAGGTGGACTGGAAACCGTCACCCAGGTCAGCACGTTCGCGCTTGAGGAACTCGAGCAGTTGCGGGGTCACGAACTCGACGATCTTGTCCATTTCGTTGGCGTCCCAGTGTTGCTGCAGGGACTGGAAGTGGTTGCGGGCCGCTTCAATGAAGTTCTTTTCATTGAACCAGGCTGGCGCATTGATGACCGGACGAGCGGCAGCCGGAGCGGCCGAACCACCGAAGATCGAACCCATGGCAGTTGGCTTCTGCTCAAACACTTCACGCTGCATCGGTGCGCCAGCCGGAGCCATGTGCTCCTGCTGCTTGCGACGACGAGCGGCGATGAAACGGAAGACCAGGAAGGCGATGACCGCCATGATCAGGATGTCGAAGATCTGCATGCCCTGGAAGCCGCCGCCCATGAACATGGAGGCCAGCAGGCCACCGGCAGCGATGCCGGCCAGAGGGCCGAGCCAGCGCGAAGCACCGCCGGCCTTGGCGGCAGCGCCAGCGGCACCGGCCGCGCCCGCAGTGGCAGCAGCGCCACCTGCAGCAGAAGAAGGAGCCATTTGGCTGGTCTGGTGAGTCGGCGCAGCGCCGGAGCTCTTGCCGCCACCAAAGCGCTTGGCGTTGGCGTCGAGGCTCATCGTCAGGCCGATGCACAACGCCATGGCGATGCTAAGAAAACGTTTCATAAAGGGAATTCCCATTTGTGGATGGCACGCGCGCCATGTTGCACAGCTGAAGTGTTACTGGCTAGCGGCAGAGTGTTTCGGGCTTTTGCCTGACAGGTTGCGTTCAGCTTCAGTTAGCGCAATAGGCCTGTGTACTTTGGTCTGTAGGAGTTGTGATTTAGTTCGGTAGGAATGAATCCTGTAGGAGCGAGCTTGCTCGCGAAAAACGTCAGGACAACGCATTCATCCAGAATGAACGCTTCACCGTTGACGACCTTCGCGAGCAAGCTCGCTCCTACAGAAAGGCGAACGCGGGCTTTAGATCGCTTCCAGCTTCGCGTAACCCAGCATCAGCCACTTGCTGCCTTCGCTGAAGTTCACCTGCACCCGCGCCTGAGCCCCGGCGCCTTCGAAGTTCAGGATCACGCCATCGCCAAACACCGAATGCCGAACGGCCTGGCCGAGACTGAAACCGGTGTCGGGGATCTCGCTGCCACCAAACAGGCTGCTGGAACTCTGCTGCTGACCGCCGCCAAACGGACGGCTGACACTGTTGGAAAGCCGTACTTCCTGGATCAGGCCTTTCGGTACTTCACGTACGAAACGCGACACCTTGTTGTAGGTCTCGCTGCCATACAGGCGTCGGGTTTCAGCATAGGTCATCACCAGGTTCTGCATGGCGCGGGTAATGCCGACATAGGCCAAACGACGTTCCTCTTCAAGTCGTCCCGGCTCTTCCAGGCTCATCTTGTGCGGGAACAGCCCTTCTTCCATGCCCACCAGGAACACGTAAGGGAATTCCAGGCCCTTGGCGCTGTGCAAGGTCATCAACTGAATGCTGTCTTCGTGCTCGTCGGCCTGAGTATCGCCAGCCTCCAGCGACGCGTGACCGAGGAATGCCGCCAGTGGCGTCAGGTCTTCATCCTCTTCCGAGTTTTCGAAGTTGCGTGCGGCGCTGACCAGTTCCTCAAGGTTTTCTACCCGTGCCTGGCCTTTCTCGCCTTTTTCCGCTTCGTGATAGGCAATCAGTCCGGACTGCTCGATGACGGTCTGAGTCATCAGGTGCAGCGGCATCTCCATGCACTTGGCGGCAAGGTTCTCGATCAACTCGATAAACGCGCCGAGCGCACCCGCTGCGCGACCGGTAAGGCCTTTATTGGCGACCAGCAGGCGCATCGCTTCCCACATCGACACGTCGCTGTGGCGCGCATGGTCGCGAATCGCTTCAACGGTTTTCTCGCCGATGCCACGGGCCGGAACGTTGATCACCCGCTCCAGCGCTGCATCGTTGCCACGGCCTTCCAGCAAACGCAGGTAAGCCATGGCGTTCTTGATTTCAGCCCGTTCGAAGAAGCGCTGACCGCCATAGATGCGGTACGGAATACGCTCGCGCAGCAAGGCTTCTTCCAAAACGCGCGATTGGGCGTTGGAGCGGTACAAAATCGCGATATCGCTGCGGGCCAAGCCGGTTTTCAGCGCGCTTTCAATGGTTTCCACCACATAGCGTGCTTCGTCGTGTTCGTTGAACGCGGCGTACAGGTTGATCGCTTCGCCTTCGCCGCCATCTGTCCACAGCTCTTTGCCCATGCGCCCGGTGTTGTTGGCAATCAGGGCGTTGGCGGCCTTGAGGATGCCGGCAGTGGAACGGTAGTTCTGCTCCAGGCGAATGGTCTCGGCGTCCGGGAAATCATCGGAGTACTGATAGATGTTCTCGATTTTCGCGCCGCGCCAGCCGTAGATCGACTGATCGTCGTCGCCGACCACCATCAGGCTGTCGCCGCCCTTGGCCAGTAGACGCAACCAGGCGTACTGCACGGCGTTGGTGTCCTGGAACTCGTCCACCAGAATGTGCCGGAAGCGCTTCTGATAGTGCGACAGCAGGCCTGGGTGATCGCGCCACAGATCGAGGGCACGCAGCAGCAGTTCGGAGAAGTCGATGACGCCGGCGCGCAGGCACGCGGCCTCATAGGCTTCATAAATGCTGCGCATGGTCGCCAGGAACAGATCGCCGCTGGCTTGAATATGTTGCGGGCGCAGGCCTTCGTCTTTCTGCCCGTTGATGAACCACTGGGCCTGACGGGCCGGCCAGCGTTGCTCGTCCAGGCCCAGCTCGCGGATCACCCGCTTGACCAGTCGTTGCTGGTCGTCGCTGTCGAGAATCTGGAAGGTCTGGCTCAAGCCGGCTTCCTGCCAGTGCGCGCGCAGCAAGCGGTGCGCCAGGCCGTGGAAGGTGCCGACCCACATGCCGGCCGGGTTGATACCCATCAGCTGCTCGATGCGATGACGCATCTCGGCAGCGGCCTTGTTGGTGAAGGTCACCGACAGGATTGAGTGGGGCGAGGCGTTCTCGACCTGGATCAACCAGGCGATACGGTGCACCAGCACTCGGGTTTTACCGGAACCAGCACCGGCCAGGACCAACTGACGACCCACGGAGGCAGCTACGGCCTGGCGTTGGGCATCGTTGAGAGAGTTCAGCAGAAGGGAGAGATCATCGCGCATCGGGGCATTCTAGGGGGCCGCGTCACACCGGGCAAACCCCGCTTTGCTTTAGCCGATGAAAGATACGCGCAGGACGACCGGTCGGTCACTGGCTGCAAGCGTTGGCTGGGCTCGCTTCCAGCGTTTTCGGGGCGCAAAGGGCCTCCGGGCTTTTGTCGAATTTATGATCTGGAGCAGTTTGGTAAGGGCATTGGCTTGTGTATGCTCGGTCCACGTTTCGGGCTCATGCTCATCATTATAAGAACAAGAACATTGCCTATGACCCTCAGCTCCGACCTGTCGGGCCCCTCTGTGGAGCCCCGGGTTATCCGCAAACAGTACGCCATGGAAATGGCGGTCGAGCGCACGCGCCTGCTTTACCAGGGCTCGCTGCTGCCTACGCTGTTCATGCTGATCAATGGCCTGGTGTGCGCGGGATTGCTCTGGAGTCCGCAGCGCTACTTCCTGGTCAGCGTCTGGCTGGTATGGCTGCTGTCGCTGGTGGCATTGCGGGTGATTCAGGTCGCGGCGTTCGATTCGGCCATTCCCAACCGCCAGGCCCATCCGGTCTGGCGTCGTATGTTTTTGCTCGGCTCAGCGATGACCGGCCTGACCCTGGCCGGTGCCGGCATCGCCCTGGTGCCGGCGGACAATTTCATCCAGCAAGCCTGGGTGTTCGGCCTGATCGGCGCGGCAGCCCTCTCGGCCAGCGTGGCCTACGCAGTCAGTCTGCCGGCCTTTCTATCCTTTACCTTGCCATGTCTGTTGCCGGCCATCGCCTATTTATTCTGGGGCGGCGACCAGCAGGAGCAGGGCTGGGGCTGGTTCGGGCTGATCTTGCTGGGGGCTTTGAGCGTGGTCGCCTGGCAGGTCAATCGGCTGATTGATCGCGGGTTGCTGCGACGTTTCCAGAATCAGGCACTGATCGAACACTTGCAGCAGGCCCAGAGCCGTAGCGACCAGCTGAACCACGATCTGGCCAAAGAAATCGATCAGCGCCGTCGTGCCGAAGACGAGTTGCGAGAAATTCAGATTGGACTGGAAAGCCGCGTCGCCCAGCGCAGCCTGGAGCTGGATGCGGCCAACCAGGCCTTGAGCAAAAGTGAAGCGCGCCTGGCATTGGCCTTGAAGGCCAGTGAATTGGGGCTATGGGACTGGAACCTGCAAACCGACGAAGTCCATCACACCCATATTCAGGAATTGTTCGGCCTGGAGCCGGAGTTCGTGACGGCCATGCTGCGTCACCTCAAGCCGCGCCTGCATCCCGAGGATTTACCGTCGCTGAAGCGCGCGCTGGTCGAGCATTTGAAGGGGCGCAGCGAGGACTATCAGATTGAGTACCGCGTGCGCCATGGCGATGGCCATTGGGTCTGGATCGAGGACCGCGGTCGAGCGGTTGAGCGCAGCGAAAGCGGCCGGGTGATCCGCATGGTCGGCACCCGGCGCGACATCAGTGCCAGCAAGAGCCTGGAAGCCCAGCAGCAACTGGCGGCGACGGTGTTCGAGGCGGCCAGCGAAGGCATCATGATTTTCGATCCGAATTACGCACTCATCGCGGTCAACCAGGCGTTCAGCCGCTTAACCGGCTATGACATCGACGACATGCTCGGACGCAATGTGGTGGAGTTGCCGTGCAGTCGCGACGCCCGTCGCCACTACGGGACGATTCATCAGGCGCTGGAGCAACACGGCAGCTGGCAGGGCGAACTGGTGGAAACCCGCAAGAACGGCGAGCTGTATCCGCAATGGCTGCAACTGAATACCGTGCGCGATGTGCGGGGGAATGTCAGCCATATCGTCGGTTTCTTCGCCGATCTCTCGGCACGGCGCGAATCCGAAGAGCGCATGCGTTACCTGACGCACTACGATGAACTGACCGGCCTGGCCAATCGTTCGTTGTTCCGCGAACGGTTGCGTGAGGCCCATCAGCGCGTGCGCCAGGGCGGGCGTAGTCTGGCGTTGTTGCACATCAACCTGGACCGCTTCAAGTTACTCAACGACAGCCTTGGCCATGAAATTGCTGACCAGCTGTTGCAAAAGATGGCCCGGCGGCTGGTCAATGCGCTGCCGGAAGCGGACACCATTGCGCGATTGTCCGGCGATGAGTTCGCGGTGCTGTTCGATACTTACGGCAGCCTCTCAAGCCTGGCGCGGGTGGCGACACGCCTATCGACCAAATTGCGTGTGCCGGTGACTGTCGAAGGGCATGAGCTGGTCGTCAGTGCCTCCATGGGCATCAGCATGTTGCCGGATAACGCCCGGGAAATTTCCGCCCTGGTGAGTCAGTCGAACATGGCCATGCAACATGCCAAACACCTGGGCGGCAACAATTTCCAGTTCTACACCGATAGCCTGCAAGCCAGCACGCTCGAGCGCTTGCAGCTGGAAAACCAATTGCGTAAAGCCATCGAAGAGAAGCAGCTGAAGGTGTTTTATCAACCCAAGCTATGCCTCGCCACGGGCCGGCTGAATGCCGCCGAGGCTTTGGTGCGCTGGGATCATCCGACCATGGGCAGCGTGCCGCCAGGAGACTTTATCGGCCTGGCCGAGGAAACCGGACTGATCGGCCCGATCGGCGAGTTCGTGTTGCGTCAGGCGTGCTGGCAGGCCTGCGAATGGCAGCGTCAGGGGCTGGAACCGATTCGGGTGTCGGTCAATTTGTCGGTGCATCAGTTGCGGCAGGGCAAGCTGGTTAGCCTGGTGCGCCAGGTGTTGGAGGAAACCGGCCTGGCGCCGCACTACCTCGAACTGGAGCTTACTGAGAGCCAGTTGCTGGACAGCGTCGAACACATCATCGCGACGTTCCAGCAGTTGCGTGATCTTGGGGTGAAACTGGCCATCGACGATTTTGGCACCGGGTATTCGTCCCTGAGCTACCTCAAGCGTATTCCGGTGGATTACGTGAAGATCGATCAGGCGTTTATCCGCGGTCTGGGGGAGGGCAGTGTGGATGCCGCGATCACCCGGGCGATCATCGCCATGGCTCACGGGTTATCGTTGAAGGTGGTGGCTGAAGGCGTGGAGCGGGCTGAGCAGCTTGAGTTTTTGAAGGTTGAACGCTGTGATGAAGTGCAGGGGTATCTGATCAGTCGCCCGATAGAAGCGGGTGGGTTGGCGGACCTTCTGCGAGCGCAATCCGCCCACGTCGCACAATCAGACCTTCCCGCCACGTAAAGTGACGGGAAGGCGTTTATAGGCTTAGTGTGTAATCAGAACATCATCGATATGGTGAATTAGTTCGCCTTTATAGAAGATGCTGACGCCGGAAACATTAGAATTACCCAGCGCTTTATATTCGACAACTTTGTCCGTTTCAACTTGCAAAGAAACTTCGTTGGAGTTTTCGAGAAGCAACTCCAGTCGCAGATCAAAGGATTTATCCTGCATCGCAGTCATCACCAGTTTAGGGGTAATGCCTGTGTGTGCAACGGTTATGGTGCCGAAGGCGCGGAAAGAAGCTGCGCCAGGCATGCGGTCAATTTGTGCGGTCCAGTTTTTGGTTTTAATGCTCATAGTGTGTAACTCCTGTAATTAAGTTTGATTGCGTCCTGCACGATCAAAGTAACTAGTGGGAGTTGTTTTTGGAAGAGCTTTCTTAGTTGTATTTGTAAGTTTGAGTGTTTCATTTTTTGTTCTTTTAACAACTAAGCTCTGGAACTTTGATTAGGTCGATCAGGGGTGGTTGTCAGCCTCAAGGGTGTGCTTCGGTTGCGCTGGAGCTCTGACAATGAGTGCTACATGAGGTGCGCACGCCTGAAAACGAGGGATTCGGTTACGCATTGAGCAGGCAAAAAGCCAATTCATGTAGTATAACTACAAGCTTGCTACATCCCCGGCGCCTGCCAATAACAAAGAGTCCAGCCCCTTGAATCTGCTGCAACACATCGCCCAGTCACGCCACCTGTTACGCAAGTCGGAGCTGAAGGTCGCCGACCACGTGCTGCTTGATCCAGCGGCGGTGATGCACAGCTCCATGGCCGACCTGGCCCACAGCGTGGGCATCAGCGAGCCGACCATCGTGCGGTTCTGCCGCGCCATCGGTTGTTCCGGGTTTCAGGATCTGAAGCTGAAGCTGGCGCAAAGCCTGGCGGCCGGTGCGAGTTTCGGCCAGTTCGCGATCCATGAAGACGATTCGGTCGCCGACTACAGCCTGAAAATTTTCGACACGACCCTGCATACCCTGATGGAGGTTCGCGAGAAGCTCGACCCGGTGGAGTTGCAGAGGGCGGTGTCGCTGATGTCCCAGGCTCAGCGTGTCGAGTTTTATGGCTTTGGCGCCTCGGGTGCCGTGGCGGCCGATGCCCAGCACAAGTTCTTCCGTTTGCTGCTGACGGCCGCGGCGTATTCCGACCCGCACATGCAGGCGATGTCGGCGGTCACGTTGAAGCCGACCGACGTGGCGATCTGCATTTCCCAGTCCGGGCGTTCCAAGGATTTGTTGATCACCGCGAATCTAGTGCGCGAAAGCGGCGCCTCGCTGATCACCTTGTGCCCGAGCCAGACACCGTTGGCCGAACTGTCGACCGTCAATCTCGCGATCGACGTGCACGAAGACACCGAAATCTATACACCGCTGACCTCGCGCATCGCCCACCTGGTGGTGATCGACGTGTTGGCGATGGGCGTGGCCATGGCGCGCGGGCCGAGCCTGGTCAACCACCTCAAGAGCGTCAAGCGCAGCCTGCGCAGCTTGCGGCTGTCGCCCAAGTCGGTGAAAGCCCTCGACGACTGACGTCGTCGTAAGGTCGTTCCGACCTTAATCGCGAGCAGGCTCGCTCCCACATTTGATCGCGTTCCCCTGTGGGAGCGAGCCTGCTCGCGATGGCGTCCTCAAATACGACAACTTTCATCTGCCTGTAACCCGCCCGCCGCCAAACCGTCATCCCTCGCGCCCATCCTGTAACTCCCGTAATCGCCTTGGGAGACTCGAAATGGCCCAGCCCTACGAAGAACGCAACAGCGCCGTCAAAACCCGTCGTCAGCAAGAAGACCAGCGCCGCATGGAATTTCGCCGCGCCATCGAAGATCGCTGCGAGCGCCGCCAGTTGCTGGCCGAGATCGGCGATTTTCCTGATCTGGAACTCAATTACTGGCAGGCAGCGCCCGCAACTTCCCGTCGAAACGCTCAACCAGGGCGCTGATCTGCAACCGTTCGCTGCGGATAAACGCAAGGAATGCGTGGGCCACCGGCGACAGCCGTTTGGCCTTGGCCTGCACCAGGCACCAGCTGCGAAACAGCGGCAGTTCCTCTACCGGTAGCTCGATCAATCCACCGGTCGCCAACTCCAGGTTCAGGGCGTGGCGCGTTAACAGCGCGACGCCCAGACCCGCCAACACACATTCACGCTGGGCTTCGGCCGATGCGACCTCCTGGGTCTGGTTGAAGTGCACGCGTTTTTCCTTGAAATACTCTTCGCACGCCAGTCGGGTTCCCGAACCGGGTTCGCGCAGCAGCAGCGTGTAGGGTTCGAGGTCCTGCAAGCGCAGCTGCCCCATGTGGCACAGCGGATGATCCGGTGGCGCCACGGCCACGATCGGATTGTTGAGGAACGGCAGAAACTCCAGCCCCATGTCCTGCGGCACCATCGACATGATGACCAGGTCGTCACGGTTGTCGGAAAGGCGCCGAATCACCTGCCCACGGTTGACCACGGTCAGTTGCAGGTTTACCTCAGGATGTTGGCGTTTGAACGCGGCAAACAGGTGCGGCACGAAATACTTGGCGCTGGATTCCACCGCCAGTTTCAACTGGCCTTGCAATGATCCCTGCATGTCCGAGAGCTGCATGTCGAGGTTTTCCAGGCGCCCGAAAATGTCCCGACTGGCACGCTGAAGGGCTTCGGCGGCCTCCGTCATGTAGAGTTTTTTGCCGACGTAATCGAACAGCGGCTGACCAATCAGCTCCTCAAGTTGACGAATCTGCAGGCTCACGGCAGGTTGTGTGAGCGACATTTCATCCGCTGCGCGGCTGTAGGATCGCAAATCACAGACTTCATTGAAGATCTGCAATTGACGCAATGTCATACGCATCAATGACTTACGCATTTTCTACACACTCTCGCACCAGGCTGATGGTTCAACTATAAGTCTTTACTTATGCCTGACCCAATAATTAATCATTTTTGTTAATCCCTTGCGGGGGCTAGTGTGGGGCTGCGACTAAATCGAAACATTTGGTCACGCGTCGACCTGGTCTAGCAGGTCGTGGGTACCACCGGCTCAAGGGAAATTCCAAGTGATAACAAAGATCCTGATCGCCAACCGTGGTGAGATTGCCGTACGAATCGTGCGCGCCTGCGCCGAGATGGGCATTCGCTCGGTCGCGGTCTATTCCGACGCCGACCGCCATGCCTTGCACGTGAAGCGTGCGGATGAAGCCCACAGCATCGGTGCCGACCCGCTGGCCGGTTACCTGAACCCGCGCAAGCTGGTGAACCTGGCCGTGGAAACCGGTTGCGATGCGTTGCACCCTGGCTACGGTTTCCTCTCGGAGAACGCCGAGCTGGCGGACATTTGTGCAGAACGCGGTATCAAATTCATTGGTCCATCGGCTGAAGTGATTCGCCGCATGGGCGACAAGACTGAAGCCCGCCGCAGCATGATCAAGGCCGGCGTGCCAGTCACTCCGGGCACCGAAGGCAACGTCGCGGACATCGCCGAAGCGCTGACCGAAGGCGACCGCATCGGTTACCCGGTGATGCTAAAGGCCACTTCCGGTGGTGGCGGCCGCGGCATTCGTCGCTGCAACAGCCGCGAAGAACTCGAGCAGGCGTTCCCCCGCGTGATCTCCGAAGCCACCAAGGCGTTCGGTTCGGCGGAAGTGTTCCTGGAAAAATGCATCGTCAATCCGAAACACATCGAAGCGCAGATCCTCGGCGACAGCTTTGGCAACGTGGTGCACCTGTTCGAGCGTGACTGCTCGATCCAGCGCCGCAACCAGAAACTCATCGAGATCGCCCCGAGCCCGCAACTGACCCCGGAACAGCGCGCCTACATCGGCGACCTGTCGGTGCGTGCGGCCAAGGCGGTGGGTTACGAAAACGCCGGCACCGTGGAGTTCCTGCTCGCCGAGGGCGAGGTGTACTTCATGGAGATGAACACCCGGGTGCAGGTGGAACACACCATCACCGAAGAAATCACCGGCATCGACATCGTGCGTGAGCAGATCCGCATCGCGTCCGGCCTGCCGCTTTCGGTGAAACAGGAAGACATCCAGCACCGCGGTTTCGCGCTGCAGTTCCGGATCAACGCCGAAGACCCGAAAAACAACTTCCTGCCGAGCTTCGGCAAGATCACCCGTTACTACGCGCCCGGCGGCCCCGGCGTGCGCACCGACACAGCGATCTACACCGGCTACACCATTCCGCCATTCTACGACTCCATGTGCCTGAAGCTGGTGGTGTGGGCGTTGACCTGGGAAGAGGCGATGGACCGTGGCTTGCGCGCCCTCGACGACATGCGTCTGCAAGGGGTCAAGACCACCGCCGCGTACTACCAGGAAATCCTGCGCAACCCGGAATTCCGTAGCGGCCAGTTCAATACCAGCTTCGTTGAAAGCCACCCTGAACTGACCAACTACTCGATCAAGCGCAAACCCGAAGAGCTGGCCCTGGCCATCGCCGCCGCCATCGCCGCCCACGCAGGCCTATGAACAAACAGCTGTAAGTGGCAAGCGGCAAGCTTCAAGTAAAAGCGGATCGGCTTTTTCTTGCAGCTTGTAGCTTGAAACTTGCCGCTATGAGGAGATACCAATGTCCAAGAAGATCTTCGTTACTGACACCATCCTGCGCGACGCCCACCAATCGCTGCTCGCGACCCGCATGCGCACCGAAGACATGCTGCCGATCTGCGACAAGCTCGACAAAGTCGGCTACTGGTCGCTGGAATGCTGGGGCGGCGCAACCTTCGACGCCTGCGTACGCTTTCTGAAAGAAGACCCGTGGGAGCGTCTGCGCCAACTGCGCGCCGCGCTGCCTAACACACGTCTGCAAATGCTCCTGCGTGGCCAGAACCTGCTGGGCTACCGCCACTACAGCGACGACGTGGTCAAAGCCTTCGTCGCCAAGGCAGCGGTCAACGGCATCGACGTGTTCCGTATCTTCGATGCGATGAACGACGTACGTAACCTGCGCGTGGCCATCGAAGCGGTGAAAGCGGCGGGCAAACACGCCCAAGGCACCATCGCTTACACCACCAGCCCGGTGCACACCATCGACGCGTTCGTTGCGCAAGCCAAGCAAATGGAAGCCATGGGTTGCGACTCGGTGGCAATCAAGGACATGGCGGGTCTGCTGACGCCATACGCCACCGGCGAATTGGTCAAGGCGTTGAAAGCCGAGCAGTCGCTGCCCGTGTTCATTCACTCCCACGATACCGCTGGCATGGCGACCATGTGCCAGCTCAAGGCCATCGAAAACGGCGCCGATCACATCGACACCGCGATCTCCAGCTTCGCCTCGGGCACCAGCCACCCTGGTACCGAGTCGATGGTCGCTGCCCTTAAAGGCAGCGAATTCGACACCGGCCTGAACCTGGAACTGCTGCAAGAGATCGGCCTGTACTTCTACGCCGTGCGCAAGAAGTACCACCAGTTCGAAAGCGAATTCACCGCCGTCGATACCCGTGTGCAAGTCAATCAGGTGCCGGGCGGGATGATTTCCAACCTGGCCAACCAGCTGAAAGAGCAGGGCGCGCTGAACCGCATGGGCGAAGTGCTGGCGGAAATCCCGCGCGTTCGTGAAGACCTCGGCTTCCCGCCGCTGGTGACCCCGACCTCGCAGATCGTCGGCACCCAGGCGTTCTTCAACGTGCTGGCCGGCGAGCGCTACAAGACCATCACCAACGAAGTGAAGCTTTACCTGCAAGGCGGCTATGGCAAGGCGCCAGGCACCGTGAACGAGAAATTGCGCCGCCAGGCGATCGGCAGCGAAGAAGTGATCGACGTTCGTCCTGCCGACCTGCTCAAGCCGGAAATGACCAAGCTGCGCGCCGAAATCGGTGCCGTGGCCAAGTCTGAAGAAGACGTGCTGACCTACGCCATGTTCCCGGACATCGGTCGCAAATTCCTCGAGGAACGCGCTGCCGGCACGCTCACCCCGGAAGTGCTGTTGCCGATTCCCGAAGCGGGCGGCGTGGCCTCGGCCGGCGGCGAAGGCGTGCCGACCGAGTTCGTCATCGACGTCCACGGTGAAACCTACCGCGTCGACATCACCGGTGTCGGCGTCAAGGCTGAAGGCAAGCGTCACTTCTACCTGTCCATCGACGGCATGCCGGAAGAAGTGGTGTTCGAACCGCTCAACGAATTCGTTAGCGGCGGCAGCAGCAAGCGCAAGCAAGCCACTGCACCGGGCCACGTCAGCACCACCATGCCGGGCAACATCGTCGAGGTGTTGGTCAAGGAAGGCGACACCGTCAAAGCTGGCCAGGCCGTGCTGATCACCGAAGCGATGAAGATGGAAACCGAAGTCCAGGCCGCGATCGCCGGCAAGGTCACCGCCATCCATGTAGCCAAGGGCGACCGGGTGAACCCGGGCGAAATCCTGATCGAGATCGAAGGCTGAGTTAACAGCCTCGATATACCGCTTTAAACCTCGGGGGGGCATGTGCTCC
Source organism: Pseudomonas sp. LBUM1651 (assembly GCF_059716135.1). NCBI lineage: Bacteria > Pseudomonadati > Pseudomonadota > Gammaproteobacteria > Pseudomonadales > Pseudomonadaceae > Pseudomonas > Pseudomonas sp. LBUM1651. The sequence continues at coordinate 6,143,959 of NZ_CP166805.1, read as the reverse complement.
CCTTTTTTTTCGCCCGAGGTTTTTGAGGTTAGAAGGTCATTCGCCACTGGCCTGTTATGCCGTGATGGCGGCTATCGGTGCCCATTTCACCGGTGAGGCCCACGCCCAGTGTCTGTCGCTTCGATAGAGACAGATCGAGTCCCGCGTCCAGCGTCACACTGTTACGATCCAGCGCGGCACCTTCAACGGTATAAAGATTGTCCTCGGTTGCCAGGTTCTGGCGAGTGAAGCTGTCGAGCTCACCGTAAGTGTGCTTCCAGCCAGCGCTGAAACGTGGGGTCAATTGCATGCCGTTATTCAGTGTATTGAGCTTCGCCATGCGCAGACCGAACGTGCTGTTGAGGTTGCTCCGGGTTTGTCCCTGGACTTGCAGCGATGCATCCCCGCCTTTTTCCGTGTAGCTGCCACGCTGGTAGCGCTGATAGCCGAGGCTGGCGAACGGTTCGATGCTGTAGACGTCACGGCCCAGGTTGTAACCCACTTCTGCGAAGACTTGCTGCGTATTGGCGTCGTACCGGCCTTTGGGGCGATCGCTGAAACCGTTGAAGGCTATCTGACGTTTGGTGCTGCCGTCGTGGCTGCTGTGAGTTGCGCCCAGGCGAAGTGACATGGGGCCGTTTTGACGCAGGGCATAGGCGCCCAAGTGCCAACTGTCGAGAGCACCGTCAAGCAGTCTGCCATCCATTCGCGTAAGGGATTTACCGCCCATTACACCCAAGCGCCATTCCTCATCGATTCCCCAGTCAGCTCCCATTAACAGGCCAGTGGTGGAATGCTGCAGGACGTCAAAGTCGCGATCCAGTTTTCCGCCGTGCCCCAGTGCTTGCAACCAGACCCTGCCGTGGTCTTCGTTGCCGGCAGCCAGGCGAGGTGAATTGTTTCGCTTGCCGGATTTTCCGTAAGCGCTGTCCAGTTGACGCATGGCGGAAAGCATACTGGCGCTGACCGGAGCGTCGCTGTTCAGGGTTAGTTTGGCGAGATTGGCGATGCTGTAGCCGGTTAATTGTTCGATGGCGATTTCGGCTGTTTCCAAGTCGGTACCGAGCAAGGCATCGATTGCAGCATTTCCAGTAGTGAAGGGTGTTCGTGCCGTAGTGCTGGCGGCGATTCTTTCAATACTGCGAGCGAGTTCACGACCGTTTTCGTCGAGCGCGACCTCCTCGATGGACACGTCGTTACGAGCATAGGTCAGGCCGACTGTCTTTTCGTCGTACTGCAAAGTAGGGGTCATGAATGTGAGGTTGTTTTCGATTTGGCCGAAGCGGCCTTCGACTTTGCCGGCCTCAATGACCGTGTACTGGTTGGTTTGCGTGAAATCCCCAACCGCAGCGATTCTCAAGGTTGAATCGCCAAGGCTGGCAGTGCCATCGACCTTGATCGTTTCGCCGCGACCGTCGGCGTTGACCTCATAGGCCAGTACTGCCGAGTTGGACAGGGTCATATTCCCTGCAACGACAGGGGCGCCTTGCAGGCGATTGACGTTCAGTTCACCGCGTACGTTCAATGCACCCACGCGACCGTTGCCGCTGAAGGTGCCCAGGGTTTCTACCTCAACCCCGCCGCCAATCGAGCCGCTGTTGACCAAAGTACCTTGTGTGATTGCGAGGCCCTTTATATGTCCGGTGTTGATGAGTGCTGCACCGGGACGTACCAGCGCGCCGATGTCGAAGTCGCCCGAACCACTGACAGTCCAGTCACCCTGTTTGACTTCCAGCCCCTTGAAATTTCGGGTTTCGCTCACTGAGCCGCCTTTTGCTGCATTGAGTTGCAGGACGTTTTCGCCCGCGCCTCCATCCACTGGCTTTCTGAAAGCTCCTCTAGTCAGTACCGAGACCAAATCGTTGCGCTCGTCCAGGCTCAGGTCGTTCCATTCAGATACTTTCTTGATCGAGGACGGGTGAGTGTCGGTAGCGCTAATGAAAGCGTCGAGGGTGGCAATCAGTTCTTCCGGCGTTTCTACCAGTGCTGCAGATGCATCGGCAGTGCTGTCGTCGGCAATCGAAAATTCAGCGCAACCCAAGCCCAGCGCTATGGCTAAGGCGAGATGTTTTGGTCGGTATTTGTGTTGAACGGGCATTGATTTTGGCCTCTGTTGACAGGAGACCAAACTCTAAAAGGGAGGGTACAAGTGCCGATGTCGGCTGCTTCCGGCAGCTATGCAGGCGGCGTCGGATGGTTGCACGGAAAAAGAACAGCTGAATGGGGGAGGCTGTATTTATCGGTTTTGCTGAGGCGCTTTTTCTTACAGAAATTCGCAGTGAATGTTAGAGAGCTCATGTAGGAGTCCGGCTTGCCGGCGATGGCGTCCTTGAGATCGCCATCGCCAGCAAGCCGGCTCCTACAAGGGTTGCGTATGTTCGAAAGCTGCAATCCTTCCCTAGCTCCGACTCAAATACGCCTTCCCATAATGCCGCTCCATCCGCGCCTGAATCAGCTCCAACCCTATCGACATCACCCAATAAATCACCGCAGCGGTCGTCAGCATTTCGATATAGCGATAGCTCGACCGCCCATACGACTGCGCCAGAAACATCACTTCCCACACCCCCATCACCGAGATCAGTGATGAGTCTTTGAGCATCGAGATGAATTGATTGGTCGTTGGCGGGATGATGGTGCGCATGGCTTGCGGCAGGGTGACGCGCCAGAAGATCACGGTTTCGCGCATGCCCAGCGCCAGCGAGGCTTCGCGTTGGCCGTGAGGCACGCCGAGGATGCCGGCGCGGAAGATTTCGCTCAGGTAGGCGCCGTAGTTCAGCGACAGAGCGATGATGCCGGCAGCAACGGCGCCGGGCACGATGCCGAGTTGTGGCAGGCCGAGGTAGATCAGCAAAATCTGGATCAGCAGCGGCGTACCGCGAAAGAACGACGCATAGAAACTCGCAATTCCGAAGGCCACGGCGCTATTCGACAGCCGCGCGATGGCGGTGACGAAACCCAGCAGCGACGACGCGACGATGGAGCACAGGCACAAAAACAGCGTCAGTGCCGCGCCTTGCAAAAAGCCGTTTGGCGCCAGATGCAGGCCGATCAGGTTGGGCAGTTTGTCGAGGATGATCGAGAACTTCAGGTCGAAGCTCAGGAAGAAACTGGCGAACAAAACCAGCATCGATGCCCAGGTCAGGTACAGCCGCGTGCGAAAACCGAAGATCCGTTGCAGTCGGGACTCAGCCACCTGCGGTGGCTGGGGAGGTGTCGGGAAAGAGGTCATTTGCTGATGTCGGCGCCGATCCATTTTTGCGAAAGCTTGCTCAGGGTGCCGTCCTGTTTCAGTTGAGCGAACACGTTGCGCACCTTGGCGTCCCACTGCGCATCGCCTTTTTCAATGGCCACCGAGTTCGGTTCCGAGTACAGCGGTTCGCCGGCGAGCTTGAAGCGTTTGTCTTCAGTCAGGCGCGGCTGCGCGGTGACGAGGTTGGTGAGGACCGCATCCAGTCGCACGCCCGCGCCCAGTCCCAGGTCCTGAAACGCCACGTTGTCGGTGTCGTACGGGGCGATCTGCACGTTTTCAAACGGGTACTGCAACTGCGTGTCTTCGGCGCCTTCGATCACCAGGTTTTTGTTCAGGTAGCTTTCGTAGCTGGAAGCACTGGTAAGGCCGACTTTCTTGCCGCTCAGGTCCTTGGCGCTGTGGATGCTGTCGTCCTTGGCGTTGACCACGATCACCGCTGGCGAGGCGTAGTACTCGACCGGGAAGTCGAAGACTTCGGCGCGGGCCTTGCTCGGGGTCATGGAGCAAATGCAAATATCGTAGCGCCCGCTCCAGTGGCCGGCGGCGATCACGTCCCAGGACGGGGTTTCGAGGCGCAACTTGACGCCGAGTTTGTCCGCCACGGCTTTGGCCACATCAACATCGAAACCGTCGAGCTGGTTCTGGTCATTGAGGAACGAGAAGGGTGGATAGCTTTCCATCAACACGCCGACCAGTTCTTTCTTTTGCTCGATGCGGTCCAGCGTGGCGCCAGCAAAAGCCTGGGTGGAGGCGGCCAGAATCGTCAGGCCCAAGGCCAATAGCGGTTGAAATTTCACAGTTCGGTCCCTGATAAAAAAATGGTTGTTATTAACCGGATGGTGCGTATTAAATAGTTATAAGAACGACTCCGGTAGTGAGTTATTTTCATAAGCATATGAGTGAAAAGCATATGGGCGCAGGAAGCACAGTGATTCTGGATGGCGGCATGGGTCGGGAGTTGCAGCGCCGGGGTGCGCCGTTCAGACAGCCCGAATGGTCGGCGCTGGCCTTGAGCGAAGCGCCACAAGCTGTGGAAGCGGTGCACGCGGCTTATATCCAGAGCGGCGCGAACGTGATCACCAGCAACAGTTACGCGGTGGTGCCCTTTCACATTGGCGAGGAGCGCTTTGCTGCCGAAGGCCAGGCCCTCGCGGCGGTGGCTGGGGAGTTGGCCCGGCGTGCAGTTGAGGCTGCGGGCAAACCGGTTCGTGTGGCTGGTTCACTGCCGCCGTTGTTCGGTTCCTATCGTCCGGATTTGTTCGACGCGACCCGGGTGACCGAACTGCTCACGCCGCTGGTCGCGGGTCTGGCGCCGTATGTCGACCTGTGGCTGGCGGAAACCCAAAGCTCGATCGTTGAGGCGCGAGCGATTCACGCCGGTCTGCCGAAGGACGGCAAGCCGTTCTGGCTGTCGTTTACCTTGAAGGATGAGGACACGGACGAAGTGCCGCGTTTACGCTCCGGTGAACCTGTGGCTGAAGCCGCTGCGGTAGCGGCCGAGCTGGGCGTCGAGACGTTGCTGTTCAACTGCAGTCAGCCGGAAGTGATCGGGGCTGCTATTGATGCGGCACGGGAAACGTTCGAGCGATTGGGTGTGAAGATTCACATCGGCGCATACGCCAATGCCTTCCCGCCGCAACCGAAAGAGGCGACGGCCAATGACGGTCTGGACCCGTTGCGCGAGGACCTTGATCCGCCGGGTTATCTGCATTGGGCGGCTGATTGGCAGAAGCGTGGGGCGAGCCATTTGGGTGGTTGCTGCGGGATCGGGCCGGAGCACATTGCGGTGCTCGCCCGGCAATTGGGGTGATGCCCTTCGCGAGCAGGCTCGCTCCCACAGGGTTTCGGGTTGGCCACAAACCTGATCGAATGTGGGAGCGAGCCTGCTCGCGAAGGCGTCCATCCAGGCGCTGAAGATTACCCGCGGCACTCCACCAGGGTTTTCAACTGCCCCGACCCGGTCTGGTTTTCATCGCTCAACCACCGCTCGAACCCCGGGCCAATGGCTGGCCACTCCGAATCCAGAATCGAATACCACGCGGTATCCCGGTTCTGACCCTTGACCACCATGTGCTGGCGGAACACCCCTTCAAAACTGAACCCCAAACGCTCCGCCGCGTACTTGGAGCGGGCGTTGCCGTTATTGCATTTCCACTCCAGGCGTCGATAACCCAGTGCAAAGGATTCCTTGGCCAGCAGATAAACCGCTTCAGTACTTTTCGGCGAACGCTGCATCGGCGCACCGAAGGTCACGTGGCCGATCTCGATGCGGCCCTGAGACGGAACGATCGACATCAGACTGAGAATGCCTTGCACGTCGCCGCTGGCCCGGTCGATCACGCTGAAGAAATACGGGTCGCTGTTGGCCGCGTGGTTGTTCAGCCAGTCGTTGAATGCGCTGCGCTCCGGGAATGGACCGTAAGGCAAGTAATCCCAAAGCTTCGGGTCGGAGCCGGGGCCTTGCAGGGCTTTCCACAAGCCGTCGGCGTGACGCGCCGGGTCGAGTTTTTCCAGGCGGATGAAACGCCCTTCGAGGGTTTGCACAGTGGGTGCCGGGACACCTTTCCAGTCGGCGAGTGAAGTCGACATGCTGTTCTCCTTGAACCTTAAATGGCTTTGCGAAACTGGATGAAACCAGGGCGTTCGGCGATGCGCTCGTAGAGCTGGATCGCGGTGGCGTTGGTTTCGTGGGTCAACCAATGGACCTTGCAGCAGCCGTCATTTTTGGCGGTGGCGTAAACGAATTCGATCAACTGGCGACCGACGCCAGTGCCACGGGTTTCGGGCGTCACCAGCAAGTCTTGCAGGTAGCAGGAGTTTTCGATGCTCCAGTTCGAGCGATGGTAGATGAAGTTCACCATGCCAACTGCTTTGCCATCGGCCCAGGCCAGCGCCGAATGAGTCGGTTCGCTCGGGTCGAGCATGCGCTGCCAGGTGCTGTCGGTGACCGCCTCGGGCAGTTCGGTGTTGTAAAAGCGCAGGTAGGCTTGCCACAACGGCAGCCACGCGGCGTGATCGTCGGCGGTGACCTGGCGGATTTCAATCTGACTCATGTTTATTCCTTAACGCATCAAGTGGGCGAGGGCCTGGTCGTGCTCATCGGGGCTGGCGGCGAGCCCTTCGCGCACACCGGCGATGTCTGCGGCGCTGCGGTTCTGGCTGAGTTTGCGTTTGCCTTCCAGGCGCTGGATCGGCAGAGCGAACCCGACGATCGCTTTGAGCATGCCGTCGATGTAGTCGGCGGGAGCGTCGGCGACTTTCCATGGTTGGGCGCGACCGGCTTCGTGACGATCGGTCAGTGCGCTGACCAGATTGAGCAGGCGCTCGGCGTCGGTGAATACTTCAGCCGTACCGTAAGCGTGGACGGCGACGTAGTTCCAGGTTGGCACCACTTTGCCGTGCTCGGCTTTGCTCGGATAAAACCCCGGGCTGACGTAAGCGTCGGCACCGGCAAAAATCACCAGCGCTTCGGCGCCATTTTGCAGTTCCTTCCACTGGGGGTTGGCCCGGGCGAAGTGACCGTAGAGGGTGCCATTCGGGCCCTGGTCAGGGCTGAACAGCAGCGGCAGATGACTCGCTTGCAGGCCTTGCTCGCCGTGGGTAACGACCATGGCGAGGCGGGTGCCGAGTATCTGCTGCTGCAGATCGTGCAAATCTTTGATGGCGAAGCCGCTGGGGTTGTACATGGAAAAACTCCTTGGCGAATGCCTTCATCCTAGGCAGGCTATTGGTCTGTTGTAAGAGCCATTAACGACCAATTTCATAGGTCCATTGTCATGAGCGAAGCACCGCTTTCCCTGTCGTTCAACCCCGCCGGTATCGACCTCGATCGTCGCCAGGGCTTGAGTCGGCAGCTCTACCAGGCATTGCGCCTGCGGGTGCTCGACGGCCGACTGGCCAGTGGCACGCGATTGCCGGCCAGTCGAGACCTGGCGGCGGCGCTGGCGATTTCCCGCAACAGCGTGGTCCGGGCCTACGATCAGCTCTATGCCGAGGGGTTTATCGAAGGGCGAGTCGGTGACGGCACTTACGTCGCACAATTGCCGCAAACCGCACTGCCGGCAAAAAAACTATCCACAAAAGTATCCACAGGGTTGTCAACAGGGTTACCCACAGCCTTATCCACAAATTGGCTGGATTTACCTGTGATTCCATCCAGTAAAGTTATCCACAGCGGTGCGCTGGGGCGCGTTGAAAAGAACCATTTAGCCCTGCCACCGAGTGGTCCGCCCCGCGCTTTTCGGGTCGGCGTTCCAGCGTTTGATCTGTTTCCTTTCGAGGTGTGGGCCAAGCTGAATGCGGCTTTCTGGCGTAAACCGGATTTGCAGCAGTTGTGTTACGGCGATCCGGCGGGGGATGCGCGCTTGCGCGGAATGATTGCTGCTTATTTGCGCAGTTCTCGGGGCATGCAGTGCTCGGCTGAGCAAATAGTGATCACCAGTGGCGCGCAGCAGGGGATTAGCCTTTGTGCACAGCTGCTGGTGGAGCCGGGCGATGGGGTGGCGATTGAAAATCCGGGGTATCGGGCGGCGGGTCATGCGTTCGCCGTGGCCGGTGCGAAATTGCATGGGGTGGCGGTGGACAGTGAGGGCATCGACTGTACTGAATTGGCCCGGCTCAGTGATTGTCGGCTGGCCTATGTCACGCCTTCGCATCAGTACCCGACCGGGGTGGTGATGAGTCTGGCGCGACGCCTTGAATTACTCGCTTGGGCAGAGCGCAACCAAGGCTGGATCGTCGAGGACGACTACGACGGCGAGTACCGTTACAGCGGCGCACCGCTGGCGCCGTTGGCAGCGCTGGACCGACAGGGACGGGTTTTGTACGTCGGGACCTTTGGCAAAGTCGCGTTCCCGGCGTTGCGCCTGGGTTATCTGGTGTTGCCGCCCGCACTGGTGCAGGCGTTTTCTCAACGTCGAGCGGTGGACGTTCGGCATTCCGAAGTCAGCACCCAAGCGGTGATGGCCGAGTTCATGGCCGCCGGGCATTTCCAGCGGCACATCCGCCGCATGCGCCGTGCGGCCCTGAGTCGACGCAATACATTGTTGGCCGGCTGGCCGCAGAACATCCCCGGCATTGGCAGCCTGCCGAGTGTTGCGGCAGGGTTGCATATGACGGTGCCTGTCGACTCACAGGCCCGCGAGTACGAACTGGTGGAAAAAGCCGCCAGTGTCGATGTCGAAATCAATGCGCTGAGCAGCTATTGGCTGCCGGATTCGCAACAACCGGTGGACCAGCGTGCCGGGCTGGTCCTGGGTTTCGCGGCCGTGCCCGAGGCGGCCATCAGTACCGCACTCGGGCGACTGGAAAAGGTCTGGCGCCGTTAAGCGGTTACGGTTCAACACGACGCAAGTCTTACGATTTTGAGGCTGATGGCGGCACCTTTGCGAAGAACAGTGTTGTTGCCAGTTGTGGGCTGATTTCGCTGTGATAGATCGAGATCGCATGGAGATCGTCATTCGCACTGCGAGCTTCGAACGCGTCGCCCAGTAGCCGTTGCTGCACAGTTTTCAGATGCGTCGCGGTGAAGGTTTGTGCAGTTTGGTCTGGGTGTTCTGCGCCTTGAAGTCTTCCAGCGCTTTGGGGGTGATGTAGTCGAACCAGTTGTAGACGCGCAACGTTCGCTCTTCGGCGTGAGCGGCCCCGCTGAGCACCGTGGCGCACAGGGCGGGGACGATAAGACGCTTGAGTCTGTTCATTATTGTTGTTTCCTCATTGAGCGCTTTCAAAACCTTCAAGCACGTTCACGGCGTTGATGCCGATTTCTTCGACCGCGTAACCGCCTTCCATCACGAACAGCGTCGGTACGCCGAGCTTCGCAATGCGCTCGCCCATCGCCAGGTAATCCGGGCTGTCGAGTTTGAATTGGGAGATCGGATCGTCCTTGAACGTATCGACGCCCAGGGACACGACAACGATGTCGGCGCCGTATTTTTCGATCTCTTTGCAGGCGTGTTCCAGCGCTGCGCTCCAGGTGTCCCAACCGCTGCCGGCGGGCAAAGGGTAGTTGAAGTTGAAGCCTTCGCCCGCGCCTTCGCCCAGCTCGTCTTCATAACCGAGGAAGAACGGGAATTCGGCTTCCGGATGGCCGTGGATCGAGGTGAAGAGCACGTCGCTGCGCTCGTAGAAAATCGATTGAGTGCCGTTGCCGTGGTGGTAATCGACGTCGAGGATCGCGACTTTCTTGTGGCCCTGATCGAGGAAGGCTTGAGCGGCGATGGCGGCGTTGTTGAGGTAGCAATAACCGCCCATCAAATCGCTGGCGGCATGGTGTCCCGGTGGGCGGCACAAGGCGAAGGCGCTGCGTGCGCCGCGCTGGATTTCTGCCTGGGCGGTGAGCGCAACTTGTGCTGCGCTGTATGCCGCTTGCCAGGTGCCGGCGGTAATTGGCGCGCCGCCGTCGAAGCTGTAATAGCCGAGCTGGCCGTGCAGGCTGGTGGGCTTGATGGCACGCAAGGTGCGGGCCGGCCAGGTGTAGGGCAGCAAGTCGCCGTCGGTGTTGAATTCGGTCCAGCGGGACCAGGCGCCTTTGAAGAAGTCGAGGTAGTCGCGACTGTGGATGCGCGCGATCGGGTCGAGGCCGAAATCCTTCGGCACTTCAACGGGGCCGAGGTTCTGGTTTTGCACCCGCGCCAGCACGTGGTCGGCACGCGAAGGCATTTCAAAGCAGGGCTTGAGTTGCCCGTCTATCAATTCACAACGGCCGTGGTGCAGGTGGTGATCGTCCGAGTAGATCGTCAGCATTTCTTGTTCTCCGCAGGCTGATTCGGTTGGCTACAGTCTTGCGGCGGACGGCTATTCGGAGAACGGCAGGAAAGGCCAAAAGGGGATCGATATGGCCAAAATAGTTGACCGAAATTCGCCCCTCATTAATGCACCTCGCCCTCTGTAGGAGCAAAGCTTGCTCGCGATGCGAACACCACGATGTATCTGTTAAATCGCGGTGATGCCATCGCGAGCAAGCTTTGCTCCAACAGGGGATGGGGCGTATTCAAGGGCGGAACTGGCTCGGCGCCACACCACTCCAGCGCACAAACGCATGGCGAAAACTTGCGGTCTCGCTGAAACCGAGCGCTTCAGCGATCCGGTAAATCGGCATCTGGTCTTCGCAGAGCATGTGCTTGGCCTGCTCGAACCGCAGCTCATCCAGCAATTCCTGATAACTGCACCCCAGATCCTTGAGGTGCCGGCGCAGGGTCCGCGCCGAGCAATTCATCTGCTCGGCCAGGCCTTCGAGGCCCGGCGCCGCGTTGAGTTGAGCACTGAGCAACTGGCGAATCCGCCCCAGCCACGCCTGGCGTCCGGTGAACTCGAGGTTCTGCTTGCGGCAGCGTTCGGCCATGGCCTGATGGGTGATGACATCCGCAAGCGGCAGGGGTTGGTCGAGCCAGCGCTTGTCGAAGGCGAAGGCGTTGTCCCGCGCTTCGAAGTGCAGCGGGCAGTTGAAGTGTTCGGCGTAGGTCGCTTGATAGTCCGGCGCAGTATGTTCGAAGCGCGCGGCGATCAACGGCAGCGAGTGACCGAGCAGGTCGTCGCAGATGACTTTCAACGACACCAGGCAGAATTCGGCATTGAACACCGCCATCGCCGGGCTCTCCCGGTAGTCGGCGGCGACGAACCAGATGCGTTCGCCGTCGTCCTCCAGGGTCAGCTCGAAAAGTGTTCCCAACAGCGCCGGATACCGCATCGCCAGGCGCAAAGCGTCACCGAAGGTGGCACTGGTGAGCAGTGCATAACCGAGCATCCCGTAGCAGGAAACGTGCATGCGCCGACCCAGCTCCAGGCCTATGTCACGCTTGAGCGCAACCGCGTTGGCGCAGACCTGCATCTCCTGGTTGGTGGTGATGCGCGTGTCGGCCCGGCTCAGGTCCGCCGCACTGATGCCACTTCCGGCGAGCAGCGCTTCGCTCGACAGGCCTTCGGCCTTGAAAGTGTTGAGCACCAGAGAGACGGCGTTGAGGGTGGTGAGGTGGGAGTGGAGCATGGGCGGTTTCCAGCCTTGGGATGGCTGAAGAACAGCAAGTTACATGCCGAGCGATGGACACTGTAGGAGCGAGCTTGCTCGCGAAAAACCAAAAGGCGCCGCTGGGTATCTGGTTTTACGCGTTATCGTTCACGACCTTCGCGAGCAAGCGCGCTCCTACAGGATTTGAGGTGTATCAGATCAGTTCGCCGCAAAGGTCCAATTCAACTAGCCGGCGAACTTCAGCAGTATCCAGCCCGGCACCCAGCAACCCATGCAACTTGCCGAACGCCGCTTCACGGGTCATGCCTCCACCGGACAACACACCGACTCCACGCAAGCGGCTACCGGCCTCATACACATCCAGCTCGACACCGCCTTCATGGCACTGCGTCACCGCAACCACCACCACCCCGTTGTCCCGCGCGCGACCGAGGCTGGCAAGAAACTCGGGGTTGTCGCTCGGCCCGGTGCCGCTGCCGTAGCACTCCAGCACCAGCCCCTGAATGCCGCTGTCGAGCAGGCCGTCGAGAATCTCGGCGCCGATGCCTGGAAACAACGGCAACACCGCGACCTTCGCCAACTGCTTAGGCTGGTTGTAGTTGAGTTGTGCAGGTATCGACGGCGCTTTCACGCCGCCACCCTGACGCTCCAGCCGTTTGAACGGATGTCGACCGAAACTGCGCACCTTCGCGCAACGGGTCGGGGCCAGCAGCTCGCCGTGGAAGTACAAGTGCACACCCGGCGCCAGGCCCTGGCCGAGGGCGACCAGCGCGCCGCCGAGGTTTTCCCAGGCATCGCTGTCAGTCACGCCGGCCGGCAGCATCGAACCGGTAAAGCACACGCGGGCGTGCAGGCCGAGCAATTGAAAGCTCATGGCCGCAGCGCTGTAAGCCAGCGTGTCGGTGCCATGCAGGATCAGCATACTGTCGCAGCCCTGTACGTCGACGGCATCGACCACCGCTTCACGCAGTTGCTGCCAGTACGCTGGAGACATATTGGCGCTGTCGATCAGCGGCGACATCTCGCGAAAGCGCCACTGCGGCACCACCAGCTCCGGCTGGCTTTGCAGGTATTCGCGCATCCGCGCTTCAAAACCGGATGCCGGTGCCAGACCATGTTCGCTGGCTTGCATGCCGATGGTGCCACCGGTGTAGAGCACCATGACGTGCTGGGCGGCAGGAAAGGAATTGGGAACCATGGGGAAGTCTCCGCAAGAGATGACATGTGGGAGCGAGACCGGCTTGCCGGCGATGGCGGTATGTTAGACATTAATGTGTCAACTGACAGTCCGTCATCGCCAGCAGGCTGGCTCCCACAGGTTGTGCACCCTTCGTTTAACGATCAGCGTTGCGCTGCGGGTACGCCTTGGGGCTCGGCTTGAGCCTTGGTGGCGGCTGGCGGGTTGGCTGGCCAGGCGTTCAGGTCCAGGTCCAGGTCCGGGAACTTGCTCGAATCGAACACCGGCGTTTTGATGCCGGCAGCGCGCTGGTCATCGTAGTCACGCAGGATGCGCATGCCGACCTTGAACAGCAGGAACAGCGCAATCAGGTTCACGAACGCGAGCAGGGTCATGGTGATGTCGGCAAACGCGAACACCGTGCCGAGGTTCTCGATCGCACCCCAGAAGATCAACACCAGTACCAGCGCGCGGTAGCCGATCAGCGCCTTGCGGTTTTCACCGATCAGGAAGCGCAGGTTGCTCTCGCCCAGGTAGTAGTTGTAGAGAATCGAGGTGAACACGAACAACGCCAGTGCCACGGAGATGAACATCCGGCCCCAGTCGCCCACGACAGCGGCGAGCGAGTTCTGGGTCAGGGCAATGCCATCGCCTTCGAAGCCAGGGGTGTAGAAGCCCGAGAGCAGGATCAGCAACGCGGTGCAGGTGCAGATCACGAAGGTGTCGAGGAACACGCTGAACGCCTGAACGACGCCTTGTGACACCGGGTGTTCAACCGACGCCACGGCCGCCACGTTTGGCGCACTGCCCAGGCCCGCTTCGTTGGCGAACACGCCACGCTTCACGCCCATGACGATGGCGCTGCCGATCAGGCCGCCGAAGGCCTGGTCGAGACCGAAGGCGCTTTTGACGATAGTCATCAACATGCCCGGGACGTGGTCGAATTGCAGCACGATCACGTAGATGGTCACGCCGATGTACACCAGGGTTTTCACTGGCACCAGCAGGTCAGCAACCTTGGCGATACGCTTGATCCCGCCAATGAACACCAGACCCAGCAACACTGCCAGGGCCAGGCCGGTCCAGGTGGTGTCGAGGCCGAACGCGTTGTTCAACGAGTGGGTCACGGCGTGGGATTGCAGGCCGTTGAAGGCAAACCCGAAGGTCACCAGCAACAGGAACGCCATGATCATGCCCAACCAGCGTTTCTGCAGGCCGTGCTGGATGTAATAGGACGGGCCGCCACGGTAAGTGCCGTCGGAATCGCAGCGCTTGTAGAGCTGGCCGAGGGAACATTCGAAGAAGCTGCTGGACATGCCGACCAGCGCGGTCACCCACATCCAGAACACCGCACCTGGCCCACCGAGGGTCACGGCAATGCCGACACCGGCGATGTTGCCTGCACCGACGCGGCCGGCGAGGCTGAGCATCAGGGCCTGGAACGAGCTGAGTTGACCGGCGCTGCTTTTGAGGCTGTCGCGGAACACCGCGAACATGTGGAAGAAGTGACGCAATTGAACGAAACGCGAGCGGATCGTGAAGTAGCTACCGAGCCCGACAATGAGCACGATCAGTACTTTCCCTGAGAGGAAGTCGTTAATGACTTCGAGCATGGATTATTCCTCGCTGTTTTTTGTGTAGGCAAATGCTGGGCGGTCGGAAACATCGCGTTACACCGGTTTGCGCGCGGCAAAACAGGCGAGGCGACGGTTCGTCCCGATTTCATATTGCGGGTTTGTTATTAGTTCGGGTTTCGCATGGGTATGGGCCTCGTTACCGACGACCGCTCATGCGAAGAGGGGCGGCACTATACCTATGAGTGTGCCGTCCGTCTGCACGGTTGTGGTGCAAGCATCGAAACGAAGCTTTGAAACACCCGGCGTTGATGGCGCCGGGCTTTTGTGGGAGCGAGACCGGCTTGCCGGCGATGCTGGCACCGCGGTTTTTCAGGTAGACCGCGTTATCGTTTATCGCCGGCAAGCCGGTCTCGCTCCCACAGGGTCGGTGTTGTTGCTAAACGAGTTAAAAAAAAGGGCCTGGGGAATAATCCCCAAGCCCTCAAAAGGTGAGAGGTGTCTAGTCCCTCGACCTGGTGAGCGGTGCTACTAATGTGTCGGATCAGGCTTTAAGCGGAACCAGACGCGGAGCAATCATGTTTTCCGGGCGCAGGATGTCGGCGAGCATTTCTTCGTCGAGCAAGCCTTCTTCGCGCACCAGTTCCAGCACGCCGCGGCCGCTTTCGAGGGCGATACGGGCGATGCGGGTGGCGTTTTCATAGCCGATGTACGGGTTCAGCGCGGTCACCAGGCCGATCGAGTGCTCGACCAGTTCGCGGCAGCGGGCTTCGTTGGCGGTGATGCCGGTGATGCAGTGCTCGCGCAGCATGTCCATGGCGCGTTGCAGCAGACGGATCGAGTCGAAGATCTTGAAGGCGATCAGCGGCTCCATCACGTTCAGTTGCAGCTGGCCGCCTTCGGCCGCGATGGTCAGTGCCAGGTCGTTGCCGATGATCTGGAACGCAACCTGGTTCACCGCTTCCGGAATAACCGGGTTGACCTTGCCGGGCATGATCGAGCTGCCTGGCTGACGCGCCGGCAGGTTGATTTCATTGATGCCGGTGCGTGGGCCGCTGGACAGCAGACGCAGGTCGTTGCAGATCTTCGACAGTTTGACCGCGGTGCGCTTGAGCATGCCGGAGAACAGCACGAAGGCGCCCATGTCGGAGGTGGCTTCGATCAGGTCGGCGGCTGGAACCAGCGGTTGACCGCTGATCAGTGCCAGACGCTGAACGGCCAGGGCCTGGTAGCGCGGGTCGGCGTTGATGCCGGTACCGATCGCGGTGCCACCCAGGTTCACTTCGGTCAGCAGCTCGGGTGCCAGTGTTTTCAGGCGTGCCAGGTCTTCGCTCAAGGTCGTGGCGAAGGCGCGGAATTCCTGGCCGAGGGTCATCGGCACGGCGTCTTGCAGCTGGGTACGGCCCATCTTCAGGACGTGGCTGAATTCTTCACCCTTGGCGGCGAACGACTGGATCAGGCTGTCGAGGCTGGCCAGCAGCGCGTCGTGACCCAGCAGCAGACCCAGGCGGATCGCGGTCGGGTAGGCGTCGTTGGTCGACTGCGCCATGTTCACGTCGTTGTTCGGGTGCAGGTATTGGTATTCGCCCTTCTGGTGACCCATGGCCTCCAGCGCGATGTTGGCGATGACTTCGTTGGCATTCATGTTGGTCGACGTGCCAGCGCCGCCTTGAATCATGTCCACCACGAACTCTTCGTGGAAATCGCCGCGGATCAATCGTGCACAGGCTTCGCTGATGGCAGCGTGCTTGGCTTCGCTCAGGTGACCCAGCTCGCGGTTGGCGTCAGCGGCGGCCTGTTTGACCATGGCCAGGCCGACAACCAGCTTCGGGTAATGCGAAATCGGAACGCCGGAGAGACGGAAGTTGTTCACCGCTCGCAGGGTCTGGATGCCGTAATACGCTTGAGCCGGTACTTCTAGTACGCCAAGCAGGTCTTTTTCTGTGCGGAAAGATGCAGCGGAGGACATGATAGAAATCATCTCGATATGGACCCGGTCTGTGCCGGAACACTGCAAATGCTAGGCTTGTGGAGAATTTTCGGCCAATGCTGTTAAACACTGGCCTATGCACATTCGGCATAATGCCCATGTGACGCCGTGTGTGTAGCGAGCGTGTGACCTAATTTGGTGCGTGTCCGGGAGGACGTGATGAATCTGGAAAGTAAATGGCTTGAGGACTTCAGCGCCCTGGCCGCCACCCGCAGCTTCTCCCAGGCTGCGGAACGCCGCTTCGTGACCCAGCCGGCGTTCAGCCGACGGATCCGCAGTCTGGAAGCAGCGCTGGGGCTGCAACTGGTCAACCGTTCGCGCACGCCAGTCGAGCTGACGGCCGCGGGACAGTTGTTCCTGGTCACTGCACGGACCGTGGTCGAACAGCTCGGCGAAGTGCTGCGCCACCTTCATCACTTGGAAGGCGGGCAGGGCGAAGTAATGCAAGTGGCTGCCGCTCACTCATTGGCATTGGGCTTCTTTCCGCGCTGGATTGCGCAGTTGCGTAATGAAGGTTTGAACATCGCCACGCGGTTGGTGGCGACCAACGTTGGCGACGCGGTGCATGCGCTGCGCGAAGGCGGGTGCGATCTGATGCTGGCGTTCTATGACCCTGACGCCGCCATGCAAATGGACCCGGAGATCTTTCCGTCGCTGCACCTGGGGCACACGGAAATGCTGCCGGTGTGCGCAGCGGATGCCAATGGCAAGCCGCTGTTCGATCTGGAAGGCGAAGCCAGCGTTCCGTTGCTGGCCTACAGCGCCGGAGCGTTTCTCGGGCGTTCGGTGAACGGCTTGCTGCGCCAGCGTGCGCTGCGGTTTACCACGGTGTATGAAACCGCCATGGCCGACAGCCTGAAAAGCATGGCGCTGGAAGGACTGGGCATCGCCTGGGTGCCGCAATTGAGCGTGCGCGCCGAACTGGCGCGCGGTGAACTGGTGGTTTGCGGTGGCCCGCAATGGCATGTGCCGCTGGAGATTCGTCTTTACCGCTGCGCGCTGGTCCGCAAGGCTAACGTGCGGTTGTTGTGGCGAAAACTTGAAGGTGGCGCCGCGCAAACGCCTACCGGACTGTAGGAGCCGGCTTGCTGGATCGCCAGCAAGCCGGCTCCTACAAGGGATTGGTGGTGTATTTGATTGACCTTAAAGTCAATAAAACCGGCGCTTTGCGCCGTATGACAGATGGTCGCATCGGGGGCTGTTTATCTGCTTCATTGAGGTATACTGCGCGGCCTTCGGCCGGTTCGTCCGGCCATTTTTCGTACAATCAAGCCACGCATTTTGCGTGGCTTGTTGTTTTTTGACGCGCCTGCGGGCGCCCAGAGAGAAGAGGCACGACGATGAGTGCACTGGTTGGCGTGATCATGGGCTCCAAGTCCGATTGGTCCACCCTTAGCCACACCGCCGATATGCTGGAAAAGCTCGGCATCCCTTACGAGGTGAAAGTGGTCTCTGCCCACCGTACCCCGGACCTGCTGTTCCAGTACGCCGAAGAGGCCGAGGCACGTGGCATCGAGGTGATCATCGCCGGTGCCGGTGGCGCGGCCCACTTGCCAGGCATGTGTGCGGCCAAGACCCACCTGCCGGTGCTGGGCGTGCCGGTGCAGTCGTCGATGCTCTCGGGCGTCGACTCGCTGCTTTCCATCGTGCAGATGCCTGCGGGCATTCCGGTCGCCACCCTGGCCATCGGCAAGGCAGGCGCAATCAACGCAGCGCTGCTGTCGGCGAGTATCCTTGGCGCCAAGCACCCGCAGTTCCACGCGGTGCTGAAAACCTTCCGTGCTGAGCAGACAGACAGCGTCCTGGAAAATCCAGACCCACGCATCGCCTGAGGTTGTTGACGATGAAAATCGGTGTAATCGGTGGCGGCCAGTTGGGTCGCATGTTGGCGCTGGCGGGCACTCCGCTGGGCATGAACTTCGTTTTCCTGGACCCCGCGCCGGATGCTTGCGCAGCCGCGTTGGGCGAACACCTGCGGGCCGATTACGGCGATCAGGATCACCTGCGTCAACTGGCCGATGAAGTCGATCTGGTGACCTTCGAATTCGAAAGCGTTCCGGCTGAAACCGTGGCATTCCTGTCGCAATTCGTCCCGGTCTACCCGAGCGCCGAAGCGCTGCGCATCGCCCGCGATCGCTGGTTCGAGAAGAGCATGTTCAAGGACCTGGGGATTCCCACCCCGGCGTTCGCCGACATCCAGTCGCAAGCCGATCTGAACGCCGCCGTGGCATCCATTGGTCTGCCGGCCGTGCTGAAAACCCGCACCCTGGGTTACGACGGCAAGGGCCAGAAAGTCCTGCGCACCGCTGAAGACGTGGTCGGTACCTTCGCTGAACTGGGCAGCGTCGCCTGCCTGCTGGAAGGCTTCGTGCCGTTCACCGGCGAAGTGTCGCTGATCGCCGTGCGTGCTCGCGATGGCGAAACGAAGTTCTACCCGCTGGTTCACAACACCCACGACAGCGGCATCCTCAAACTGTCCGTGGCCAGCACCGACCACCCGTTGCAAGCCTTGGCCGAAGACTACTCCAGCCGCGTGCTCAAGCAGTTGAACTACGTTGGCGTGATGGCGTTCGAGTTCTTTGAAGTCGACGGTGGCCTCAAAGCCAACGAGATTGCCCCGCGCGTGCACAACTCCGGGCACTGGACCACTGAAGGCGCCGAATGCAGCCAGTTCGAAAACCACCTGCGGGCCGTTGCCGGTCTGCCGCTGGGGTCGACGGCCAAGGTCGGTGAGAGCGCGATGCTCAATTTCATCGGTAAAGTGCCGGAGACCGACAAAGTCCTGGCCATCGCCGATTGCCACCTGCATCACTACGGCAAGGCGTTCAAGGTCGGCCGCAAGGTCGGTCACGCCAACCTGCGTTGTGCAGACCGCGAGACACTGGCGGCACAGATCCTCAAGGTCGAAGCGCTGATCGCGGAATAGTTTCATGTGGCAGCGGCGGAACCATTCAGGGACCGCCGTTCTCTCATGGCAGGATGCGAAAGTCTGACTAGGCTTTCGCATAACCAACCAATCAGAGGGAAATGCCATGGGAATTATCGGAACCATCTTTATCGGCTTGATTGTCGGCCTGCTGGCCCGGTTCCTGAAACCGGGCGATGACAGCATGGGCTGGATCATGACCATCCTGCTCGGTATCGGCGGTTCGCTGGCGGCCACTTACGGCGGTCAGGCCCTGGGCTTTTATCAGGCCGGCCAAGGCGCAGGCTTCCTGGGTGCGCTGGTTGGCGCTGTGATATTGCTGGTGATCTACGGCTTGATCAAAAAGAACTGATCCAGGCGACAAAGCTCTCTCTGCCAAACGCGCGGGGAGGGCTAGAATGCTCGGCGTTGCACAGTCCTCTCCTTTGCCGAGCACCTTCATGCGCCGTCTTCTGTTGACTCTTCTTCTACTGGGTACGGGCCTTGCCCATGCCGGCGAACTGCCGGAAACCGACTGGCTCGAACTGATGCCCAAGTCGGACCAGAAAGCCCTCGAGGCTATGCCTGAAATCGACCACAACTCTCCCGAAGCCAATGGCACCTTTACCGAAAAGGGTGGCATGAAGCAGAGCAAAGGCTTGCCGGCGGTGATGTACTCGACCAAAACCGTGCCGTCGATGAACGACAAGAACATCCGTATCGGCGGTTATCCGGTACCGCTGGAATCCGACGCCAAGGGCCGCAGCACGCTGTTCTTCCTCGTGCCGTATCCGGGCGCCTGCATTCACGTGCCGCCACCGCCGCCGAACCAGTTGGTGCTGGTGCGCTATCCGAAAGGGTTGAAGCTGGA
The DNA here is from genome assembly GCF_059716135.1 of Pseudomonas sp. LBUM1651. Taxonomy (NCBI): domain Bacteria; kingdom Pseudomonadati; phylum Pseudomonadota; class Gammaproteobacteria; order Pseudomonadales; family Pseudomonadaceae; genus Pseudomonas; species Pseudomonas sp. LBUM1651. Next base: position 6,124,244 of record NZ_CP166805.1, on the reverse strand, counting down.
TGATATCTACACGCCGCTGTGGGTGACCGGCACGTTGAAGATCGAGAAGGTCAACAACGATTTGGCTGATGCGGCGTATGCGCTGGATGCGGCGAAGGTGCGGGTGGTAAAAGAGTCGGATCTGTAGGCGATCCAAATGTGGGAGCGAGACCGGCTTGCCGGCGATGAGGCCATAACATCCAACATCAATGTTGACTGTTACACCGCCATCGCGAGCAAGCCCGCACATTGGTTTTGTGGTGTTAGAGAGATTTGCTGCCGATGCTGACACCCAGTGTATGGCTCGCGCCCGGCGCCAATGCCACCACATCACCCATCACATTCGCCGTTTCAATGCACAGCATCCGCTGCCAGCCATCGTCCGCCATATCACTGAACGCCGCCGCGCGATCAATCCACGGGTTCCAGATCACTGCCGAACGCGAACCGCTGCTGGTCAGCTCGATGCGCCGTTCCCACGCTGGATCGACGATGCTCAGCTTCGCCGGGGCATTGAGGTAGATGCGATCAGTCTCGCCGGCAAAACGCAGGTCACCGGTCTGGGGAACGGTTTTCCAGTCATCCAGCGTCTCGATGTAATTCAAGCCATCCAACCCTTCAACATGCACGTTGCGCACATCGCTGACCGCAAAATAGCTGTGCAGGGCCTGGCTGATCGTGACTTTTTCCGAGCCCTGGTTGTGGCTGGTCAGGCTGATGTGCAGTTGCTCATCCAGACGAATGCTCAACTTCAAATCCACCTGATGTGGCCAGCCGGGGAAGCCGCCTTCGGGGTAGGGCAGGACGAATTCCACCTTCAGGCTTTCACCTTCGGTTTCAATGCCACCCAGTTCCCAGTCCATCGCCCGTACAAAACCGTGGGCGCTCGGCGGTTCGTTGCTGACGCGCATCGCCTGGACGCTCTGCGGGTTGCGCGCAAAATTGCCGAACCACGGCCAGCACACCGGCACGCCGGCGCGGATGCTCTTGCCGGTCTTGAACGCAGCCTCGTCGTTGAGCCAGATCAGCGGCGGTTGGCCAGCCAATTGATAACTCAGGATGTGCGCGCCTTGCTGGGCCACCAGCAATTCGGCCTGACCGTGACGGATGCGCCAGCAGTTCAGTTCATCCAGTTTTACGGCTTCAACGTTGGGCGTGCTCATGGGGCAACTCTCGATCGGGAACGATGGCAGCAATGGACCGCAAAACGGTCGCCGTGTTTAACGCGCGCGTGGCGGAACCGAACGGGTGCGACCGCTGCCGTCGATGGCAACAAACACAAACACGGCTTCAGTCACTTTACGCCACTCGCTCGACAGCGGATCGTCGCTCCAGACCTCGACCATCATCTTGATCGAGCTGCGACCAATTTCCTGGGCTTGGGTATAGAAGGAGAGCTGAGCGCCAACCGCGACCGGAACCAGGAACGCCATACGGTCGATGGCCACGGTGGCCACGCGACCGCCAGCGACTTTGCTGGCCATTGCGGTGCCGGCCAAATCCATCTGCGCGACCAGCCAGCCGCCGAAAATATCGCCGAAACCGTTGGTTTCACGGGGAAGCGCGGTGATTTGCAGGGCCAGGTCGCCTTGCGGGATTGGATCTTCTTGTTCGAGCTCTATCATGCCGGGGGGCCTCTGACCCGTGACTCTTCATTGGTACTTCAGGTGAATAGCCGTCTCAGAAAAAACGATTCAGCCCGAACATACTACGTTCGTCACGTTTTTCGTAAGGCGCCTAAAGGGAAACTCTGCGAAATCGCCTACATACCCCGGCAGGCGTTTTCGCACAGCAACCCTTTCAAACTGTTGCAAGATCGCGAGTATATCGGTCGGTAGACTCCGAGACGACCGTCCGGTTCTCATTTTGACCGTCAAATACGCACCTCTATGTGCTTTTTCGAACAATTTGCTATCGTGCCGGACCTGCCCAAGCCTCCGCCAGCGTTGTTGGGGTTGCAGATCCGACTATAAGAGAAGCCTTGCCATGACCACCGCGCCCTCGAGCATCGCGCAGCCGACCCAGCCCACACGTCCGTTGACCCGCAATGACTACAAGACTTTATCGCTGTCTGCCCTTGGCGGCGCGCTGGAGTTCTACGACTTCATCATTTTCGTGTTCTTCGCCACGGTGGTCGGCAAGCTGTTCTTCCCGGCCGACATGCCCGAGTGGCTGCGCCTGATGCAAACCTTCGGCATCTTCGCCGCCGGCTACCTGGCGCGGCCGCTGGGCGGCATTGTCATGGCGCACTTCGGTGACCTGCTGGGTCGCAAGAAGATGTTCACCCTGAGCATTTTCATGATGGCGGTGCCGACCCTGATCATGGGTTTGCTGCCGACTTACGCGCAGATCGGCATGTGGGCGCCGATCCTGTTGCTGCTAATGCGGGTGATTCAAGGCGCTGCGATTGGCGGTGAAGTGCCGGGCGCGTGGGTCTTCGTTTCCGAACACGTGCCGCAGCGGCACATCGGCTACGCCTGCGGCACCCTGACCAGCGGTCTGACGGCGGGCATCCTCCTGGGTTCACTGGTTGCCACGGCGATCAACAGCCTTTACACCCCGGTGGAAGTGTCCGATTACGCCTGGCGGATCCCGTTCCTGCTGGGCGGCGTGTTCGGCCTGTTCTCGGTTTATCTGCGCCGTTGGTTGCACGAGACCCCTGTTTTCGCCGAGCTGCAACTGCGCAAGGCGCTGGCCGAAGAAGTGCCGCTGCGCGCTGTGTTGCGCGACCATCGCGGGGCGATTCTGATTTCCATGCTGCTGACCTGGTTGCTGTCTGCTGCCATCGTCGTGTTGATTTTGATGACCCCGACTGTGTTGCAGACGGTCCACCACTTCTCGCCGACCACCGCCCTGCAGTCCAACAGTGTGGCGATCGTGTTCCTGAGCATTGGTTGCATCATTTCCGGCGCCCTCGCGGATCGCTTCGGCGCGGGCCGGGTGTTTGTGTTTGGCTGTGCCGCGTTGCTGGCCAGTTCCTGGACCTTCTACCACAGCCTGGCCGACCACCCTGACTGGCTGTTCCCGATGTACGCATTGACTGGGCTGCTGGTGGGCACCATCGGCGCGGTTCCGTACGTCATGGTCAAGGCATTCCCGCCGGTGGTGCGCTTCAGCGGCCTGTCGTTCTCTTACAACGTGGCTTACGCCATTTTCGGTGGCCTGACGCCGATGATCGTCAGCCTGCTGCTCAAGGAAAGCCCGATGGGCCCGGCGTATTACGTCGCGGTTCTGTGCGGGGTCGGGATTCTGGTGGGTGCTTATCTGTGGAAGAAGGGGCGCTGATCCCGAAATTGTCTGTAGCTGTACCGGCCCTAAATCGCTAGCAGGCTAGCTCCCACATTGAAATGCATTCCAATGTGGGAGCTAGCCTGCTAGCGATTAGGGGCGCATGAATTATCCGGTAAAAACTCGAATACTGGCCTTTCATCCAATTGTCATATTTCAGCCATAGAGTGTTCACACGGCCTGCTGATACTTGGCCCGACTTAACACACCCTATCTGCTAGGAGTAAGGCATGAAACTGAAGCGTTTGATGGCGGCAATGACTTTTGTCGCTGCTGGCGTTGCGACTGCCAACGCGTTCGCCGCTGTTGACCCTGCGATCCCGAGCTACACCAAGACCACTGGTGTATCGGGCAACCTGTCCAGCGTCGGCTCCGATACCCTGGCCAACCTCATGACCCTGTGGGCTGAGAACTACAAAAAAGAATACCCAAACGTAAACATCCAGATTCAGGCTGCCGGTTCGTCGACCGCGCCACCTGCGCTGACTGAAGGCACCGCTAACCTGGGCCCGATGAGCCGCAAGATGAAGGACAACGAGCTGCAAGCCTTCGAAACCAAATATGGCTACAAGCCAACCGCTATCCCGGTTGCCGTGGACGCCCTGGCTGTGTTCGTGCACAAGGACAACCCGATCCAGCACCTGACCATGGAACAAGTCGACGCGATCTTCTCGTCCACTCGTCTGTGCGGCGCTAAAACCGACGTGAAAACCTGGGGCGACCTGGGCGTGACCGGCGACCTGGCCAACAAGCCGGTTCAACTGTTCGGTCGTAACTCGGTATCGGGCACCTATGGCTACTTCAAAGAAGAAGCCCTGTGCAAAGGTGACTATAAGCCAAACGTTAACGAACAACCTGGCTCGGCTTCGGTTGTGCAGTCGATCAGCTCCTCGCTGAATGGCGTTGGTTACTCGGGCATCGGCTACAAAACCGCTAGCGTGAAAACGGTGGCTCTGGCCAAGAAAGGCAGCACCGAGTTCGTTGAAGACACCGAAGAAAACGCCCTGAACGGCAAGTACCCGCTGTCGCGTTTCCTCTACGTTTACGTCAACAAGGCCCCGAACAAGCCTCTGGCCCCGCTGGAAGCCGAGTTCGTGAAACTGGTTCTGTCCAAACAGGGTCAGGAAGTTGTAGTGAAAGACGGTTACATCCCACTGCCGGCCAAGGTTGCTGCAAAAGCACTGGCTGACCTGGGTCTGTCGGAAGGCGGCTCTGTCGTAAAGAAGTAACACCTTGAGCCCGGACTCATTTCCGGGCTCCAGTGGGGGTGGGTACGCCCACCCCCACACGCCTCTATTTCTCTGTCCTCTGCCAGTTCCCGCTGGCGGCGGATTTGTTGCGTCACTGCATTGTCATCTTTCTGTCATACAGGATCGCTAGGGTGTGCGCATGACTGATCTGGCCAATTCCACCATGACTACAAATCCCCCCAAGCGAATTGACTTCAATACGCCTGAGTTGCAACGCAAGCGCCGCATCCGCGCGCTCAAAGATCGCCTGACCCGCTGGTACGTCCTCGTTGGCGGCCTCGCTGTTCTTGCCGCGATCACACTGATCTTCTTCTTCCTTGCCTACGTCGTCTTGCCCCTGTTCCAGGGTGCCGACCTCACCGCCAAGGACACCATCACGCCCGCCTGGATGCAAGACGCCGGCAAGCCGCTGATGATCTCCCTGGAAGAGCAGAACCAGGTTGCCATGCGGGTTTCCGACAAAGGGCAGGCGCTGTTTTTCGACATCGACAGTGGCGCCGAACTCAAGCGCGTCGATCTGCCGATCCCGGCCGGCACTACCGTGACCTCCATCGGCGAGGATCAACCAGGCCATCCATTGGTGGCGGTGGGCTTGTCCAATGGCCAGGCGCTGGTGTTCCGTCACACCTATAAAGTCAGCTACCCGGACGGCAAGAAAACCATCTCGCCGGCTATCGAATACCCGTACGGCGAAACCCCGGTCGCGCTGAACGAGGCGGGCGGTGCGCTGGAGCACATCAGCCTCAACGCCAACGATTCGACCCTGATGCTGGTGGGTTCCACCGGTTCGCAACTCAATGTTCTGTCGCTGACCAGCGAAGAAAACATGATGACCGGCGAAATCACCAGCGAGCAGAAGCGTATCGATCTGCCGCAGATGACCGAGCCGGTGAAGAACATCTTCGTCGACCCGCGTCAGCAGTGGTTGTACGTGATTAACGGTCGTGCGCAAGCCGACGTGTTCAGCCTGCGCGACAAGAGCCTCAACGGTCGCTACAAGCTGCTCGAAAACGGCGATGCCGAGATTACCGCCAGCACCCAACTGGTGGGCGGTATCTCGCTGATCCTCGGCGATTCCAAGGGCGGCCTCGCTCAGTGGTTCATGGCTCGCGATCCGGATGGCGAACAGCGCCTGAAGCAGATCCGCACCTTCCAGATGGGCACCACGCCGATCGTTGAAATCACTGCCGAAGAACGTCGCAAAGGCTTCGTTGCCCTTGATGCGTCCGGCAAGCTCGGCGTGTTCCACAGCACCGCGCACCGCACCTTGCTGGTGGACCAGGTGGTCGATGGCCAGGGCCTTTTCGGTCTGTCGCCACGGGCCAACCGCGTGATCGTCGAAGCGGGTGGCAAGATTCAACCGCTGCTGCTCGAAAACCCGCACCCTGAAGTTTCGTGGAGCGCGCTGTGGAGCAAGGTTTGGTACGAGAACTACGACGAGCCTAAATACGTCTGGCAATCGACTGCCGCCAACACCGATTTCGAACCGAAGCTGAGCCTGTCTCCGCTGACTTTCGGCACCCTGAAAGCTGCGTTTTACGCCATGCTGCTGGCCGCTCCACTGGCCGTCGCTGCTGCGATCTACACTGCGTACTTCATGGCCCCGGGCATGCGCCGCAAGGTCAAGCCGGTGATCGAGCTGATGGAAGCGATGCCGACGGTGATCCTCGGTTTCTTCGCCGGCCTGTTCCTCGCTCCGTATGTAGAAGGGCATTTGCCGGGCATCTTCAGCCTGCTGATGCTCTTGCCGGTCGGCATTCTGGTGGCCGGTTTCGTCTTCAGTCGCCTGCCTGAGTCCATCCGCCTGAAAGTGCCGGACGGTTGGGAAAGCGCGATTCTGATTCCGGTGATCCTGTTTGTGGGCTGGCTCTCGCTGTACATGAGCCCGTACATGGAAACCTGGTTCTTCGGCGGCGACATGCGCATGTGGATTTCCCACGACCTGGGCATCACCTACGACCAGCGCAACGCACTGGTGGTCGGTCTGGCCATGGGCTTCGCGGTGATCCCGAACATCTACTCCATCGCCGAAGACGCCGTGTTCAGCGTGCCTCGCGGCCTGACCCTCGGTTCCCTGGCGCTCGGTGCCACGCCGTGGCAGACCATGACTCGCGTGGTGATCCTCACCGCCAGCCCGGGCATCTTCTCGGCACTGATGATCGGCATGGGCCGTGCGGTCGGTGAAACCATGATCGTGCTGATGGCCACCGGCAACACCCCGGTCATGGAAATGAACCTGTTCGAAGGTCTGCGAACGCTGGCCGCCAACGTCGCGGTGGAAATGCCCGAATCGGAAGTCGGCGGCAGCCACTACCGCGTGCTGTTCCTCTCGGCGCTGGTGCTGCTGTTGTTCACCTTCGTCATGAACACCCTCGCGGAACTGATTCGTCAGCGTCTGCGCAAGAAATACTCGTCGCTTTAAGAAAGGTAGAAGTCTGTGAAACAGAACTCCCTGAATGGATGGTTCAAGAGCGGCGCCCCCGGCGTCTGGATCAGCGGTGGCGCGGTGTCCATCGCGGTCATCATGACCATTGGCCTGCTCGCGGTGATTGCCGTGCGCGGTCTGGGTCACTTCTGGCCGGCGGACTTGATTCACGCCAGCTACGACGTACCGGGCCAGGCTAATCACCTGGTCGTCGGCGAAGTGGTGCAGAAAGAAGAAGTGCCGCGCGCGCGCCTGAAAAGCGCCGGGCTGCCGGTGCCTGATGAAGGCCCGGAGTTCATGACTCGCGAGCTGATCAAGGTCGGCAACCGTGACTTGAATGGCAACGACTTCACCTGGATCGTCGGCGAGTGGCTGACCAACCAGAAGACGCCACCTGAGCTGATGGCCATCGAGCGCCGCGAGTGGGGCAATTTCTACGGCTACCTGGTCAACGTCAAACAGGACGGCAAGGTCATCGCTGAAGGCGAGGCCGCGTGGCCTGAGTTGCAGGCCCGTGTTGCCCGCGTCAACCAGCTCGCCGCACAGCTCAAGACCCTGGAAAAAGTCGATATCGGCGCGATCAACGCCGGTCTCGAACGCATCCGTCTGCACGGTCGCAAACTGGAACTGGCCGGCACGATGGACGCTACCGCACAAGCGGACATGGAGTCCGAGCGTGCTGAGCTGAACGCGCGCTATCAAGACATCGAGGCGCGCCTGAACGACCTGCACGCCCAGTTCAATCGCGACAGCCTGACGGCCCGCGATGCCAACGGCAAAGAGATCGAAATCGGCATCGGCAAAGTGGTTCACGCCTATCAGCCGAACGCCATGGGCACCTTCACCAAGATCGGCTTCTACTTCAGCAAGATGTGGGAATTCCTCAGCGACGACCCGCGTGAAGCGAACACCGAAGGCGGGATCTTCCCGGCGATTTTCGGCACCGTGATGATGACGCTGATCATGGCGATGGTCGTCACCCCGTTTGGCGTACTGGCGGCGGTTTACCTGCGTGAATACGCCAAGCAGAACGCGTTGACCCGGATTATCCGCATCGCCGTGAACAACCTGGCGGGCGTTCCGGCCATCGTTTACGGCGTGTTCGGTCTGGGCTTCTTCGTTTATGTGCTGGGCGGCTCGGTCGACCGGTTGTTCTTCCCTGAAGCACTACCGGCACCGACCTTCGGTACGCCGGGTCTGCTCTGGGCTTCCTTGACCCTGGCGCTGCTGGCGGTGCCGGTGGTGATCGTGGCCACCGAAGAAGGCCTTGCGCGGATTCCTCGCACTGTGCGTGAAGGCTCGTTGGCCCTCGGCGCGACCAAGGCGGAAACCTTGTGGAAGATCGTGCTGCCGATGGCCAGCCCGGCGATGATGACCGGCATGATCCTCGCCGTGGCTCGCGCCGCCGGTGAAGTGGCGCCGCTGATGCTGGTGGGTGTGGTGAAACTGGCGCCGTCGCTGCCGCTGGATGGCAACTACCCGTACCTTCACCTCGATCAGAAGATCATGCACCTGGGCTTCCACATCTATGACGTTGGTTTCCAGAGCCCGAACGTAGAAGCCGCGCGACCGCTGGTGTACGCCACGGCGCTGCTGCTGGTACTGGTGATCGCGACATTGAACTTGTCGGCTGTTTATATCCGTAACCATCTGCGCGAGAAATACAAAGCGCTGGACAGCTAATCACCGCCGACCCTGTAGGAGCACAGCTTGCTGGCGATGGCGATTTCAATAACGCCATCGCGGGCAAGCCTTGCTCCTACAAGAGCGGCGCTACCGCTGGTCTAGATACCAGCGGCCAACCGAACCGAATTTGTTAGCACAGGGAGCCTCCCATGCAGCACGAAGCACACACCCACGGCATCAACATGTCGGCACTGGGTCGCGACAAACAGAGCCTTAGCCTCGAGCAGGAAACCGTGGCCATCGAAGTGCCGGGCCTGAACCTGTTCTACGGCGAAAAACAAGCCCTGTACGACGTCAGCCTGAACATCCCGAAACAGCGCGTGACGGCCTTCATCGGCCCGTCCGGCTGCGGCAAGTCCACGCTGCTGCGCACCTTCAACCGCATGAACGACCTGGTCGACGGCTGCCGCGTAGAAGGCGAAATCAACCTCTACGGCAATAACATCTACCGCAAGGGCGAAGACGTGGCCGAGCTGCGTCGTCGCGTCGGCATGGTGTTCCAGAAGCCGAACCCGTTCCCGAAAACCATCTACGAAAACGTGGTTTACGGCTTGCGCATCCAGGGCATCAACAAGAAGCGCGTCCTCGACGAAGCGGTCGAGTGGGCGTTGAAAGGCGCGGCACTGTGGGAGGAAGTCAAAGACCGTCTGCACGAGTCGGCACTCGGTCTGTCCGGTGGTCAGCAGCAACGTCTGGTGATCGCTCGCACCATCGCCGTGGAGCCGGAAGTACTGTTGCTCGACGAACCGTGCTCGGCACTTGACCCGATTTCGACGCTGAAAGTCGAAGAGCTGATCTACGAACTGAAATCGAAATTCACCATCGTCATCGTGACCCACAACATGCAACAGGCCGCGCGGGTTTCCGACTACACGGCGTTCATGTACATGGGCAAACTGGTGGAATTCGGCGACACCGATACCCTGTTCACCAATCCGGCGAAGAAGCAGACCGAAGACTACATCACAGGGCGGTATGGCTAGTTGAGGCAGCTGCGAGCCGCAAGCTTCAAGCGGCAAGTAAGAGCGGTTCAGCGTATCGACACACATCAGCTTGCAGCTTGTAGCTTGCAGCTCTTGGTCCACAGCTTTTGCGGAGCAAAGACATGATTTCGAAGGAAGGCTTAACCCATCACATCTCCCAGCAGTTCAACGCTGAGCTGGAGGAAGTGCGCAGCCACCTCCTGGCCATGGGCGGGCTGGTAGAGAAGCAGGTCAATGACGCCGTGACGGCGCTGATCGAGGCTGACTCCGGCCTGGCCCAGCAGGTTCGCGAGATCGACGACCAGATCAACCAGATGGAACGCAACATCGACGAAGAATGCCTGCGCATTCTGGCCCGTCGTCAGCCGGCGGCGTCCGACTTGCGTCTGATCATCAGCATCTCCAAGTCGGTGATCGACCTGGAACGCATCGGCGACGAATCGACCAAGATCGCCCGTCGTGCCATCCAGTTGTGCGAGGAAGGCGAAGCGCCGCGCGGTTACGTCGAAGTCCGCCACATCGGCGACCAGGTGCGCAACATGGTGCGTGACGCCCTGGACGCGTTTGCCCGCTTCGACGCCGACCTGGCGTTGTCGGTGGCGCAGTACGACAAGATCATCGACCGCGAATACAAGACCGCCCTGCGTGAGCTCGCGACCTACATGATGGAAGACCCGCGCTCTATCTCGCGGGTTCTGAGCATTATCTGGGTGCTGCGTTCGCTGGAGCGTATCGGCGACCACGCGCGCAATATCGCGGAGTTGGTGATTTACCTGGTGCGCGGCACCGACGTGCGTCACCTGGGCCTCAAGCGCATGAAAGAAGAAGTTGAAGGCGCAAGTGGCGAAACCGCTAATGTTCCGGGCGAAGTTGACGATAAGTAAGATTGCCCAAGTAAAGCGCCCGGCCTTTTGGCCGGGCGTTTTTGTTTAGGGGATTACGAATTCGAAGCAGCACCCGCGAACGAAAAGTCCCGGCGTGACTGAAGGTTTTTGGCAATGTGCCATCAGCAAAGCGGTATGCTTGCCGGGATTTTTTAAAGGGGTGATGGATGAGTAAGGTCAGTGTGTTGGTCGTGGACGATGCGTCGTTCATTCGTGACCTGGTGAAGAAGTGCCTGCGCAACTACTTCCCGGGCATCCGGATCGAAGACGCGGTCAACGGCAGGAAGGCCCAGGCCTTGCTGGCACGGGAAGCGTTCGACCTGGTCCTGTGCGACTGGGAAATGCCGGAAATGTCCGGCCTGGAATTGCTGACCTGGTGCCGCGAGCAGGACAACCTCAAGACCATGCCCTTCGTGATGGTGACCAGCCGTGGCGACAAAGAGAACGTCGTCCAGGCGATCCAGGCCGGGGTTTCCGGTTACGTCAGCAAACCGTTCACCAACGAACAACTGCTGACCAAGGTCAAGCAGGCGCTGAACAAGGTCGGCAAGCTCGATACCTTGATGAACAGCGCGCCGACCAAAATGAACTCGGCGTTCGGCAACGATTCGTTGAGCGCTTTGACCGGCGGCAAGGCGGAAGTGGTCGCGGCGGCACCCGCCCCGGTTGCTGCGCCATCGCGAGGTCTGCTCAACAGCCCGCTCGTCAAGGCTCCGGTTGCCGCCGCTGCAGCCTCCGGCGGTCGTGGGCAAGGCCAACTGCGCCTGCCGAACGGCATTCAGCCATGCGTTATCAAGGCCTTGAGCCTCAAGGAAGCGCTGCTGGTCGTGAAACGCACCGATGCGCTGCCGCAAGTGCTCGACAGCGCCGTGCTCGACATGGAACAGGGCGACAACGCTGAAGTCGCCCGCCTGAACGGTTACCTGCACGCCATCGTCGCCCACGAGCAGAAACCCGACAGCGAATGGCTGCAACTGACATTCCGCTTTGTTGACCAGGACGCGCAGAAACTGGATTACATCTCCCGTTTGATCGCACGTGGTACGGCGCAGAAGCACTTCGTTCCGGGCGCGTAATCTTCGTCGCCTGACAGTCCGCCATCGCTAGCCTGCTAGCGATGGGGTTCTCGAATTCACCACACATCCGCTGAACCGCCCATTTTGAAACATCTGCCGACTACCCGGGTCCATTGCAGCTGCTAGGCTCTTTCCCAGGCCTTACTCGACAGAATCCTGCCCATGCTCGCGCGCCTGCTGTTTTTCTGTGGTCTGTTCATGGCGTCCACCTCGGTCATGGCCATGACCATCTACAAATCCACCGATGCCAATGGCGTGGTCTCCTACAGCGACCGCCCCACTAAGGGCTCCCAGGTGTTCACTTTTCGTGATCGCATGGTCGAGCACCTTGAGCGTCAGGTGTACCTCGTCATCACAAAAAAGAAGGGCGTGGACAGCGTTTACGTGCGCAATGACCTGTACGCGCCGGTTGAGATCGAGTTGAGTTTCGCTGGACTGCAGAACGTCAGCGGTGCGCCGAGCCGGCCGATTCGCCGGGTCATGCCGGCGCGCAGCAGCATTCGTCTGGCGCTGCTCACGGCCACGAAAGCGGAGATGCCGCTGGCGTATACCCCAAAATTCGAATACTCCCTGGGCGATCCCTCAGGGGCTGCCATGGCCTATCGATACCCGTTCCCCTGGCGTGGCGGACCGTTTCGGCTTAGTCAGGGCGCCAATGGCCAATACAGCCACTTTGGTCCAAAGAATCGCTATGCCATGGACATCGCCATGCCTGTAGGCACGCCGATCGTCGCGGCACGAGGCGGGGTGGTGGTGAAAACCGAGAATGCCCAGACCGGGCGCGGCAACGATCCGTCAGGCAATTTCGTGCGAGTGCTGCACGATGACGGGACGATGGGCGTTTACCTGCACCTCAAGCAAGGGTCAGTGAGTGTTCGCGAAGGGCAACGAGTATCGGTTGGGAGTTCGTTGGCGCTGTCGGGCAATACCGGCAACAGCAGCGGGCCGCACCTGCATTTCGTGGTGCAGCGCAATACAGGATTGGGGCTGGTGTCGATTCCGTACCAGTTCAATCAACCGGTGGGGGCGTTGCCCAACTTTGCGTTGGGCAAGCAGTGAACGATTGAACACCGCAATCCCTGTAGGAGCTGAGCTTGCTCGCGATAGCGGTGTGTCAGTCGCGGTGATGCTGGATGTACCGCCGTCATCGCGAGCAAGCTCAGCTCCTACAGGTTTATGCCTTAATTGAGCATCAACACCTTGGCCAGAATGATCTTCGGCCCTTTCATCTTCTTGATGATGATCCGCAGGCCTTCGACTTCCAGCACTTCTTCCTCTTCCGGCACCCGTTTCAGGGTTTCGTAGACCAGCCCGGCGAGGGTTTCGGCTTCGATGTGGTCAAGGTCAATGCCCAGCAGGCGTTCGACCTTGAACAGAGGCGTATCACCGCGCACCAGCAGCTTGCCCGGCTGGTACGCGAGAATCCCGCGCTCGGCCTTGCGGTGTTCGTCCTGAATGTCGCCGACCAGCACTTCCAGCACGTCTTCCATGGTCAGGTAGCCGATGATGTTGCCGTCGGCTTCTTCAACCACGGCGAAGTGCGAGCCACCCTTGCGGAATTGCTCCAGCAACTGCGACAGCGGCATGTGCCGCGACACGCGCTCCAGCGGCCGGGTCAGTTCGGCCAGGTTGAACGACTCGGGAATGTGGTCCAGGGCCGCCAGTTCCAGCAACAGGTCCTTGATGTGCAGCAGGCCGACGAACTCCTGGCTTTCGCTGTCGTACACCGGATAACGGCTGAACTTGTGGCGACGGAACATCGCCAGGATTTCCTTGAGCGGCGCGTTGAACTCCAGCGTCACCAGGTCTTCGCGGGAGTTGGCCCAGTCGACCACTTCCAGCTCGCCCATTTCCACAGCGGAGGCGAGTACGCGCATGCCTTGATCGCTCGGGTCCTGGCCGCGGCTGGAGTGCAGGATCAGTTTCAGTTCTTCACGGCTGTAATGGTGCTCGTGATGGGGGCCGGGCTCACCCTGGCCGGCAATCCGCAGGATCGTGTTGGCGCTGGCGTTGAGCAGGTAAATCGCCGGGTACATCGCCCAGTAGAACAGGTACAAGGGCACGGCGGTCCAGAGTGACAGCAACTCGGGTTTGCGGATGGCCCACGATTTCGGCGCCAGTTCGCCGACCACGATGTGCAGGTACGAAATGATGAAGAACGCCGTGAAGAACGACACGCCTTTGACCACTTCGGCGGACTCTACGCCAACGGCGCTCAGCACCGGCTCGAGGATGTGCGCGAACGCCGGCTCGCCGACCCAGCCAAGGCCAAGGGAGGCGAGCGTGATACCCAACTGGCAGGCCGACAGGTAGGCATCGAGCTGACTGTGCACGGTGCGCAGGATGTGCCCGCGCCAGCCGTTTTTCTCAGCGATGGCCTCGACCCGGGTCGAGCGCAATTTGACCATGGCAAATTCCGCCGCAACGAAAAAGCCGTTGAGCAAAACCAGGATCAGAGCAAAAAGAATCATGCCGAAATCGGCGAAGAGTGTCGCGAGGGTCAAGCCAGGGGAAGGGTCCATGATGGAGTTTTGCGGGTTCCGTGTATTCGAAAGGAAAGAAAAAAGTGCACCTGAAAGGCAGGCACAAGTCAGCCAATGTAGCGGCTGACTGGGGGATTGCCTAGTGGCGAGTGCCGGTCGGTATCAATCGGCCGTGCTGATGACTCGTGTTTTCGTGACTTGGGCCGGCGCAAAATGGCAGGTAAATGTACTGCCGTGGCCCGGTACACTGCTGATTTCCATCCGTGCGCGGTGGCGCAGCAACACGTGTTTGACGATCGCCAAACCGAGCCCGGTGCCACCGGTGTTGGAGTTGCGGCTGGAGTCGACACGGTAGAAACGTTCGGTCAGGCGCGGCAGGTGTTTGCTGTCGATGCCGATGCCGGAGTCTTGCACGCTCAGGTGCGCGCCTTGCTCGTCGCCCCACCAGCGAATGCGGATATTGCCTTCGGCCGGCGTGTACTTCACCGCGTTGAACACCAGGTTGGAAAACGCACTGCGCAGTTCGGCTTCGCTGCCCTTGAGCTGAATCGTCGGGTCGGCTTCCAGGGTGATGCGCTGATTTTTTTGCCCGGACAGTTGCTGAGCATCGCCCGTGATCGATTGCAGCAAGCCGTCGATGGCCACCGGCTGGTTGTCCGACGGGTAATCAGTGGCTTCCAGTTTGGCCAGCAGCAGCAAGTCGTTGAGCAACGTCTGCATGCGCCCGCCTTGTTGCTGCATTTGCTGCAAGGCACGGCTCCAGCGCGGGTTCACGTCCTCGACATTGTCGAGCAGGGTTTCCAGATAGCCGCAGATCACCGTCAGCGGTGTGCGCAGTTCGTGGGAGACGTTGGCGATGAAGTCCTTGCGCATCTGTTCCAGCTGATGGATGCGCGTCACGTCGCGCACCAGCATCAAGTGTTCGTTGTTGCCGTAGCGGGTGATGTACAGCTGAATGCGCAGGCGGTCGTTGGTCGGTGAAGGGATTTCCAGCGGTTCGGCGTAGTTTTCCTGCTCGAAGTATTCCTTGAAGCGCGGATGACGCACCAGGTTGGTCACCGGTTGGCCGCTGTCCTGTGGGGTCTTGAGACCGAGCAGGGTTTCCGCCGCGCGGTTCCACCATTCGAGGTTGCCGTCGGTGTCGAGCATGATCACCGCGTCTTTCAGCGCGGCGGTGGACTCCTGGACCCGGTCGATCACCGCTTGCAGGCGTCCGCGCACGCGTTGGTCGCGACGTTGCAGGTGATAGATGCTGTCGAACACTTCGCCCCACAGGCCATAGCCATCGGGCGGCGCTTCATCGGGTTTTTGCAGGCGCAGCCACTCGTGCAGACGCAGCAATTGCTTGAGTGTCCAGGCCAGGTAAAGGCCCAGGCCCGCGGCGAGGCTCCAGCCGTAGTAGCCGGTGATCAGGCCGATCACCAGGCAGGCGGTGACCAGTAGCAGCATGTGGCGAATCAGGGTGCCATGCCAGTTTTGGTTCACTTGAACACGTGTCCTTGAAGAAAAACAGCTACAAGTCTCAAGCTTCAAGCGGCAAGTTTGAAGCGGTTCGGCTTTAGCTTCCCGCTTGAAGCTTGCCGCTCGTAGCTGCCGTCAGGCTTTTGTAGAAAAGCGGTAACCGGTGCCCCGCACGGTTTGTACCAGATTTTCGTAAGCATCGCCGAGGGCTTTGCGCAGTCGGCGGATGTGCACGTCGACGGTGCGTTCTTCGACATAGACGTTGCCGCCCCAGACCTGATCCAGCAACTGGCCACGGGTGTAGGCGCGTTCCTGGTGGGTCATGAAAAACTGCAGCAAGCGGTATTCGGTCGGGCCCATCTCGGCAGGCTTGCCGTCGATGGTCACGCGGTGGCTGATCGGGTCCAGCAGCAGGCCGCCGACTTCGATCGGTGCCTCGCCATCGGTCGGGCCGGCACGGCGCAGCACAGCCTTCAGGCGTGCAACCAACTCGCGTGGGGAAAAGGGTTTGGTGATGTAGTCGTCGGCGCCGACTTCCAGGCCCTGGATCTTGTTGTCCTCTTCGCCCTTGGCGGTGAGCATGATGATCGGGATGTCCCCGGTCAGCTCATCGCGCTTCAAGCGGCGGGCCAGTTCGATACCGGAGGTGCCGGGCAGCATCCAGTCGAGCAGGATCAGGTCCGGTTTGCGGTCGACAATGATGGCATGGGCCTGCTGCGAGTTCTCGGCCTCCAGACAGTCATAGCCGGCCATTTCCAACGCAACGGCGATCATTTCGCGAATGGGCGCTTCGTCGTCGACGATCAGAATGCTCCTGCCAACCATGCCATTAATCCTCTTGTCATTTAACTGTCTTGCGCCGCATTAGATAACGGAATTATTGCAGTCGTGTGACAGTATTTTAGCCGCCCGGCGATTGTCATGATCCTGAACTAAGCTCTAAGTCCGAACCCTGACAACCACAAAAGGAAGGTTTCCATGAAGCAATACTCGCATTCCTTCAAGGCTCTGATGCTGACCGCAGCCCTGGCGTTGCCATCAATGGCCTTCGCGGCTGAGCCTGTGATGATGAAAGAAGGTGTGATGGCGGACCACAAGGGCATGACCCTGTACACCTTCGACAAAGACACGGGTGGCAAGTCTGTGTGCACAGGCCAGTGCGCGGATAACTGGCCGCCGTTCAAGGCGGAAGCGGGTGCCAAGGCCGAAGGTGACTGGACAATCGTCAAGCGTGACGATGGCACGATGCAGTGGGCCTACAAGGGCAAACCGCTGTACTACTTCGTGAAGGACGCGAAACCGGGAGACAAGGCCGGTGACAAAATGAAGGACGTCTGGCACGTCATCACCAATTCCGGACCGAAGATGTAAGCCCCCTCCTGTAGGAGCGAGCTTGCTCGCGAAAAACGTGAACGGTGACGCGTGTCTGTCTGGATAAATGCGTCGCTATCAAGTTCATCGCGAGCAAGCTCGCTCCTACAGGGGAAGGCGTCAGCCGCCTCAACGCAATCCATAATCCAGCACAATCCCCAAGAAAATCGCCAACCCCGCCCAGTGGTTGTGCAAAAACGCCTGGAAGCACCGCATCCGCTCCTTGCCACGGGTGTACCAGAATTCCCAGGCAAAACAGCCCGCCGCCGCCAGCAATCCCAAGTGAAACCAGCCGCCCAACTCGAATTTCGACCCGGCCAGCAGCAGGCAACCCAGTGCCAACCCTTGCAGCGTCAGGATGATCACCCGGTCTGCCTCGCCAAACAGAATCGCCGTGGATTTCACCCCGATCTTCAAGTCGTCGTCGCGATCAGTCATCGCGTAATAGGTGTCGTAACCCACCGTCCACATCAGATTAGCGATCCACAACAACCATGCCGCCGCCGGCAGTTCACCGGTTTCAGCCGTGAACGCCATCGGCATCCCCCAGGAAAACGCCGCGCCCAGCACCACTTGCGGGTAATAGGTGTAGCGCTTCATGAACGGGTAACTGAAGGCCAGCGCCAAGCCGCCAAACGACAGCCAGACCGTCGCCGCGTTGGTGCACAACACCAGCAGGAAACTCACGCCCATCAACAGCGCAAAAAACACCAGCGCTTCCCTGGAACTGATCCTGCCGCTCACCAGTGGCCGTTGCTCGGTGCGTTTCACATGGCCATCGACCTTGCGGTCGGCCCAGTCATTGATTACGCAACCGCCGGCACGAGTCAGCACCACGCCAAGGACAAAAATCACAACGTTGGCCAGCGACGGCGAACCTTTGCCGGCAATCCACAACGCCCACAGCGTCGGCCACAGCAGCAGGTAAATGCCGATCGGCTTGTCCATGCGCGTCAGCTGAATGAAATCCCAGGCCCGAGGGTTCAAGCGGTTCAGGGATTTGAGCAGGCTCTGGTACATCAGCAGTTCTCCGGGTGGGCGCGGGCGGCGAGCCACAAGGTCGGCAGGAAAATCTCGGCCACCAGCACGCTCAAGGCGCCACGGTCGAAGCGCGAGCGACGGCCCCACAGTTCGGGTGCCCGGCACTCCTGCGGCAGCCATTCCTGAGGATAGTGACAAACCTCGATGGCGCGACGCTGAAACGCCTGATCGCAGAACAGTAATTCGCCCAGCGAGCGGCTGCCCAACTCGTCCATGTGCAACCCGTCGCCCTGCAACGCGCTGCGCGCCGCCACACTGCGGGCAAACACCCAGGCTTCGCCGTGGCCGCGCAAATACACCTCGCGCACCCAGCCTTCGCTGCCTTCGGCCAGATCCAGCGCAGCACATTCGTCCGCGCGCAGCGGTTGCCAGCCTTCGAACAATGGCGTGACGCTGAAGCCGTCATTCGACAAGCGGATCAGTCGTCGGGTCAGCGAGCCTTCGTCGAACAGCCAGTCGAGGGTAGAAGCGTCGGGGAGGGGCGAGAGTTGGCTTTGGAGAAGCCAGAATGGAGGTTTTGAGTGCGGCACAGTGAGTCATTATTGGCAGCAAATGAGGCGGCGAGCTTACCATGTCACTCGGCGATTTTGATTGAACCGGCGCGCCATTGCGCCGAACAGGCTTGCATCTGCCGGGCCCGATCAGTACAAAACGCCCTGAGCCGGACGGCAACGCTGCAACCATCGACCGTTCGCGCCGGCAATAAGCCTGAACCCTGAGGAAGTACCTGAATGAAAAAGTGGCAATGTGTGGTCTGCGGCCTGATCTATAACGAAGCCGACGGCTGGCCGGATGACGGCATTGCGCCGGGCACCCTGTGGCAAGACGTGCCGGAAGACTGGCTGTGCCCGGACTGCGGCGTTGGCAAAATGGATTTCGAAATGATCGAAATCAACTAAGACATTTAAGAGGAGTAAGGAATGAACGCACCTGTCGTGATCGTCGGCACCGGGCTCGCTGGCTACAACCTGGCCCGGGAGTTTCGCAAACTCGATAGCGAAACCCCGCTGCTGCTGATTACCGCCGATGACGGACGCTCCTACTCCAAGCCGATGCTTTCCACGGGCTTCGGCAAGAACAAAGACGCTGATGGCCTGAGCATGGCCGAACCCGGCGCGATGGCCGAACAGTTGAAGGCCGAAGTGCGCACCCACACGCGCATCAGCGGCATCGACCCTGGCCACAAGCGCCTGTGGATCGGTGAAGAGTCGGTGATCTACCGGGACCTGATCCTGGCCTGGGGCGCTGAAACCGTGCGGGTGCCTATTGAAGGTGATGCAGCGGACGCCGTGTTCCCGATCAACGATCTGGAAGACTACGCCCGCTTTCGCGCGGCAGCGGCCGGCAAGCGTCGGGTGTTGCTGCTCGGTGCCGGCCTGATCGGCTGCGAGTTTGCCAACGACCTGATCCTCGGCGGTTACGAGGTGCAACTGGTTGCACCGTGCGAGCAGGTCATGCCGACGCTGCTGCACCCGGCGGCAGCCGCTGCGGTCCAGGCCGGGCTGGAGAGTCTGGGTGCACGCTTCCACCTCGGGCCGGTGCTCAATCGCTTGCAGCGTGTTGAGGATGGATTGGAAGCGCATCTGTCGGACGGTCAGGTTATCCCTTGCGACGTGGTGGTGTCGGCCATTGGCCTGCGTCCGCGCATCGACCTGGCGGCCGCGGCCGGTGTGCAGGTCAATCGTGGCGTGGTGGTCGACCGTCACCTGAAAACCTCTCACGCCAATATCTACGCACTGGGCGACTGCGCCGAAGTCGATGGGCTGAATCTGCTGTACGTCATGCCCCTCATGAGCTGTGCGAGAGCGCTGGCCCAGACCCTCGCCGGAAACCCGACAGCGGTGAGCTATGGGGCGATGCCAATCACCGTCAAAACGCCGGTTTGCCCGTTGGTGGTTTCGCCGCCGCCACGGGGTCTGGAGGGTGTTTGGACAGTCGAAGGGCAGGGCGCTGACATCAAGGTTTTATGCCGCGATGCGGCTGGAAAACTGCTCGGTTATGCCCTGACTGGCACGGCGGTAATGGAAAAACTCGCACTGAACAAAGAGCTTCCACCGCTGCTGGCGTAAATACCGGTCGTTCTGTCGGAATCACCCCGCTTTTGCCCCTACAAACGTCGCGCCGAGACTGGCGCGGCTCTTCCGTGCGTGCCATTCTCACTCCCGTCTGCCGCAGAGTAGAGCACCTGCGGCGCTTTGGGCGCTGTTCCACGAGAACAGCACGGACATAACAACAAAAAACCGTCAAAGGGGCTTCACTAATGCGTAAACCAGAACTCGCCGCCGCCATCGCGGAAAAAGCAGATCTCACCAAAGAGCAGGCCAATCGCGTACTCAACGCCGTTCTCGAAGAAATCACCGGCGCTCTGCACCGCAAGGACAGCGTGACGCTGGTAGGCTTCGGCACCTTCCTGCAACGCCACCGCGGAGCCCGCACCGGCAAAAACCCGCAAACCGGTGAGCCCGTTAAAATCAAGGCCAGCAACACCGTTGCGTTCAAGCCGGGTAAATCGTTGAAAGACAGCGTTAATCCGTAATCAGTATTCCCGGCCCGCATAGCGGGAGAGCGGAATAAAGAATGGGCACGCCAACTTGGTTGGGTGCCCATTTTTTGTGGTCGCGAAGGCCATGCCGGTCGCCTACGGATCAGACAACGCCTGACCCTTGTAGGAGCCGGCTTGCCGGCGATAGCGGCTTATCAATCAACATTGAAGTCGCCTGACACAACGCCATCGCCAGCAAGCGGGCTCCTACACATCAGCCGCCCCGGCTTTGTTGCTTGGCGAAAATCGCCGCCATCTCCGGCTCATCCAGATGATCCAGCGCTCGCTCCACCAACAAATGCACCCCGTCAGCCATACGGCTGAGCGCCTGGGCTACGGAGCGGCGTGAGCCGTCCACATCGTCTGCGAGGTCGGCGGCGATGGCGCTGATGGACAGCAGGTCTTCCGAGGCGTTGGCGAGGAGGGCTTCGGTGTTGATGCCGGGGCAGACGCTGAAGAGCTGGCCGTTGCGTTTTGGTGGTTTGGGTTCGGCTGGCGGGAAGTGATGGTCGAGGGCGCGTTCGGCGGCTTCGTTGAGTTTGTTTGAATCGGGGCTTTCGTAGGGGGAGATTGGGTCGGGGTCTGGCGGGTTGGGTGTGACCTTAAACATTTTACTAACTCCTGAAATGGAGCCGTTCACACGTCGCTGCTAAACGAAGGGTGGCGGCTGTGCGCGGGTTAGCAGACCGGGGAGTTAGCAAACCGGCGCGCCCGAGGGCGCCCCACGCACAGCCACCATCAAGTGCAGGGATATGAATACCTGACTGAAGGAAACGCTATGCACCTCACTAACAACCACGGGCTGCTAAACCCGATCACTGATGAGCAGTGACACGAATCAAAGTACCGACCGCCCCCAAGGCGCACAAGCCGGCGGATTCTGGCGTAGCCGTAGGCAACGACGCAAGGTGTTGTAGCTTGCGAGAAGTAACCTTGAGGCGTTTTAAACAGGCGCTGGCAATCGGTGTTTAATCCGCAGAACAGCAGCGCCTGCACATCAGCAAGTCCTTCACAGACCGAGCGTGTTAACGACGGCGAAAGCATGCTTTGCCATTGCCAAAATCGACCGCGAGGCAGTTGGGCTCAATGGCCAATTGGAGGTCTTCAAACAAGACGCCCAGATTATTTTCCGTATTGTCTGTCAATGGCTTCCAACCAAAGTTCAGCCACCGCTCCGAAGGTGCGACGTCAAACCACTTTATAGCGGCAGTGGAGTCATGCGAGCGCATGCCGATTTTTTGCAAGGTTCGAGTAGGGTTGAAGGGGAGGGTTAATTGCTTTTGGCTGGAATTGGCCCACACGCTCTGCTGGGTCGAGCCGTCCTTAAACTGCCAGTACACATCGACCGGTTTGATCGTCGGCGGGGTGACTTCATAGGCCAACGTCATCATGTAGTTGCTCTTAAGACGTTCGGTTGCGCTGGGATCATCTCGCAGGTATCTCTGCGTTTCGAGAAGACCCATCTCATCAGGCGTTCCAAACGATATGAGTTGGTTCTTTGGTTTTTTCCACCAAATGGTAAGCGCGCGAGTGGTAGGTGAAACCTCGTACCACTTAGTTGGCCCCGAACTCCTACTGGTGCCGAAACCAATTTTTTTCAGCGTTTTTTGTGGATCGTAGGGTAGCCAAAACTCTCCCGATTTCGTTGAACTCAAGAGCAACTGGCTCGAGGCACCCTGCGAGAACTCAAAGTAGGCATATACGGGCTCAATCTCCGGACTCCGGGCGTAGTGGCTGTACACCATCTGCAAGACATAGTTGTCCCGTACAGGCTGATAAAATTTGTCATACGTGAGATACGGTTCGAGATATGAAAAGCTGTGACGGCTACGAGCATGAAACTCCAATTCCTTTGGAGGCCGAGAGGCGGCGTCAGTCTTTAGCGTTACGGTATTGTCCTCGACATGCCAACTCCCTTTTGCAATGCCGTCAGCGCTTCCATAAGCAATCCCTCCGGAAAAAGTACCGTCCTTTCGCAGCAGCAACTCCGCCCCCATTTCCATTGCTCCATGCAAAAAATAATGTCCTTCCAGCGACTTGGAATCTGCTGCCGCGTAAGCAAAGGGCTGCCACATAAGTGCTACGAAAAATAATGTTCTTAAATCCATGTAATGACTCTCCTACCAGCTTCCAAATGGAATGCCGAATTTTTCGATGTAGGCTTTGGACTCCGCTGACAAAGGCAGAGCATAACGGCCTTCATTTTTCCCCTGAGAGGGACCTTGTGTATTGATGGTGCCCACTACCCGAGCAATCTCGACCGACTTCAAGCAGGGGCCGCCGAGCCAGACTTTAGCAATGCCGCCTGGTGCCAGACCTATCCCGATATCGGCTCGGTAGTCGGTGATCCATTTACCGTCAGCCCTGCAAAAGGCCTTTTCAGGTTTGCGCATGATCTCCCGCGCAGATTCGGGAATGACGATGTAAGCCTCGTAGGTTTGTGGTTCTGCCAACGACTGCCATCGCACGTAAATCAGACGAGGCAGGTCCGCGCCAAGTACGTCACGACCGGCACCTCGGCCGGGACTTTTGGGCCAGCCAGCGGGCTCCCCCTTGTTGTCTCTTGGGGTTAGTACCGATGCGATCCCTGAGCCCGCACGACGAAAAACACGTTCGCGGATATCCACAACGTCCGCTGTTTCAATCCAGACTTCCATGTAATCCGGTGCTGCGAAGCCTAGTGACCACGGTTCGTCGTAGCTTGATTGCGCGAAGCTCTGTGTGCTCGCGATCAACAACAACCCTAAAAGTAGACCGGCGCCTATTTTTGTGTGACGGAGGAAATTACTCATGAGGATGCACCACACGTTTGCCGCCATTGGCAGGCCGGTTGATAAACATGATGTTTATGTCGCTGCTATGAAAGCCTTTAGCTGCGTTCCAGTAAGCGGAAAGGTGGATGTAGCGACTGCGTAACATCGCTCTTTCTTGAAGCGTCAATCCCTCTATCGTTGTTTCACCAAGGGCATATGCCTGAAGCTTTTTGTGTATAGGCTCTAATTCCTCGGGTAGTCGCAGGGCAGGGATATCAGGGATTAGCTTGAAGGGGACATCGTGTTTCACTGCCAACTCACGCATGATCCGCAAATACACCAACGACAGTTCGCCACGAATCGGGCGTTCGATGGAGGCAGCTGCATATACCTTCTTCTGTGGTTCGGTCTTGTATCCGTCTGGCTCTTTTGAATAAGGCAGCGGCCTTTCCCAATACGCCACTTTGATTTTGTTACGCGGACCTTCGAAGTCGATAACGCCTTTTCCATACCAGTCGAATGCCTCTTTTTCGGCGCAACGGTAGGCTTCACTGCGAGTTGCATCCATGCTCTCGCTCACGATGCTTGTTAAGGGTTTACCCAGCAGAAGTTTTTCATGGGCTATTGGCAAATAACCACCTCCAAGGTCTGAGTGCACACCGGGCAAAACCAGGTCTGTATCACCGAGGCTATTGAGGGCGAAATTTTCGCGGACTTCGTCTCGCGCGACCAAGTGCACTATCTTTTCAGCACAGCCGTCGGGGAGTCTGAGATTGACTCCCGGGTTTCTACTGTTGGCGACCGTAAAATCGAGAAAACCAGGCTTGGCAATGGCTGCAACGGTATCGAACAGGCCAATAAAGTTGATGGCAACACCGGCTTTTATGCGCCAGTTAAAGCTACGTGAAAAGATCGCTGACGTGGCGGGGAGTGCCAGCGCTAAAGCGCTTTTTTCACCGGTAAGCACTTCGTTCGCAAAATGCCGGGCCGCTGCAGCACCTCGACTGAAACCAAAAATGTCGAACTCGATTTTTTCGACAACTACGCTTGGGTTTTCCTCCTGGAGCAACCGTATTTGCTTCAGGATTTTTGCCGGGGTCTGTTCAACACGAGCAACTACACCTGTTTCGCCCCTACCTGTGATCAGGCCGTGGTACGAGTCATCGCCGTTGCTTTTAGTGCCGATACCTTCCACGTAGATACGCAAAAAGGCTTTTTCCTCGTTCGCGGGAATAGGTTTGGATGAGTGATCGGCATACAGGTCGAAAAGCCTGGCGATGTTGCTCACATCATTCCCATAACTATTATCCGGCGAGCTCCCATTGCCGTCGTACCCATAAGCAGCGCAATACTTTTGTACTTCCTCGGCCGCCTCCGCCAGGTTCGCGTCCGGTGCATAACACGCTGCAACGGTTTCACTGTTGGCTTTGTTGTTGCCCGTTCCATCGAAGAACACCCCGATCCGCAACGTAATCCCTTCTTCTTCAGCTTCCTCCTCTTCTTCCTCCAGCTCATCCTCTTCCAACGGCTCAGGCACAACCGCCGCCAACAATCCCGCCACCGTCCCCGGCAACAACGCATGCGCCGCCATCCCCGTCACCGGTGAACCACCGACCTCAACTTCGCTACTGCTGAACACCCCGCCCGCATCGATCACGACATGGTGACCACCCGCCTTCAACGTAATGCTGGCGCCCGCGTCGAGCACCAGATTGGCCCCCGCCTTGATATGAACATGCTCACCGGCCTCAACCACCAACGCCTCGCCAATCTGGTTGTGGCTGCTCCCCCAAACTTGCAGATAGTCACTGGCCTTGAGCTGAACCTTGCGATCCGCCGTGACCGTGCGATGTTCTTCAGCGCCGAGCACCGCGATGCTGTTTCCCTTGATGGTTTCCTGGCGTTCATTCCCCACGTCCAGTCGGCTGTCGTTCCCGACCTTCTGTTCCATATCCCTTTGCGCGCGCAGGTAGATCAACTCCAGCCCGGCGCGGTCTTCAATCGACAGTTCGTTGTAGCCACCGGTATGCGGCGAGCTGTGGCTGCGCAGTACAGTTTTGGTTTTGTTTTCGGGCAAGGGGTAGGGCGCCGGCGTGACCTTGTTGATCAGGCAACCGGTTATCAGCGGGTCGTCAGGATTGCCTTCGAGGTACGTGACGAGGACTTCCATGCCGACACGCGGAATGGTCACCGTGCCGAAATGATCCCCCGCCCAACTCGACGCCACCCGCAACCAACAGCTGCTTTTCTCGCTGTTGTGCTCCGCGCGGTCCCAATGAAATTCGACTTTGACGCGGCCATATTCATCGCAGTAAATCTCTTCGCCGGCGGGGCCGGTGACGCGGGCGGTCTGGCAGACCAGCGCCGGTCGTTGTTCGGGCATCGGGGGCCGATAAAACACGTCCCAGGGGATCGCTCTGAAGCTGTTGCGGTAGCCCTGAGTAAAACCGTCCTGAGTTTCGGATGCGTCAGTGATGGACTCTTCCAAAACCTGAGGTTGTTTTCCGGTGTGCGTAACACTGAGTAACAGCCACAAATCGTTGTACGCGTCGCGTGAGTGATTCGTCAGACCGAAAAAGT
Organism: Pseudomonas sp. LBUM1651; assembly: GCF_059716135.1. Classification (NCBI taxonomy): domain Bacteria; kingdom Pseudomonadati; phylum Pseudomonadota; class Gammaproteobacteria; order Pseudomonadales; family Pseudomonadaceae; genus Pseudomonas; species Pseudomonas sp. LBUM1651. The sequence goes on along the minus strand of NZ_CP166805.1, from coordinate 6,098,442 downwards.
GGCCGCTACGAAGCGAGGGCTGATCGCTTTCGCCCTCTGCCAACTGGTAATCGGCTCGATGCCGTTCCAGCGCTTGCCGGGCGAGTTGTTTGCCGCGTTGTTCACTCTCGAAAAACAGCGGGTAACGGTAGTCTTCGAGCTCAGGACTGAATTCGGCGGTGAAACGACTTTCCAGCAAAGCATTCGGGCGCTTTAGGTCGTAGTTGCGTCGTGTGATTGTGCTGACACGTGTGCTGAAACACAGGGAGAACCGGCTGACCACAGGATGTTCCGCCACCATGCCCGAATCTTGCTGATAAGGCGTTTCGCCCAGCTTGGGGAAGAACGTCTGGTCGTCGGTGAAAACCAGTACATGACCATCGCGGGAGTGTTGGTGATGCCAAGTGATGCCATGCTCGGCACACAGTCGCTGGACGAACCCGAAATCACTTTCCCCGTATTGAGTGCAGTACTCGCGTGGGGGATTTGTTTTGACGTGGAAGGTATAAGCATCCGCCTGGATACCATGCTTTTTGAGTACCTCAGCGATGATTTGAGGGACTGTCTGGCGCTGGAAAATCCGTTGATCGTGGCTGAACTGCAAATCATGCAGCGCCGGGACCAGGGTCAGACGGTAGCGGGTCAGGCGTTTACCGCTTTCACCCACGGCCGCCACTGAGATGTGGCCATGAATGCCTTCACCATGAAGGCCGATTTGAAGAAATGCAGGATGGCCAAGCAGGCTCTCCAAATCGAAGTTCGGGTGCTCGCTGACCAGGTCGACTCGAATCGAGTACAAGGCGCTGATGGTTTCAGTGCCTTCAAATGCCAGCACTTTAAAATCGTTGCGAACCGCCGGGATCGTAAGGGTGAATTGCGCGGCATTGGCCGGTGCGAGCATGCGCTTATCCTTTTGCTTTTTTAGCTCGTCCTTAAGCTGAGTGAGAAAAAAATCGCGACGCCGAGCCGTGCATGGCCGGATTAAGTCGCCAAAATGCCGGGCACGCTAACAGGAGCATGCAAAGTATTGATGTAGGAGGGATCCTGAAGTGCGGTATGAAATCTCCGCGATACCGGAAGTTCCACTATGGAACTTTGGTTTAATTATAAAGTGCCATCATTTCGATGGCACTTTTCTTGTCGGCTGTTGTCACTCGGCGTTTTAATCGTTGTGTTCGGTAACATTTCAGAAGGCTCCTACATTTTTCTTTTCATATTTTTGGCATGCTTCACGTCCGCCTCAGGGAGCACATGGGCAATGAATATGGGATTTATTCAGGTGAGAAGTCAGACGGCTCTATCTCAACGGTTTCCGGCCGGTTAGTCGAACAGTGAATAGTTGAACCGATCTCAGGGATTCCCTTGCTACATATAGGGAGATCTCCTAGGAAAGATAAACACGCTTCATCTAATTGTTTATTCGGGTGCTTGCTAGTGGCCACCATCGTGAGTACGATGCGCCCACTTTGAAAGAGCACGATCTCAATTGGATGAGACTTTTCGCAGCTCTTTGATTCGGTCCCACGCCGTTGGAACTCCAATGGGCGTATGACCGTAATCCAAACTAAAGGCCATGGATGTCCTACTCAAGCAAACTTTCTGCTCATTATCTCGACCTCGCAAAAGTCTCTGTTTCCAATGAGAATTTCGCGGGCGAGGACGTTCGTTTTTCGAGCGAATATGAAGCACTGGAAAGCGAGCTGGCCAAAGCCTCGTCCATGCACGAAAGCGGTCAGATCGACTGGCTGAAAATCCGTGAAAACAGCGAAAATCTGCTGCGCACCCAGTCCAAGGATTTGCGCGTCGGCGCCTGGCTGACCTGGGCTTTGTACCAGCGCGAATCCTTTCAGGGTCTGCTCGCTGGCCTCGGTTTGCTGCACTACCTGTGCGAAAGCCACTGGGCTGAAGTCCACCCGAACAAGGCCCGTACGCGCTCCGCTGCGATCAGTTGGCTGGTGTCGCGTCTTGAGCAGGTGCTGACTGAAAACATTGCGATCAAAGAGCAGTTGCCGATGTTCCGCCGTCTGGTGGAACACCTTGAAGGCCTCGATGCTGCATGCACCGAGCACTTGGGTGATGACGCGCCATTGCTGCTGCCGATCTCCCGCCGCCTGAAAAACATGGTGCAACGCGCTGCCGATAACCAGCCGGACCCCGGCGTGGTCGGTGCCGCCGTGGCGCAGGTCAAGCAGGCCGCCACGCAACTGTTCACGCCCGGCGCGCCGATCGACAACGAGAAAGAAGCCCACAAAGCCCTGCGCGCCCAGCAGGAAAGTGCCCGTCCGTTGTGCGTCTGGTGGCTCAAGCAGAAAGCCACCGACCTGCGCGCCCTGCGCCTCAATCGCACCTTGCTTTGGTTGCCGATCGACGCCGTTCCCGAGCGCAACGGGGAACAGATCACCATGCTGCGCGGCTTGCCGGCCGACAAGCTCAAGGCTTATCAGGACCGTTACGATCAGGGCAAATACGCCGACCTGCTGGTGGAACTGGAGGCGAGCCTGGCGAAGGCGCCGTTCTGGTTCGATGGCCAGCGAATGGTCTGGGAATGCCTCCAGGCATTGAACGCCGACATGGCGATGCGCGAAGTGGAAATCCACTTCGCGCTTTTGGTTCAGCGCCTGCCTGGCATCGTCGAATTGCGCTTCCATGACGGTGCTCCGTTCGCCGATCCCGCGACTCGCGCCTGGATCAGCGCCAACGTCATGCCGCACCTGCAAAGCGCCAGCGCGCCACGCAAGGTTGAAGTTGCCGACACCCAGCCGGCGTGGGAACTGGCGCTCGAAGAAGTCCTGCCGATTCTGCGCAAGGACGGCCTCAAGGCCGCCGTGCAAATCCTCAAGCAGGGCCTGCAAAGCGCCCACGGCGGGCGCGTGCGGTTCTTCTGGCAGTTCGCCCTCGCGCGGCTGTGCTTCATGGCCAAGAAATACGAACTGGCCAAGACCCAACTCGAAACCCTCGACCAAACATTACAGGACTCAGGCCTGAACGCCTGGGAGCCCGATCTTGCGCTGGAAGTGCTGCATTTACTGCATAGCTGCTGCGAGCTGTTGCCGCAGAACCATGCCGTACGTGAACGCAAGGAAGAGATTTATCGCAGGCTGTGCCACCTCGATCTCGAAGTGGTACTCGAATAGGCCCCAGGGCCACAACCGCAAGGAGAAAAGCCATGGCCAAAGAAGGCTCGGTAGCCCCCAAGGAACGCATCAACGTCACCTTCAAACCTGCCACCGGTGGTGCCCAGGAAGAGATTGAACTGCCGTTGAAACTACTGGCAATCGGTGACTACACCCACCGCAAGGACGAACGCAAAGTCGAAGATCGCAAGCCGATCAGCATCGACAAGATGACCTTTGACGAAGTGCTGGCCAAGCAAGAGCTGCAGCTGACACTGAGCGTACCGAACCGTCTTCAGGAAGAAAGCGACACTGAAGAACTGTCCGTGAAACTGCGCGTCAACTCGATGAAGGACTTCAACCCGGCCTCGCTGGTCGAGCAAGTGCCGGAGCTGAAGAAACTGATGGAACTGCGCGACGCGCTGGTGGCCCTCAAAGGCCCGCTGGGTAACGCGCCTGCGTTCCGCAAAGCCATCGAAGGCGTTCTCGCCGACGACGAATCCCGCGGTCGCGTACTGGGTGAGCTGGGCCTGAACGCCGCCGCCCAGGACGCCTGAGTCTCCATCAGCCAAGGAAGCCAACATGAGCACGAGTGCAGCGCAGCAAAAGAGTAACAAGAACGGCGAATACAGCATTCTCGACAGCATCATCGCCGAAACCCGCCTGACGCCGGACGACGAAGCCTACGACATCGCCAAGCGCGGTGTGTCGGCCTTCATCGAAGAGCTGCTCAAGCCGCAGAACAGCGGTGAGCCGGTCAAGAAAGCCATGGTTGACCGCATGATCGCCGAGATCGATGCCAAGCTCAGCCGTCAGATGGACGAGATCCTCCACCACCCGGACTTCCAGTCCCTGGAATCGTCGTGGCGTGGTCTGCAGTTGCTGGTCGACCGCACCAACTTCCGCGAAAACATCAAAATCGAAATCCTCAACGTCTCCAAAGAAGACCTGCTGGACGATTTCGAAGATTCGCCGGAAGTGATGCAGGCTGGCCTGTACAAGCACATCTACACCGCTGAATACGGCCAGTTCGGTGGTCAGCCGGTGGGCGCGATCATCGCCAACTACTTCATGTCCCCAAGCTCGCCGGACGTGAAACTGATGCAGTACGTGTCCAGCGTCGCCTGCATGTCCCACGCGCCGTTCATTGCGGCCGCCGGCCCGAAATTCTTCGGCCTGGAAAGCTTCACCGGCCTGCCGGACCTGAAGGATCTGAAGGATCACTTCGAAGGCCCGCAATTCGCCAAATGGCAGAGCTTCCGCCAGTCGGAAGACTCCCGTTACGTTGGCCTGACCGTGCCGCGTTTCCTGCTGCGTAACCCGTACGACCCGGAAGAAAACCCGGTGAAATCGTTCGTGTACAAGGAAACCGTCGCCAACAGCCACGAGCACTACCTGTGGGGCAACACCGCCTACGCGTTCGGCACCAAGCTGACCGACAGCTTCGCCAAATTCCGCTGGTGCCCGAACATCATCGGCCCGCAGAGCGGTGGCGCGGTTGAAGACCTGCCGTTGCACCACTTCGAAAGCATGGGCGAAATCGAAACCAAGATTCCTACCGAAGTTCTGGTTAGCGACCGTCGCGAATACGAACTGGCCGAGGAAGGTTTCATTTCCCTGACCATGCGCAAAGGCTCCGACAACGCGGCGTTCTTCTCCGCGAGCTCGGTGCAGAAGCCGAAATTCTTCGGCATCAGCGCAGAAGGCAAGGCCGCAGAGCTGAACTACAAGCTCGGCACCCAGCTGCCGTACATGATGATCGTCAACCGCCTGGCTCACTACTTGAAAGTGCTGCAGCGCGAGCAACTCGGTTCGTGGAAAGAACGTACCGACCTCGAGCTGGAACTGAACAAGTGGATCCGCCAGTACGTGGCCGACCAGGAAAACCCGAGCGCCGAAGTCCGTGGCCGTCGTCCACTGCGTGCTGCCCAGATCATCGTCAGCGATGTCGAAGGCGAGCCTGGCTGGTACCGCGTCAGCCTGAACGTGCGCCCGCACTTCAAGTACATGGGTGCCGATTTCACCCTGTCGCTGGTTGGCAAGCTGGACAAAGAGTAAGCGGAGCCTGACTCATGACTGGATACGGCAGCCTTTTCGAACGCCTGGGTGGCGACGCGGACAAACGCGTCGGCTGGAGCCGCGAGGTTTCCGCCATGGCGTCCGTGGCTGCCCATCTGGCCAAGATGCTCAGCACCCGTGCGGGCAGCGTGCAAACGCTGTCCGATTACGGGCTACCCGATCTCAATGACATGCGCCTGAGCCTGCACGACTCCCTGAGTCAGGCCCGCCTGGCCATCGAAAGCTTCATCGAAGCCTACGAACCGCGCCTGAGCGACGTGCGTGTCATCTCCCTGCCGCGTGAACACGATCAGCTTCGCCTGTCCTTCAGCATCGAAGGCCTGCTGGAAGTTGATGGTTTCAAGCGCCAGGTCAGTTTCGCCGCTCGCCTGGATGGCAGCGGTCAAGTCAAGGTCACCTAAGGAGATTCGTATGTCCGGCAAACCCGCAGCACGTGTCACCGACCCCACCGCTTGCCCGCTCCCCGGCCACGGCACCAACCCGATCGCCGCCGGTTCCGGCGACGTCTTCTTCGACGGCCTCGCGGCCGCCCGCCAAGGCGATTCCTCGGCGTGTGGTGGTGCGATGTCGGGCGGGTTGGCGACGACGGTTTTGATTAACGGGAAAGCGGCTGCGACGGTGGATTCCGTTGGGACGCATGGCAACAAAGTTACGGCCGGGTCCGGGACGGTAATTATCGGGAATTCGCATTCGCCGGTGCCGTTTGTTGCGCCGCTGCCGGTGGAGCTCAGTTGGCCATTCAACGAGCACTTTGTGATCAATTGTCAGGACACCGGAAAACCGATGGCCGGAATTGAGTACACGCTGCAGACGGCCTCAGGAAAAATGGTGACAGGCGTTACAGGGACCGATGGCAAGACTAAGACGATCCATTCAGACATTGCCGAGCCAGTTGAGCTGATCATTGAGCAGCAAACAAAAGTGGCGATTGCATAAAAATGTACGGTAGCTCGCACCCTGTCATTAGCAGGGTAGGCAATCAGAAACGACAGGGATGTTGAGATGGCGAATACAACAGTGACCGCAACGTTGACCCCGGCGAATAACAGGACCGGGCAGAAGGCGACTGTGCGCGAATTTGGAGTCTCGGATATCCCTGGAGCGATGGAAAAAATCAACTGGCTAACCGCAGCCAAGCTGATGAACTTCTGGTTTAAAGGAAATCCATGGCCGACGGAAGATGGTGGTATGGATGCACTGACCAAACTGCATAAGAAAGAATCAGTGGATCCTTATGTAGAGGACTCCATTGTCAAAATGAGCTGGCTGATAAAATTTACGCGAGCAAACGAAGTAATTAAGCAATTGAGGGCGCTGTGGAATAGCCCAAAGGCGCAACCGCGTATTCGAGAGTTGATTCTCCGCGATTTCAAGGGCAGGGGAGACGGGGCCTACCAGTTAACATTCTCGGGAAGCGCCAGGGCTGCCGAAAAGTTTGGTTATTCCAATACGCTTCCAGTCCAGACACCCAACAGCAACATTTTTCTGCTTGATGAACTAAGGGGAGCGCTTGCGAATTTCAATGTCAGGGTGATTTCTGAGGGAGAAGTTATTGTCGCTGCAAAAAAAATCAGTTTCTTGGTGAATCGCATAGGGTTCTATATCGAGGACAGTTACGATTTTAGTGATGAGGGTACTCGGTTTAGTCAGCCTCTTGGCTACTGGAACTATGATGGTATAGCAGATCCTGTGACGGGTAATGGCTCCAACTTCTTATCGGCGATCGGTAAAGCTGAAATGGCCAGAACCGCTGCAATGCGCGGAGAAGATGTGCAGGCCATGTTTAAAGATATTGACGGCAAACGTTATCACTTTATTCAGAATAGTGATTTTGCCGAGTATCGAAAAAAATTTGGAAAAGGCGGTGATTTTACAGTGTTCTCAGACATGATGTATGAGCGCGTAACGCCCACTCTGATCAAGGTCGTAGAGTAAATGCGTTTGAACATTGCATTTATAATCTTGTTGACGTCCCTGATGGTTGGGCTGCTGGCGCTCCATTCTATTGTCGATAATCTGTCTCAGCGCCGTCCAGATGTGGTTGAGTTGAGTCCTTCCAGGCAATACATCGTGGAGCGAGTACCGTTTGACTTTTTCTTTTTTGGGGAAAGTCTTTCCTATCTTCGAGTTACGGATCAAGACGCGCCTAAGTATATTTACCGGAGCCCATTGTATCCGACGAGGCTGTTGGAAATACGCGTCAGTGAAAGCAAGGGGAAGATAGGGATACCTAATATTGACTTTCTTACTGATCAGAAAAAATTCATCTTTCATGCTCAGCATTGGGAAGAGTACAGATTGAACCACCTTGTCAGTAACACAGCATACTCAGTTGAACCGTTAAACGGGAGTGGCAAGTAATGGCTTGGTACGGTGGTTTATTTTCTTTCAAACGCCGCAAAGGCATCTTCCGCACAGTTGTTGTGCTGATTGCGATGGCTGTTTTATTGTTTTTTGTTGTTACCACAATGCGGAATTATCCTGCCAATGTCACAGTAGTTAGTCCTTCCGGTCGTTATATTCTAGAAAATGTACCCGTTGGTAAAGTTCTCACGCTTGGTGGAATGGCTTACTTGAGAGTAATAGATAGAGAGAATCCTCAAGAAGTTTATCGAACGCCTTTATATTCAACCCAGCTGCTCGATATGAGAACTACCGAGACCGAGACCACCGTTGGAGTGGTATGGATATATTTTGATCATGATAAAAAAACCTTTGAAATAGCCATGCCCGCTTGGGAGTCGCACTGGTTGAATATGTTCATCAGTAACACTCCCTATGTCCACGTTGAAGACTGAAAACACGAGACCCGCATGAGTAACTACGCCCGTCTCGCCATGTGCCTGATTGTCCACGCCCTCGGATGTGTGGCCTACGCGTTTTTGAATGACGCAGTTGTGCATGTTTACAAGGATCTGAATGGCGGTTTCACATCCCACGGTGTTGCGATCGGTATGGCCAGTTACGCGCTGTTCTACATCTTCCTGGGTGTGAATCTGGTCGCCGCGGTGATGCCGAACCTCATCGCCAAGCTTGTGATCCTGTGTCTGATGGTGGGCTTCATCTTGCTCTGGATGCTGCCAGACAACCCGCTAAGAGCCTTGTTTTACGGCGTAGCCCAAGGCAGTGCCACGCTGCTGGCGATCCTCGCTACTCAAGTCATCGAGTTGCGTTGGTCATTGCGAAACATCGCTGGTCGTAATCAGCCGAACCTACCTGCAGGTGCCATCCAATGATCAGGTCGGGCGTCGAGCGAAATCCACAGGACAGTTTTTTCATGAGATTCAATACCAGGCAGGTAACCCGTGTCCTTTAACCACTACTACCAAAGCGAACTCACCGCACTTCGCCAGTTAGGTCGTCGATTCGCCGAGCGTAGCCCGGCGTTGGCGCCTTTCCTCGGGCAAGCCGGGCGGGATCCGGACGTGGAGCGGTTGCTGGAGGGCTTTGCCTTTCTGACCGGGCGCCTGCGCCAGAAGCTCGACGACGAGTTGCCGGAGCTCAGCCATTCCCTGATGCACCTGCTGTGGCCCAACTACATGCGGCCGCTGCCGGCGTTCAGCATTTTGCAGTTCGACCCGTTGAAGCGTTCGGGTCCTGCGTTGATGGTCGAGCGCGATACGCCGGTCGAGAGCGTGCCAATCGATGACGTGCGTTGCCGATTCCGCACCTGCTACCCGACCGAAGTGTTGCCGCTGGATCTGGCCGCGCTGAATTACTCGGTGAAGGGCGACGGCTCACTGTTGAGCCTGCGTCTGGAGATGAGCGCTGACGGTCATCTCGGCGAGCTGGAATTGAGCCGCCTGCGCCTGCACTTCGCCGGCGAGCGCTACATCAGCCAGATGCTTTACCTGAGCCTGCTGCGCAACCTGGAAGGCATCGAGCTGATCCCGCTGGACGGCGCCGGCAAGCCCATCAATGGTGTCAACGGCACGCCGATGGGGTTCAAGATGCCCGGCGACCGCGTGCAGCCGGTGGGTTTCGCCGAAGAAGAAGCGTTGATCCCATATCCGCTGAACACCTTCCGCGGCTATCGCTACTTGCAGGAATACTTCGCCTTCCAGGACAAATTCCTCTTCGTCGACGTCAACGGTCTGGACCTGCTCAAAGCGCTGCCGGAAGACACGCTCAAGCAAATGCGTGGCCTCGAATTGCGCTTCGATATTCGCAAGAGCGGCATCATGCGGATGCGTCCGACGCTGGACAACGTGAAGCTCTACTGCACGCCCATCGTCAACCTGTTCAAGCACGACGCCTTGCCGATCCGCCTCGATGGCAAGCAAGACGAATACCTGCTGCTGCCGGCCGAATTCGATCTGCAAAACTGCGGCGTGTTTTCGGTGGAAACCGTGACGGGATGGAAACCCGGTGGCCTCGGTTATCAGGAGTACGTGCCGTTCGAATCCTTCGAGCACGACCCGAGTTTCGACGTGCCCAACAGCCGTCCGCATTACAGCATTCGCCAGCGTTCGTCCCTGTTGCACGACGGCCTCGATACCTACCTGAGCTTCGGCATTCGCCACACTGAAGCCCACGAAACCCTGTCGATCGAGCTGATGTGCACCAACCAGAACCTGCCGCGCAAGCTCAAGCTCGGCGACATCAGCATGGCCTGCGAAGACACGCCGGAGTTCCTGAGTTTCCGCAACATCACCCCGGCCACGTCGAGCTTCGCGCCGCCGCTGAACCGCGACTTCCTCTGGAAGCTGATCAGCAACATGTCGCTTAACTATTTGTCCCTGGCCGACGTCAATGCGTTGAAGGTGATTCTCGAAACCTACGACCTGCCGCGCTATTACGACCAGCACGCGGAGAAAGTCAGCAAACGCCTGCTCGGCGGACTCAAGTCGATCAAGCACCAGCACGTCGATCGACTGCACCGAGGGTTGCCGGTTCGCGGGTTGCGCACCGAGCTGACCATCGACCCGGAAGGGTATATCGGCGAGGGCGACCTGTTCGTGTTCGCTTCGGTTCTCAACGAGTTTTTCGCACTTTACGCCAGTCTCAATTCGTACCACGAGCTGCGGGTAAAAAGCACACAGGGAGAGGTGTACCAATGGACACCACGTATGGGCCTGCAGCCGCTTCTTTAAGCGGACTGACCCGAGGAATACGCGAGTACTCGCTGTTTCAGGCCGTGCTGCTGGTGGTTGACCGGCTGCGCGAGGCTCACCCGCACCTGAGCGAAGACGACCTGTACGACCAGCTGGAATTCCAGGCCAACCCGAGCCTGGGTTTCCCTGGCAGCGACGTTGATCGCGTGGAGTTTTTTCACGAGCACGGGCAGATGCGCGCGCGCCTGCGATTCAACCTGATCGGCCTGGTCGGTTCCGGTTCGCCGCTGCCGGCGTTCTACGGCGAACAGGCGCTGGGCGACAGCGAAGACGGCAACCCGACGCGCAACTTCCTCGACCTGTTTCACCATCGCCTGCAACGGTTGATGCTGCCGATCTGGCGCAAGTACCGCTACCGCGCCAGTTTCGAGAGTGGCGCCCTCGACCCGTTTTCGTCGCAGTTGTTTGCGCTGATCGGCCTCGGCGGCGAAGAGATCCGCAAGGCACAGGAACTGAACTGGAAACGCCTGCTGCCGTACCTCGGCTTGCTCAGCTTGCGCGCGCACTCGGCGGCGCTGATCGAAGCGGTGCTGCGTTACTACTTCAAGCACGCCGAGCTGACCATCGAGCAGTGCATCGAGCGCCGCGTGGAAATTCTCGACGAACAGCGCAATCGTCTGGGCCGCGCCAACAGCCTGCTCGGCGAAGACCTGGTGCTGGGCGAACACGTACGCGACCGCAGCGGCAAATTCCGCATCCACATCCGCGAGCTCGACTGGCAACGCTTTCACGAATTCCTGCCGATCGGTTTCGGCTACCAGCCGCTGTGCGCGCTGGTGCGGTTCACCCTGCGTGACCCGCTCGATTACGACATTCGCCTGGTGTTGCGCCAGGAAGAAATCCGCGAACTGCGCATCGGTGAGCAGAACGCCTGTCGCCTGGGATGGACCAGTTGGCTCGGCCGCGAAAAAGCGGACGGCGTGGTGACCCTGGGCAGCAAAATTCATTAAGGACAGATGACCAATGATCAACGTAGACCTGCAACAACTTATCCAGGCGCTGGACGCCGAAACCCGTCGTGATCTGGAAAGTTCTGCCGAGCGCTGCGTCGCCCGTGGCGGCAGCAAGATCCTCGTCGAAGACTTGCTGCTGGGCCTGCTGGAGCGCCCGCAAGGCCTGCTCGCACGCGCGCTGCAGGACTCCGAAGTGGATGCCGGCGAGCTGAGCGCCGCGTTGCAATCGCGGGTCGAACACAGTGCTTCGCGTAATCCGGTATTCGCCCCGGAACTGGTGCAGTGGCTGCAAGACGCGTTGCTGGTGGCCAACCTCGAACTGGGCCAGAGCCAGGTCGAGCAAGCCGCATTGATCCTCGCGCTGCTGCGTAACCCGATGCGCTACGCCGGCAGCCGTTATCAGTCGTTGCTGGCCAAACTGAACATCGAGCGCCTGAAGGAATTTGCCCTGTCGCAGAAAGAACAACCAGCGACTGGTAAACCTGCAGTGCCGGGCGAATCGCTGCTGCAGCGCTTCACCCACAACCTGACCCAACAGGCTCGCGACGGCAAACTCGACCCGGTGCTGTGCCGCGATGGCGCGATCCGGCAGATGGTCGATATCCTCGCCCGTCGTCGCAAGAACAACCCGATTGTGGTCGGTGAAGCCGGCGTCGGTAAAACCGCGATCGTCGAAGGTCTGGCTTCGCGCATTGCCGCCGGTGAAGTACCGCAGGTGTTGAAAGGCGTGGAACTGTTGTCGCTGGACATGGGTTTGTTGCAAGCCGGCGCCAGCGTCAAAGGTGAATTCGAACGTCGCCTCAAAGGCGTGATTGACGAGGTCAAAGCGTCGCCGAAACCAATCATCCTGTTCATCGACGAAGCGCACACACTGATCGGCGCGGGCGGCAATGCCGGTGGTTCCGATGCGGCCAACCTGCTCAAGCCTGCGTTGGCACGCGGCGAATTGCGCACCATCGCGGCTACCACGTGGGCGGAGTACAAGAAGTACTTCGAAAAAGACCCGGCGCTGGCCCGTCGTTTCCAACCGGTGCAACTGCACGAACCGACCGTCAGCGAAGCGGTGACTATCCTCCGTGGCCTGGCTCAGGTTTACGAGAAGAGCCACGGCATCTACCTGCGCGATGACGCGGTGGTGGCGGCGGCCGAATTGTCTGCCCGTTACCTCGCCGGTCGTCAATTGCCAGACAAGGCTGTCGATGTGCTCGACACCGCGTGCGCCCGCGTACGCGTCAGCCTCGCCGCCGCCCCGGAAAGCCTTGAGCGCCTGCGTGGCGAGCTGGCTGAAGGGGGCCGTCAACGTCAGGCGCTGCGTCGTGATGCCGAAGCCGGTTTGTTGATCGATCACGAAGCGCTGGATGCTTTGGAAGATCGTCTGGTTACTGCCGAAGACGAAATGGTCGCCCTCGAAACGCTGTGGACCGAGCAGAAAGAACTGGCCGAACGCCTGCTGGATCTGCGTCAGCAACTGGCCAAGGCTCGCGAAGCTGCTGCCGTTACGGTTGAAGAAGACGCCGAAGGCAGCGTGATCGAAACGCTACCGGTCGACGAAGCGCAAAGCGTCGAACACCTGGAAGCCCAGCTCAACGAAACCCACAAAGCCCTGACCGATGCCCAGGTCAAAGAACGCCTGGTGAGCTTCGAAGTCTGCCCGCGTCTGGTGGCTGAAGTGATCAGCGCCTGGACCGGCGTGCCGTTGGCGCAACTGGCCCGTGAACACAACGCCAAGGTCGCCAGCTTCGCCACCGACCTGCGCACGCGTATTCGCGGTCAGGAACAAGCCGTTCACGCCCTGGATCGCTCGATGCGCGCCACCGCTGCTGGCCTCAATAAACCGGATGCACCGGTCGGCGTGTTCCTGCTGGTCGGCCCGAGCGGCGTCGGCAAGACCGAAACCGCACTGGCTCTGGCCGACTTGCTGTACGGCGGTGACCGTTTCATCACCACCATCAACATGTCCGAGTTCCAGGAGAAGCACACCGTCTCGCGCCTGATCGGTGCGCCACCGGGCTACGTCGGTTACGGCGAGGGCGGCATGCTCACCGAAGCCGTGCGCCAGAAGCCGTACTCGGTCGTACTGCTCGATGAAGTCGAGAAGGCCGACCCGGACGTGCTCAACCTGTTTTACCAAATCTTCGACAAAGGCGTGGCCAACGACGGCGAAGGACGCGAGATCGACTTCCGCAACACGCTGATCCTGATGACCTCGAACCTGGGCAGCGACCGCATCAGCGAGCTCTGCGAAAACGGTGCGCGGCCGACCGCCGAAGTGCTTGAAGAAACCATTCGCCCGGTGCTGAGCAAACACTTCAAACCGGCGCTGCTGGCGCGCATGCGCGTAGTGCCTTACTACCCGGTCGGCGGCCCGGTGCTGCGCGAGCTGATCGAAATCAAACTCGGTCGTCTGGGCGAGCGCCTGAACCGTCGCCAACTGGATTTCACCTACTCGCAAGACCTCGTCGATCACCTGGCCGAACGCTGCACCCAAAGCGACAGCGGTGCGCGTTTGATCGATCACTTGCTTGACCTGCACGTGCTACCGCTGGTGGCCGATCGTTTGCTCGACGCGATGGCCACCGGGGAAAGCCTCAAGCTTGTCCACGCGACGCTCGACGGCGGCGCTAGCGTGACCTGCGAGTTCGCCTGAGGTGGGTGTGATGTTCACTCAAGTGCCGCAGCCGCTGGTGTATGCCGAAGCCTTGCTGGCGCAGTTCGCCAGCCTGTCGCGGGCGGCGGACGGCGCTGCGCTGCTGGGTGACTTCGTGCGCGGGGTGGCGGAGCTCAGCGGGTGCGAATTGACGCAGCTGTACTTGCTGGACGCGACCCACACCTGCCTGGGGATGAACGCCGAGTGCCTGAACGGCATCCTGCAACCGCGCGAATCTGCGAGCTTGCCGGCGGATTACAACGGTGAACAACTGCTGCAATTCGCCCTGTGCCAGAACCGTGTGGTGAGCCTCGGCGAACTGAGCGGCAGCCTGCACGAAACCAGCTTCCTGCCGCCGCAGGCCACGTCGTGGCAGTCGCTGTTGTGCGTGCCGCTGGTCAATCAGCAGAAGGCGGTCGAAGGTTTGCTGCTGTGCGCCAGCCGCCGGCACATCGACCTGCAAGGCTTTGCCGATTCCCTCGGTCAACTGGGTTCGTTTGTGCTCGGCCAACTGCATTTGCTTCACCGTCTGCGTCAGCCGACCGGTGATGCACGACCGCTCAAGGCCAGCGTCCCGAGTGCCAGTGGTTACGGCCTGATCGGCAAGAGCAAGGCCATGCGCGAGACCTATTCGCTGATCAGCAAAGTCCTGCACAGCCCTTACACCGTGCTGTTGCGCGGCGAAACCGGTACCGGCAAGGAAGTGGTCGCCCGCGCCATTCACGACTGCGGCCCGCGCCGGTCCCAGGCGTTCATCGTGCAGAACTGCGCAGCGTTCCCCGAGAACCTGTTGGAAAGCGAGCTGTTCGGCTACCGCAAAGGCGCCTTCACCGGCGCTGACCGTGATCGTGCCGGGCTGTTCGACGCGGCCAATGGCGGCACCTTGTTGCTCGATGAAATTGGCGACATGCCGTTGTCGCTGCAAGCCAAGTTGTTGCGCGTGTTGCAGGAAGGCGAGATCCGCCCGCTGGGTTCCAACGACACCCACAAGATCGACGTGCGCATCATCGCCGCGACGCACCGGGATTTGTCGGTGCTGGTCAGCGAAGGCAAATTCCGCGAGGACTTGTACTACCGCCTCGCGCAATTCCCGATCGAATTGCCGGCCCTGCGTCAGCGCGAAGGCGACATCCTCGATCTGGCCCGGCACTTTGCCGACAAGGCCTGCGCATTCCTGCAACGAGATGCGGTGCGTTGGTCCGACGCAGCGCTGGATCACCTGTCCGGTTATGCCTTCCCCGGCAACGTGCGCGAACTCAAAGGCCTGGTCGAACGCGCGGTGTTGCTGTGCGAGGGCGGCGAATTGCTGGCCGAGCATTTCTCCCTGCGCATGGAAGCCATGCCGGAAGACAACAGCCTGAACCTGCGCGAACGCCTGGAGCAGGTCGAACGCACTCTGCTGCTCGATTGCCTGCGCAAAAACGACGGCAACCAGACCCTCGCCGCCCGCGAACTCGGCCTGCCGCGCCGCACGCTGCTGTACCGCCTCGGGCGCCTGAATATCAATTTGGGTGACTTCGATGGTTAACCCCATTTTCAATCGGCGAAATCCTGTGGCGAGGGAGCTTGCTCCCGCTCGGCTGCGCAGCAGTCGTAAAACACTGGATGCGGTTTTCCTGAAACACCGCAGAGCCTGGATTTGGGGCTGCTTCGCAGCCCAGCGGGAGCAAGCTCCCTCGCCACAGGGAATTGGCTCTAACCATCGGATTAGAGCCTCACAGCCCATTTCATTTGCTTTCGATAGCGCCGCCCGAACGGGCCGGCGCTTTGTGCTTTGTCTACCCCTGGAGACCCTCTGATGTCTGTTCGTCACTGGCAAGCCGTCCTGCTGACCCTCGTCGTTCTATGCGGCCTCGGCGGCTGCAGCGGCAATTACAAATTCAACGACAACACCTATCGCCCATTGGGTGATCCGCAGGCGGTCAATCGCGGCAAGTGACCGCAAGGAGTATCACCATGGAACTGGTTTTCGAAATGCTGAACACCAAGCAGTTCGTGCCCACGGAGCTGTGCCAGAAGACCTTCAAACAGGCCGGTGGCGTGATTGGCCGGGGCGAGGATTGCGACTGGATCATCCCCGACCGCAAGCGTCACCTGTCCAACCACCACGCGATGATCAGCTACCGCGAAGGCACGTTTTTCCTGACCGATACCAGCAGCAACGGTATTCAGGACAGCGAAAGCGGTGCGCGCCTGCGCAAGGGCGAGCCGATGCGCATCGAACACGGCAGCGTCTACGTGCTGGGTGATTTCGAGATCCGTGCGCGGCTGGTGCGCGACCCGGCGACCTTCGACGTGGAAGTCGGACGTCCGCAAGCGGCGGGCAGCATCATTCCGGACGACGCGTTCCTCGACCTCGATCCACTGAACGCCCTTGATCAGCAAGAGCGCGTGTACTCGGAAATTGACGAACTGATCTCCCCGAGCACCACCATTGAGGACACCCGCCAGCGCGCCGACTACGCACGCATCGACATGGAAAGCCTGATGGTGCCGGAGCTGATCGATGCCCCGGCCGAACCTGCGCCAGCCCCGGTGCCGAAAGCGCGTGAGCGTCAAAGCGAAGGTTTCTGGGAGCACTTCGGCACCGCGCTGGGCGTGGACCTCAAAGGCCTCGACCACGACGCCCGCGAAGCCCTGGCGTTGAACGCTGCACGCCTGCTCAAGCAAAGCGTCGGCGGTTTGCAGCAGAGCCTGCGCACCCGCAGCGAACTGAAAAACGAACTGCGTCTGGCCCAGACCACCGTGCAAGGCACCAACAAGAACCCGCTGAAATTCGCCGTCGATGCCGGTGAAGCACTGGGCATTTTGTTGCAGCCGAACAAACCGGGCCAGTTGCCGGCGGAGCAGTCGATCTCCCGCGCCTTCCGCGATTTGCAGGCCCATCAGGTTGCTCTGCTGACCGCCAGCCGCGCCGCTGTTCGCGGAACCCTGGAGCACTTCTCGCCGCAGCAATTGACTTTGCGTTTCGAGCGCGACAACAAGCCGTTGCTGGCCACGTCCGGCAGTCGCTGGAGAGCCTACGGTCGTTATCACCAGGCGCTGCGTCAGGACGATGACTGGAGCGAGCGCCTGTTGGCCCGCGACTTCGCTCAAGCCTACGAAGAACAGATCCGCCTGATTTCCACCCTTCACACCGACCACCAAGGATGATGCACATGTCTCGCTGCTCGACCGCTTTTTTCAAGACGCTGACGACGCTCATGGCCTTGGTGCTGCTGGCCGGTTGCTCGTCGCTGTCGCCGTATTCCAACGTGACCAAAGTCAATCTGAAGCTGACCGGCAGCGATCAGCTGAACCCGGACCTTAACGGGCGCCCTTCGCCGATTGTCGTACGTCTGTTCGAACTCAAGCACCCGGTGACGTTCGAGAACGCCGACTTTTTCAGCCTCTACGAGCGCGCCAAGGAATCCCTGGCCCCGGACCTGGTGGCCAGTGAAGAGCTCGAATTGCGCCCCGGCGAAACCATCGAACTCAAGCTCAGCGTGGAAGAGGGCAGCCGTTACGTCGGGATCCTCGCGGCGTATCGCGACCTGCCGGAAACCAAATGGCGCTACACGGTGCAAGTCACGCCGGTGGAAGTCACCGAGGCTGACCTGACCCTCGACCAGTCCGGTATTCGCAACAGCAACGAAACGCTCGCCAAGGCGGATGACTGATCATGAATTCCCATAAAGTCATTTGGCAGGAAGGCATGCTGCTGCGCCCGCAGCACTTCCAGCACAACGATCGCTACTACGATCACCAGATGAAAACTCGTACCCAGCTGCTGGGTAGTTACACTTGGGGTTTCCTCAATCTCGACATCGATTTGCAGTTCCTCAACATGGGCAAACTGGTGATCAGCCAGGCCTCTGGGATTCTGCCGGACGGCAGCCTGTTCGAACTCGGCGGCAACACCGAGCCGCTGGCGCTGGACGTGCCGCCGAACACCGGCAACACGCCGATCTACCTGGCGCTGCCACTGGTCACCGGTAACCACATCGAGTCCCGTCGTCCGGAGCAATCCGACGTGCTGGCGCGCTATACCGCGTACGAAGCCGAAGTGGCCGACTCCAACGCCGGCGACGACTCCGCCAGTCAGGTCAGCTGCGGCCGCCCGGACTTCAAGCTGTTGCTCGGCGAGCAGCAGAGCGATCAGGCCTACGTGAAACTGAAGATCTGCGACGTGCTCGACACCACGCCCGACGGCGTGATCAGCCTCGATCCGGACTTCGTGCCGACCTACATTCAGGCGCATTCCTCCAGCTACCTGCTGTCGTGCTTGAAAGAAGTAATCAGCATGCTCGGTCATCGCGGCGACACCATCGCCGAGCGCATCCGTTCCAACGGCAAGGTCGGTGGCGCGGAAGTCGGTGACTTCATGATGCTGCAACTGATCAACCGCACCGAGCTGCTGTTGCGTCACTACCTCGGTCTGGAACAGGTTCACCCGGAAGAGTTGTACCGCACGCTGCTGACCATGCTCGGTGATCTGGCGACGTTTTCCGGCGACAGCAAACGCCCGCGCCTGGACAGCCGTTACCAGCACAGCGACCAGGGCGCGAGCTTCCGCAAACTGATGGAAGCGATTCGTCAGGTGCTGTCGATGGTGCTCGAACAGCACGCCATCGAACTGGTCCTGCAAGCGCGTCAGTACGGGATCATCGTTTCGCCGTTGCACGACCACAAACTGCTGGGCTCGGCGTCGTTCGTGCTCGCGGCCAGTGCCAACTGCGACTCCGAAGAACTGCGCCACCGCTTGCCGGCGCACCTCAAGGTCGGCCCGGTGGAGCGCATCCGCCAACTGGTCAACCTGCACCTGCCGGGCATCAAGGTCAAACCGTTGCCGGTGGCCCCGCGGCAGATCGCGTTCCACTCCAACAAAACCTATTTCATCCTCGAACTCAGTTCCGAAGACCTGGCGCAACTCGAGCGCTCCGGCGGCTTCGCGTTCCACGTGTCCGGCGAATTCGCCGAGCTTGAACTGAAATTCTGGGCCATCAGGAACTGACCGACATGATCAAGGACATGGAACACCATCAGGACGATAAAACCGTCTTGCTCGACCGCCAGGGCCACGGCCCGGCGCAAAGCCCGCTGACTGACTTCGCTGCACCGCCACGTTTCGAACAACTCGAAGAGCGAATGATTTACGCCGCGCGCCTGCGTCCGGCGGAGTCCTTCAACATCAGCCTCAATTCGCTGGTGGCCGCCGGCTCCAACCTGTTGTCGGAAGTGGTGCGACTCAAGCACAGCGCCGCCCGCGAAGACCTGTACGCGCTCAACGAGCGCCTGACCGCCGGGTTGAAGCTGTTTGAAGTGCGTGCGCTGCACGAGGGTGCGGAAAGCAGCCAGGTGATGGCCGCGCGTTACGTGCTCTGCACCGTGGTCGACGAAGCCGTCGTGACCACGCCGTGGGGCAACGAAAGCGAGTGGTCGCAGATGAGCCTGCTGAGCAGCTTCCACAACGAAACCTTCGGGGGCGAGAAGTTCTTCAAGCTGCTGGATCGCCTGTCGAAAAACCCGGTCAAGCACCTGCCGATGCTGGAGCTGATGTACCTGTGCCTGTCCCTCGGTTTCGAAGGCAAGTACCGCGTGCAAGCGCGCGGCATGCTCGAACTCGAAGGCATCCGCGATGCTTTGTATCGGCAGATTCGTCAGCTGCGCGGCGACGTGCCGCGCGAACTGTCGCCGCATTGGGAAGGCTTGAACGATCAGCGCCGCAGCCTGGTGCGCATCGTGCCGGCGTGGATGGTGGTGTTGTTCACCGTGGTTTGCCTGGTGGTGATGTATTCGGGTTTCGCCTGGGTCTTGGGCGAGCAACGCGACACCGTTCTGCAACCTTATCAGCCGCTGGATTCCGCCGCGGTCCAGCCGCAGTCGCAGCCGTAAACAGGGACGTGTGATGAAAAAGTTTTTCAAGAAAGTCGGCGCGTTCGTGCGCCAGACCTGGGTCTGGACCTTGCTGCTGGTGTTGTTCGTCGCGCTGCTGGTGTGGTTTGTCGGGCCGCTGCTGGCGGTCAATGACTACAAGTTCTGGGAAGGTTCGACCTCCCGCCTGCTGACCATCAGTGTGCTGTTCCTGATCTGGGGCCTGACCATGGTCTTCGTCAGCTGGCGCGCCGGTGTGCGCAAGAAAGCGGTCGAAGACACCGAAGACGGTCAGGACCGTATCCGTCGCGAAGAGCAGATCGACGAAGAGCAGAAAGAGTTGAAGGAGCGTTTCAAGGACGCCCTGAAAACCCTGAAGACCTCGAGCCTGTATCGCGGCCGCAGTGAACGCTGGCGCAGTGATTTGCCGTGGTATTTGCTGATCGGCCCGCAGGGCAGCGGCAAGACCAGCCTGCTGGACTTCTCGGGCCTTGAGTTTCCGATCAACAAGATCGACCGCAAGCTGACCCGCGACACCCTCGGCACCCGTCATTGCGACTGGTATTTCGCCGACCACGGCGTGCTGATCGACACCGCCGGGCGTTACCTGACCCAGCCGGATGCCGAAGTTGACGGCAGCGCCTGGAGCACTTTGCTCGACCTGCTGCGCAAGCGTCGTCGCAACCGTCCGTTGAACGGCGTGCTGGTGACCATTCCGGTGGAAATGCTGCTGGGCGACACCGAGCAGGATCTGGATGCGCTGGCCCGTCAGGTGCGTGCTCGCCTGCAAGACGTGCATCAAAAACTCCACGTCGATGTGCCGATTTATCTGGTGCTGAGCAAGGCTGACCAGTTGCTCGGTTTCGATGAGTTCTTCGATCAGCTGACCCGCGAAGAAAGCGATCAGGTGCTCGGCACCAGCTTCCGCAAAGAGCAGAGCGGCACCGACGTGACCGTCCTGCGCGCCGAGTTCGAAGAGCTGCTGCGTCGCCTGAACAGTCAGGTGATCATGCGCATGCACCAGGAGCGCGACACCCAGCGCCGTGGCCGCATCCTCGACTTCCCGCATCAACTGGGGCAGATCGGCGAGCGCCTGTGCCTGTTCGTCGACATGGCGTTCACCGGCAACCGCTACCAGCGTGTCAGCCAGTTGCGCGGTTTCTACCTGACCAGCGCACCACACTTGACCCAAGAGATGGACCAGACCACTGCCGGCATCGGCGCCAATCTGGGGATCAACTCCGGCGTGTTGCCAACCCTGCGCAGTGGCCGCTCGCGGTTCATTCATCACTTGCTCAGCCGGGTGATTTTTCCCGAGGCCGATCTGGCCGGTCTGGACAAGCGCGAACGCAGCCGTATCCATTGGGGGCAGCGTGCGTTGTACGTCGGTGCATTGGCGGCGTTGGGCCTGTTCGGTCTGCTGTGGGCGGGCGGTTTCTCGGCGAACTACGAGCGTCTGGAAAACTTGCGAAACCTGGCGCAAACCTGGACGCAACAACGCTCGGCCCTGACCGCGCGTGATGATTCCATGGCGGTGCTCAAGACCCTCGACACCAGCTACGCGGCGACTCAGGTTTTCCCGAAAAAGGGTGACGTGTCGTACCACGAACGCGGCGGCCTGTATCAGGGCGAAGACGTCAACCCGGTGGTCAGGGCGGCTTACGAGCGCGAGCTCGAAACGCAGTTGCTGCCGAAGATCGCGACCCTGCTGGAAGGGCAGATCCGCGCCAACATGAAGGACCGCGAACGCCTGCTCAACAGCCTGCGTGCGTACCTGATGCTGAACATGCAAGACCGTCGCGACGGCCCATGGCTCAAGGATTGGGTCGCCACCGAATGGTCCCAGCGTTACGCCGGCAACACCGCGGTGCAGAACGGTCTGAACACCCACTTCGAGCGTTTGCTGAAGCAGCCGTTTATCTACCCGCTGAACGATCAACTGGTGGCTCAGGCGCGTCAGGTTTTGCGCAGCGAGTCGCTGGCCAACGTGGTTTACCGGATGCTGCGCGAGCAGGCCCGTAACCTGCCGGAATACCGCTTGAGCCAACACCTGGGCCCACAAGGTGCGCTGTTTGTCGGCACCGATTACGTGATCCCGGGTTTCTACACCCAGCAGGGTTATCAGCAGTATTTCTCGGTTCAGGGCTCCGCACTGGTCACCGACATCCTGCGTGACAACTGGGTGCTGGGCGAAGGCTCGGGCATCAGCGGCATGGACTTGCGTCGCCTGATGGTCGAACTGGAGCAACTGTACTTCCGCGACTACGCCAACTTCTGGAGCGAAGCCGTGGGCCAGGTTGCATTGCCCGCGATCAGCGACTTCAGCGAGGGCGCCGAGCAACTGGCGGGCCTGACCTCGGCCAACTCGCCGGTGCTGCAACTGCTGGTGGAAGTGCGCGACAACACCCGTTTCCCGGCAGAAGCCGATCCGGTTGATGGCGCGGCTGATGCCGCTGCTGCACTGGGCGAGCAGAAAGGCAAGTTGGGCAAGCTGGGCAAACTGGCGTCTGCCGCCGCGGACAAAGCCTCGGACATGGCCGCCACAAAGAACCTGCCGGACACCGCGAAGAAATCCCTGCAACGCCGCTTCGAACCGCTGCATCGTTTGCTGGATGACAACAACGGCCCGGCCGCTGATTTGACCCCGGCACTGAATGCGCTCAACGACCTGCAAATGCAACTGGCGAGCCTCGCGCGTGCCAGTGCGCCGGAGCAGGCCGCGTTCGAAATGGCCAAGACCCGCATGAGCGGCCAGCGTGATGCGCTGAGCAACCTGCGCAATGCGTCGAACCGTCTGCCGCGTCCGGTCAGCGTGTGGTTCAACGTGCTGGCCGAAGACACCTGGCGTCTGGTGCTGAACGATTCCTACCAGTACCTGAACCAGCGTTATCAGAGCGAGCTGTACAGCTTCTACGGCAAGGCGATCAACAAGCGCTACCCGTTCAGCGCCCACAGCACCAGCGACGTGGCGATCAGCGACTTCCGCGAGTTCTTCAAGGCGCAGGGCATCGCCGATCGTTTCTTCGAGACCTACATGCGTCCGTTCGTGAGTGGCGATCCGGGCAACTACCGTCTGCGCAGCATCGACGGTCACAGCATGCCGATCTCCAAGCTCTACCTCGACCAGATGGCCGCGGCACAAGTGATTCGCCAGAGCTTCTTTTCGATCAACCCGGCCGAGCCGCAAGTGCAGTTCAAACTGGAGCCGTACACCCTCGACCCGGCGGTCAGCCGGTCCGAGTTCAAGTTCGGCGACAAGACCATCGAATACCGCCACGGCCCGATCGTGCCGGTGTCGTTCAAATGGCCGACCGATGCTGAAGACGGTCGCACCAGCCTGGTCCTCGACAAAATGGCCGGCCGCCCGATCGGCATCGAGAAGAACACCGGCCCGTGGTCGCTGTTCCGTCTGTTCGACCTCATGCAGACCGAGTACCTGAGCGGTCGCGATGTGCTGGTACTGAAAGCCGATGTGGGCGGCCTGCGCGCCAACTACTTGCTGTCCAGCCAGCGCACGCCGAACCCGTTCGACATGGGCGTACTGCGTACCTTCCGTATGCCGGTGCAGCTCTGATGCTGGTTGCCAGTCCCTGGCGCAGCGCTGCGCGTACCGATGCCGGCAAGGTTCGGGCGCGCAACGAAGATGCTTTTCTCGACTGTCCACAGCAGGGGCTGTGGGTGGTCGCGGACGGCATGGGCGGTCATCAGGGTGGCGACGTTGCCAGCCAGTTGATCGTCGCCAGCCTGGCGGAATTGCCGGTGCAGGATGACTTCGACGAACGACTCAAAGGCATTCGCCAGTGTCTGCACTGGCTCAACCGCCGCTTGGGCCAGGAGTTGACCGTCACCGCCGGGCGCCACGACAGCATCATGGGCAGCACCGTCGTGGCGCTGTTGGTGGAAGGCAATCGCGCGGCCTGCATCTGGGCCGGCGACAGCCGTTGCTACCTGTGGCGCGGCCAGCGTTTGTATCAGCTGTCCAAGGACCATTCGCTGCGACAGCAACTCATCGACGAGCAACAAATGAGCCTCGAAGACGCCCGTGCGCATCCTTCCGCCCACGCCTTGACCCGTGCGGTCGGGGCGGCCGAGCAGCTGACGCTGGACGTGCTTGAGCTCGAGGTCTACCCCGGCGATGCGTTTCTGTTGTGCAGCGATGGTTTGTACAACGGGCTGAGCACTGATGCCTTGGGCAATGCCCTGAGCCTGACCGCGCCACACGTCGCGCTGGAGCGTCTGTTCGACGGCGCTTTGCGTGGCTCGGCCCGGGACAACCTGACTGCCGTGGTGATCCGCCAATGACTCAACTCATGCCGCCGCTCGACGACCTGCTGGTGAGCGAAGAGCAAGACAGTAACCTGACTTACTTTGCGTTCGCCAAATCGCATAAAGCAGAGCCCGCGCTGGCGCCTACAAAGGCCAGTGTCGGTGCAATGCCGGACGTGCTGGCAGGCCGTTACCGCATCGAGCGCCTGCTCGGTGCCGGCGGCATGGGCGCGGTTTACCGCGCACGGGACTTGCTGAGCGAACAGTTCGGCGATCCCGACCCTTACATCGCGCTGAAGATCCTCAGCGAAGAATTTGCCGAATCGCCGGACGCCAGCGCCTTGCTCTACAGCGAGTTCGCCCTGACCCGACGACTGCGCCACGACAACGTGCTGCGACCGCACACCTTTGAAGTGGACACCGATTGCCAGCGCGCCTTCATCACCATGGAACTCATGCGTGGGCTGACCCTGGACAAACTGCTCTGCGAGCGGCCCTTGGGCCTGCCGTGGAAAGAACTGCGCGACATCGCGTTGCCGTTGCTCGACGCACTGGCCTACGCCCACGCTCGCGGCGTGCTGCACGGCGACATGAAGCCGAGCAACGTGATGCTCAGCGAAGAAGGCGTGCGCCTGTTCGACTTCGGACTGGGCCAGGCCGAGGAGGGCATCCTCCCCGGCTTGCCACACCTGAGCCGCGACCGCTTCAACGCCTGGACCCCAGGCTACGCCGCACCGGAACTGCTCGAAGGCCAGCCGCTGTCAGCCAGCGCCGACGTCTACGGCGTGGCCTGCGTGCTCTACGAACTGGCGGGCGGCAAACACCCGTTCCGCCGCTTGCCTTCGACCGAGGCCCGCGACGCGCACCTCGACCGCGAACTGCACGCGCCCCGGAATCTACCGAAACACTGCTGGCCAGCCCTGCGCACGGCGCTGGCATTCGACGCGGCCGATCGAACGATCACTGCCGCCCAATTGCGTGACGCCATGGGCGCCACTTCGTCTTTGCTGCAACGTCTGCGACTTCGGGCGTAACGGATGACTACCGAACAGGGAGCAAGCAATGTTCAACTCAGCTAACGAAACGCACTTCAGCCTGACCGTCGACGGCTCTCAAGTCGATCAGGCCGGCGACCTGCAAGTGCTGTCGTTCACCGGCACCGAAGGCATCAGCCAGCCGTATCGCTTCGACCTCGAACTGGTCAGCGAAAACCCCGATCTGGACCTGGAAAAACTCCTGCACAAGCAGGCATTCCTGGCGTTCGATCCGCAGGGCAGTGGCATCCACGGCCAGATCTACCGCGTCGCCCAAGGTGACGCCGGCAAACGCCTGACCCGCTACAAAGTCTCCCTGGTGCCGCACCTGCAATACCTGCATCACCGCACCAACCAGCGCATCTACCAGCAGATGTCCGCGCCGAAAATTATCGCGCTGATCCTCGAAGAACACGGCATCAAGGGCAACGCCTACAACTTCCAGCTCAGCCAGCCGTGCCCGGACCGCGACTACTGCGTGCAGTACGACGAAACGGACCTGCACTTCGTCCAGCGCCTGTGCGAGGAGGAAGGCATTCACTACCACTTCCAGCACAGCGCAAAAGCTCACCTGTTGGTGTTCGGTGACGATCAGACCGTGTTCCCGAAACTCGGCCAGCCAACCGCTTATGTGCAAGGCAGCGGCATGGTCGCCGACGAGCCGGTGATCAAGGGCTTCAAACTGCGCCTGGAAACCCGCACCAGCCGCACCACGCGCCGCGACTACGATTTTGAAAAACCACGCCTGCAACTCGAAGCTGCCTACAAGCCGGATGTTCAGAGCGACGAACCAGACCTCGAAGACTACGACTACCCCGGTCGCTTCCTCGACCGTGCGCGCGGCAAATTCCTCAGCCAGCGCGCCCTCGAACGCCACCGCGCCGACTACCAGCAAGCCGAAGGCCACGGCGACCAGACCCGCTTGATCAGCGGCCACTTCCTGGAAATGTCCGACCACCCGCGCACCGAGTGGAACGACCTCTGGCTGCTCACCGAAATCGTCCATGAAGGCAAACAGCCGCAAGTCCTCGAAGAGTCGGTGACCAGCGACACCACCGACAACAAAGACGACTTCCATCAGGGCTACCGCAACCGCTTCCTCGCCACCCCATGGGCCGTGTTCTACCGCCCGGCGCTGGAACATCCAAAGCCCCGCGTACTCGGCAGCCAGACCGCCATGGTCACCGGCCCCAAAGGTGAAGAAATCCACTGCGACCAATACGGCCGCATCAAAGTGCAATTCCACTGGGACCGCGAAGGCCAGGCCGACGACAAAACCAGCTGTTGGATGCGCGTCTCTTCGAGTTGGGCCGGTGACCGTTATGGCGCCATCGTCATTCCGCGCATCGGCATGGAAGTCCTCGTCACCTTCCTCGAAGGCGACCCCGATCAACCGCTGGTGACCGGATGCCTGTACCACAAGGAAAACCAGGTTCCCTACGACCTGCCGGCGAACAAGACCCGCAGCGTCTTCAAAACCCTCAGCTCACCGGGGGGCGGCGGGTTCAATGAACTGCGAATTGAAGACAAGAAAGGGGCGGAGCAGATCTTCATCCATGCCCAGCGGGATTGGGATGAAAACATCGAGCATGACCAGAAGATTCGGGTTGGGAATGAACGCCACGATACCGTGGAGAAGAACACCTACACCGAGCTGAAGGCGGAAGAGCATCGGACCACGGTTGCGGATCGCAAGATTGAAGCGCGGATGGATGACCACCTGACGATTGGGCAGAACCAGCATGTGAAGCTAGGGACTGCGCAGCTAACTAGCGTTGGGAAAGAGATTCATCTGAAGGCTGGGGACAAGATTGTCATCGAAGCCGGGATGGAGCTCACCGTGAAGGCGGGAGGGAGCTTTATCAAGCTGGATGCTGGCGGGATTACCGTGGTTGGGCCGGTGATCAAAATCAATGCTGGCGGTTCGGCGGGGAGTGGGACCGGGATTGGCATCAAGCCACCAGTGCTGCCGGGGGCGGCGGATAAGGATAAGGCGGGGAGTTTGATGGACCAGGCGTTGTTGAATGCACCGCCTGAGAAGGTTAAGCCGAAGGCTTTTTTTGTGTTTTCTGAGTGATGAGTTTCGTGATGACAACAAACAAACACGTAAGGCAGATGAAGTGGTTTTCCATTGCACTGTTGAGCCTGGGGATGAGCTCAGGTGCCTTTGCCTCGTCGCCCAGCGACGCCCAATGTCCGAGCAGCAACTTTGCTGAGTTCGTCAAAGCTTTTTCAT
The DNA here is from genome assembly GCF_059716135.1 of Pseudomonas sp. LBUM1651. Classification (NCBI taxonomy): domain Bacteria; kingdom Pseudomonadati; phylum Pseudomonadota; class Gammaproteobacteria; order Pseudomonadales; family Pseudomonadaceae; genus Pseudomonas; species Pseudomonas sp. LBUM1651. The sequence continues at coordinate 6,071,168 of NZ_CP166805.1, read as the reverse complement.
CCGAACCAGAGGTACAGAAAGCTTTTATCGCGTCTCCTGTGAAGCAGGTTCACGTAACAGCGGATGGCAAAATACCCAAGGTTGTCGAGCGAAGCCTAAAGGGGTTGGCCACCGATGAATTGAAGATGCTGCTTCCGGAAAATGCGGCCAGGTCGAATCTCACGATCGATATCGAGTTGCCGAACAGGGTGATTGTTCGAGATCAGGTGGGTGGCTTTCTGAAGATTTTCGTCTTCAAGCATGGTGACTGCTGGGTTCTAAACCGTGTTGAGGATTGGACGCTCGAGGCAGTCATGGATGAAGTCACTCGGTCGGAGAAACCAACGCCCGGTGAGCGTGAGCTGATAAAAGGCGTGATATTCGACAGGCTGGTCAATAAGGCATCTCCCGAATCCGGTATCTATTTGTACGCAGCGGCATTGGATAGTTATTTAGATGGCGCTCAAAAAGGTTCGGCACAAGCCGCAGCCGCTGCCGCGGGAATTAGTCTTTCTGGGCAAGCACCGCGATTGGAGAATGCCAAGATTCTGGATCTTTTGGTGCAGGCATCAACGAGCATTCCTGACGTAGGCTTGGCGCTCGCAATGTTCTATTGCGATGAGGGCGAATACGACAATGAACGCGCTTGTATTAATCCACAAAAGTCGATAGAGACGTTGGAAATTGCTGCACAGCAGGGCTCAACCAATGCACTTATTCGACTAGGCGAAGTGTACGAAGTCGGCAATGTCGTGCCTGTAGATCTGATTCGGGCAATGGCGTGTTATCGGGAGGCTCAAAAATCTGACCTTGAGTCCACTACTCCCGCTATTGATCGCTTGGCGGCAAAAGGGGTCGTCATGGATAACTCAACTCAATGTATTAAAGCAGGAAGCTTCCGATGAGTACCGGATTACTCGAGCAACTGGATAAATATCGCAGCGGTTATGAATACGGTCCCCACAAGGGCGAAACCGATATTAATAACAACGGCAAGAAAGAAATCGATTGCTCGGGTCTTGTTTACCGATTACTGCAGGACGCGGGATATACAATTCCTTACCGGACAACATCGCAGCTAAATACTGACCTGGAACATTTCAACGAAATTCCACTCGCGAGCGCCGAACCTGGTGATATCGCACTTTGGATAAATTTTCAAGGGCATACAGGAGTTATTGAGACTCTTATCTCTGGCCAGATTCCAGGAAACTTCTTTGGCTCGCAATCGCACGGTCCGAAAACGGCACTTTACGGACCGAATAGCCTTTACTGGCCAAGACCAGAGAAGATTTTGCGTCCGAAACCTCAATTTAGAGGGGGGCAACCAGCCCCTGCAGCTGCGCCAACCCCAACCCCTGCGCCCGCTTCGGCGGGGCCTGCGCCATTGATGAACTTCCAATATCCGTTCCGAAAGCCCGATGGCAAGCAGTTCACTGGCGCTGACGAAGTATATAAGGTGCTGGAGAAGGAAGTTTCTGGTCATTACTTGCTCGGTAGTAATCAGTTCTGGCACGGCGGAATTCATATTAGCAATGCAAGTGCTCCGCAATGCATTCTAGATGAGCCCATACGCTGTATGGCCGATGGTGAGGTTGTCGCCTATCGACTTAACAAGGACTACTTAGAGTCGCCATTTGATGTAAATGGTGATGCGAAAAAATTGAAATATTCAAACTCCTTCTGTCTGGTGCGACATGAGTACACATCTGCGCCTAATCCAGAGAATGGGGCCAATAAGGATAAGCAAAACAAGCTGGTTTTTTATAGCCTGTATATGCATCTTTTGCCGTTTGATCGATATCCTCTTTCTCCTGAAGAAACTCCCAAGCCTAAAGTGACAATGCAGGTTAATGATTTTAACGCGTATGACGAACTGCCCGTATCAGCCAGTATAGTTTCATTAGGAAAGCTGACCAAGGATTCAATGCTTGAGATCTTAGATCAAAAGCCAGTGGTCAATACAGATCGAATTTACGCTAAAGGCAAAATTATCTCGGCCAGCGTAAAGTCAGGCTCACAAAAAACAAGGGAAGCAGGAAGCGAAGTTTGGTTCGCCTACTTAAAAGGCAGTGAGCCTTATAAAAATAACGCCGGTGATAGAGTTTGGATAGGGGATAAGATACCGGTGCGTGAACGACCTAATTATTGGCAGGGGAAAGTAAATGGGACGGTAGTTAATAAGCTACCTCTTTATGGTGCTCCCTCAGATCCCAGTAATGGAAAGCCAGCGGGCACTCCGCTTGGCTCCATGCAGTTGATGATGAATAGTGTCGTGGCATTCGACAGTCAAAAGGTTCTGAATTTAGTCGTGGGCTCGTCGCTACAGCGCATGGCTGAATGTACTTTGGTGAGTGGTGATGTGACTGCCGTTGGAAGTGTGCCGCCAACATTCTGGGCGTGTGTCGAGAACACTCCAGAGAATAATATGTTGAAATGGAATATTACTGAGCCGGCATCTGTCGACACCGTTTTAAATGTGGGGGTTGGAATTAAGGCTGGGGATCCCATTGGTTACCTTGGGCAAATAGAAAATGCTACTGAAGAAGGAGTGGTCAGCAGTAAATTCCAAGCTCACGTAGAGGTTTTTACCGCTGATACAGGCATAGAAGACTTCTTAAACAACACCGCCGGCTTGAAGACAGGAAAGCAATACTTGTCTTTGGCGAAGGATTCTGTGCTTAAGTTAAAAGCTCCGGGTGTGGGGGAAGTCACTCTGAAAGAGTCGCACGCGGTAGAGTTGAGCAAGGCACCAATATTCAAAGATCCGCAAGAATGGTACGAAATACACGTCGAGGACGAAGGTCAAAGTGTAGCTGGATTAGTCAGAAAGGCAGGCGCTCCGCTTATAACGCAGCATGACTGGGCGAAGTTAGGCTTTCAAATAGTTGAAGAGTCGAATTCTACGGCTGATGGTTTTCTCGATCCTAATGACCTGCCACCTTTCTTCAAGAAATTATTTGATAAAATCGATAAAAATAATAATCATGAAATAGACGCTCAAGAGCTGGCTGATGCGCTAAAGAATATAGATACACGCTCGCAATGGTCAAAACTTATTGCTCGGCACCCAACTGAGTGGAAGGACAAAGCAGATCAGCCGAAGTGGGCACGCCTGGACGATATTCTCGAACATTCTCCAAAACTGATGGCTCATGAAAAAGAGAGAATAAATAAACTTATTTTCTGGGAAGAACTATCTGGAAAAGCCTCAGCCGGAACCAGTGTGATTTGGCACTTTCATCCAATAGAGTTCGTCGGAGGATTTACTTCCGCAGTGGCAGAGCTTATATCCTACGATCAGATGAAAAAAATGTTTCCAGAGTCCTCGGAAGAAAAGCGCGAGGAAGTTAGAGGCTTGTTTAATAAATACGGCGATCGTTTTGAGATCAATACGGCGTCCAGGATTGCACAATTTTTTGCCCAAGTTAAGGCAGAGGTTGGAAATGCACTGGTTGGTAAAGTAGAGGATTTGTGGTACAGAACCGATATTCTTAGGTCAAAATTCAGACGCTATTTTGATACTTATCCAACAGAAGCTGAGCAGTATGGATACAAGCGTATCGAGTTGAATCAGTACAACGCTCTTAGCCCGGCTGCCAAAGGTGCATACACTATTCGTAACGGTTATGCGTACTCTCAGTTCCCAAATGAAGATGAAATAGCTAAGCGTATCTACTGCTGCTGCTCTGCCGAAGGTGCTTTTGTATTAATGCAGGGAGGGTGTGTTGAGGGGATAAAATATAAGGGGAAAGGGTTTATTCAGCTCACTTGGAAAGCTAACTACCAAGCTGTCGAAGATCTTTTAAAGGAAAAGATACCAGAGGAAACATTTCAAATGGTTTCGAATCCAGACCAACTGCTAGAGACAAAATTCGGATTGCTATCAGCAATGGGGTTCTGGGAATGGAAAAAATTAAATGATCTTGTTGCCCCTACTACTAATTCGACAAATGAAGTAACTAAGATTGTTAACTTTCATACCCCTGAAGCGAGCTATCTCAAGCGTCGGAATAATTTTACCGCCATATACCAGGAGATTGGGCAGTGAGCAGCCTATTTAAAAAAATTAGAGTCGTGTCTATTCTGCTTTTTATGTTCGGCACCTCATTGGTGTGGGCGGTTCAGGATACAGATGTAGCTTCGAAGTCGAAGGTGATAAAAGAGTTTTACATAAATCTGATCCCAAATTTGAATGGGCAAAAACTGCTGGTATTGAATGAAGGAGACAGTGTTGGCGGAATTTTGACTCTTGTTGCAGAAAAGGATGGAAAGCAATCCGTTATAAGCGAAGCTCCGTTGGCGCTGCCAAATATAAAGAATGAATACTCTCCAGCAAGTTATGACGGATTCGACGTGGCTGTTCTTAACGGCGCAGAAAAATTAGTCAGTATTTCGGGTGTGCAGGGAGAGGATGTGATTTATAAGTATGCGGCATCTAAGTCAGGCGATATAGTTGATATGGTCACAAGGGAGGAGGATAATGCTGAGTCCAATTTTAATGTGCAGTTTCAATATGATGCATCGCTGAAAAAAGTTGTAGTGAGCAAAGTCCTTCTTGTCACTAGTAATAGTGAATGTGACAGGTCAATAATGAGCGTTTATGCGCTGCCTATAAATGAATTGATGTCAGTTCCACTTGAGGAGTTCAATGGCGCCAAAGCGTTTGAATATCTAAAGAGGCTACGCTCGGGTGTTCAAACCGCACAAATGAAAAGTGAAAAACTTTTTTCAGTCTCCGTGACTTCAAATTTTGAAAAGGCGTTAGCAGCATTTAAGGTTGGCGATAAAGCAAAGCTTAAAGAGTTTATGAGTAGTATGTTGGCCGATGGTGGTTCAAGTGATAGTTGTGCTCCCGATTCTTATATAGTGGAAAAGTATTACTATCCGGGTATGGTGGGGTGGTCGAACGACGTCGGTTTCTTATTTGCTGAGGCTGGATACTATCGGGAAGCGGTTGAGTTGTTAAAAGTAGTCGTGTCGGAAAATCCAGATAGGACGGTCGCATATTTGAATCTGGCGGACGCGTACTGGGGTATAGGTCTCAAAGAACTTTCTATTGAAAACTACAAAAAATATAGTCTGTTAATGCAACAATCTGGCAAGCTTGAAAAAATCCCCAAAAGAGTTAGAGATCGTACTTAAGTAGCGGTTACGTTGGTGTTGTTTTGTTTGAGTATTACTAATGGTTTAAGTAGAATTCTGGTCGCAGTTGTCGGTCTGATTATGTGTATAGCGCAAAAAGTGCAGCCGAAAGGCAAGACGGGACGCGCTGATATCGCACTGAACCTGATCAACAAACTCTATGGCGTAGAGCGTGATCTGAAGGATGCGTGCGACGACGTTCGTAAAACCGGCCGTCATGATCGGAGTCTGCCAGTGCTGGCTCAGTTAAAAAGCTGGATGGAAAAGACGCAGCCACAAGTTACGTCTCAGAACGCCTTGGGCAAGGCCATCGGCTATCTGGCGAGTAACTGGAACAAACTGGAACGGTACGCCGAGGAAGGCTATTTGCCGATCGACAAAAACCCCGCCGAGCGTGCGATCAGGCCCTTCGTCATCGAAGAAAGAACTGGTTGTTTAGCGACACACCCAACGGCGCGACGGCCAGTGCTCAACTTTACAGCTTGGTCGAGACTGCCAAAGCCAACGGCCAAGAGCCCTATTCGTGGCTGCGCCACGCATTAGAACGGCTGCCACTGGCGACCTCGGTTGAAGGTTACGAAGCGCTGTTGCCGTGGAACTGCTCGCCGGCATCGCCTAGCTAGGCGCGTTACCCATCTTGAAGTCGGTGGAGTTTATGGAGCGCTTACCGAGAAAGGGGACTCAACGTCCCCTTTTCTTTCTGTGGTCCCTTTATGACTTAGCCCGATGCTCCGCCGGATCCGGCGAATCAATGTGATCCAGCGCTCGCTCCACCAACAAATGCACACCGTCCGCCATTCTGCTGAGTGCCAGGGCGACGGAGCGGCGAGAGCCTTCTACACCGTCGGCCAGGTCGGCGGCTATGGCGCTGATGGATAGCAGATCTTCCGAGGCGTTGGCCAGGAGGGTCTCGGTGTGGACGTCAGGGCAGACCATGAAAAGCGGACCCATGCCTGGGGAGGGCTTTTCTTGGGGCGGAGCGAAGTGATGGTCGAGGGCGCGTTCGGCGGCTTCGTGGAGTTTCTTGGAATCGAAGGATTCGTAGGGAGATGTGGCTTCGTGTTCTGGCGGATTCGGAGTTGGCTTGATCATTGGTGTTTCCCGATATGTGTTTTGGGTGTGGCTGTTTCCCCTTCGCTTGCATTCGAATAAGGGTGGCAGCCATGCGCAGGTGTGCAAGACCGGGCATATCGGAACCCGGCAGACCCCAAAGGGACCTCCCACGCACAGCCGCCATTAAGCATTTACAGCGAGCATGAAAAACGCTCGACGTTGGATTGGCGAGTGTGCGGCGATATGTACCGGACTTGCACGTCCGTGTCACCGTTTTTGCGGTAACGAACAAAGACTATCGGTGCAGTCAGTGGCTGCCTAGTTCATGAACAACGCCGCATGTTGAAGGAAATGTCCGATAGACCCGAGCGTAGAAAGCTCAAAAAACCTCAGCTTTTAAACAGCGGTGTTTCGTCAATGACTTGGTAGTCATCAGCGTCAAAAAGCACGGCATCTTCTCCTAACACTACGCAATAGTGGCGTTCTCACTCGAAGCCGCTACACTGCGCCGGCCGTTCATTTTTCTCTTGAGGCTGCACGCATGAAATTTCGTTTTCTTCTGTGGATGCTGGGTTTGTTGATGGGTAAGGCCAGTCGGACTAATCCTGCGTTTCAGCAGCAGTTGGGTGACAAGGAGCTTGTATTCCAATTACAGACCCTGGACGGGAAAGTGGCGCGGCATTTCTTTGTGAAGGATCAGCGCATTACCAGTAAATCGGGCGTGTATGCCGAGCCGGCGTTTGCGATTGCATTTAAAGATGCGGCGTATGGCTTTGTCACGATGCAGGCGAAGAACAAGCAGTTGGCGTTTATGACGGGGATTCAGGACAAGTCGATTCAGATCAAGGGCAACCCGGCGTTGGTGATCTGGTTTCAGGGGTTGACCAAGTATTTGAAGCCGCTGAAGGCCAAGCCGAAGGTTTAAGTTTTTTCAGTTGCAGCGAGTTTTGCAGGTGTCCAGCAGTTTTGAAGTCGCCGAACGGATCAAAAGTCATGCGCTACGCTTCTGTGAGCGCCTCTCCTGAAGGTAGCGCCCATGCAGCGCCAAGATCTCAGACTTGCTCAGGACACCTTTTTTCTTGAGATTGACGAGTAACTGTTCGATGGCGTCCAACTCGACAACATCGCCCGTTAAATGAGTAATGCTCAAGGCCATACGACTCATGCTGTCGCGTTCGGCGGTGACGTTGTTGTCTTTGGCAAGCTTGCGGACTTGACTTGCAACACTGACCTCAGCTGTTTGGGTCATCGGAAAGCCCTCTGTTTGCCGTCAATAGCAGTGCGCTTGCTTCTTGTCCTACCGCGTTGGCTGGGTTGCGACTGCTGCGCAGTCGAGCGGGAGCAAGCTCCCTCGCCACAGGGTTTGAGGTGGTCAGGTAAACCGGGTTGGATTCATCGCGGGCAAGCCCTAATGCCAGTCAGTTAAGAGAATTTGTAGGAGCGAGCTTGCTCGCGATGGACTTCAGGACGACGCGTGTATCCAGAAAACACGCGTTATCGTTGGCGTCCATCGCGAGCAAGCTCGCTCCTACATAGAGTCAGTTTTCGCTTTACTGATCGGCATTAGGGCAAGCCCTCTCACCCCAGAGCTTATCCCTAGATCTAGACACAAGCGGGCTTGCTCGCGAAGCTTTTAGGTTTGGGTGAATTGCGACGCGAGTTCGCGCAGCAGGACTTCTGCTTCGAGGACTTTAGTTACGACGTCGTTGGCTTTTTCGCGGGTCAGGCCTACGCGTTCCAGCAGGGCGTCGGGGATGTCTTCATCCGGGCCGGAGCCGATGCCGCGGCTGCGTAGCAAGCGCACGGCCAAGCACACGAGGTTCGGGTACTCGGCGTAGTCGCCGTCATAGCTCGGGTCGTGCTGGAAGCGCAACGCGGTGGCCAGTTCGTCGGGCATGTCCCAGTAGCGCATCAGCCATGAGCCGATCTGTTCACGACTAATGCCCAGCAGGTGTTGCTCGACGTAGCTGTGACACAGGTGCGGGTTGACCTCCAGGTGGCGGCAGATCAGCGAGAAGTGCGGCGGGAATACGTGCGCCAGCAGCAAGTAGCCGAAGTTGTGCAGCAGGCCGGCGAGGTAGGTCAGGCCGGCTTCCGGGCGCTGGGCGCGGGGCATGGCGCGGGTCAGGCCTTCGATGACGGCGGCGGTGTAGATCGATTGCTGCCAGTACGGCGTGGTGTGTTGCGGGTGGTCTTTGGGCAGGCTGAGGGTTTTGCCCAGGGCCAGGCCCAGCGCGAGGTTGATCACCAGGTCGAAACCCAGCACGCGGACGATGGCGTCTTCCACTGAACGAATCTTGCCCGGCGACGCGTAGTACGGCGACGCCGCCCAACTCACCACTTGTGCGGCCAGCGCCGGGTCGGTTTCGACGACGCCGGTGATGTCGTCGATGGTGGCGTTGGGGTCGACGCGCAGTTTTATGATTTTCTGCGCGGTCTCGGCCAGCGGCGGAATTTCGATGGTTTCTTCCAGACGCTGCTGGATGCGCCGCGCGGTGAACGCTTGAACGGCCTGGGTGATTTCCTCGCGGTCATCGTCGGGGCGGTCGAGGTTCGGGCGGATGCTGGTCAGGTTTTCGCCGAAGTTGGCGGCGCTGGCTTTGGTCAGCATGGACTTGAAGGCTTCGCTGGTGATTTCCAGCAGCATGCCCGGCTCGCCCGAGTTGATCAGCAACTTCGGTTCGCGCAGCAGGCTTTCTTCGTACAGGCATGGCGAGCTGGTCAGCGCCGGCAGGCCGGGGAGCAGGCTCAGGCTGTGTTTGCCGAGCATTTTTTCCAGGCGCTCGGTGGGCACGGCGGTGAGGCGACGGCCCGTCAGTTCAGCGAGGCGATTGAGATCGAGCAACTGGCTCTGCGGGAACAGCACCATCAGCGCGCCCACGGCGTCGTCGAGCAACACCGCCTGCACTTTGCGCGAGGCGTTCAGGCCGTGGTGGTCGAGGACTTCTTCGTATGCGATGCCCAGTTTGGCGAGCTGCAGCCGAATAACAGACGGAGCGTGCGGGGTTTCGGGGGCGAGGGCAGCTTCTGTCATGGTCTGTATCCGAATTTAAACAATTGCAGGAGTATAACCAGCTTGTTTAGAGGCAGGGTCCAGAAACTGCGACGGTGCTCACACTTGGCCGTATTGCTGCCCATGGCGCAGCCAGCGGTCGAGCAGCGGGCTGACGTGATCCGGCCAGCGCTCCAGCAATGCCTGGGCGGCGTCGCGCACGGCGGGCAGCAGATCGGCGTCGCGCATCAGGTCGGCGACCTTGAATTGCAGCAGACCGGTTTGCCGCGTGCCGAGCATTTCGCCGGGACCACGCAGTTCGAGGTCTTTTTCGGCGATGACAAAGCCGTCGTTGGTTTCGCGCATGATGCCCAAACGCTGACGGCCGATTTGTGACAGCGGCGGATGGTAGAGCAGCACGCAATGGCTGGCGGCGCTGCCCCGCCCGACGCGGCCGCGCAATTGGTGCAGCTGCGCGAGGCCGAGGCGTTCGGGGTTTTCGATGATCATCAGGCTGGCGTTCGGGACGTCCACGCCGACTTCGATCACGGTGGTGGCGACCAGCAGTTGCAGGTTGCCGGCCTTGAACTCGGCCATGACGGCGGCTTTCTCGACAGGCTTCATGCGCCCGTGGATCAGCCCGACCTTCAACTCGCCGAGCGCGGCGGTGAGGTCTTCGTAAGTGGTTTCGGCGGCTTGGCAAGTCAGCTCTTCCGACTCTTCGATCAGCGTGCACACCCAATAGGCCTGACGCCCTTCGGCGCAGGCGCCGCGCACCCGTTCGATGACTTCGACGCGCCGGGTGTCGGTGATCAGCACCGTGTTGACCGGCGTTCGGCCGGGCGGCAGTTCGTCGAGGATCGAGGTGTCGAGGTCGGCATAGGCGCTCATCGCCAATGTCCGTGGAATCGGCGTGGCGGTCATGATCAACTGATGCGGACACATCCGCCCGCCGACGCCTTTCTGGCGTAACGCCAGCCGCTGTTGCACGCCGAAACGGTGCTGTTCGTCGATGATTGCCAGTGCGAGATTCTTGAACTGCACTTCGTCCTGGAACAGCGCGTGAGTGCCGACCACCATCGGTGTGCCGCTGGCGATCTGTTCCAGCGCGGCCACGCGGTTCTTGCCTTTGAGCTTGCCGGCCAACCACGCGACTTCAATGCCCAGCGGTTCGAGCCAGCGCTTGAAGGTGATGAAGTGCTGTTCGGCGAGGATTTCGGTGGGCGCCATCAACGCGACTTGATAACCCGCTTCGAGTGCCTGGAGCGCGGCAAGGGCGGCGACCACGGTTTTACCCGCGCCGACGTCGCCCTGAATCAGCCGCAGCATTGGTTCGTGCTGACTGAGGTCGTAGGCGATTTCGTTGCCGACGCGCTGTTGAGCGCCGGTCGGATTGAAGCCGAGGTTAGCCAGGTATTTGGCCGGCAACTGGGTGGCTTTTGGCATCGCCGGTGCGCGCAGGGAGCGCATGCTCTCGCGCAGGCGTTGCTGCGACAGTTGATGGGTCAGCAGTTCTTCAAAGGCCAGACGGTGCTGGGCCCAGTGATGGCCGAGGGCGAGTTCGTCGACATCGGCATCGGCCGGCGGGTGATGCAGGTAGCGGATCGCATCGGCCAGCGGCGCCAGTTGATAGTCCCGCGCCAGTTCGGTCGGCAGCCAGTCGGGCAGGCTGGTCGGGCCGAGCATCGTCAGCGTTTGCATGCACAACTGGCGCAAGCGCTGTTGGGTCAGGCCTTCGGTGAGCGGGTACACCGGCGTCAGGGTTTCATCCACGGGCGGCGGCTCGTCGCCGGTGATGGCGCGGTATTCCGGGTGGTAGATCTCCAGTCCCGACGCGCCGGGCCGCGCTTCGCCGTAGCAGCGAATCCGCGTGCCGCGTTTAAGGCCTTCTTTCTGGGCGTTGCTGAAGTGGTAGAAGCGCAGGCTGAGTCCGCCGGTGCCGTCCTGCAAGCGCACGACCAGGCTGCGACGACGGCCCATGACCACGTCGGCGCCGCTGACGGTGCCTTCGATCACGGCGTCCTGTCCGGGTCGCAAATGGCCAATCGGGACCACGCGGGTGCGGTCCTGATAACGCAGCGGCAGGTGGAACAGCACGTCCTGAAGATTCTCCAGGCCGACCTTGGCCAGTTTCTCGGCCATGGCTTCACCGACACCTTTGAGTGCCGTTACCGACACTTGCGACAACTCGGTCATGACAGCAACTTAAGCCGCAGCCACCGGCGCGGGCGGCTTGGCCACCGAGCACAGGCGAATGGAGTCAGCGAGGATTTCAATCGCCTTCGGACGCGGGAAGCTCGCGCGCCAGGCGATGGCCACGGTGCGGAACGGCACCGGCGCTGTCAGTGGGCGCACTTCGATCACGCCGGGGGCGTAATGATGGCTGTCCACTGCCGAGAGCGGCAGGATCGAAATCCCGAGACCCGAAGCGACCATGTGGCGAATGGTTTCCAGCGAGCTGGATTCCACCGTGGTGTGCTTGGCGCCGTCGTTGCCTTTGGTCAGGGTCGGGCAGGCTTCCAGCACTTGATCGCGGAAGCAGTGGCCTTCGCCGAGCAGCAGCAGGCTCTTGTCGTTGAGCAGGGCGGCGTCGATGGATTCTTTTTGCGTCCACGGGTGCTGGGCCGGCATCAGGACGTAGAACGGCTCGTCGTAGAGCTGCAGGGTCAGCACGTCGGCTTCGTTGAACGGCAGGGCGATGATGATCGCGTCGAGCTCGCCGTTGCGCAGTTTGTCGCGCAGCACGTGGGTGAAATTTTCTTCGATGTACAACGGCATCTGCGGGGCGACCCGGTGCAGTTGTGGGATCAGGTGCGGAAACAGGTACGGGCCGACGGTGTAGATGGCGCCGACTTTCAGCGGGGCGGTCAGCTGGTTCTTGCCAGCCTGGGCCAGTTCGCGGATGCCTTGGGCCTGTTCCAGGACTTTCTGGGCTTGGGCCACGATGCCTTCGCCGACCGGGGTCAGGCGCACGGCGCTCTTGCTGCGCTCGAAAATCAGCACACCGAGTTCGTCTTCAAGCTTTTTCACGCCCACCGACAGGGTCGGCTGGCTGACGTGGCAACGCTCGGCCGCGTGGCCGAAGTGCTGCTCTTGGGCGAGGGTAACGATGTAGCGTAATTCTGTAAGAGTCATAGCGAGCGTCCATGAAGTTGCGGGCCAAGCATACCGGCTGCACACGATAGACGCACGTTATCAGAGAGAGTGTGTCGGGTGACACCGGGCAATGCGGGTTTGCCGCTGGCGGATATGCGAAAGGCACCTTTCGGTGCCTTTCATAAATCCTGCAAACGCCGCCGAACCTGTAGGAGCCGAGCTTGCTCGCGATAGCGATGTAACAGTCAACATTGATGCTGAATGTCAGGGCCTCATCGCGAGCATGCTCGGCTCCTACAAGGGGTCTGCGTTTCGCTTAACGCCGGCGTTCCAGCGAGTAAACAAACGGTGCAACGATTTCAATGGAGCCGTTGTTCAGCATGTCGGCCGGGGGCTTGGGCAGCGGCTGGGCGCGGCGGATCATTTCCAGGGTGGCCCGGTCCAGATCGGCGTTGCCGGAGCGGCCCACCAGTTCGAACGACAACACGTTACCTTCGCCGTCCACCACGAAGCGCAGGCGGTTCAAACCTTCCTTGCCCCGTGCCTGAGCACTGGCCGGGTACTTTTTGTACTTGGCCAAGTGAGCGAGCAGCGTCCCTTGCCAGCTGGCTTTGGCCGCCTGCTGCGCGGGCGATGGGCCCGGTGCCGGCTGTGCGGATTTCTCCGTCGGTGCCTGGGTCGGCTGCGCGTCGCTCGGTTTTTCCTCGGACGGTTTTTCCTTCGGCGGCTCCGGCTTTTTCTCAACAGGCTTGGGCGGCTGAGGCTTCGGCTTGGGTTTGACCGGTTTCGGTACGGTAATCTCGGCCTTCGGCACTTCGGCCAGTTTCGGGATCGGCAGTTCTTCCACCGGAGCAGGTGGCTGTGGTGGCGTTATCACCTTCGGCGGTGCCGGCGGTGGCGGGGCCGGAACCGGCGCCAGCTCGACCATCATCGCCTGCGGCGGCAGCTCGATGGGTGGCCGCGCGGTCCAGTTCATCGCCAGCGCAATGGCCAGCGCATGGACGCCCAGCACCACGGCCAGGCTCCCGCTATAACGCGTCAGCTTATGGCGCGTCGTGATCATTTCTTGACTGCCGTCTCGAGTCCGACCAGACCCACCTTCAGGTAGCCCGCGGAACGCAGGTTATCCATCACGCTCATCAGGTCGCCATAGTCCACGCCTTTGTCGGCCTGGAAGAAGATCGTCGTGTCTTTCTTGCCCTTGGTCCTGGCGTCCAGAGTGGCACCGAGTGCTTCGGCTTTCACTTCGTCTTCGCCGAGGAACAGGCGCTGGTCAGCCTTGACGCTGAGGAACACCGGTTTCTCGGGCCGCGGGGCCGGTTTGGCGCTGGAGGCGGGCAGGTCGACCTTGATGTCCACGGTGGCCAGCGGAGCAGCCACCATGAAGATGATCAACAGCACCAGCATCACGTCGATGAACGGCGTGACGTTGATTTCGTGGTTCTCGGCCAGATCGTCGTCTGCGCCTTCTTTCAAATGCAGGCCCATGGCCGATTACCCCACTTTCACCATGTGCGGTTGCGAGCTGCGCTCAGGCTGGTGGTCGAGGTCGCGGCTGACCAGCAGCAGGACTTCTGCCGAGGCGTCGGACACTTGCGCCTTGTAACCGGCAATGGAGCGGGCAAACACGTTGTAGATCACAACGGCTGGAATCGCAGCGACCAGGCCCAGCGCAGTGGCCAGCAGGGCTTCGGCGATGCCGGGAGCGACGACGGCGAGGTTGGTGGTCTGGGTTTTGGCGATGCCGATGAAGCTGTTCATGATGCCCCACACGGTGCCGAACAAGCCCACGAACGGCGCGGTGGAGCCGATGGTGGCGAGGACGCCGGTGCCGCTGCTCATGTTGCGGCCGCACGCTGCAACCAGGCGCTCGAGACGGAAGGCGACACGTTCCTTGATGCCTTCTTTCTCGCGGCTGTTGGTCGACAGGCGCATTTCTTCCAGCGCATCGTGGACCAGCAGGTTGGCGAGGGTGCCGGGCTTGGTGGCAGAGGCGCTGGCTTCTTTAAGGGTGGTGGCTTTTTTCAGTTGGACGATTTCAGTGCGCAGACGACGCTTGGCGCCCATCAGCTCAAAGCCCTTGGCGATCCAGATGGTCCAGGTGATGATCGACGCGATGGCCAGGCCGATCATCACGATTTTCACGATGATGTCGGCGTTCTGGTACATGCCCCACGGCGACAGGTCATGGGCCATGCCCAGGGTGTTGTCGGCTTCGAGGACTTCAGGGGCGTCTTCGGCGGTGGTGTCTACGGCCTGTGCCGGGTCGGTGGCAGCCGGTGCAGCGTGATCCGCGGCGTGGGCGGCTGGAGCAGGCGCAGCGGCGGCAGCCGGGGTGGCCGGTGCTTGTGCGTCAGCGAATACGGCGGTTGGCGCCAGCATCAGGCTGAGCAGCAGGGCGGCCACCGCGCTCCAGGCGCGAGGTCGTTTGGTTGGCGAAGCGGGGAATTGATTGCGTGTCATGCTGGCCGGACCTGAGAGAAAAAGACGGTAAATGTTCTTCCAGGCCTCGAAGGCCGAGAACAAAAGTGGCGGGCATTATTGCAAGTAATTCTTGTTAACAAAAGTAATAGAGTATCTTTTTTTCCTGCATTGCTAGCCGCTTGTCCATTGCTGGCGCTAGTCTGTGGCTTTCCGATAGGAGTTTTTCAATGTCCGCGCCATCTGTTTTGATCGCCGGCTGCGGTGATGTTGGCAGTCGTCTGGCCACACAATTGCTGGCAGCGGGGTGGGAGGTCCATGGCCTGCGGCGTGACGTCTCACGCCTGCCCAAGGGTGTGATTGGTGTTGCCGGCGACTTGTTCAACAAAGACTGCCCGGAAACCTGGCCGGTCGGCGCGGTGGATTACCTGGTGTATTGCGCGGCCGCCACCGATCACGATGAAGCCGGTTACCGTGCTGCCTATGTCGAGGGCCTGCAGCACGTGCTTGAGTGGCTGGACGACTACGGGCAGGTGCCCAATCGCCTGCTGTTCGTTTCCAGTAGTAGCGTTTACGGCCAACAGGAGGGCGAGTGGGTCGACGAAACATCGCCGACCATCGCTGCCGGCTATTCAGGTCGACTGATGCTGGAGGCGGAGCACGTGGCGCTCAACAGTGGTATCCCGGCGAGCATCGTGCGTTTGACCGGCATCTATGGCCCGGGCCGTGAATGGCTGCTGACGCAGGTTCGTCGCGGATACCGCGTGGCGATTGATCCGCCGCTGTACGGCAACCGCATTCACGCGGATGACGCGGCGGGGCTGATGGCGTTTCTGCTTGAGGTCGATCGGCGCGGCGTGGCGCTGGATGACCTCTATATCGGTGTCGACGACGCACCTGCACCGCTGGCCGAAGTGGTGGATTGGTTGCGTGAATATCTGGGCGTGACTGAATGGGCCGAGGATGCGAGCGTTCGGCGCACGGGTAGCAAACAGTGCAGTAATGCGCGGGCGAAGGCCTTGGGCTGGACGCCAAAGTACCCAAGCTATCGCGAAGGTTACGCTGCCATCCTTGAAGGCCGCTGCTGACTTTCAGGCGCTCCAAACAACTGTAGGAGCCGGCTTGCTGGCGAAGAGGTCGTAACATTCAACATCACTGTTGACTGATAAACCGTTATCGCCAGCAAGCCGGCTCCTACATTGGTTTTGCGTTGGCTTGATTTACTGCTTCTCGAGCAACCACTTGCGCTGACCCGGCGTGAACTGCGGCATCTCGTCCGTCTGCGCGGTGTTCACAGCCTGAAGGATCTCCAGTTCCTTGCCCTTGCGCGCAAAGATCCAGGTGTTGCCTTGGCCGTTCAGTTGCAGCCACATATTGTCGTCACCGCCACTCATCGACGCGCAATCGCCGGCCAGACACAAAGCATAGCGATCCGCACCCGGCAGACCGGTCACCTGGCCGTCGGCCTGGAATTGTACGGTGCTGCCTTCACCGGGGCCGCTGACGACTTTCCAGCTGCCACCCATGTAGGCCGAATACAGCGCGCGTTCGAAGCTCGCGCCCATCGGTGCGCCATCCGGCACGGGAATCAGTGCGCGGTCGAAAACCTGTGCCGGCTCATTGTCGCTGGCAACCTGGCTCAGTTGTTTGCCGTCACGCTTCAGCTCGCTGGCGGAACTGCCATAGAAGTCGACTTTCCAGGCGCCGGACGCTTCGCCCAGCAGCTTGCCCTCGACATTTTCAAAACCGTTGGTGTAGCGGGCCTGACCGGCCTTGGTGTTGACGTCCCATTCCAGGTTCGGGCCATAGGCCTGGAGCGCTTCACGCAGTGGGCCGCCTTTGGACGCAGCGTCGATCGCCACCTGATTGATCCAGGTGCCGCTGATGTCACGGTCGGCAGGGTTGCTGGCACATCCGCCCAAGAGTAGGGCGACCAGCGAAAGAGCTAGCGCATGGCGCATGGTGGAATCCTTTCAAGACGCTTTTTATACATACGGCAGCGGCGCAGCCCTTGGGGCTGCGCCGGACGTATTACTCGATGACCAGAATGGCATCCATTTCAACCTGTGAACCCTTTGGCAGGGCGGCTACGCCGATGGCGGCGCGGGCAGGGTAGGGCTGGTCAAAGTACTTGCCCATGATCTCGTTGACCTTGGCGAAGTGGCTCAGGTCGGTGAGGAAGATGTTCAGTTTGACGATGTCCTTGAACGAACCGCCAGCGGCTTCGGCCACGGCTTTCAGGTTTTCGAACACCTGGACGGTCTGGGCTTCGAAGCCTTCAACCAGTTCCATGGTTTTTGGGTCCAGAGGAATCTGACCCGACATGTAAACGGTATTGCCAGCCTTGATCGCCTGGGAGTAAGTGCCGATGGCAGCCGGGGCCTTGTCGCTGGTGATAACAGTCTTGGTCATGAATGACTCCTTGTAATTAGGTTGGCTTAGGCGCGCATGCGGGTGATGCGAATCACCCCGGTCAGTGCGCGTAGTTTCTTGATCACGCGGGCCAGGTGCACGCGGTCGTGCACGCTGACCACCAGTTGGACCACGCTGATGCGACCATCACGTTCGTCCATGCTGATTTTTTCGATATTGCCGTCGGCCGCGTTGACGCTGCTGGCCAGCAGGGCGATCAGGCCACGCTGGTGTTCCAGCTCGACGCGCAGCTCGACGTTGAATTCGCCGGTGACATCCTTGGCCCACGAGAGCTGGATGCATTTTTCCGGGTTGTGGCGGATTTCGCTGATGTTGCGGCAATTATCCAGGTGCACGACCATGCCTTTGCCCGCGGACAGGTGACCGACAATCGGGTCGCCCGGGATCGGCGTGCAGCACTTGGCGTAGCTGAGCACCAGGCCTTCGGTGCCGCGAATCGCCAGCGGACCTTCAGGGCTTGGCAGCTGTTCGCCTTCGCCCAGCAGGCGACGGGCGACCACGTAAGCCATGCGATTGCCCAGGCCGATGTCTTCCAGCAGGTCTTCGATCAGTTCGAGACGGTACTCGGTGAGCATCGCCTTGACGCGCTCGGCCGCGACTTTTTCAAGCGAGCTGTCGAAGCCATTCAATACTTTGTTCAGCAGGCGTTCGCCCAGGCTGATGGATTCGGAGCGGCGTTGCAGTTTGAGTGCGTGACGGATATGTGTCCGCGCCTTGCCGGTGACCACGAAGTTAAGCCACGCCGGATTCGGCCGTGCGCCGGGAGCGCTGACGATTTCGACCGTAGAGCCGCTTTGCAGCGGTTCGGACAGCGGTGCGAGACGACGATTGATCCGGCAGGCAATGCAGCTGTTGCCGACGTCGGTGTGCACCGCGTAAGCGAAGTCGACCGCCGTGGAGCCTTTGGGCAGCTCCATGATCCGGCCTTTGGGCGTGAACACGTAGACCTCGTCCGGGAACAGGTCGATCTTCACGCTCTCGATGAATTCCAGCGAGTTGCCGGCGCGTTGCTGCATCTCCAGCACGCCTTTGACCCACTGGCGGGCGCGGGCGTGAGTGCCTTTGGGCTGCTCGTCGCCGCTGGATTTGTACAGCCAATGGGCGGCGATGCCATTGTTGGCCATCTCTTCCATTTCACGGGTGCGGATCTGGATCTCGATCGGAACACCGTGCATGCCGAACAGCGTGGTGTGCAGCGATTGATAGCCGTTGGCTTTGGGGATCGCGATGTAATCCTTGAAGCGCCCCGGCAACGGTTTGTACAAATTATGCACAGCCCCCAGCACGCGGTAGCAGGTATCGACCTTGTCGACGATGATCCGGAACGCATAGACGTCCATGATCTCGTTGAAGGCCCGACGCTTGCCGCGCATTTTCTTGTAGATGCCGTAGAGGTGTTTCTGACGACCGCTGACCTCGCCCTGAATGCCGTCGATGGCGAGGCAGTGGCTGAGGGATTCTTCGATCTTGTTGACGATTTCCTTGCGGTTGCCCCGGGCGCGCTTGACCGCCTGGTTGATCCGCGCGGAACGCATCGGGTGCATCGCCTTGAAGCCAAGGTCTTCGAATTCTATGCGGATGGCGTGCATGCCCAGCCGGTTGGCGATGGGCGCATAGATTTCCAGGGTTTCCTTGGCGATCCGCCGGCGTTTTTCGCCGGACAGCACTTCCAGCGTGCGCATGTTGTGCAGGCGGTCGGCGAGCTTGACCAGGATCACGCGAATGTCGCGCGCCATGGCCATGGCCATCTTCTGGAAGTTTTCGGCTTGTGCTTCGGCCTTGGTCTCGAAGTTCATCTGGGTCAGCTTGCTGACGCCATCGACCAGTTCGGCCACGGTTTCGCCGAACTGCGCTTGCAGCGCTTCCTTGGCAATACCGGTGTCTTCGATCACGTCATGCAGCATCGCGGCCATCAAACTCTGATGGTCCATGTGCATGTCGGCAAGAATGTTCGCCACGGCAAGAGGATGCGTGACGTACGCCTCACCGCTGCGGCGGCGTTGGCCGTCGTGGGCTTGTTCGGCGTAGAAGTACGCTCGGCGGACCAGATTGACCTGGTCCTTGCCGAGGTAGGTCGATAAGCGATCGGCGAGGGCGTCTATGCTCGGCATGATAACTCCTGCCGTTCGCTGTGACCCCGTGCCGTGCTACGTCGACCAGGCATAGGCTTAGACGGCCTCGTTGGACTCGTCCTCGAACGCTGCGAACAGCGGTTCGTCTTCGACGATTTCAGCGTTGGCGATGAACTCGTAGCTCATCAGGCCTTCGGCGATTTCACGCAGGGCTACAACGGTAGGCTTGTCGTTTTCCCACTGAACCAGGGGCTCTTTGCCGCCGGTGGCCAGTTGACGGGCACGCTTGGTAGAGAGCATGACCAGCTCAAAGCGGTTTTCCACGTGTTCTAGGCAGTCTTCAACGGTTACGCGGGCCATGGTATTCCTCGGAGCGAATGCAATATGCGCGCTGCCCGGTTGGGCGAGCGGACTCAACAGTTTAAAAAATCACCAGCGATTAGGGAAGCGCTGATTTTTTGACCAAGCCCTTCAACGCGCTGCAAGTGCCAATGTAAAGCCCTTGCAGCGGTTTTGGGAAGAGCTGTTTAGCCGAGCAATTCAGCCAAAAGTTTACCGTGACGCTGTTGCTGGCGCTTCTGATGCAGCTGATTGGCACGGAAAATCGCCTGCAAATCGCGCAGTGCATGGGCGAAATCGTCGTTGATGATCAGGTAGTCGTAGTCGACGTAGTGGCTCATCTCGCTGACGGCTTCACGCATGCGGCCGTCAATGATTTCGTCGCTGTCCTGGCCGCGATTGGTCAGGCGCTGGTGCAAGGCCTGCAGGGACGGCGGCAGAATGAAGATCGAGCGGGCTTGCGGCATCAACTTGCGCACTTGCTCGGCGCCCTGCCAGTCAATTTCCAGGATCAGGTCGTGGCCTGCATCCAGGGTCTGTTGCAGATGGCTTTGCGAAGTGCCGTAGAGATTGCCGAACACTTCGGCGCGCTCCAGGAAATCACCATGTTCGCCCATCTTCACAAACGCTTCACGCGAGACGAAGTGATAGTTCACACCGTTCACTTCGCCGGGGCGCATGGCGCGGGTGGTGTGGGAGACCGAGACGCGGATCTCCGGATCAGCGTCGGTCAGGGCCTTGACCAGGCTGCTCTTGCCCGCGCCCGAAGGGGCGGAAATGATGTACAGGGTGCCGGTGCTGTGGGTCATGTCGGGTTTGCCTTACTCAATATTCTGCACTTGTTCACGCATCTGCTCGATCAACACTTTGAGGTTGACCGCCGCCTGGGTGCTGCGCGGGTCGAAGGCTTTTGAGCCCAGTGTGTTGGCTTCGCGGTTGAGTTCCTGCATCAGAAAGTCGAGGCGCCGACCGGCAGCACCGCCGGACTTGAGCACCCGGCGAACTTCAATGATGTGAGTGCTCAGGCGATCCAGTTCTTCGGCGACGTCGCTCTTCTGAGCGAGCATGACCATTTCCTGCTCCAGGCGCTGCGGGTCCATCTCGGCTTTCATGTCGGCGAAGCGGTCGAGGACTTTCTGGCGCTGGGTGGCGAGCATCTGCGGGACCAGTTCGCGCAGGGTCACCACGTCTTCTTCAATGGAGGTCAGACGATCGTTGATCAGGCGCGCCAGCTCCGCGCCTTCGCGCTCGCGACCGGCCTTGAGTTCTTTCAGGCCTTCGTTGAACAGCGCCAGCGCTTCGGCATTCAAGGCTTGCGGGTCGGTGGCGTCGCCGACCAGAACGCCGGGCCAGGCCAGCACTTCCAGCGGGTTCAGCGCTGCCGGATTCTTGATCAGGCTGGCGATGGTCTCGGCGGCTGCAACCAATTGTGCGGCGCGCTCGCGATCCACTTGCAGGGGTTTGTCAGTGTTTTCTTCGGTGAAGCGCAGGGTGCATTCGAGTTTGCCCCGGGAAATGCCCTGGCGTAACGCTTCGCGGACCGCGCCTTCGAGGTCGCGAAACGACTCTGGCAGACGCAGGTGTGGTTCCAGGTAGCGGCTGTTGACCGAGCGCAGTTCCCAGCTCAGGGTGCCTTGGGCGCCGGCTTTTTCGACGCGGGCGAAGGCGGTCATGCTGTGCACCATGGAGGTACCTCGCAATGCAGGTCGATGCGTTACCAAAGGTTTCGCGGACCCACTATCTGTGAATTAAAGCCGACAGGCAGCAAAGGCGCAGGATTGTAGCGCAGTGGGGCGGATGCGCCCAAACACACGGTGTGACAAAGGGCTGCAGGCCGTCGGTTAAGCGCTGTTCTAAGCTCAAGCCAGGGCCTTCAATCGTCGGGCGGTTTTTTTAGAAGTGCCCAGTCTTGGCGTGCGGCTCTATAATGCTCGGCAGTTTTCCGTCCTCCGTACAGGTATTCCCTATGAAACGTCCAAGTGGTCGCGTTGCCGATCAGCTCCGCTCGATCCGCATTACCCGCAACTACACCAAACACGCCGAGGGATCTGTACTGGTCGAGTTCGGTGATACCAAAGTCATCTGCACCGTCAGCGTCGAAAACGGCGTGCCGCGTTTCCTCAAAGGCCAGGGCCAGGGTTGGTTGACTGCCGAATACGGCATGCTGCCGCGCGCCACCGGCGAGCGTAACCAGCGTGAAGCGAGCCGTGGCAAGCAAGGTGGCCGGACCCTGGAAATCCAGCGTCTGATCGGTCGTTCCCTGCGCGCATCGCTGGACATGTCCAAGCTGGGCGACGTCACCCTGTACGTCGACTGCGACGTGATCCAGGCTGACGGCGGCACCCGCACCGCGTCCATCACCGGCGCCATGGTTGCGCTGGTCGACGCCTTGAAAGTGATCAAGAAGCGCGGCGGCCTGAAAGGCGGCGACCCACTCAAGCAAATGATCGCGGCCGTTTCGGTCGGCATGTATCAGGGCGAGCCAGTGCTCGACCTCGACTACCTGGAAGACTCGGCTGCCGAGACCGACCTGAACGTGGTAATGACCAGCACCGGCGGCTTCATCGAAGTCCAGGGCACCGCCGAAGGTGCACCGTTCCAGCCTGAAGAGCTGACTGCCATGCTGGAGCTGGCGAAGAAAGGCATGACCGAAATCTTCGAATTGCAAAAGGCTGCACTGGCTGACTGACCGGAACCATTCCAGGCAAGGAGGACATCATGAGTGACGAGCAAGAGCTGCTTCCCATCCCGAGCAAAGAGGTTCGGCAGTGGGCAATGTTTTGTCATCTGTCCGCCTTGCTGGGAATCTGGATTCCGTTCGGTACGCTGATCGGCCCGCTGATTCTCTGGCAGATGAAGCGCGAGATGGACCCGTTTGTCGATGCGCAGGGCAAGGAGGCGCTGAACTTTCAGATTACTGTCGCCATTGCCTCCGCCATCTGCTTCTTGCTGATGGTGGTGATCATCGGGTTCTTCCTGTTTGGACTGGTGGCGATTGGTGCGCTGGTGTTGACGATCATTGCTGGCGTGAAAGCCAATGAGGGCGTGCCGTACCGGTATCCGTTCACTTGGCGGTTGATCAAATAACGATCAGCGCTGGATTCCCTTGTGGAGGCGCCAGCTGTGTGAAAATGCAGTTCGCCACGCTTTAAAGCAAATGCCCTGACTTGTCGGGGCATTTGCTTTTTTGAAACTGGATTAATTTATCCATCGTGCCATTAGCAATATCCATATGCCGCAAGTATTACTGTGCACTATCGCTCTTACACTTCTAGTCACAACTGCTTTGCCTCAGCGCCGCCTATGTGCTTGGCAATGAGACTTCGCGGTTGATAAAGTTGGCCCAAGTAATATTCCTTCAGAAATATTTCGATATATTTAGACCATTGAAGGTCCTTGAATTTAAAGCAAATAAGTGTTGAGAAGATCAACCTGTTCAAGAGGCGTGTCCAGGTAGAAAGTTCGCCCCTGAATATATATCAAAGAATAATCCCAATGGTTCAGCTCGATTTTTATGGAACACTTGTGGCCGCCTCTTTAGTACTGTTGCTGGGGCGCGGACTGGTCACACGAATCTGTTTTTTACGTAACTACAACATCCCTGAGCCTGTAGCAGGCGGCCTGGTGGTTGCTCTGCTTCTCCTGGCTTTGCGGGGGCTTGATATTGACGTCCGATTTGACACCTCACTGCAAACTCCCTTGATGTTGGCTTTTTTTGCCACCATCGGCTTGAGTGCAGACTTCGCCAGCCTGAAGAAAGGCGGGCGCGTAGTGGGGGTCTTTCTACTGGCGGTCACCACGCTTTTGGTGGTCCAGAATGCCATGGGCATCGCGCTGGCAAAAACGTTGGGGCTCGATCCATTGATGGGCCTGCTGACAGGCTCGATTACCTTGGCGGGCGGTCACGGTACAGGCGCTGCGTGGGGAACGGTGTTCAGTGAGAAGTACGGTCTGGCTTCAGCCTCTGAGCTCGCGATGGCCTCTGCGACGTTTGGCCTGGTGTTGGGCGGCTTGATTGGTGGTCCGGTCGCTCGCCTGCTCATCAAACGTGTCCAGGTGCCCGGCCTTACGCAAGAAAAGCCACGGCTGCCAAAGGGTTTTGAGCAACCGAACAAAGAGCGCTCGATCACGCCATTTTCGTTTATCGAGACACTCGCTCTGATCGCGGTCAGCTTGCTGGTGGGATCTCTCCTGAATGGTCTGCTCCAAGGAACTGCATTTGAGCTGCCGACGTTCGTTTGCGTCTTGTTCGTGGGTGTGATTTTACGCAACGGGCTTTCAGCGCTTGGTTTGTATCAGGTGTTTGAGCGTGAAGTTTCCGTGTTGGGGAATGTCAGCCTGTCACTGTTTCTGGCGATCGCTTTGATGTCGCTCAAACTGTGGGATCTGGCAGCACTGGCTTTGCCGATCTTTATCATCCTGGCTGCGCAAGCGTTGGTCATGGCGTTGTTTGCGATTTTCGTGACATTCAGAATGATGGGCAGCAACTACGATGCGGCAGTTCTGGCGGCAGGGCATTGCGGTTTTGGACTCGGTGCAACGCCAACTGCCATCGCCAACATGCAAGCGGTGACACAACGTTACGGGCCTTCGCAGATAGCGTTCCTGGTGGTGCCAATGGTGGGTGCTTTCTTCATCGACATCATTAATGTCATCGTGATCAAGTTGTATCTGGCGCTGCCGTTTTTCGCCGCTGCTTGAAGGGATAACCCATAAGAAAAATGCCCGTATCTTTCGATACGGGCATTTTCGTCCACCGCTCAGCAGGTTTTCGTGTCAGCGAAAACTAGATAGTCAGCGTCCAGTCGTAGTCCACGATCAGCGGAGCATGCTGCGAGAACCGTGGCTGACGTGGCAGGCGCGCACTGCGTACACAGCGGCGCAGGCCCGGGGTCAGTATCTGGTAATCGAAGCGCCAGCCCAGGTTGAGCATCTCAGCCTGTTCGTTGTCCGGCCACCAGCTGTACTGGTCACCTTCACGGCTTACTTCGCGCAGGGCATCGACATAACCCATGTTGCCGACAATCTCGTCCATCCAGGCACGTTCAGGTGCCAGGAAGCCCGGGGATTGCTGGCTGTCGCGCCAGTTCTTGATATCCAGCTTCTGTTGCGCCACGTACAGCGAGCCACAGTAAATGTATTCGCGACGTTTGCGCCGCTGTTTATCCAGATAACGGGCGAAGTCGTCCATTAGCTTGAACTTCTGGTTCAAGTCTTCATCGCCGTTCTGCCCCGAAGGGAGCAGCAAGGTCGCGATGCTGACCTTGTCGAAATCGGCTTGCAGGTAGCGCCCGTAGCGGTCGGCCGTCTCGAACCCGAGACCGCTGATGACTGCCTTCGGTTGCAACCGCGAATACAAAGCCACGCCACCCTGGGCGGGAACTTCGGCTTCGCAGGCATAAAGGAAGTAGCCATCCAGTTGGAAGGCTGGATCGTCCAGTTCAAAGGCGGAGGCGCGGGTGTCCTGCAGGCAGATGACGTCGGCATTCTGTGCTTGCAGCCAACTGAGCAAACCTCGCTCCACTGCAGCCTGAATACCATTGACGTTCACACTGATGATCCGCATAAATGGCCCCAAAAATCGCGTGCGTGTATGATACACGGCGTCAACCTAATTAGCTAAATCCGTGGTATTTGGGGTTTTTTTCATGCAAGCGTATCAGCGCGATTTCATTCGTTTTGCCATCGATCGCGGCGTTTTGCGCTTCGGTGAGTTCACCCTGAAGTCCGGACGCACCAGTCCTTACTTCTTCAATGCCGGGCTTTTCAACTCCGGTTCGGCCTTGGCGCAACTGGGTCGTTTCTATGCCGCAGCCATCGTCGAGAGCGGCATTGCGTTCGACGTATTGTTTGGCCCGGCGTACAAAGGCATTCCGTTGGCGGCGACCACTGCGGTGGCCCTGGCTGAACATCACAACCGTGATTTGCCATGGTGCTTCAACCGTAAAGAGGCCAAGGCACACGGCGAAGGCGGCAGCCTGGTTGGCGCGCCATTGACCGGCGAAGTGCTGATCATCGATGACGTGATCACCGCTGGCACCGCGATCCGCGAAGTGATGCAGATCATCGCTTCCCAGGACGGCGCCAAGGCGGCGGGCGTGCTGATCGCCTTGAACCGCCAGGAGCGTGGCAACGGTGAATTGTCGGCGATCCAGGAAGTGGAGCGTGACTTCGGCATACCGGTGATCAGCATTGTTTCGTTGAACCAGGTGCTGGAATTCCTCGCCGATGATCCGCAGCTCAAACAGCATCTGCCTGCCGTCGAAGCCTACCGCGCCCAGTTCGGCGTCTGACCCTGTAGGAGCCGGCTTGCTGGCGATCAATGCAACGCGGTGTGTCAGGTACAAAGCGTTGCATATAAACAAAAAAGCCCCGTTCGGATCATCCGGACGGGGCCTTTTTACTTCTGATGCCTGTTCATCGCAGCTTTTGCCACTTGAACGCGAGTTGGACGGTCAACTTCAGGTTGAACAGCGCAAACACCATCAGCGCAAACACAACCATCACGTAAAGCGTGCGATCCACGTCAAATTCCCACAGATCCAGTTTGCTGCTGTCCATGATTTTCACAGCGGCAGGCAAATTGACGTAAAACAGTGCCATGAATGCACTCGTCAGCGGCAGGGCGCAGTTGAACAACGCGTTTATCACATTCTCCCGACCACGTTTTCTGGCTAGCGCGCCAGACTGTTTTTCATCGAGCATCAGCGCTTCATTTAACCTCGGCCACGCAAGGTTGAACATGAAGGTGGTCAGGGTCAGCAGTAAGCCACTGACCGCGACGACGTCACTGAACGGCATTCACGCCCAGTGTCTGGCACAACAGCGCGTGGGAGTCTTCGCTGATTTCGAACTGCCCGGCACTGCCTTTACGTTTGATGATGGGTTTGAAGGTCGGCTCGTTCTGCGTGATCAGCATGTTCAGCTCATCGCGGATGACGTCCGAACTGATCACCACCAGATACACCGTCTGCGCATGTTCTGCGGATTCGATCACGGCTCGCATGCTGTGCTGCAGGATCTCGTCCAGTTGATTGCGAAAGCGTGAAACCGTATTTTTCAGCAGGGTTTTGCTTTGGCTCTGGGTCAGTTGGAAAATCGTTGATATCTGCGATTCGGTCGGCAGGGTTTGCCCGAAGTAGCTTTGAATCAAGTACAGCAAGCGGTCCTGTTTCGATTCATCGGCCCGGCTCGGCATGCCGCCTTCTACCAGCATTTTCAAGTATTCGGTCAGGCTTGCCTTGGCGATACGCTGTAGGGCGTGGGCGATTTCGTGATCGGAAATTCGAAGTGTCTTTTTGACCGGCTCCTTTTGCTCGAGGTCGAATGCCTGGGCATCAATCGTGAAGGAAATCTGCATGGCTCGATCCCCGTGATCATTTACCGGATTTAGTTGGATAAGGATCTACTACCGCGTCCCCTTGGCCACTGAGAATTTTCCAGCCATTTTGTACGTGCACTGAATCCAGGCGCCGTGGGCAGGGTGGCAAGGATTTTTTCGATTGGTTGGAGTATTCGTAGCCGCAGTCGGCGCATTCGTAGGTGCCTGCGGACACGTCGCTGCCATTCGGTGCGTAAACTTTTTGCATGGTTAGATCTCCTGTGGATACAGGGAAGATCCTATGCGGACTAATGCTTGGCGGGATGTCGGACGTTTCGCTGAGTCAGGTCGGACGTTTCCGGCGCGCATAAAAAAGATCGCAGGATTCGTCAGCTCCTACGGAATATTCGTACATCCGTAGCTGCTGCCAAAGGCTGCGATCTTTTTGCCGTTCTTGAATCAGTGACGCTTGCGATTGCTGATCAAAGTACCCACACCAGTATCGGTGAAGATCTCCAGCAGAATCGCATTCGGCACCCGACCATCGATGATCAACGAACTGCCCACGCCGCCCTGAACCGCTTCCAGCGCGCAACGGATCTTCGGCAGCATGCCGCCGTAGATGGTGCCGTCGGCGATCAGATCGTCCACTTGCTGAGTCGTCAGCCCCGTCAGGACCGTGCCCGACTTGTCCATCAGGCCAGCGATGTTGGTCAGCAGCATCAGCTTTTCAGCTTTCAGTGCTTCGGCGACTTTACCGGCCACCAGGTCAGCGTTGATGTTGTACGACTCGCCGTTGGCACCGACGCCGATTGGCGCGATCACCGGAATGAAATCGCCTTTGACCAGCAGGTTCAGCAGGTCGGTGTTGATCCCGACCACTTCGCCCACCTGGCCGATGTCGATGATTTCCGGTTGGGTCATCTCCGGCGTCTGGCGAGTCACGGTGAGTTTCTTCGCACGAATCAGCTCGGCGTCTTTACCGGTCAGGCCGATGGCGCTGCCGCCGTGACGGTTGATCAGGTTGACGATGTCCTTGTTCACCTGGCCGCCGAGGACCATTTCCACCACGTCCATGGTCTGCGCATCCGTCACGCGCATGCCATCGATGAAGTGGCTCTCGATCGACAGACGCTTGAGCAGGTCGCCGATTTGCGGGCCGCCGCCGTGAACCACCACCGGGTTGATGCCCACAGCTTTCATCAGCACGATGTCGCGGGCGAAGCCGGTTTTCAGCTCCTCGCTTTCCATCGCGTTGCCGCCGTATTTGATCACCAGCGTCTTGCCGACATAGCGGCGGATGTAAGGCAACGCTTCGGACAGGACCTTGGCGGTGTTGGCGGCGGCTTCGCGTTCGAGGGTCATTCAGGGCTCCGGGTGAATCAAAACGGTAGTTGGAGATCAGGTGCAACACGCTTCAACTGGACATGGAAGACGTCCTTGATGCGCTGCAATTCAGCCTCGTCATCGGCCTCGAAGCGCAGCACCAGCACCGGTGTGGTGTTGGACGCGCGCACCAGGCCCCAGCCTTTGGCATAGTCGACTCGCACGCCGTCGATGGTGGTCAGGTCGGCGCCTTCGCCCCACTTCGCGTCGTGCAATGCATCAATGATGCTGAATTTGCTCTCTTCGGTCACATGGATATTGATTTCCGGCGTAGAAATATCGTTCGGGAAGGTCGCAAACAGCTCTTCCGCAGTGGATTTTTCCTTGCTGAGGATCTCCAGCAGCCGCGCGGCGCTGTAAATGCCGTCGTCGAAACCGAACCAGCGTTCCTTGAAAAAGATGTGCCCGCTCATTTCGCCGGCCAACAGGGCGCCGGTCTGTTTCATCTTCTTTTTGATCAACGAATGACCGGTCTTCCACATTAACGGGCGACCGCCGTATTCCTTGATCAGCGGCGTCAGGCGGCGGGTGCATTTGACGTCGAAGATGATTTCCGCGTCCGGGTTGCGCGCCACCACGTCACGGGCGAACAGCATCAGCAGGCGGTCCGGGTAGACGATGCTGCCGGTGTTGGTCACCACGCCAACGCGGTCGCCGTCGCCGTCGAAGGCCAGGCCGATGTCGGCGTTGGTTTCCTTGACCTTGGCGATCAGGTCGACAAGGTTTTCAGGCTTGCCCGGGTCCGGATGGTGATTGGGGAAGTTGCCGTCGACGTCGCAGAACAGCGGGATGACTTCGCAGTTCAGCGCTTCGATCAGTTGCGGGGCGATCACGCCGGCCGCGCCGTTGCCGCAGTCGACCACGACTTTGAGGCGACGAGCCAGTTTGACGTCCTCGACGATTTCGGTGTTGTAGCGATCGAGGATCTCGACCTGGGTGATGCTGCCCTTGCCGCTGCTCAGGTTGTTGGTCTTGAGGCGATCGTGCAGGGCCTGGATCTGTTCGTTGGCCAACGTATCGCCGGCGATGACGATCTTGAAGCCGTTGTAGTTCGACGGGTTGTGGCTGCCGGTCAGCATCACGCCCGATTTGCCGGCCAGTACGTTGGCGGCGTAGTAAAGCGCCGGCGTTGGCACCAGGCCCACGTCACTGACATGGCAGCCGGCGTCGGCCAGGCCTTTGATCAGTTGTTCGACCAGTTCCGGGCCGGACAGGCGACCGTCACGACCAACGGAGACGTTCGGTTCGCCCTGGGCCAGGCTCTGGGCGCCAATGGCGCGACCGAGCCAGTAAGCGGTTTCAGCGTTCAGGAATTCCGGGACGGTGCCGCGAATGTCGTAGGCGCGGAAAATGCTGTCGGGGAACTTGGGTGCGACTTGGGCTGGGGTGTTCATCTGTAGGAATGCTCCATCTCGAAAGTGGCTGGACCTGCGCGCGAAGAACGCTTGGGCGGGTTCGAACTGAAGGGTATGACGGCGTTTTTCGCAGAGAGTTCGTGGTGTGCAAAGGCCATGACCCCGACGTCAGCAAGAGAATAGTCGATCAATGCCTTGATTTTTGGCGGTAAACCTTCCAGATGAGATCTGTGCAAATTTCAGCGCACAGCGCACCTGTGGCGAGGGAGGCCCCGCTTGAGTGCACAGCACTCACAAAGTCGGGGCTGCTACGCAGCCCAACGGGGGCAAGCCCCCTCGCCACAGGGTCGCCAGTTTTTCGATCAATGGCTACCGGAATGCCCGAAACCGCCCGTGCCGCGTTGGGTTTCAACGAATTCTTCGACCATCTCGAAGTGTGCTTGAACCACGGGAACCAAAACCAGTTGGGCCAGGCGCTCGCCGACCACCATGTTGAAATCGGTCTGGCCACGGTTCCAGCACGAAACCATCAACGGACCCTGATAATCGGAGTCGATCAAGCCGACCAGGTTGCCCAGCACGATGCCGTGCTTATGGCCCAGGCCGGAGCGCGGCAGAATCAGCGCGGCCAGACCCGGATCGCCGATGTAGACCGACAGGCCGGTCGGAATCAGCACGGTTTCACCCGGCTTGATCACGGTGTCTTTTTCCAGCATGGCGCGCAGGTCGAGGCCGGCGGAGCCTGGCGTGGCGTACTGCGGCAGCGGGAATTCGGTGCCGATGCGGGGGTCGAGGATCTTGGCTTGCAAAGCGTGCATGTAAATTAAACCTGGTTCAGACGTTCGGCGATAAAAGTGATCAGCTGGCGAGCAATCTTGCTCTTGCTGGTCTGGGCGAAAAGTGTGGCGTGTAGCTCGCGGTCGATCACGCTGCAGGCGTTTTCTTCGCTGTTGAAGCCAATGCTCGGGTTGGCGACGTCGTTGGCGACGATCAAATCGAGGTTCTTGTCTTTCAACTTGCGCGCAGCGTAGTCGAGCAGGTGTTCGGTTTCGGCGGCGAAACCGACACTGAACGGACGGTCGGGGCGAGTGGCAATGGTGGCCAGAATGTCTGGGTTGCGCACCATTTGTAGCAACAAACCGTCGCCGTTCGTAGGGTCTTTCTTGAGTTTCTGTGGGGCGACGACTTCGGGGCGGTAGTCCGCGACCGCTGCCGAGGCAATGAACAGGTCGCAAGGGATCGCGGCTTCGCAGGCGGCCAGCATGTCGCGGGCGCTGACCACGTCGATGCGCGTGACGCGATCCGGGGTCGGCAGGTGCACCGGGCCAGTAATCAGGGTGACGCGGGCGCCGGCTTCAACCGCCGCTTCGGCAAGGGCGAAGCCCATTTTTCCGGAGCTGTGGTTGGTGATGTAGCGCACCGGGTCGATGTTTTCCTGGGTCGGGCCGGCAGTGATCAGCACGTGTTTGCCGGTCAGCGCCTGATGCTGGAAGCAGTCCGCCGCGCACTGGGCCAATTCGACGGCTTCGAGCATGCGGCCGAGGCCGACGTCACCACAGGCCTGACTACCGGAAGCCGGGCCGAAGGCTTTGATGCCGCGGCTTTCGAGGGTTTGCAGGTTGGCCTGGGTCGCCGGGTCGCGCCACATGGCCTGGTTCATCGCCGGGGCAACGGCAACCACGGCGTCGGTGGCCAGCACCAGCGTGGTCAGCAGGTCGTCGGCAATGCCTTGGGCCAGACGGGCGATCAGGTCCGCAGTGGCGGGGGCGATCAGCACCATGTCGGCCCACTTGGCCAGCTCGATATGGCCCATTGCGGCTTCGGCTGCCGGGTCCAGCAGGTCCAGATGAACCGGGTGGCCGGACAAAGCCTGCATGGTCAGCGGCGTGATGAACTCGCTGCCGCCACGGGTCATGACCACGCGCACTTCGGCACCCTGGTCGATCAGGCGGCGAACCAGATCGGCGCTCTTGTAGGCTGCAATACCGCCGCCGACGCCCAGAACGATGCGTTTCCGATACAGCCGCTGCATAGGTCTGCCTTTCATTTCGTTGATGACTGCGTGGCGATACCCCCTCCCCAGGAGTGAAATCGCCCGCAAAAAAGATGGGCTACGATATCACAGCGACCGCTACGGAACAGCGGCGCCCACAGACCAGGGAGGTGTTATGAGTATTCGGGATTGGCCGGCGGCGGAGCGGCCGCGGGAGAAGTTGTTGGAGCAGGGGGCAGGGATTCTTTCCGACGCCGAGTTGCTGGCGATCTTTCTAAGAACGGGCGTGTCCGGCAAAAGCGCGGTAGATCTCGCGCGGCATCTGTTGAATCAATTTGGCAGTTTGCGTTCGCTGATGGAGGCAGATCAGCCAACGTTCAGCAGGCAATTAGGGTTGGGGCCGGCAAAATTTGCGCAGTTGCAGGCGGTGTTGGAAATGGCCCGACGGCATCTGGCGGAGCGCTTGCGCTACAACCCGGTGTTGGAAAATCCGCTGGCCGTACGGGATTACCTCAAATCGATGTTGCGGCACGAACCTCATGAAGTGTTTGGCTGCCTGTTTCTGGACTCGAAACATCGAGTTTTGGCGTTCGAATCGCTGTTTCGCGGCTCGATCGACTGCACCAGCGTTTATCCGCGTCAGGTGGTCAAGCGCGCTTTGGCCCATAACGCCGCAGCGCTGATCCTTTGCCACAACCATCCGTCGGGCAGTACGGATCCCAGCCAGGCCGACCGCAAGTTGACCAAACGCCTGCAAGAGGCGCTGGAGCTGATCGATGTGCGGGTGCTCGACCACTTCATCATTGGCGATGGCGATCCGCTGTCGATGGCGGAGTATGGGTGGATGTAGGGCTGGGGACGGGCCTCTGTGGCGAGGGAGCTTGCTCCCGCTTGAGTGCGCAGCGCTCACAAGATCTTCAGGGCCGCTGCGCAGCCCAGCGGGAGCAAGCTCCCTCACCACAGAAAAGCATCCCCGCAGTGTTTCCGAGAGTTACTTGAGGTTGACCTTGGAGTAATCCTGACGCCCAAACGGGCTCACCGAATAACCCTCGACTTCTTTGCGCATCAGGGCGAAGGCAGTCGGATGGGCCAGCGGCAGCCACAGCGCCTGCTGCTGGATCTGCGCCTGAGCCTGTTCGTAGAGCTTGGTACGCACGCCTTGCTCGCCGGTGGTCTTGCCGGCGCTGATCAGCTTGTCCAGGTCCTGGTTGCAGTAACGGGCGAAGTTGGTGCCGGACTTGACGGCAGCGCAGGAAAACTGCGGCGTGAGGAAGTTGTCCGGGTCGCCGTTGTCGCCGGCCCAGCCCATGAACAGCAGGTCATGCTCGCCGGCCTTGGCGCGGCGAATCAGTTCGCCCCATTCGATCACGCGAATCTCGGCCTGAATGCCGATTTCCGCGAGGTCGGACTGAAGCAGTTGAGCGCCCAGGCTCGGGTTCGGGTTCAGCAAACTGCCGGAAGGGCGGGTCCAGATGGTGGTTTGGAAACCGTCCTTCAGTCCGGCCTTGGCCATCAGTGCCTTGGCCTTTTCAATGTCATGCGGGTAGCCCGGCAAGCCCTTGGCGTAGCTCCAGGTGTTGGGTGGGTACGGGCCATTGGCGGGCTCGGCGGTGTCTTCGAACACGGCTTTGATGTAGTTGGCCTTGTCGAACGCGAGGTTGATGGCCTGGCGTACTTCAGGTTTGTCCAGTGGCGGATGCTGGCTGTTGATGCCGACGAACGCGGTCATGAAGGCGTCAGTCTTTTCGACTTTCAAGGTCGGTTCTTTCAGCGCGGCCTGTACGTCCAATGGTTTGGGTGACAGGGCAATCTGGCATTCATTGCGGCGCAGTTTCTGCAACCGTACGTTGGCGTCCGGGGTGATGGCGAAGATCAGCGGATCGACCGAAGGCTTGCCGCCAAAGTAGTCAGGGTTGGCCTTGTAGCGAATCGAGGCATCTTTCTGAAAGCGCGTGAAGACGAATGGACCGGTGCCAATTGGCTGGCTGTTGAGCTTCTCGGTTGTACCGGCCTTGAGCAATTTGTCGGCATATTCAGCCGAATAGATTGACGCGAAGCCCATGCTCAAGGTCGCGAGGAAGGTCGAATCCGGATGGTCGAGGGTGAAGCGCACGGTCAGCGGGTCCAGCGCGTCGATCTTCTTGATCAGCGCCGGTAGCTGCATCGATTGCGCGTGCGGGAAGCCGCTCTGCGCCACTTTGTGCCAAGGATTTGCCGGATCGAGCATGCGGTCGAAGCTGAATTTCACGTCTTCGGCGGTCAGGTCGCGCGTCGGGCTGAAGTATTCCGTGCGGTGGAATTTCACCTGCGGGTGCAGCCTGAACACGTAGGTCAGGCCGTCGGGGGTGACTTCCCAGCTGTCCGCGAGCCCGGCGACCACTTTGCCGCTGGCCGTGTCGAAGTCCACCAGACGGTTCATCAACACGTCGGCCGAGGCGTTGGTGGTGGTCAGCGAGTTGTATTGCACCACGTCGAACCCTTCCGGGCTGGCCTCGGTGCAGACGCTCAGGGCGGCAGCATGGGCCAGCGGGCTCAGTAGAAGCGGGGCGAGCAACAGCGGTAGGGCAGCGAGGCGCATGGTCGGATTCCTTTACAGATCGAAGGCCCATCTGCAAGTGCAGTCTGGAAAAGGCTACCCTAGTGGGCTCTTTTGCAAATGACTATCCCCTTTTTCATTTTAAGAGGACTATGTGCGATCGTTTTCGGTGAATGCTGGCCGAGGAAAACCCTGAATTGGCCGGTTGGCCTATTTTCTGCGACGAGCGGTCTTTATCGACGATAGCCTTTATCCAAGGCGCTCGGAGCCAGAAAAGCGGGGTTTTTATCGCGTCTGTGCACACGGAATGTTGTTGCTCTCCAGTCTTTCTGGTATAAAGCAGCGCTCTTTTCTAGGGGCCCGGTTCCTTCACTGTAGGTGTAGCCGGTAAGACCTCTAAAGAAACGCGGCGCCTGGCGCCAAATGACTGAGAGATTAAGCGGCCAACCCATGCCGGGTTGGGCATGTGGTTTTAGAGGGCTGAGGCATGTCGAGAGTATGTCAAGTTACCGGTAAGGGTCCGGTGACTGGGAATAACATTTCCCACGCAAACAACAAAACCCGTCGTCGTTTCCTGCCGAACCTGCAGCATCACCGCTTCTGGGTTGAAGAAGAGAAACGTTTCGTGCGTCTGCGCGTATCTGCCAAAGGCATGCGTATCATCGACAAGCGTGGCATCACTGTCGTGCTGGCCGAAATCCGCGCCGCTGGCAAGATCTAAGGGAGCTAATCATGCGTGAATTGATTCGTTTGATTTCGAGCGCCGGTACTGGTCACTTCTACACTACCGACAAGAACAAGCGCACTACTCCGGACAAAATCGAGATCAAGAAATTTGATCCGGTTGTTCGCAAGCACGTGATCTACAAGGAAGGCAAAATCAAGTAATTGATTTTTCCCTCTTACGAAAAAGGCCCGTATCGCGAGATACGGGCCTTTTTTGTTGCCTGGTGGTTAGGTGTTGCCTGTCAGGGACCCTTCGCGGGCAAGCCTCGCTCCTACGGTGAATCGCGTCCGTTCTGTAGGAGCGAGGCTTGCCCGCGAAGAGGCCGGCCCACCTAACACAAATCTTTAGGCCTTCTGTTCAAACACCACATAAATCTTGCGGCACGGCTCCAGCACTTCCCAAGTGCCTCTGAACCCGGCCGGGATCACAAAACGATCGCCTACGCGCAGGGTCTTGCCGTTACCGTCGTTGTCGCGCAGCACTGAAACCCCCTGCACGATTTCGCAGTATTCATGCTCGGTGTAATTCACCAGCCACTGGCCGACCTCGCCCTCCCAGACCCCTGCACTCATCTGGCCGCAAGGGCTGTTGTAGTGGTTGTACACGGCTTGCTCAGGGTCGCCTTTGAGGACTTTCGCCTGGTCCGGCCGATAGCGTTCGGGCTCGGTAGTGGCCTGGCTGAAGTCGACGATGTTCTGAATGCTCATTGTTGTTATCCCCCGTGATTGCGGCGCGAGTGGCTGGAAAGGTGCTGGAAAGCCCAAAGTCTATGTTTATTAAAATGAACACCGCAAGGCCGTTTACCGACCTTATGTCAAATATATTGAAACAACCCCGGTCACTGGTTTAGGGTGGCGGTTGCCTTGGGCCGAAAAGCAGGCTGGCCGGGCAGAATTCCTGGGGACGTCCGCGAAGAACGCGGGGCGCTCGTATTCAATAAGAGGAGGACACTCGAATGACCACCCTGACTCGTGCCGATTGGGAACAACGGGCTCGCGATCTGAAGATCGAAGGCCGCGCCTACATCAATGGCGAATACACCGATGCCGTCTCCAGCGAGACCTTCGAGTGCATCAGTCCGGTCGATGGCCGTCTGCTGGGCAAGATTGCCAGCTGTGACGCCGCCGACGCCCAGCGCGCTGTTGAAAACGCTCGCACCACGTTCAATTCCGGTGTCTGGTCGCGCCTGGCGCCGACCAAACGCAAAGCCACCATGATCCGTTTCGCCGGCCTGCTGAAACAGCACGCCGAGGAGCTGGCCCTGCTTGAAACCCTCGACATGGGCAAGCCCATCAGCGATTCCCTGTACATCGACGTTCCCGGGGCGGCGCAAGCCCTGAGCTGGAGCGGCGAAGCCATCGACAAGATCTACGACGAAGTGGCCGCCACCCCGCACGATCAGCTGGGTCTGGTGACTCGCGAGCCGGTCGGCGTCGTCGGCGCCATCGTGCCGTGGAACTTCCCGTTGATGATGGCCTGCTGGAAACTCGGCCCGGCGCTGTCCACCGGTAACTCGGTGATCCTCAAGCCGTCGGAAAAATCCCCGCTGACTGCCATCCGCATCGCTGCGCTGGCCGTTGAAGCCGGCATCCCGAAAGGCGTGCTGAACGTGCTGCCGGGCTACGGTCACACTGTCGGCAAGGCCCTGGCCCTGCACAACGATGTCGATACGCTGGTGTTCACCGGTTCGACCAAGATCGCCAAACAACTGCTGATCTACTCCGGCGAATCGAACATGAAACGCGTCTGGCTCGAAGCCGGCGGCAAGAGCCCGAACATCGTGTTCGCCGATGCCCCGGATCTGCAAGCCGCCGCTGAAGCCGCCGCCGGCGCTATCGCCTTCAACCAGGGCGAAGTCTGCACCGCCGGTTCGCGTCTGCTGGTCGAGCGTTCGATCAAGGACACCTTCCTGCCACTGGTGATCGAGGCCCTGAAAACCTGGAAGCCGGGCAACCCGCTGGACCCGGCGACCAACGTCGGCGCGCTGGTCGATACCCAGCAGATGAACACCGTGCTGTCCTACATCGAATCCGGCCACGCCGATGGCGCCAAACTCGTCGCTGGCGGCAAGCGCACGTTGCAGGAAACCGGTGGCACTTACGTTGAACCAACGATTTTCGACGGCGTCAGCAACGCGATGAAAATCGCTCAGGAAGAAATCTTTGGCCCGGTCCTGTCGGTCATCGCTTTCGATACCGCCGAAGAAGCCGTCGCGATTGCCAACGATACGCCGTACGGCTTGGCCGCCGCGGTGTGGACCAAGGACATCTCGAAGGCTCACCTGACCGCCCGTGCGCTGCGTGCCGGTAGCGTGTGGGTCAACCAGTACGACGGCGGCGACATGACCGCACCGTTCGGTGGCTTCAAGCAGTCGGGCAACGGCCGCGACAAGTCGCTGCATGCGTTCGACAAGTACACCGAGCTGAAGGCGACCTGGATCAAGTTGTAAGCCAGTAGGGGAGCCTGTACTAAAACAGGTTCCCCTGAGGACGCGAATCCCCTGTGGGAGCGAGCCTGCTCGCGAAAGCGGTGTAACAGTCGACATCAATGTTGAATGTTGCTCCGTCTTCGCGAGCAGGCTCGCTCCCACAGTGCTTTGTGTCGTACATAAAAATATCCACAGGAGCGTGGAACATGCGTTGGGCGACTTATTTCGCCGTGTTGGCGTCTGTCTTGAGTGTCGGTCTGGCCCTGGGCGTCAGCATGCCGCTGGTGTCGTTTCGCCTGGAAGGCTGGGGTTACGGTTCGTTTGCCATCGGTGTAATGGCCGCGATGCCGGCGATTGGTGTGTTGCTGGGGGCGAAGATTTCCAGTCATCTGGCGGCGCGCCTCGGCACGGCCAATCTGATGCGTCTGTGTCTTTGGGCTGGCGCGTTGTCCATCGGGTTGCTTGCGCTGTTACCGAGTTATCCAGTCTGGTTGCTGTTGCGGCTGATGATCGGGGTCATCCTGACTCTCGTCTTCATCCTCGGTGAAAGCTGGATCAACCAGCTGGTGGTCGAGCAATGGCGCGGCCGGCTGGTGGCACTGTATGGCAGCAGCTATGCGCTGAGTCAGTTGGCCGGACCGTTACTGCTGGGCGTTCTGGGCACCGAACACGATTATGGATTCTGGGTCGGCGTCGGTTTGCTCACGGCGGCGCCGTTCCTGTTGCTGGGTCGCAGCGGCGCACCGACCAGTGAAGCCTGCAGCGTGACCTTCAGCGACTTGTGGGGCTTCTGCCGAGGTCTGCCGGCGATTGCCTGGGGCGTAGCGCTGTTCGCGGCGTTCGAGGCGATGATCCTGACCTTGTTGCCGGTCTATTGCCTGCGCCAGGGCTTTTCCACGGAAATCGCGTTAGCGATGGTCAGCACTGTGGTGGTCGGTGATGCCCTGCTGCAACTGCCGATTGGCGCGCTGGCGGATCGCCTGTCGCGACGCACGTTGTTCACCGGTTGTGCAGTGATCCTGCTGGTATCGAGCCTGGCGATACCGTTGCTGATCGACACGTTGCTGATCTGGCCGTTGTGGGTGCTGTTTGGCGCCAGTGCCGGGGGCTTGTTTACTTTGTCACTGATCCTGATCGGCGAACGTTATCGCGACGATGCGCTGGTGCGGGCCAATGCGCATATCGCGCAGCTATGGGGCATCGGTTGTCTGGTCGGACCGTTGGCTGCGGGGGCTGGTAGCCAGTGGATCAGCGGGCATGCGTTGCCGCTGTTGATGGCGGCCGGTGCGTTCGGGTTGGTAATCCTGCTGTCGCGCCAAGGTGCATTCGGTACAGTTGCTGAACCTGCCTGACACTAAACTCCAGCCAACCAAATCCCCTGTGGGAGCGAGCTTGCTCGCGATAGCGGTCTGACAGTCGACGTCAATGTTGAATGTGAAACTGCAATCGCGGGCAAGCCCGCTCCCACAGGGATGTTTATTGTCTGTTACAGCATCCGTTCCAGTCCCACGGCGGTACTCATCCACGAATTGAACTGGCGCCACCAACTTCCCGGTTCCTTGGTCAGCGTGTGCATTTTGCCGTCGTCCTCCGTCACCCAGACGATCCGGTCGTTTTCCAGTTTCACCTGATAACTCAGGGGCGGCGCCATGCCCTCCATTGCCGCTTTGCGCACATGCGCAGCGAGTTCGGGGCTGTCCACCAGCACGCCGACTTCGGTGTTCCACAGCACCGAGCGCGGGTCGAAGTTGAACGAGCCGATGAAGGATTTCTGCTGGTCGAAGATCATCGCCTTGCTGTGCAGGCTCGAATCGGAACCACGGTAGGACTTGCTGTAAAAAATATGCGGTCCGCTGCCGCCGCCTTCACCGGGTTGGCGGCGCAATTCGTACAGCTTCACGCCATGTTCCAGCAGCGCCCGGCGATAGGGCGCGTAACCGCCGTGCACCGCCGGGACGTCGGTGGCTTCCAGCGAGTTGGTCAGCAGGCTGACGGAGACCCCGGCATCGGCGCGGCCGGTGAGGTAAACCAGGCCCGGCTGCCCCGGTACGAAGTACGCCGAGATCATGATCAGCTCTTTGCTGACCCCGGTGAGCTCAGGCGCCAACTGTGTGGTGAGCAGCAGTTGCGGATCTGGCTCGCCGTCAGACAAGACCTTGCTCGGTGCGTCCCACAACGCCTGATTCCAGGCCCAGATCAACTCTCGGCGCCAGATGTCCATGCGCGGGTTTGTGGTGTAGGTCATCAATTGTTGATACAGCGCGTGGTTCTGTTTGCGCGTCTCTTCCAGCGATTCTTCCAGACGTGTGCGGGTATTTTGCAGGTCCTTTTGCGTCGGTTTGCTCGACAGGAATTCATCGATCGGCTTGCTCAGCGCGCTGTTCCAGTATTGGTCAAAGCTGTG
The DNA here is from genome assembly GCF_059716135.1 of Pseudomonas sp. LBUM1651. Taxonomy (NCBI): domain Bacteria; kingdom Pseudomonadati; phylum Pseudomonadota; class Gammaproteobacteria; order Pseudomonadales; family Pseudomonadaceae; genus Pseudomonas; species Pseudomonas sp. LBUM1651. The sequence continues at coordinate 6,031,488 of NZ_CP166805.1, read as the reverse complement.
GCCGAGCTGCTCGGCAACCGGCCCGACGCCGAGCATGTCGATGTCGGTGAAGTTCAGGTTGGGCTCGGCATCGAAATATTCGTCCCCCAGATTGCGGCCGCCGACGATGGATGCGCTGTTGTCCGCCAGCCACAATTTGTTGTGCATGCGCCGGTGTTGCAGCGACAGGTTCAACAGCCGGCCGATATTTCGCGTCACGCCCGTGGCCCGGCCCAGGTGCAGCGGGTTGAACAGGCGAATCTGGATCTGCGGATGCGCCGCGAGGGTAGCGATGATCCAGTCGAGGCCGTCGCTGGTGGTGTCGTCGAGCAGGATTCTCACACGCACGCCACGGTCGGCCGCCTTGAGCAGTTCGTCCACCAGCATGCGCGTGCTGATGCCGTCGTGGACGATGTAGTACTGCAAGTCGAGGCTGCTTTGGGCGTTGCGGATCAACTCGGCACGGGCCATGAAGGCTTCGCCGCTATTGGACAGCAAGCGAAAACCGGACTTCCCCTCATGGGGCGCGGCCTGGGCCTGGATCGATCGACCGAATGCCGAATCACTGGCGGGCAGCGCCTGACTGGGTTCGCGTTGAACATCGAAGCTGACGCAACCGCCCAGGAGCGAGGCGAGTAGCAGAAGAGCGAGCAGGGGCTGTCTGACTCTCACGTAGGATCGTTCCGATTGGCGGCGGGTGTCGGCATATGGACGCTGAAATCCCGTTAAAAGTCAGTCAGTGAAGCTGTCATTTTCCGCCAGCAGTTTGATTGCCGCAGCGCCGACCTTGCGCACCGCGTCTTCGATCTGTGGTGTTGGCTTGGCAGCGTAGTTCATCCGCAGGCAATTGCGGTACTTGCCCGAGGGAGAAAAGATGCTGCCGACGGCAATCTGTACGCCCTGGTCGTGCAAGGCGCGGTTCAGTTTCAGGGTGTCGAAACCATCAGGCAGTTCAACCCAGAGCATGAAACTGCCTTGCGGCCGACTGGCGCGGGTGCCGGCGGGAAAATAGCGGCTGACCCAATCGATCATCATGTCGCGATTGCGCTGGTACTGAGTGCGCATTCGCCGCAAATGCGGTTCGAAGTGACCGGCCTTGAGGAATTCGGCGATGGCAATCTGCGGTTGCGGCGCGGTGCTGCCAGTGCTGATGTATTTCATGTGCAGCACCCGCTCCAGATAGCGGCCCGGTGCAACCCAGCCGATCCGTAGACCGGGCGCCAGGGTTTTGGAAAATGAACTGCAGAGCAGGACGCGGCCGTCTTCGTCGAAGGATTTGATCGTGCGGGGGCGCGGGTAGTTGTAGGCCAGTTCGCCATACACATCGTCCTCGATGATCGCTACGTCGAAACGCTGTGCGAGCGTCAACAACGCGCGTTTGCGCGATTCCGGCATGATGTAGCCCAGCGGGTTGTTGCAGTTGGGCGTCAACTGTATGGCCTTGATCGGCCACTGTTCCAGAGCCAGTTCCAGCGCATCGAGGCTGATCCCGGTCAGCGGGTCAGTGGGGATTTCCAGGGCCTTCATGTTCAGGCCCTTGAGCGTCTGCATCGCGCCGTGAAAGCTTGGCGAGTCCACGGCGACGATGTCACCCGGCTCACAGATGGAGCGAATGCTGGTGGACAGCGCTTCGTGACAGCCGGTGGTAATCACCAGGTCGTTGGCTGTCAGTTGGCATCCGGAATCCAGCATCAGGCGCGCAATCTGCTCGCGTAATTCGAGGGTGCCGTGAATGTTGTCGTAATACAGACCGGGCATGTCCTGCCGCCGACTGATGCGCGCGAGGTTGCGCAGCAACGGTTTCATGGTCGGCGTGGTGATGTCCGGCATGCCGCGACCCAGTTGCACCACGTCCTTGCGCGGTACTGCGCGGATCAGTTCCAGCACTTGATCCCACTGCGAAATATCCACCGGGCGCTGGGCGGGGCGGCCAATCGCCGGTAGCTCCGGCAATTCGCGACTCACCGGGACGAAGTAGCCGGACTTGGGTTTCGGCATCGCCAGGCCGCTGTCTTCCAGCACCCGATAGGCTTGCTGCACTGTGCTCAGGCTGACGCCGTGCTCGACGCTTAATGCCCGCACGGACGGCAGTCGGTCACCGGGACGATAGAAGCCCTGTTCGATCCGCGTTCCGAGCAATTCGGCGAGGTTGACGTAGAGGGTCATGGCGCAGTCTCGATGTAGATGATTCGGTTAACCAGTACAGATAAGGCAAAAAATTGTGATTCAGAGGCTAAAACGCGAAATCTGTATGGAGTTAATACTCTCAGGTTGAATCTGTAATGCTTTTCGCCGTCGACGCATCATGAAAGCTCTGGCTACCCAAGTAAACAGGAGCATTCAAAATGAACGGCTTGAGCGATGTGCGGCTGACGTTACGCAGTCAGGAACTGGCGGCAGGGCAAAAAAACGGTGCGCGGGAAGCGATCATGCGCAACGCGCCGTCCGGCCTGAGTCGCTGGGGTCTGTTCTGGCATCGTCTGCACACGCGCAAGGGGTTGCTGGAGCTGACGCCGGAGCAATTGAGGGATATCGGGTTGAGCCGGGAGCAGGCGCGGGAGGAGGGGCTTAAGCCTTTTTGGCGGATCTGAGTTTTGTGGTGTTCTTTAGATCCATTCGCGGGCAAGCCTCGCTCCTACAGGGGGGCGCGTTAATCTGAGCGAGGCTTGCCCGCGAAGGCGTCCGCAAGAACGCCAAAAATTCTTTAGACCAGCTCTTTAAGCCGATGCCACAACATCCCCAACGCCAACAACGGCGAACGCAAATGCTTGCCGCCCGGAAACGTCATGTGCGGCACCTTGGCAAACAGATCGAACCCGCCACTCTGCTGCCCACTGATCGCCTCGGCCAGCAACTTGCCCGCCAGATGCGTGGCATTCACCCCGTGACCTGAATAAGCCTGGGCGTAATACACGTTCGGCTGATCCTTGAGCCGGCCGATCTGCGGCAGGCGGTTGGCGCCGATGCCGATCATCCCGCCCCATTGGTAATCGATCTTCACCCCGGCCAGTTGCGGGAACACTTCCAGCATCTTCGGTCGCATGTACGCCGCGATGTCCTTCGGGTCGCGACCTGAATAGTGGCAAGCCCCACCAAACAGCAACCGTCGATCTGCCGAGAGTCGGTAGTAATCCAGCGCCACCCGTTGATCACACACCGCCATGTTCTGCGGCAGCAGTTCGTGCGCCTGTTCTTCGCTCAAGGGTTCGGTGGCGATGATGTAGCTGCCGGCGGGCAATACCTTGCCGCTGAGCTCCGGGTTCAGCTGGTTGAGGTAGGCATTGCAGCCCAGCACCAGCGTCTTCGCGCGAACCGAACCTTGAGCCGTATGGACCGTCACCTCCGGGCCGTAATCGATGCGGGTTACCGCCGATTGTTCGAACAACTTCGCGCCCAATTCCTGCGCGGCGGCAGCTTCGCCCAAGGCCAGGTTGAGAGGGTGCAGATGCCCCGAACCCATGTCGATCAGGCCGCCGACGTAGCGGTCGGAGCCCACCACCGAGTGCATTTCGTGGGCTTGCAGCAAGCGGGTTTCGTAGCGGTAGCCGAGGCTGCGCAGTTCTTCGGCGTCTTCGGCGAAGCCTTCCAGGTCGCGGGTTTTGTTGGCGAGATCGCAGTAGCCCCACGTCAGGTCGCAAGGGATCTGAAAACGCTCGACGCGTTGTCGGACGATTTCCACCGCTTCCAGGCCCATGAGTTTCATCTGACGCACACCGTCTGCACCGATCACGTTGGCGAACTGATCGAGACCATGGCCGACGCCACGAATCAGCTGCCCGCCATTGCGGCCACTGGCACCCCAACCAATCTTGTGCGCCTCGAGCAGCACCACACTGAGGCCACGCTCGGCCAGCTCAAGCGCCGTGTTCAGCCCGGAAAACCCGCCACCGACCACGCACACATCGGCCACTAATTCACCTTTCAACACCGGATGATCGGGCTGCGGCAGGCTGCTGGCCGCGTAATAGGAGGCAATGTGCTGGGCGCGGGCATTCATGCGCGTCATCCTGATTTTTGTGTCTGGAAAATTTGACGGAGCATAAGCCGGACCTTCCGGCGGGGGCAACACTGGTCGGTTGTGGCTGTCTGGATTGGGGCTTTTGCTTCAGAATCCCGCTCCAGTCCGCTTTGGGTCACCGTTTCGATGAGCTGCAACAGTCAGAAAATCCGCACCCTGCGACAGCAGATTCCCTCGTTCGAGTGTGTGCCCGGCTGCCATGACTGCTGTGGGCCGGTGACTACCTCACCCGAAGAAATGTCCCGCCTGCCGCGCAAGACGCGCGCTGAGCAGGATGCGGCGATGGATGAGCTCAACTGTGTACACCTTGGGCCAAACGGCTGCACGGTGTATGACGAGCGGCCGCTGATTTGCCGGTTGTTTGGCACCACCAAAACGTTGCCGTGCCCCAATGGGCGGGGGCCGGTGGAGTTGATTCATCCGCGGGTGGAGAAGCAGATTCATGAGTACATGGCGTCGACCCGGCAGGTGCTCGTCTGAGGGAAGACCGAGTTGCCTGTAATCGCTAGCAGGCTAGCTCCCACACTGGATCTGTGTCATGCACAGAATGTGTGTCCGCTGAAGATCAACTGTGGGAGCTAGCCTGCTAGCGATGGGGTCTGACCAGGCACTACAAAATCTCAATCCGGAATCGGCAAACTCAAACTCTCCTTCACCTCTTCCATCACGATATAGCTCTTGGATTCCCGCACATGCGGCAGCTTGAGCAGAATGTCGCCCAGCAACTTGCGGTACGAGGCCATCTCGGAAATCCGTGCCTTCACCAGATAGTCGAAATCCCCCGACACCAAATGGCACTCCAGCACATGGGGCAATTTCAGCACCGCACGTCGGAACTCTTCGAAAGTATCGCCGGATTTGTAGTCGAGGCTGATCTCGACGAACACCAGCAGACTACCCTTGAGGTGCTGCGGATTCAGCCGGGCGTTGTAGCCCATGATGATCCCTTCGCGCTCCAGGCGCCGAACCCGCTCGGTGCAGGGCGTGGTCGAGAGCCCGACCTTTTCCCCAAGCTCGGTGAAGGAAATACGCCCGTCCGCTTGCAGGATCCGCAGGATGTTGCGGTCGATCTTGTCCAGCTCACGTTTGGTCTGAGTGTTGGTACGCATAGGGGATGCGCCTCCGTGAAAAGCGTTTTTGCCGAGAATTGTCGCCAAATATAGGTGCTTATATAGTGAAAAGCACTGGCTAATCTTTTTTAAACTGCCCACATCTACGGTCTGAACTACAAACGTCAGCGGCACGCCGCGATGAGGGATATGAAAATGCGCGTTATGGTCTTGGGTAGCGGCGTCATCGGTACCACCAGTGCTTATTATCTGGCGCGTGCCGGGTTCGAAGTGGTGGTGGTGGACCGTCAGCCGGCTGCGGCCATGGAGACCAGTTTCGCCAACGCCGGGCAGGTATCACCGGGTTATGCCTCGCCGTGGGCCGCGCCGGGTGTGCCGCTCAAGGCCATCAAGTGGCTGCTGCAGCGCCATGCACCGTTGGCGATCAAGGCCACCGCCGACATCGACCAGTACCTGTGGATGGCGCAGATGTTGCGCAACTGCACCGCCAGCCGTTACGCGGTGAACAAGGAGCGCATGGTCCGCCTGTCCGAGTACAGCCGTGACTGCCTCGATGAATTGCGCGCCGAAACCGGCATTGCCTACGAAGGCCGCAGCCTCGGTACGACTCAATTGTTCCGCACCCAGGCTCAGCTCGACGGCGCCGCGAAAGACATCGCCGTGCTGAAAGAGTCCGGCGTGCCGTTCGAACTGCTCGACCGCGAAGGCATTGCCCGCGTTGAACCGGCCCTGGCCAGCGTCACCGACATCCTCGCCGGTGCCCTGCGCCTGCCGAACGACCAGACCGGCGACTGCCAGATCTTCACCACCCGACTGGCCGAAATGGCAGTGAAACTGGGTGTGGAATTCCGCTTCGGCCAAGACATTCAGAAGCTCGACTACGCCGGTGATCGCATCAACGGCGTGTGGATCGACGGCAAGCTGGAAACCGCTGACCGCTATGTATTGGCACTCGGCAGCTACTCGCCGCAGTTGCTCAAGCCGCTGGGTATCCGCGCCCCGGTGTATCCGCTCAAGGGTTATTCCCTGACCGTGCCGATCACCAACCCGGCGATGGCCCCGACTTCGACTATCCTCGACGAAACCTACAAGGTCGCGATCACCCGTTTCGACAACCGTATCCGCGTCGGCGGCATGGCTGAAATAGCCGGTTTTGACCTGTCGCTGAACCCGCGTCGGCGCGAAACTCTGGAGATGATCGTCAACGACCTCTATCCTCAGGGGGGCGATCTGGCCCAGGCAAGCTTCTGGACCGGTCTGCGTCCGACCACCCCGGATGGCACGCCAATCGTTGGTGGCACGCCATTCAGCAATCTGTTCCTGAACACCGGTCACGGCACGCTCGGCTGGACCATGGCGTGCGGTTCCGGTCGCTTGCTGGCCGACCTGATGGCGAAGAAAACGCCGCAGATCAGCGCCGAAGGCCTCGATATTTCCCGTTATGGCAGCAAACTCCAGGAGTCCGCAAAACATGGCAATCCAGCGCCAGCTCACCAATGAGCGCATGAGTCAGATCGTCGCTCACAACGGTACGGTGTATTTGGCAGGGCAGGTCGGCGATGACATGAACGCCGGGATTGAACAGCAGACCCGCGAAACCCTCGCCAATATCGAGCGTTTGCTGGATCTGGCGGGCACCGACAAGAACCATTTGCTGTCGGTGACGATTTACCTGAAAGACATTGATGCGCACTTCGAAGGCATGAACGCGGTCTGGGACAAGTGGCTGCCAAAAGGCGTGGCCCCGGCCCGTGCGACGGTTGAATCGAAGCTGTGCGAACCGGAAATCCTGGTGGAGCTGTCGGTTGTAGCCGCTCTGCCATAAGCCTGTCAGAAAGATCCCTCTCCGGTGCTGTTGGTGGTTAACGCCGTCAGCCAGCGCCGGTTTTTATTCCCATGACTGTCTAGAAGCCTGCCGCCATGCGTCCAGCCCGTGCCCTGATCGACCTTCAAGCCCTGCGTCACAACTACCGGATTGCCCGTGAAATCACTGGGGCCAAGGCCCTCGCGGTGATCAAGGCCGACGCCTACGGCCATGGCGCGGTGCGTTGCGCCCAGGCGCTGGAAGCCGAGGCGGACGGGTTTGCCGTGGCGTGCATTGAAGAAGCGCTGGAACTGCGCGCCGCAGGCATTCGGGCGCCGGTGTTGCTGCTGGAAGGCTTTTTCGAAGCCGATGAGTTGGCGCTGATCGTCGAGCATGATTTCTGGTGCGTGGTGCATTCGTTGTGGCAGCTCGAAGCCATCGAGAAGGCCGCGCTGAGCAAGCCGATCACGGTGTGGCTCAAACTTGATTCGGGCATGCACCGGGTCGGTCTGCATCCAAAGGATTACCAGGCGGCCTATCAACGGCTGCTGGCCAGCGGCAAGGTCGCGAAGATCGTGCTGATGAGCCACTTCGCCCGCGCCGATGAGCTGCACGAGCAAGCCAGTGCTGAGCAGGTCGCGGTGTTTGAAGCGGCACGCCAGGGTTTGTCCGCCGAGATCAGCCTGCGCAACTCACCGGCGGTGCTCGGTTGGCCGCAGATTCCAAGCGACTGGGTTCGCCCGGGCATCATGCTCTACGGCGCCACGCCGTTCGAAGAAGCCAACGCCGTAGCATCCCGCCTGCAACCGGTGATGACCCTGGAATCGAAAGTGATTTGCGTGCGTGAGCTGCCGGCTGGCGAGCCGATCGGTTACGGCGCCAAATTTATCACCGAAAAACCGATGCGCGTGGGGGTGGTGGCCATGGGTTATGCCGATGGCTATCCGCGTCAAGCGCCGACCGGTACGCCGGTGCTGGTCGCCGGTCAGCGCAGCCAATTGATCGGCCGGGTGTCGATGGACATGCTTTGCATCGATTTGACCGACGTGCCGCAAGCGGGTCTGGGATCGACCGTGGAGTTGTGGGGTAAAAACATTCTCGCCAGCGACGTTGCGGCGGCCGCGGACACGATTCCTTACCAGATCTTCTGCAACCTGCGCCGGGTGCCGCTGCTCTATTCCGGGGCTTAAGCCCAGACACTGCGCACCGGAAGTCGCCTCGCCGAACAGGATTCAGGCCAAAGTGTTGTAAATACTGAACGCTGTCGCCATGATAACGCTCAATATTCCTACAACCTGAATCCCTGGAGGCTCCAGCATTGGACGTCGGTGAACGACTGCAATCCATCCGTAAGCTCAAAGGTCTTTCGCAGCGTGAACTCGCCAAGCGCGCGGGCGTCACCAACAGCACCATTTCGATGATCGAGAAGAACAGTGTCAGTCCCTCGATCAGTTCGCTGCGCAAGGTTCTGGGCGGGATTCCCATGTCCATGGTCGAGTTCTTTTCCGAAGAGATCCTGCAGGAAAAACCGACTCAGATCGTCTACAAGGCCAACGAGCTGATCGATATTTCCGATGGTGCCGTGACCATGAAACTGGTCGGCCGGGCGCACCCGAGCCGCGCCATCGCCTTCCTCAATGAAATCTACCCGCCTGGCGCCGACACCGGTGACGAGATGCTCACCCATGAGGGTGAGGAAACCGGGATTCTGGTGGAAGGACGGCTGGAACTGGTGGTCGGGCTGGAAACTTTTGTGCTTGAAGCAGGCGATAGCTACTACTTTGAAAGTACCAAGCCACACCGTTTCCGTAATCCGTTCGATGCGCCGGCGCGACTAATCAGCGCAGCCACGCCAGCGAATTTCTAAGTGAAGAGGCGTCCTGCCAGTATGGCAGCGACACCCGAAGGGTTTTTCCGCCGCGCAACAAGACCCCTTCGACTTTGGGGTTGTTTCAGTGCGACGGGCTTACCGCTATACTTGCGCCCGCCTGCGAACCGTGGCCGTAGGCGTGACTAGCCACCATTGAGGGTGAACGCGTGAATCTAATTATGAAAATGCTGGCTGCACCAGCAACCGTATTGGCCCTATGGGCTGTCAGCGCTCAAGCTGCGACCAACGACGATATTGCCAAACGCCTTGAGCCAGTCGGCCAGGTCTGTGTGACGGGTAAAGAGTGCAAGGGGATGGAAGTCGCTGCTTCGGCGGGCGGCGGTGATGCCAAAACTCCTGACTCAGTGATTGCAAAACATTGCAACGCTTGCCACGGCACCGGCCTGTTGGGCGCGCCGAAAGTCGGTGATGCGGCAGCCTGGGGCGACCGCGCCAAGAAAGAAGGCGGCCTTGATGGCTTGCTGGCGAAGGCAATCTCCGGCGTCAACGCGATGCCGCCTAAAGGCACCTGCGCCGATTGCTCTGATGCCGATCTGAAGGGCGCTATCCAGAAGATGTCCGGCTTGAAGTAAGCCGCCATCTTCAGCAAAAAGCCGCTTATGAGCGGCTTTTTTGTGCTCGCGATTTGGCCTTGGGACTATTCTTTGCAGCAAAGGCCCGGCACGCTCGGTCCAACCCCAATTCACGGAATGTAAGGGAGGATCAGATGGTGCAGCTGTGTTCTATCGAACAGGCGGTCGATGATGTGCTGGCACGGTTGCCGGCGCATATCCACATGGGCTTGCCCCTCGGTCTGGGCAAACCCAACCACTTCGTCAACGCACTGTTTCAACGCATCGCGCAACTGCCCGAACGGCAACTGACGATCTACACCGCGCTGTGCCTGGGCCGTCCTTCCTTGGGCGACGGTTTGCAAAAGCGCTTCCTTGAGCCCTTCATCGAACGGGTGTTCGGCGACTATCCGGAACTGGATTTCCTCGCGGGCTTGCACAAGGACAACCTGCCGCCCAACATCCACGTCCACCAATTTTTCATGCAGCCTGGCAGCCTGCTGCATAGCGCATCCGCTCAGCAGGATTACGTCAGCAGCAACTACAGCCACGCCGCGCGGGACATCAATGCCGCCGGTTTGAATCTGGTCGCGCAACTGGTGGCCAGCCACAGCGAGCATCCCGATCGCCTCAGCCTGAGCTGTAACCCGGACATCACCCTCGACCTGTTCCCGATGATGGAGAAACGCCGGGCAGAGGGGGAGACGATCCTGCTCGTGGGCCAGGTGCACAACGACTTGCCGTACATGCCCGGCGACGCCGAAGTCGGCATCGACGCCTTCGACCTGCTGATCGACGAGAAGGACAACACCACGCTGTTCTCCACGCCGAACATGCCGGTGGGCTTCCAGGATCACTTCATTGGCCTGCACGCCAGCACGCTGGTGCGCGATGGCGGCACTTTGCAGATCGGCATCGGTGCCATGGGCGACGCGCTGACGGCTGCGTTGCTGGCGCGGCAGGCTGACAACAAGGGTTACAAAGCGCTGCTGGCGGACGTGAATCTCAGCCAGTGGGCGCAGTTGATCGACCGTGAAGGCGGAATCGAACCCTTCGCCAAAGGCTTGTATGGTTGCAGCGAAATGTTCGTCAACGGCTTGCTGGTGCTGGCCGACGCCGGGATCGTGCGGCGCAAGGTCTATCCCGATGTCCTGACCCAGCAACAGGCGAATGCCGGCACGCTGGACGAAGCGGCGCAAACCGACGGCATTTCGGTGCACGGGGGGTTTTTCCTCGGGCCGCGCAGCTTTTACGAACGTCTTCGAGAGCTGCCCCAGAGCAAGCGGCTCGAATTCAACATGACCCGCATCAGCTACATCAACGAGCTCTACGGCCAGGAAGAACTCAAACGCTTGCAGCGACTGGATGCGCGTTTTATCAACACCGTGTTCACCATGACGTTGCTCGGTGCCGGCGTGGCCGATCAGCTCGAAGACGGGCGGGTGCTCAGCGGCGTCGGCGGGCAGTACAACTTCGTCGCCCAGGGTCATGCGCTGGAGGGCGCGCGTTCGATTCTACTGCTGCGCAGCTGGCGCGAGGCGGGCGGGGAGGTCAGTTCCAACATCGTCTGGGAGTACGGCCATTGCACGATCCCGCGGCATCTGCGCGACATCGTGGTCACCGAGTACGGCATCGCCGATTTGCGCGGCAAGACCGATGCGGCGGTGATCGAGGCGTTGCTGAATATCAGCGACTCACGGTTCCAGTCGGGGTTGATCGAGCAAGCGCAGAACGTGGGCAAATTGCCGAAGAATTTCCGTCTTGATCCGCGTTTTGCGGACAACAGTCCGCAGCGATTGCAGGCGATTCAGGCGCGGCATCCGCAGTTGTTTCCGGAGTATCCGCTGGGGTGTGATTTCACGGCTGAAGAGCGGGACTTGTTGCGGGCGCTGAACTGGCTGAAGAGCAAGTTCAAGCTGACGGAGATTCTGGAGTTGGGCAAGGCGGCGCTGGATGCGCCTGAGGCTGCGGCGTTTCCCGAGCATCTGGAGCGGATGCAGCTGACCAACCCGGAGGGGTTGAAAGAGGATTTGTTTCAGCGGCTGCTGCTCACCGGCCTCAAAGCCACCGCGCAGTAACGCCCAACGCAAAACCAACTGTGGGAGCCAGCCTGCTGGCGATGGCTGTCTGTCAGTCTTGAAGATTTTGACTGACACGACGCCATCGCCAGCAGGCTGGCTCCCACAGGGGAAATGCGGTGCTGCTGGTTATTCGATGAAAGTAACAACGCCATCCTTCAGCGACTGCACCCGCGCCAACGACTCAACCCGATAACCCTGCGCATCCAGCTCCGCACGCCCACCCTGGAACGACTTCTCGATCACAATTCCCAAACCGGCCACGGTCGCGCCGGCCTGTTTGATGATCGAGATCAGCGCTTGCGACGCCTTACCGTTGGCCAGGAAGTCGTCAATGATCAGCACGCGGTCGCTGCTGGTCAGGTGGCGCGGGGAGATCGCCACGGTGCTTTCGGTCTGCTTGGTGAACGAGTAAACGGTCGCCGAAAGCAGGTTTTCGGTCAGGGTCAGCGACTGATGCTTGCGCGCAAAAATCACCGGCACGCCCAGGTTCAGACCGGTCATGATCGCCGGGGCGATGCCCGAGGCTTCGATGGTGACGATCTTGGTGATGCCCGAGTCCTTGAACAGCGCAGCGAACTCGTCGCCGATCAGCTTCATCAGGGCCGGGTCGATCTGGTGGTTCAAAAAGGCGTCGACCTTCAGGACCTGATCGGAAAGCACGATGCCTTGTTCGCGAATTTTCTGGTGCAGTGCTTCCATGAAGCGTTCCTCTACTGGCGCCGTGTGCGCCTAGCTTGTCAAAAAGTGTTCGGTTAAAAAGTGCTCAATTCTAGCGCTTTAACATCGCCCGTATATCCGCCAATGCGGTATTGCCGCGAACGGCTTTGACTTCAACAGGTGTGTCGTCGGTGCCTTCCCAGGCCAGGTCGTCCGGCGGCAATTCATCGAGGAAGCGGCTCGGCGCGCAGTCGATGATCTCGCCATATTGCTTACGCTTGGCGGCGAAGGTGAAGGCCAGCGTCTGACGCGCGCGGGTAATCCCCACGTAGGCCAGGCGGCGTTCTTCTTCGATGGTGTCGGCTTCGATGCTGGAGCGGTGCGGGAGGATTTCCTCTTCCATGCCCATGATGAACACGTAAGGAAATTCCAGACCCTTGGAGGCGTGCAAGGTCATCATCTGCACGCCTTCGGCGCCGTCTTCCTCTTCCTGCTGACGTTCCAGCATGTCGCGCAAAACGAGCTTGCCGATGGCGTCTTCGACGGTCATCTCGCCTTCTTCGTCTTTCTCCAGGGTGTTTTTCAACGCCTCGATCAGGAACCAGACGTTACCCATGCGGTAGTCGGCGGCCTTGTCGCTGGAGCTGTTGGTGCGCAGCCAGTTCTCGTAGTCGATGTCCATGACCATGCTGCGCAGCGCCGAGATCGGGTCTTCGCCGGCGCACTGCTCCCGGACCTTGTCCATGAAACGCTTGAAGCGCGACAGGCGATCGGTGAAGCGCGTGTCCAGATGCTCGCCCAGGCCGATTTCGTCGGTGGCGGCGTACATCGAGATTTTGCGTTCGGTGGCGTAGTTGCCGAGCTTTTCCAGGGTGGTCGAACCGATCTCCCGGCGTGGGACGTTGATCACGCGCAGGAAGGCGTTGTCGTCATCCGGGTTCACGATCAGGCGGAAGTACGCCATCAGGTCTTTCACTTCCTGACGTCCGAAAAAGCTGTTGCCGCCGGACAGGCGATACGGAATCTGGTGATGCTGCAACTTCAGCTCGATCAGCTTGGCCTGGTAGTTACCGCGATACAGGATCGCGAAATCGCTGTATGGCCGGTCGGTGCGCAAGTGTAGGGTCAGCAGTTCCACGGCCACGCGCTCGGCTTCGGCGTCTTCGTTGCGGCAACGGATGACGCGGATCTCGTCGCCGTGGCCCATCTCGCTCCACAGCTGCTTTTCGAATTCGTGCGGGTTGTTCGAGATCAACACGTTGGCACACCGCAGGATGCGACTGGTGGAGCGATAGTTTTGCTCCAGCATGACCACTTTCAGCGACGGATAGTCGTCCTTGAGCAGCATCAGGTTTTCCGGCCGGGCGCCGCGCCAGGCGTAAATCGACTGGTCGTCGTCGCCAACCACGGTGAACTGGTTGCGCGTGCCGATCAGCAACTTCACCAGCAAATACTGACTGGCGTTGGTGTCCTGGTATTCGTCCACCAGCAGGTAGCGGACTTTGTTCTGCCACTTTTCGAGGATGTCGGGGTGTTCCTGGAACAGTTTCACCGGCTGCAGGATCAGGTCGTCGAAGTCCACCGCGTTGAACGCCTTGAGCGTGCGCTGATAGTGGGTGTAGACAATGGCGGCGGTCTGTTCCTTGGGGTTGCGGGCGTTTTCCAGGGCTTCGGGCGGCAGGATCAGGTCGTTTTTCCACGAGCCGATCATGTTCTTGATCTCGTCGACGCCGTCGTCGCCCGCGTATTCCTTTTGCATGATGTCGGTCATCAGGGCTTTGACGTCGGTCTCGTCGAAGATCGAGAAGCCCGGTTTGTAGCCCAGCCGCACGTGTTCCTTGCGGATGATGTTCAGGCCCAGATTGTGGAAGGTGCACACCGTCAGGCCACGGCCTTCGCCGCCCTTGAGCAGGGTGCCGACCCGTTCCTTCATCTCGCGCGCGGCCTTGTTGGTAAAGGTCATGGCGACGATGTACTGGGCGCGAATGCCGCAGTTCTGGATCAAGTGCGCGATCTTGCGCGTGATCACACTGGTCTTGCCGGAGCCCGCGCCGGCGAGCACCAAAAGAGGGCCGCCGACGTAGCTCACGGCTTCTTGCTGCCGGGGATTGAGTCGGGACATACGTAAATTCAGGAGTCAGTCACGAAATGGGCCGGCATTTTAACAGGCTCAGCAAATTGTGCTGCTCTCTCCGACTTGTGACGCAACACGCTATCTATATTTGCCGGTTTTGTTACTTTCACGCAGGATGCGCGATGAATTTGCGTCTAATGTTCGTAATTCCGGATACAAAGGCCTCGTTTGATAACTGATGTCATTTGGTCATTGGTTATCGGCACGGCATAATGCCCGCCGACTACATCATTGCAGAGTCTAGGGAGCTAGCTTGTCTACGCCTGTCGAACCCTTGCGTTTGCTGCTATTGGCCGAAGAGCCAGCGTGGGCAGCGTTGTTGCGCGAGTGTCTGGCTCCGATGGGGAGCTCGGCCGTGCTCATCAGCGCTCCAAGCTGGGAATCGGTCAGCGCTCTGTTCGATGACAACCGCAGCGCGGTGTTGTTGACGATCCCGGCCCTTCAGCCGGCGCCGGGCCGTTGCAGTTTGCCGACGGTGTTGCTGCTCGAACACGAGCCGCTGTTGCCGCCCGATGGCGTGAGCGACTGGTTGGTGCGTGATCATCTCGATCCCGGCATGTTGCGCCGTTGCCTGCGTCATGTGCGCGAGCGCGGTGTGCTGGAAAACACCCTGCAGCGCCTGGCCGAGCAAGATCCGCTGACCGGCATCGCCAACCGCCAGGGCTTCCAGACTTTGCTGGCCGCGCGGTTGGCGGAAAACGATGGCCGGGGCCTGGCCCTCGGTCACCTTGACCTCGACAACTTCCGCCACGCCAACGACGCCCTCGGCCACCAGGCTGGCGACCGGTTGATACTGCAAGTGGTCGCGCGGTTGAAAAGCCAGCTCGAGGCTGGCGATCAACTGGCGCGGCTGGGCAGCGATGAGTTCGCCCTGCTGATAGATACCCGCCGCGCACCGCAACGCGCCGAGTGGATGGCCGAAAGAATTACCGAGGCGCTGGCCGAGCCCTATTGGGTCGACGGCGAAAGCCTGTTGATCGGTTCCAGCCTGGGCATCGCCCACGCCCGCGCCCAGGCCGGCGCCGACCCGCTGATGTGGCACGCGCACATCGCCATGCAGCAGGCCAAGAGCACTCAAGGCTGCACCTTTCACATCTTCAACGAACGCATCAACCGCAATGCCCGCAGCATGGCCGACCTCGAAAGCGAGCTGCGCCGGGCGTTGCGTCGCGATGAGCTGGAACTGCATTACCAGCCACGCCTGAACCTGGAAGACGGCCAGATTGTCGGCCTCGAAGCCCTGGTGCGCTGGCGTCACGCCGAGCGTGGCTTGCTGCCGCCGAGCGAGTTCGTGCCACTGGCCGAGCAAAGCGGTTTGATTGTGCCGCTCGGTTACTGGGTGATTTCCCGCGCGTTGCGCGACATGCAGGCATTGCGTGAACGCGGTTTGCCGGCGCTGCATATGGCGATCAACCTGTCATTCCGGCAGTTTCAGGACAGCCAGTTGCTTTCGACGCTGAGCCGGCTGATTGCCGAACGTGGCGTCGAGGCGCAATGGCTGGAATTCGAACTGACCGAAACCGCCGTCATGCGTCGCAGCGATCTGGTGAAGCAGACCATGGATGCCCTCGGGCGTCTGGGTGTGCGCTTTTCCCTCGATGACTTCGGCACCGGTTTCTCTTCGTTCGTGCACCTCAACAGCCTGCCGATCGCCTTGCTGAAGGTCGACAAGAGTTTTGTCGGCGGGATGGAAGGGCGCGAAGAGAATCGCAAGCTGGTCCACGCGATGATCAACCTGGCGCACAACCTCAATCTTGAAGTGGTCGCCGAGGGCGTGGAAACGCCGGAGCAGCTGGATCTGCTGCGCGGGTTTGGCTGTGATCAGGTGCAAGGGTATCTGATCAGCAAGCCACTGCCGTTGACGGAGCTGATTGAGTATTTGAGCTTTGGTAGCAATCAGCAGCCAGCATTGGAAGACGTGGTTTAAACACAACTCCCAAGGAGCAAGGCTTGCCCGCGAAAGCGTCGTGTCAGTAACAACAATGTCGACTGACACGACGCTTTCGCGGGCAAGCCTTGCTCCTACAGGAATCTCAGTCTGGCTGAGCGATCTGGAAGCTTGTCCCTGACGACGGCTCCCGCCGAATCATCCGCTTCATCTTCCACTCAAACGCCAGTGTCAGGCTCACTGCCGCGCACGCCAACCCGAGCGCCAACCCCCACCAGACGCCCGTCGGTCCCCAGTTCAAATGGAAGGCCATCCACCAGGCGGCAGGCGCGCCAATCAGCCAATAGCATCCCAGCCCGACCAGAAACGTAGTCTTGGCGTCCTTGAGCCCGCGAATGCAGCCCATGGCGATGGTTTGCGTACCGTCGAACAGCTCGAACCACGCCGCCACCGCCAGCAGGCTCACAGCCAGTTCGATGACGGGGCGGAAGGCCGGGTCGTTGTGGTCCAGGAACAGGCCGATCAACTGATTGGGCAGCAGCCAGAAGACCATCGCGAAGCCGAGCATTGCTGCCGCGCCGAACGCGATCCCGACCCGTCCGGCCAGTCGCGCGTCCAACAGTTGCCCGGCGCCGTAATGCTGGCCGATGCGCATGGTGATCGCGTAAGAAAGCCCCGCCGGAATCATGAACGCCACCGAGACAATCTGCAGCGCGATCTGGTGCGCGCCCAGTTGCGTGCTGCCCATGGTGCCCATGCACAACGCGGCGAAGGCAAACAGCCCGACTTCCACCGCGTAGGTGCCGCCAATCGGGAGGCCAAGGCGCCACAACTCTTTCAGATACTGCCGGTTAGGCCGCGACAAACCCTGGCGCAACGGATACGCGTCGTACGCCGGATGCCGCCGAATGTGCAGCGCCAACGCCAGAGCCATGAGATTAGCCACAATCGCCGTAACCAGGCCGATGCCCACCAGGCCCATTTTCGGCAGGCCGAACATCCCGGTGATCAACGCATAGTTAAGTACGAAGTTGGCCACCGTACCGCCGAGACTGATGACCATCACCGGCGTCGCCCGGCCGATGGCGCTGGTGAAACCGCGCAGGGCCATGAAGCTCAGGTAACCGGGCAGGGCGAACGGCAGGATCAGCAGGAACTGCCCGGCCGCCTGGACATTGGTCTCGGTTTGGCCGAACAGCAGCAACACCGGTTTGAGATTCCACAGCAGCAAACCGGCGCCCAAAGCCATCAACCACGCCAGCCACAAACCGGCCTGGGTCAGACGCGCCGCGCCAACGATATCGCCCGCGCCCTGACGGATCGCCACCAGGGTGCCGACCGCCGCGATGACGCCGATGCAAAAGATCGACACAAACGAATAGGTCGCGGCGCCGAGGCCGCCGCCAGCCAGTGCTTCGGGACTCAGGCGCGCCATCATCAAGGTGTCGGTGAGAACCATCAGCATGTGCGCCAACTGCGAGGCAATCAACGGCCCCGCCAGCCGCAGGATGGCCCAGAGTTCAATACGCGCTGGATGCTGCATGGTCATCACGCTCTATGGTCAAAGAGAACAGGAAAGCGTCGATTCTCGGCGCTCTGCAGGGTTTGCACAAAGGGATAAAAAGGATGAATGGCATGATTAAAACTCATCTTGGGGAGTTTCTGATAAGTTGACGAAATTGCGCTATAGGAGCTTTCCGAATGTCTCGTCGTCTTCCTCCCTTGTATGCCCTTCGCGCATTCGAAGCGGCGGCGCGGCATAGCTCGTTTACCCGTGCGGCCGAAGAGTTGTCGATCACGCAGAGTGCGGTCAGTCGGCACATTCGTACGCTCGAAGAGCATTTCGCCTGTCGGCTGTTTCACCGCAGCGGGCGCAATCTGCAACTGACCGAGTCGGCGCGGCTGATCCTGCCGGGCATCCGCGAAGGCTTCACGGCACTCGAACGCGCCTGCAATACCTTGCGTGCCGAAGATGACATCCTGCGCATGAAAGCCCCGTCCACCCTGACCATGCGCTGGTTGCTGGCGCGGCTCAGCCGTTTCCGCCATCTGCAACCGGGCAATGAGGTGCAACTGACCAGCGCCTGGATGGACGTCGATTCGGTGGACTTCAACCATGAGCCGTTCGACTGCGCCGTGATCCTCAGTAATGGGCATTTTCCACCGGACTGGGAGGCGAGTTTCCTGTTCCCCGAAGAGCTGATTCCGGTGGGCGCGCCGAATCTTCTGAAGGATCAACCGTGGGATGTCGCACGCCTGGCCAATGCCGAACTGCTGCACCCGACGCCGGACCGACGTGACTGGCGCAACTGGCTGGAGCGCATGGGATTGACCGAACAGGTGTCGCTCAAGGGCGGACAGGTGTTCGATACGCTTGAGCTGGGGATGATTGCTGCCGCCCGGGGTTATGGCGTGTCGATGGGCGATCTGTTGATGGTGGCCGAGGATGTCGCTCAGGGACGTCTGAGTTTACCGTGGCCGACTGCCGTCGCCAGCGGTGAGCATTATTACCTCGTCTGGCCGAAAACACGCCCCGGAGGTGAACGTTTGCGCCGTCTCAGCGATTTCCTCCAAGGCGAAGCGCTGGCGATGAAAATACCGGACGTCGAGCACTTGAGCTGAATCGTTAGAGCCACCGCAATAGATGCCTTGAGCCATATCCCGGCTGATTACTCAAGTATTCAGGTTTGCCGCCGAAAATCTGCAGATGGAACCTTCGTGCAGGTTCGACGCAATTCCTATAACTAGAAAATTTGCTGAGCAGCCGATCAATGAAGATCCGGTCACTTGGCCAGGAGCTGTCATGTCTCAACCTCGTGCCCGGATTGCCTCACAGCTTGGTCTTGCGCTCGCCGTTATTCTGGCGATTGTCATCAGCGGCAGCACCGTGTTTGCCTTGCGCTCGCTGGACTCAGCCAACCTCGCTACCCGCGAAGAGCACCTGGCCAGCGAAGCCCGCTTGCTGGCCGACCAGTTGAGTACGTTTCACGGCACGTTGCGTGAAAGTACCCAGCGCCTGGCCGGCCTGTTCGAGAAGCGCTTCAGCGCGGGTCTGAGCGTGCATCCGGACGAGCCGGTGGCCGTGGCGGGCACGCAGACCCCTGGCCTGCACCTGGGCAGTGAAGTGCTGAACAACAACTTCAAGGAAGTGGACGAGTTCAAGCAAATGACCGCGGGTGTTGCGACGGTGTTTGTGCGCAGCGGCGAGGACTTCATTCGGGTCAGCACATCCCTGAGCAAACAGGACGGCAGCCGCGCCATCGGCACGCTGCTGGATCATGCCAATCCGGCCTATGCACGCTTGATGGCGGGGCAGAGCTATGTGGGTCGCGCCTTGCTCTTCGAACGTTCCTACATGACGCAGTACACTCCCGTACGCGACAGCAGCGGCAAGGTGATTGCCGTGCTGTTCGTAGGATTCGATTACACCGACGCTCAGAACGTGCAATTTGCCAACCTCACACGCTTCCGAATCGGGCAGACCGGTTCTTTGGCATTGCTCGATGAGCAGAACAAATGGCTGGTGCCAATTGCGGGTGTGCAAGCACCGGATCAAGCGGTCAAGTCGATCAACAGCCTGGCCAAGACGCCGGGTAAAGGTGAATTCTGGAGCGACAAGTCCGAAGATTTCTACAGCATTGCAGTGCGATTTGAAGGCGGACCGTGGTCGGTCGTGGCGAGCATGCCGAAAAGCGAAATCCGTGCTGTAACCTGGGCCGTCGGCATTCAATTGGCGATTGGCAGCCTGCTGGCCATGTTGATCGCTGTGGGCTCGGCTGTCTGGTTGCTGCGCAGCAAATTGGCGCCGCTCGGCGATCTGGTGCGTCAGGCTGAAGCCTTGGGCGCCGGTGATCTGAGCGTGCGCCTGAACGTGTCAAGCAACGACGAAATCGGTCAGCTGGCCCGCGCCTTCAACCAGATGAGCCAGGCGCTGTCGACGATGGTCGAGCACATCCGCAGGGCCTCCCAAGAGGTCAACAGCCGTGCCCAAGCCTTGTCCGGTTTGTCTGGCGGTGCCTATGAAGGCATGGAACAGCAGTCTGGCGAGATCACCAGCATGGCCGGCGCCGTGGAAGAATTCAGCGCCACATCGTTGAACATTGCCGACAACATGGGCAGCACTCAACGTCTGGCTCAGGAAAACGCACAACAAACCCAGATCGGTCGTACATCGATGGACGAAGCGTCCTCGTCCCTGGAGCAGATTGCCGGCGCACTGAACAGCACTGCCACGGTGATCAACACCTTGGGTCAGCGCTCTCAAGAAATCGGCGGGATTGTCGGGGTGATCACTTCGATTGCCGAGCAAACCAACTTGCTGGCGCTCAACGCGGCCATCGAAGCGGCGCGTGCCGGTGAGCAGGGTCGTGGATTTGCGGTGGTCGCTGATGAAGTGCGGAACCTGGCATCGCGTACTCGCCAGGCCACCGACGAGATTTCCGGGATGATTCAAAGCATCCAGCAGGAAACCGGCAACGCCATCAGCACCATGGAGCAAGGCAATGTGCTGATGCAGGAAGGGTTGTCGCGCAACGCCAACGTCGCTTCGGCCCTGGCGCGGATCGATGAGCAAAGTCGTTCGGCTGGCCAGCAATTCGCGGCGATCACCACGGCGACCCAGGAGCAGAGCAGCACCGCGACATTGCTCAGCAGCAACCTGCAAAGCATTGCGTTGGCGAACAGTGAGCAGCGGGAAGTGGTGTCGAACCTGGCGGTGACTGCCAAAGAGCTGGAGAAGTTGGCGGCGGATTTGCGCCAAGAGGTTGACCGGTTTCGTTGAGGCGCTGCTGAAACCGCCTTCGCGGGCAAGCCTCGCTCCTACAGGTTCGCAATCGCGTGAGCGCCGCCGAAACTGTAGGAGCGAGGCTTGCCCGCGAATGGGGCGACTCGATTTCGGCACTTATTGAGTCGCAGGCCGATACTGCAATGCCTCAGCCAGGTGTTCGCGGCTAATGCAATCGACTTGTTCAAGGTCCGCCAACGTGCGCGCAACCTTGAGCAGTCGATGGGCTGACCGCAACGACAAGGTCAGCCGCTCACAAGCTGTTTCCAGCCATGCCTCATCGGTTGTGGATAAGTTGCAATGCTTGCGCAGGCCCGGCAGATCGAGGAAGGCATTGGCGCAGCCTTGGCGTCTATGTTGTCGCTCCCTTGCATCGGCGACCAGAGACGCGGCTGTAGCAGTGTCGTCACCGGGTTTTACGGCCGGATTCAACGCTGTGGCTTCACGGGCGACAGTCAGGTGCAAATCGATCCGATCCAGCAGCGGCCCGGAGAGTTTGTTGCGGTAGCGTTGGACCATGTCCGGTGTACAACTGCATTTGCCGCTGGGTTCGCCAAGATATCCACAGGGGCAGGGGTTCATCGCTGCGACCAGTTGAAAGCGGGCCGGAAAACGCACGCGATCTTTCGCCCGGGAAATCACGATATGCCCGGATTCCAGCGGCTCTCTCAAGACCTCCAGCACCTTGCGATCAAACTCCGGAAGTTCATCAAGAAAGAGCACGCCATGGTGGGCGAGGGTGATCTCCCCAGGTTGCGGTTTCGAGCCGCCACCTACCAATGCAGGCCCGGAGGCGGAGTGGTGAGGCTGGCGAAAAGGGCGTTGTGGCCAATGACTCAACGGCACGCCACTGGTGACTGATTGAATCGCCGCGACTTCCAGTGCCTCGCTTTCCGCCAATGGCGGTAACAATCCCGGCAACCGACTCGCCAGCAGCGTTTTCCCAGTCCCCGGCGGTCCGCTGAACAATAGGTTGTAGTATAATACACCCACTGACAAACCCACGGCCCTGACCAATGAAACCAAAGGCGTATAGCTACATCCGTTTTTCTACACCCGAGCAGGGACGTGGTGATAGTGAACGTCGTCAGAGAGCGGCTGCTGTTGAGTATGCTGAACAGAACGGTCTTGAATTGGTATTAGATCGTGAATATCAGTTCTTAGACTTTGGGGTAAGTGCCTACAGTGGGCGCAACAATAGCGACACAGGTATGTTGCGGCAATTTTACAACTATGTAAAAGAAGGAAAGATAGCGGCGGGTTCCTACCTTGTAGTTGAATCCTTAGATAGATTGAGTCGTGAAGATGTGTTAACGGCACTTGGGCGATTCATTGATCTTTTAAACGAAGATATCAAAGTTGTCACACTAATTGATAAAGTGGTATATGCAAAGGGTGCGGACCCGATGCAGTTGGTCATGTCCATCGTTTACATGATGCGGGCGCATGACGAATCCAGTACAAAAGGTTTTAGGGTAAGTAGTGTTTGGCGGGAAAAGCAAGCGCAAGCTAGATCGGAGCGAAAACCATTTGGAGCATCATGTCCGTATTGGCTGGAATTCGTGGATGATTCTTATGTACCAATTGCTGCTCGGGTAAAGATAATTAGCAAAATTATGGCGATGACAATTGACGGTTATGGACAGACGGCAATTGTTAAACATCTGAATTCTGAAAAAGTACCAGTTTTTGGAAGTGCTAACCGGAATAAATCTGGTATGTGGGGAAACAGTACGGTCGCAAAAATTATTGCCAATAGAGCATTGCTGGGTGAGTATCAACCAATGACACACACCGGTGGAAAGAGAATAGCTAATGGTCCGCCAATTGAGGGTTACTATCCGGAGGTGATAAGTCAGGAAGTTTTTTATGCTGCATTGAATGCACGTAATCAGCGCCGAATAGACAAAGTAACGCAGCAGGCGAAAGGGTTTAATGTTTGGTCGAAACTTGCCATTTGCAGTGTCTGTAAGTCACAGATGCATCTTGTCAATAAAGGTCGTCCTCCCAAAGGTAATAAGTACTTGCGGTGTTCTGCTGCTGCGAAAGGTAACTGTGGATCAAGGCTCGTGCGGTTGAGTTTCGCAGACATTGCGTTCAGGGAAATTTTAGCAAAGATGAACTCTGTGTCATTGATTAAAGATGACGGCAGGAAATTGAAGGGCAAGGTATCTGAGCTTTCGGGACGAATAATTAGTGCCGAACAGAAGCTAGTGGGCATTGAAAGTATTATGGTTGAAGAACCATCAGTAGCATTGTCGCGAGCAGCTAAAACAATAGAGTCTGAGTTGGAAACGCTGAAGAAAGATCTAGAAACCACTAAGATTGAAATTTCGCAAAACTTGATTTTCAACAAAGACGATTTCTTTCAAAAACTAGATCTGGATACTTATGAGGGCCGATCTGCTGCAAACGCGTTCATTCGTAATCACAAGCGAAAGGTTCGGGTTACTTCAGATGAAATGGGCCACTATTTTACCGTTGTGGATAGCGAGCCTCCGTACTTCCCAAAATTTTCAGTAGCAGTTGGGACAGATGGTTCTTTGAAATACCTTTCGTTTACACAAGATTCTCTCGAAGGCATCATCAATCAGGGCGATTTGATGAGCATGTATGCCTTCACCAGATCAACAAAAGAAGCCGTTGAGAGAACCTTGGCCGCGACAGCAGGTAACGGGCGGAGTGAAATCGATTTGCAAGTTGAAAAGCTGCCGAAGTTAAAATTGATGCTAGATGCGGAGATGAAACGGAAGTTATTGGCGAGTATGGGGTTGGCTTCCAAAACGGAAAAATAATAATTGGTTTTTCGTATATGGCGAAGTTTCGTGGATTAATGGTTACGGTTTTTTGCATTGTAGGTAGCGTTTGTACGTAAAATTTCCAACTCCGAAACCTTTGGGGCGAAAAAATATGATCGGCGATTTTTTTGATTTGACCATACCATTAAAGTGGACCCATTTAGCCCCTTTAGCCCTTTCTGAGGTCATGTAGTCAGTCCCCGGTGTCACGCCCTTTGTGTCCCCCCGTCCAAGCTGGTTCGTCAGCATGGAGCGATTTAACCCGTAGTGTTGATCAGTTCTCGTTTTAACCTCTTGGTCTTGACCTCACGCATTTCAACAAGTCTATTCTCAGGTGTCCTGTGCTTGCTGACGATGCTCTCCCCGTGGACGTATTCTAAATCGACCCAAAGCGGTCAGATGCTACGGTCATGGTCATGGTCACTGGGGTTTTTCGCCATGTAGCCATCGAATTTGGCATCAACTGGAACCAAGCTAAGGGATATATGAAATGTGGGAGTTTTTTGCTTCAGACGCGGGGAAAGTCGCTCTTGGAGGTGTGATTGCGATTTTGGGCTCACTGATAGTGTTTGTGTTGGGGTGGGTAAAGGAGTCACTCCTTGCATGGAAAAGGCGGCAAATGGAAGCTCAGCATCTTGGCATTCGATTGGTGCTTGCCTTGGATAAGCTGGTGGGGGAATGCTACAACGCGGTGAATGACCCACTTGGTACTGATGAACAGGGGTATTCCTATAGTTTGGTTTCAAACCCTGAGTTCACACTGCCTGAAGGCGGTGATTATCGTGCACTACCAACCCAACTGATGTACGACATCATGTCGATGCCTAATCGACTCAATGCGATCAACGAAGGAATGGTGTCTGTCGGGGACAATTCTTCCCCTCCGGATTATGACGAATACTACCGATACCGAGATGAAAAGCTTTCCGAGTTCGGCTTAAAAGCTATTGGGCAAATAGAGTCTCTCTGCGATAAGTACCGTATTCCATTTCCTGAGTGGCCGAGTTTTTACGACCCGAAGCAGGGATTTCTCGCTCAATTGGCAAAAATTGAAGAAATGGACAGGAGGCGCTCGCAGGTGAATGAGACCATAAGGTCGACTATTCCATCTCTGTAGACGTTCCAATCCATCATTTTCCATCCAGCGACCGTCCAATTTCCGGAGGCGCTGGCTCCTTGGGCTTCTGCATGGCGCATAACATTAAATCACTAGGTAACGCAGTTCCCAGGTGAACCAGTTTCATCTAGGCTTTCATGGCCCTTTGCACTGTGCTTAGACCAACGCCGAAGTCCTTTGCAACCTTGCGAAATGATGCCCCCTCGGCTTGCATGGCCGTCCTGATAGCAGCGTCATCGACAGACTTTACACGACCTTTGTAGACGCCTGCTTCCTTGGCCTTGGCAATGCCTTCACGCTGACGCTCCTTGATCATTGCGCGTTCGAATTGAGCAACACTTCCCAGCAACGACAGCATCAAGTCTTGCATGGGGTTGGCTTCGCCAGTGAACAGCAATTGTTCCTTGTGGAAGTGAACCCCGATCTTCCGAGCGTTCAAATCCTTCACCAGCTTTAGCAGATCCTCCAACGACCGGGCCAGCCTGTCGATGGAATGGATGTGAACGGTATCGCCCTCGCGGATGAACTTCAGCATTTCTTGCAACTGGGGACGGTCTGTGGTGGCTCCTGACAGCTTGTCTTCGAATACCCGGTCCAGTTCAATGCCGTCCAACTGGCGAGCTGTGTTCTGATCAACCGATGAAACCCTGATGTAGCCTACATTTGTCATTTTTTTCATTTTTTTGTATTCATTAGATTCTAGATGTTTTAAGTGTATGTGTGTTCATTTGTTAAATCAACCCTATTGAACACGATTTAATGGGGCAATCTGTATTCATTGATTTGTTGTCACATGGGTGTACCTTTACGAATACAAGCGATTGCTCGGATGCAATTTATCTACATTCCACAGATTCAAATCGTGTGATAGTGTCGATGCTACTGGCCAAGTGGATATAGCAACTGAGTGTGGCAAGATCACCAAAATGGCTGTCTTGCCAGAGTAAACGTAAATCGGGGATGCCCCAGAAGGGTGCTAAAGGCATAAAGATCCGGGTGTGTTGTTCTACATAAACCAGCGTGCTATCTCTGATTAGCTAAACTAACGGACTTATTAGATGAAAAGCTATTTGGCGGCTTTAACTTTTTTGATAGTTACACCGGCGCTTGCATTTTCTGAGAATACTAATAATGAAATACTGTATCTCGATAAGCCCTACACAATCACACATCTGAGCAGCTTTGATATTGATTGCGTGTGGACAAAAGACGAACAAGGCCGGTTGAAAAGTGAAGCACTTGGGCCGGATGGCTCAGGAGTGTGCTGGGACGAAAAGGCAGTTAGTCAAGTTGAGAGATTGGATAAAGAGAAAAAATTAATTTGGCATGATCCACCCAATGTGGAAAAAAAAGTTGAGTTTGGCGGGTATGTTGCCACAAAAAACAACATACTCGGATCGGTAGTTCTTGCTTGCTATACTGGAAGCCTAGACAGCGACGGAATGCTGGTTTCTAAAGAAGAGCAAGCCAGTAGATACAAGAAGTTACTGGGCCTGTACGATGGCGATAATGCAAGCATAAAAAGAATAAATAATGCATTCAATTTTGCACGCAGAAATCTTAGCGACCGGTATCCGTTGGACACGCTAGGAAAATACCGCGCTGATGTTTGCGATCAAATGGTGTTAAAAGGGAAGCTATAAATGGCAAGGCAATTATTAGCGGCTCTCGCATTCGTTAATATAAGTTGCCCAGAAACCGGCGGCCTAATAATTCATATGGATAAATGAATTAAGAAAACAGTTATCTAGCCAAGCGTATTTTCGTTGTCGAATTTCTGGCCCCGGTTAGGGGCCATATTCTGTTTGGCCTTACTTTCTTCGAGCATCTCTAATCGTCGCCCAGAGCTCCTCGCCCACCTTCCAGCAGTGTTGCGACCTTGGGGGCAAAGAATTGCTCTAATGATATCGCGTGACAGTAAGTAGCTACTTTCTGGTCTGGCACTTCTTTGGTTTTGTTTTCACGGTGTGTTGGCTGTTTATATGAAATATCAGCACCTATCACGGCGTCGACACCAATGGCCATAAGTTGCGTGGAAACTCTCTTAGAATCAGATGCGGAGTGTGACGGCCGGCCCGAATGTACGCTGAAGACAACGGCTTTGTCGCTATAATCGGTGCCCAATGCAGAATGTTGATCTGCCATCTTTTTCGGTTTCAATCTAGAAGATGAAAAACGCTTGTGGTGTTCACCTGTGCCGAAATCTTTGGTTTTGCTTTTGCACATATAGCTAAAATGCTTGAAGGCTTTATCAAGTTCTTCATGGTTATTCCTATTGATGACATAGTGATCCTTCTTGGAAGGTCTCACTACGCCACCTGAGAGCTCATTCCAGCGGTTATAAATCAATCCCCATGCATGGCTGGCGGGTGCGGTATAAAACGTCCCCAGTCGAACCTCAGAGCTTACTCCGAGCATGCAATGATAGTGGCCTTTGAACGAACCTCCTACTTCTCTAGTCCAGAAATGAATGACGTTCTTATGGTGATTCCATTTCCTGCTTGCAAGGTCTTGTTTAATTTGTTTGAAAAAATTTGAGACCACTAAGTTGCCTGACGATGCATCCATAAATTGTGTAACGGGGAAGTGAAGGTCGAAACGTAACAACTGAACCCTTGAATGGTGACTCAGCAGTGCATTAATTTGACCAAGCATCGGTTTGAGCATATTCGTATACACAGGAAGTTCCACGTAATCCCCTGTGTTGATCGATAGCCCTTGGTAGGTTGGATTGGTGGTTTCATTCTTTTTGAGCTTTTGTGATTTTAGCTTTTTCAATTTTCTTTATCCGTGATTGCTGATTACCTTTCTTGCTCTTAGTGTTCTATAGGTTCTATTGGATATTACTAAAAAGCAATCGCACATACGCTGGCAAAGCGCAGTGTATATGGGCTCGAGTGGATTTAGATTCCGAAGAAACGAGGTGAACTGATGCCGAAGAAACAAGATAAGACTAGGGGAATATTATCATGGCTCTGGCTTCATTCTAAACAGTTTAGGGGGCTCTTGAATTTGATGTAATTAAAAAATTTTTCCCAATCACTCGTGTGGGAGAAACCCGCACATCCAACTCCCATGATTACCGTGTAAATCATGTTTAGAAGGCAGCGATTTCTGACTGGCTGGCTCAGATATGAGGCGATTCTTTGTCCGACAAATTCCCGCAGAAAGGTTTTTGATTATTATTAGGTGTATTGATGCACAACATGAACAAGTTGTGAGCCCCCGCCGCCGCAATCAGCAAGGCGCGTTTTGCCGAGAGTTGTCCTTGCACTTCATTCAGGTCGGGGTAGGGTTTGCTGGCGTAGAGCAAACCATTGGACACGTAGGGCTCGACCGGCGTGTGACCATTGAAATGCGCGACCGCCTCCAGCAAATGATCCACCGCAATGACTTTCAGTCCCGAAGCCAGGCAGGCCTCCTCGGCATTCGCCCGAGGCACCATCAACGAGCGGCCAGCCTTGCGCGCCGCCAGTGCCGCCGGCAAAACACCCCTCACGGCACGCACCGCACCTGACAGCGCCAACTCCCCCAGACATTCCACATCATCCAGCGTCAACGTCGGCACCTGCACGCTGGCTGACAGAATCCCCAAGGCAATCGCCAGATCGAACCGCCCGCCATCCTTCGGCAAATCCGCAGGAGCGAGATTCAGCGTGATACGCCGCGCCGGGAATTGCAGGCCCGAATTGATGATCGCGCTGCGCACCCGATCCTTGCTTTCCTTCACCGCCGCCTCCGGTAAACCGACCATTGTCAGAGAGGGCAAACCGTTGGCCAGATGGACTTCGACGGTAACTGCAGGCGCATCCACGCCAATCTGGGCGCGGCTGTGGACGATGGAGAGGGACATGGTCGTTCCTTGAGCTAAACGAGAGGCCGCTTCCTGCGGGTTTTTCAAGGGTAGACGGGGGAGAGGGAATTGGTGGGGTGGTTACGCGGGCAAACTTTCACTGCATGTTGCGAACTAGTGAGCTGATACGTAGCAAAAAATGCCAGTCAGGCGGTTTATTTTGGAGAGCCTTTATAGGAGTTTCCGCCTGCAAGCCAGCCACTTGGCTCAAGCTCTTTGCCACGAGCCACAGCGACCTCCAAAAAACGGTATTGATTGGCTGACACTTTCCCGGCTAAGCGGCGTGCCTCGGTATGAAGTTCAACAATGTGTAAAAGTTTTGCTCGGCGGCTTTTTTTCACTGCGAGCTCCAATCGATTTGTGAGCTGATTTTTGGTCAGTCAGCTTAAGAGGTAAGCACGGTTTGGATGCAATGAGAATTGCTGTTTGTTTTTGTAGGAATCAGCTGGATTTCAAAGGCCTTCTGAAGTCCGCTCGTAGTCCTTTTCCTAAAGTTTTGAAAGGGTGGCCAAGCTTCAACGCAGCGCGTTTGCATTTATGATTTTGGGTTATACACTCAAGATTAATGCATAACGTTAAGCTTTAAATTATGATCGTTAGCTTTAAGTGTTCTGAGACCGAGTATCTGTTTCGCAATGGAAAGACCCGTATGTGGTCAGCCATTCTGAGTGTCGTGGAACGAAAGCTGACGATGCTTGATGGGGCTGCCGTGCTGATGGACCTTCGATCACCACCCGGCAATCGATTGGAGGCGCTTGAAGGAAATCGAAAAGGTCAGCACAGCATTCGCGTCAATGCTCAATGGCGAATTTGCTTTGTTTGGGGTCTCAACGGACCAGAGAATGTCGAAATCGTCGATTATCACTGAGGTGAGTAATGACTAAGAATGGTATGCGCCCGGTTCACCCTGGCGAGATCCTCAAAGAGGAATACCTTGGGCCTCTTAACCTTACGGCTGCTGCCCTGGCTAGAGCGTTGTGCGTGTCGACACCTACGGTGAACGACATCGTGCTCCAGCGTCGGGGGGTCAGTGCTGATATGGCTCTGAGGTTATCTATTTGTCTGGACACAACCCCGGAGTTTTGGCTGAACCTGCAATCGACTTACGATTTGCGTAAAGCCGAGATTGAACGAGGGGCTGCGATTCGGGATCAGGTCGAGCGGTTGCCGCACTGCGCCTGATGATTACCTTGTATTGATTGAACCCACGCAAGAGCGTGGGTTTTTTTTGGAGGTCTTTACGGAATCCCGGGAAACACAAATAACGCAAAACCTGTAGGAGCCGGCTTGCTGGCGATGGGCATAAGTGCGCCGCGTTGAACCAGATTTCACGCGCTATCGTTAACGACCATCGCCAGCAAGCCGGCTCCTACAGGGGGTATGCGTACACCCTGGCAATAAGGTCGGCTGGCCGGCCGCCTTGGTTGCTTTGGCCGGGATTTCGTGAAGAACCTTTTTTGGGCTTCAGAATGGGTGAAGCATCTTCGAAGCTCTTTTCCACCAAGGGTGATTTGCCGGATTTCGTGGTGGCTCACTACTCGGCAACATTTGCGGAACATCCTGCAACCGAATCCACGGCTGGTTATTCCAGTGCAGCAAACTCAATGACATTTCCGGCCAGTTCAGCAGGCTCAGGATTGGGCGTTCGGTTGAGCTGGGTTGTTCGGCGTCTCTCAGGGCAGGCACTACGTCGTGGGTCAGCCATTCGCGCAGGCTTCGGTATTCGGGGCAGTAGTGGTAGATCAGTAGTGCGTAGACGCCGGATTCGCTAATTAGCAGGGTGTTTTCGATGCTGCCGTGGATGAGCATTCGCGCGGACTGGCGTTGGTCGGGGTCGAGTTTTCGGACGGTGCGCTCGTCGAGGTAGAGGCGTAGGAGACGACCGAGGTCTCGGGCGCTGAACCAGGGTTGGTTTTCGAGGAGGAGGGCGTGGAGGTGGAGTTTATGGCGGGTGAAGACGTGAGGTGTCAGATAATTTTCGTCCATCGAGCAGTACCCTAATTTCGCTTGGTAGATGACTGCCACCTATCGTCGCCAAACAATTAGGGTGGCAGCTGCGTGCGGGTTGGCGAACCGGCCAAGCGAATTCCGGCAGACCCTAAGGTCTCCCACACACAGCCGCCATAATTCGAATCGGGTAAGAAATACCTGATATCGAACGATGTGCGCTGCATTGCTTGGTTCCGGGTCGCCAAACCCAGTGCTGAACATTCAGCATTGGGTGAGCTTAGAAACCGGAGGTATTGCGGCGCAATCGGACGGCGGTGGTTTTGTTGTAGGAAGGTGCCGGGATTTTTGCGGGGCTGAAGATCAAATGATCTCAGCCTGCGGCAGTTCCTACAGGTAAATCTGAAGGTCGTTCCGACCTTCAATCGCGAGCAGGCTCGCTCCCACAGTGGATTGGGTTTCAAAGTGGGATATGGGGCGTTACTCGGTCGGTGGATTGAGCGTCGCTTCCAGCTCCGCGACCTTCGCCTCAAGGCTCTCCAGCCGCGCACGGGTGCGTGCGAGCACAACCATCTGACTATCAAACTCTTCCCGGCTCACCAGGTCCAGTTTGCTGAAGCCGCTCTGCAACAACGCCTTGAACTGGCTTTCGATTTCGCTTTTCGGCAGTGGGGTGTCGCCGCTGAAGAGGCGGGAGGCGGTGCCGTTCAGGGCGTCGAGGAAGTCTTTGGGCGCGAGCATGGGCAAATGTCCTGGAAACAATGGCGCGCAGTGTATCACGCAGCGTCTATAGTCATTTTCGCGGGCAAGGGATGCACGCTTTTCGCGCATGCCGATGGACGGCATCGCACCGTCGTTGTGCGTAATGTGTCGGGTGTTGTGGCGAAGTGGTTGTCATCGACTGACAAAGGCTTGAAAACAGTGAACTTTGTGGAGATGGCAAGCTTTCTGCTTAGTCGGTAGTAACCCATGCACTGATGCAGTCGCTGTGACGAATGCAGTGCGCCAAGCGGAACGGGGAAGTGTTTCGTGCGGAGCGGTTAGCCGGCGTCGGACGGGCAGGTAAGGCCGACGATGCGTTACAAAGCCAGGCACTGCGCTTAGACTTGAGTCGGGTTTGTTTTCCTGGGGCAAGTCCACCAATTCGGGAGAGAGTTTTCATGAAGCTAGTCACTGCCATCATCAAGCCGTTCAAGTTGGACGACGTGCGCGAGTCGTTGTCCGAGATCGGCGTGCAGGGCATTACCGTTACTGAAGTCAAAGGCTTCGGTCGGCAGAAGGGTCACACCGAGCTGTATCGCGGCGCGGAATACGTGGTTGATTTCCTGCCTAAGGTGAAGATCGATGTCGCCATTGACGACAAGGATCTGGACCGGGTTATCGAGGCGATAACCAAGGCTGCCAACACCGGCAAGATCGGTGACGGCAAAATCTTCGTGGTCAATCTGGAACAGGCGATTCGCATCCGTACCGGCGAAACCGATACCGACGCAATCTAAGCCGCCACAAACCCCAACGCCCCAGGAGAAAACAATATGACTCTGCGTAAATTCGCAGGGCTAGGAGCCCTGTTGTCCCTCGTAATGCCCAGCCTGGCCATGGCGGCAGACGAAGTGGCGGCCCCAGTCCTCAATTCCGGCGATACCGCCTGGATGCTGACCTCGACAGTCCTCGTGCTGTTCATGACCATTCCCGGCCTCGCGCTGTTCTACGGCGGTATGGTTCGGTCGAAAAACATTCTTTCCGTGATGATGCAGTGCTTCGCCATTACCGGTCTGATCAGCGTTCTGTGGGTCATTTATGGCTACAGCATCGCGTTCGACACCACCGGCATGGAACAAGGCGTCGTCAACTTCAACTCGTTCGTCGGCGGCTTGGGCAAGGCCTTCCTCGCCGGTGTCACGCCAGCCAGCCTGACCGGTCCTGCGGCGTTGTTCCCCGAGTCGGTGTTCATCACCTTCCAGATGACCTTTGCCATCATCACCCCGGCGCTGATCGTCGGTGCCTTCGCCGAGCGGATGAAGTTCTCCGCCATGCTGATCTTCATGGGCATCTGGTTCACTCTGGTTTATGCACCGATCGCGCACATGGTCTGGTCCGGCAACGGCGGCCTGCTGTGGGACTGGGGCGTGCTGGACTTCGCCGGCGGCACCGTGGTGCACATCAACGCCGGTGTGGCCGGTCTGATCGCCTGCCTGGTACTGGGCAAGCGCAAAGGCTTCCCGACCACCCCGATGGCACCGCACAACCTCGGTTACACCTTGATGGGCGCTGCGATGCTGTGGGTCGGTTGGTTCGGCTTCAACGCCGGTTCCGCCGTAGCGGCCAACGGCACGGCCGGTATGGCGATGCTCGTGACTCAGATCGCAACTGCCGCTGCCGCACTGGGCTGGATGTTTGCCGAGTGGATCACCCACGGCAAACCAAGTGCACTGGGTATCGCGTCTGGTGTGGTCGCCGGTCTGGTTGCCATCACCCCGGCCGCTGGCACCGTGGGCCCGATGGGCGCTCTGGTGATCGGTCTGGCAGCGGGCGTGGTGTGCTTCTTCTGCGCAACTACCCTGAAACGCAAACTCGGCTATGACGACTCCCTGGACGCCTTCGGTGTGCACGGTATCGGCGGTATCCTCGGCGCGATCCTGACCGGTGTGTTCGCCGCACCGGCGCTGGGTGGCTTCGGCACCGTCACCGACATCGCCGCACAAGTCTGGATTCAGTGCAAAGGCGTGGGCTTCACGGTGATCTACACCGCGATCGTCACCTTCATCATTCTCAAGGTACTGGACGCCGTCATGGGCCTGCGTATCACCGAAGAAGAAGAGGCTGTCGGCATCGATCTGGCACTTCACAACGAACGCGGCTACAACTTGTAAACACACGCATAAAAATGTGCCCGGCTTGCCGGGCATTTTTTTGTCTGGAATTTGTCAGTGAAGGAACTGCTGAAAGGTTTTTTCGTACACGTTTAGTGGCGTTTACGACGGGCGTTTTTCTGCGGCCAATGGCTTACATGATTGAAGGAATATTAGGGCCTTTGTTTTTTCCCAGAGCGCGCTAGAATGCGCCCCGAACGTGCGGAGAACTGTATGTGGCAACAGACTCTGATTACCCTGCGGGCGAGGCCCCGGGGCTTTCATCTGGTAACGGACGAGTTACTCGCCGGCCTGCCTGAACTCAAGGCGTGTCGGGTCGGTCTATTGCATTTGTGGCTGCAGCATACCTCGGCGTCGTTGACCATCAACGAGAACGCCGATCCGGCGGTACGTCGCGACTTCGAACGATTTTTCAATCGTCTGATCCCACAAGGAACAGACGGCTATGAGCATAACGACGAAGGCCTGGACGACCTCCCGGCGCACTTCAAGGCCAGCGTGCTTGGCTGTCAGCTCAGTTTGCCGATTTCGGCAGGCCGACTGGCGTTGGGGACCTGGCAAGGCGTTTATCTGGGCGAGCACCGTGATCATGGCGGTGCCCGTAAAGTCCTCGCCACCGTGCACGGTGAAGGGGCATGAACCGCTGGTCACCAGTGGTTATTGAATTTTTCCGGCGGCTGTCGACAGACGGTGAAGCTGGGCTATAACTAATCTGCTTTTCGCAAGTCATGAGGTAGAACATGAGCGACGATGATCTGGAAAACGACGACCTCGAAGTAGGCGACGACGAAACCGAAGAAGGTCTGGAAGCAGCGGCGGACGACGTCGTTGAAGACGACGGCGGTGAAACGCCCGTTCCGACCGCCAAAGGCAAGGCCAAGGCTGCGGTATCGGTCGATGAGCTGCCGAGCGTCGAAGCAAAAAACAAGGAGCGCGATGCGCTCGCGCGGGCCATGGAAGAGTTCCTGGCCAAGGGCGGCAAGGTGCAGGAAGTGGAGGCCAATGTGGTCGCCGATCCTCCCAAGAAGCCTGACAACAAGTACGGCAGCCGGCCTATCTAAGCGTCTGCCCTTGCTTGCTGAAAAAGCCCGCCGTCGCTGCGGGCTTTTTCATGGGAGGAATAGAAGCCTTGGGCTTGGCGCAACCTTGTAGGAGCTGAGCTTGCTCGCGATGGCGGTGTGTCAGCCAACATAAATGTCGAATGTGATGGCCTCATCGCGAGCAAGCTCGGCTCCTACAGGAGTCTTGTGTTATCAAGATGGTTGATGGGCGTTCCATCGCGCCAGCAACGCCGGCAACTCGGTAAAACTGCGGATTTCGGCATCAGGCGCTCGCTGCGCTTCCCACAATTTGCCTTGCGGGTTAAACCAGATCGCCCGCAACCCCGCCTGCTGCGCCCCGGCAATGTCATCACCGGGATGATCGCCAATATGCACCGCCGTCTCGGCCGTTGCCCCGCCACGCTGCAACGCTTCATGAAACAGTCGCGCATCCGGTTTGGCGATGCCGATGTCTTCGGCGCATAACGCAAACTTGAAGTAATCCGCCAGCCCTAACCGGCGCACATCGGCGTTGCCGTTGGTGACCACGCCCAGCGCGTAGTGCTTGGCCAGAACTTCCAGCGTTGGCTCCACTTCGGGGAATACTTCGAGCTGATGCCGCGCATGCAGAAACACTTCGAAACTCTGATCAGCCAGGTCGGACGCCTGGCCATGATCGTAACCAGCCTCTTCCAGCGCATGGAACAGCACTCGCCGCCGTAACGCGCTGATGCGATGTTTGAGGCCCGGTTCGCTGCTCAGAATGCGCTCGCGAATCGTCCACAAATGCTCCACCGGCACCGCGCCCAGATTCGGTGCATGTTCGGTCAGCCATTCACGCAGGATGGCTTCGGCGCTGACGATCACCGGGGCGGTGTCCCACAGGGTGTCGTCGAGGTCGAAGGTGATCAAATGGATCGTCATGAATCATCGCCCTTAATGCGTTTGGCCCGTGGATGGGCGCTGTCGTAGACCGTCGCCAGGTGCTGGAAGTCCAGGTGGGTGTAGATCTGGGTGGTCTTGATGTCCGAGTGGCCGAGTAATTCCTGTACGGCTCGCAGGTCTTGGGAAGATTCCAGCAAGTGACTGGCGAAGGAATGTCGCAGCATGTGCGGGTGCAGGTTTTGCCCCAGTTCGCGCTCACCGGCGGCCTTGACCCGCACCTGAATCGCCCGAGGGCCAAGGCGTCGGCCTTGCTGACTGACAAACACTGCGTCATCTGCCGGGTTGGTCATGGCGCGCAATGGCAACCACAACGCCAATGCTTCGCGGGCCTTTTTGCCCACTGGCAACAGTCGGGTCTTGCTGCCTTTACCGAGCACCTGGACCATGCCGTCGGCCAGGTCCAGCTGATCGAGATTGAGCCCGGTCAGTTCTGACAGACGCAAGCCCGAGGAATAGAACAGCTCCAGAATCGCCTGATCCCGACGTGCCAGAAAGTCATCCTCCACCGCACCCTCAAGCAGCTGCAGCGCGCGGTCAGTGTCGAGGGTTTTCGGCAGCCGTCGTTCGCCTTTCGGCGGCGCCAGACCGTTGGCCGGATCGTGATCGCACAGGCCTTCGCGGTTCAGATAATGATAGAGCCCGCGCACGGCCGAGAGCAGCCGCGCAAGACTGCGGGACGATTGACCCTGGGAATGCAAGCGAGCGATCAGACTGCGCAAGCGCTGAATGTCCAGCGCGGCCCAGCTGTCGATGTTCTGTTTGATGCACCAGCCCAGCACCTTGTCGAGGTCGCGGCGATAGGCGTACAGCGTGTGGGGCGACACCTGCCGCTCACTGCGCAAGTGTTCGCAGTAAGCGTCCAGTTGCCGTTCCACGATCAGCGTACCGAGCGCAGCGAGCTGTTGACCCGTGGCAGCACGCGGCCCATGACTTCGGCGATGTAGCTCAGGAACAGCGTGCCCACCGAGCTTTTGTAGTGCTGCGGATCACGGCTGGCGATGGCCAGCACGCCGTGGATGCCTTGATGGCTGATGGCGACGACGGCGGTGGAGCCGATCTGCTTGCGCTGCTCTTCGCCGAACAGGAAGTCCAGTTCATGCTCGCGCAGGCTGCCGCTGACACTTTTGTCTTCCGAGAGCAAACCGCCAATGGCGGTTTGCGCATCGGCGTGGGTCACCCAACGGCCGACCGGCATCGGGTTATCACCCAGCAGGATCAGGCTGACAAAAGGCACCTGGAAGTCCTGGCGCAGGCTGTCTTCGACGCTGATCACCACGTCTTCCAGGCTGGTGGCGTCCATCAAAGCGAGAATCAGGCGGCGGGTCTTGTCGAAGAGGCGGTCGTTGTCGCGGGCCACGTCCATCAAGTGCGAGAGGCGATGACGCAATTCGATGTTGCGGTCGCGCAGGATGGTCATCTGGCGCTCGACCAGCGAGATGGTGTCGCCACGCTGGTGAGGGATGCGCAACGCCGGGAGCAGTTCTTCATGCTCGACGAAGAAGTCCGGATGAGCCTCCAGGTACGCGGCAATCGCCGCCGCCTCAAGGCTTTCGGAAGGGGATTCGTCGGGCTGTCGGGCGGGAACCTGGGGCTTGTCGGTCATGGGTTTGACTCACTCAAAGACGTACTTGTCCTTCGTAAACACGGACTGCCGGGCCGGTCATCAAGACCGGTTGGCCTGGGCCTGCCCATGCAATGGACAGACGCCCGCCGGGCAGGTCGATCAATAGCGGCGAATCCATCCACCCCTGGCTGATCGCGGCCACTGCAGCAGCGCAGGCGCCGGTGCCGCAAGCCTGGGTTTCCCCGGCACCACGTTCCCAGACGCGCAACTGCGCGCGGTTCCGGTCGATGACCTGGAGAAAACCGACATTGACCCGCGCAGGGAAGCGCGGGTGATGTTCGATTTTCGGCCCCAGTTCATGCACCGGTGCGTTGTTGATATCCGTGACGCGCAACACCGCATGCGGGTTGCCCATCGACACGGCGGCCAGTTCAACTGCTGTGCCGTCGACGTCGAGCGAGTAGCTCAGCGCCTGACTGTCGGCAACGAACGGGATGTCGGCCGGCACCAGGCGCGGTGCGCCCATGTCGACGCTGATCTGGCCGTCACTGCGGATATCCAGCTCGATAATGCCACTTTTGGTTTCGACGCGGATCTGCCGTTTTGCGGTCAGGCGCTTGTCGAGCACAAAACGGGCGAAACAGCGCGCACCGTTGCCGCACTGTTCCACTTCGGAGCCGTCGGAGTTGAAGATCCGATAGCGGAAATCCACATCCGGGTTGCTCGGCGCTTCGACGATCAGCAACTGGTCGAAACCGATGCCGGTGTGCCGATCGCCCCATTGCTTGGCGTGCTTGGGCAGGATGTGCGCGTGCTGGCTGACCAGGTCGAGGACCATGAAGTCATTGCCCAGGCCGTGCATCTTGGTAAAACGCAGCAGCATGGTTCTACTCCGGCAGCAGGCTTTCGCCAGCAAACAACTCGGCTACCGTCTCACGGCGACGCACTTCAACTGCCTGATCACCGTCCACCAACACTTCAGCGGCACGGCCACGGGTGTTGTAGTTGGAACTCATGACAAACCCATAAGCACCGGCCGAATGCACAGCCAGCAGGTCGCCTTCTTCCAGGGCCAATTCACGATCCTTGGCCAGGAAGTCGCCGGTCTCGCAGATCGGCCCGACGATGTCGTAGGCACGAGCGGCAGTAGCGCGCGGGCGCACGGCGGTGACGTCCATCCAGGCTTGATACAGCGCCGGGCGGATCAGGTCGTTCATGGCCGCGTCGACGATGGCGAAATCTTTGTGTTCGGTGTGCTTGAGGTACTCGACCTGAGTCAGCAGCACGCCGGCGTTGGCGACGATGAAGCGGCCCGGCTCGAACACCAGCGCCAGGTCACGACCGTCGAGACGCTCGCGCACGGCTTTGATGTAGTCGGCAGCCAGTGGCGGCTCTTCGTCGCGATAACGCACGCCCAAACCACCACCGAGATCGATGTGGCGCAGGTATATGCCGCAATCGCCGAGGCGGTCGACCAGACCCAGCAGGCGGTCGAGGGCGTCGATGAACGGCGGCAGGGTGGTCAGTTGCGAACCGATGTGGCAATCGACGCCTACTACTTCCAGGTTCGGCAGTTGCGCGGCGCGAATGTACACGTCTTCGGCGTCGGCAATGGCGATGCCGAACTTGTTCTCTTTGAGACCGGTGGAAATGTACGGGTGTGTGCCGGCATCGACGTCCGGATTCACGCGCAGCGAGATTGGCGCGCGAACGCCCAGCTCGGCGGCGACCACTTGCAGGCGCTCCAGCTCGTCGGTGGATTCGACGTTGAAGCAGTGCACGCCGACTTCGAGGGCGCGGCGCATGTCGTCACGGGTCTTGCCGACGCCGGAGAACACGATCTTGTCGGGGCTGCCGCCGGCGGCCAGTACGCGTTCCAGCTCGCCACGGGAGACGATGTCAAAACCGGCGCCCAGGCGCGCCAGGACATTCAGGACGCCCAGGTTGGAGTTGGCCTTGACCGCAAAGCAGACCAGGTGCGGCATGCCGTCCAGCGCATCGGCGTACGCCAGGTACTGGGCTTCGATGTGGGCGCGGGAGTAGACGTAGGTCGGTGTGCCAAAGCGTTCGGCGATGGCGGACAGGGCAACACCTTCCGCGAACAGCTCACCGTCACGGTAGTTAAAAGCGTCCATGGCGTTCCCTTATTGGTAGACGTCGTGCTTGTGTGCTTTCGACGGCTGCTTTTGCGAGGACTTCGCCTGCTCGGCTGGGTCCTGGTTTTCGTCGGGCAGGTACAGCGGGCCTTTTTGACCACAGGCCGACACAAGACAGGCAACCGCGACGAGCGCAGCAAGGGAAGAGATCAGGCGCTTCATGGCGAAATCCTTGAAAATGCGTTAATTGCGCCGGAGTATACCGGCCACCCGGCAGCTTGCCTATGCGACCAGGCTCCCGTCCGGCGGGGCTTCGCACGAGTCCGGTCGGTATCGTGCAATCCTTGTGGGAGCGAGCCTGCTCGCGAAGGCGGTGTGTCAGCCAGCGATGATGTTGAATGTGCCGGCCCCTTCGCGAGCAGGCTCGCTCCCACAGGGACCGCGTTTGATGTACCTATATCGGTGCTTGGTCGTTATCCTTTGCAATCACCGGGGCTCGCCCGTATCTTGCGGCGCTTGAGCGTGAACAGACACTTTTTGAGGTTGCCGCAATGAGTTTGACCGAAGCCCGTTTCCACGATCTGGTCGATGCCACCCAGCAATCGCTGGAGGATATTTTCGATGAGAGCGACCTGGATATCGACCTGGAGAGCTCGGCCGGTGTGCTCACCGTCAAGTTCGAAAACGGCAGCCAGTTGATCTTCAGCCGCCAGGAACCCCTGCGTCAGCTGTGGTTGGCGGCGGTGTCCGGCGGTTTCCACTTCGACTACGACGAAGAGAGCGAGCGCTGGATGTGCGACAAGAGCGAAGAGCAGCTCGGCGAGATGCTTGAGCGCATCGTCAAGCAACAGGCCGGCGCTGAATTCGATTTCGAAGGTCTGTGAGATCGTGACCGAGCCTGCACCTGTTCGTCCGCCCAAACCGCTCTACAGCAACGTCAGCCCGGCCGTGCCCTCGCCGTGCAGCGGCGTGTGTCGGCTGGATGAACAGAAGGTCTGTCTGGGGTGTTTTCGCCATGTCGAAGACATCCGCGAATGGCGCTCGGCGGATGATGATCGTCGCCGGGTGATTTGCGCGCAGGCTGTTCAGCGCAAAGCCTTGGCCTGATACACAAACCTGTAGGAGCCGAGCTTGCTCGCGAAGGCGGTGTGTCAGTCGATATCCATTTTGACTGACACACCGCCTTCGCGAGCAAGCTCGGCTCCTACAGGGTTCTTTGAGCAATCGCAAAATCGGGTCCGTCGCCCCCGGCTTGTATATTTTTTGAGCTGTGATAGTGTCCAGAAACGCCTCAACCCATCGAGGCTCGTGAAAACCCCGCCTTTTTCTGGCGGGGTTTTGCTTTTTCTGTGCAGAAGAAAGGAGTCTGCCTCTATCATGACCGCACCTTCCATCACCCTTACTCGTCTGGACGTTCAGCGTCTGGAACGCCTGATCGACAGCCTGGACGACACGCTGCCGGGCGTTATCGCGCTGCAAACCGAACTGGATCGCGCCGATACGCTGGTCGGTCACGATGAAGTGCCCGCCGATGTCGTGACCATGAATTCCCGTGTGCATTGCCGTGAAGAAAGTAGCGGCAAGGACTATCACCTGACGTTGGTGTATCCCAAGGATGCCAACGCTGACGAAGGCAAAATCTCCATTCTGGCGCCCGTCGGCAGCGCATTGCTGGGCCTGAAGGTTGGACAGCACATCGACTGGCCGGCACCCGGTGGCAAGACCCTGAAACTGACCCTGCTGGCAGTTGAATCGCAGCCCGCCCATGGCGGCGACTTCCCGGAATAACCTTCCCTCAGACCAGCTCGAGCGCGTCGTTCAATGCGCGCTCCAGATCGGCCTTGTAGCGCAAATACAAATTGCTTGAACTCTGACCATCACCGAGCAGGCCCGAGAGGTCCAGGTCGGTGATGTAGCAGCGATAGCGTTCGGTCTCGCGGCGCTGCTCGACGATTTCCCGGGCAACCACGCTGAACAGTTGCTCGCCGTGTTCCAGCTCTGAAAATTCCCGCTGATTGCAATACAACGTGACCTGCACTTCGCCCGGTGCGGCTTTGCCGACGATCGCCTGCACGTCGTAGAACGGTTTGTTGACCGGGGTTTGCGGTGCGGTTTTGGGCTCGACCCGACGGGCTCGCCCAGGGCCGGATGGCAACAGCTGGTAATACAGCGTGTCCAGACTCAATGGCTGGGCAGCGTCCATCGGCAGCAAGGCATCGCGCCGGTACTGGATCGATTGCAGGAAGCGTTGCAACGGCACCAGCAGGCTTTGTTCGTCGTGATAGGGCAAACGCTGTTGCCACAAGGCATTGAATTCATCCATCACGTACAGATCGGCCTGGTCGTCGTGAATCCGGTAGAACACCTGAATACAGTCCGGCTGGCCCATGGGCAGAATCAGCGCCAGGTCCTGATCTTCCAGCGCCATCGGGTCCAGGTGCAGCGGGCTGTAGCTCGCCAGCTCTTCGCCCAAGTAATCGAACAGCGCCGGCAGGGTGGCGAGGGCGACGTGATTGACCTGCCCTGGCACCAGTTCCAGCACGTGGTAATGCTGCTGGACCTGAATCAGGTAGCGATGATTGAGTTTGCTCAGCAGCAGGTTCTGCGCGGTGTCGATCACTTCTTCAACCCGCTGGGCGATGAACTGCGCGCGGTTATGGCAGAAGCAACGTACGCGCAATTTGGGCTGTCGCGGCCCGTTCGGCAGGTTATTGAGGTAATCGCGCAGGCAGTCGAGCAGGGCGTGAGGGCCGTCAAAGCGATTGACCAGCACCTCGTTCCAGCTGTTGAGCGTGACTTGGTCGAGGGTCAGCACCAGGTTTTCCCGGACCCCGGCGTAACTCAGGGAGTCGGTGCGCTCGGTGGTCATGAGGATGTTCAGGTCGCGGTGATGCTTGAGCGGATCGACGCCGACGTTCACCAGAATCAGCACCTCGCTCGGCACGCTGGCGCGCAACAAGGGTTCTTCGGCGACGGTGGGCAAGGGTAGGGCGATGCTCTGTTGCAGGCTGCCGAGCAGGTTGAACAGTTCGAACTCGCTCAGATCACTCTCGCCGGGATGCAAGGCCAGACGGGTGCTGCTATCGATGACGCCGTTGCGATGGCACCAGGTCAGCAACTCCAGCAATTGGCGGCTGCGCTTGATCGGCGCGAAGTGCTCCCACTCGTGGGCGGTCAGGCTGCCGTTGTACAAGCCCCACTGGGTTTGCCCCGATTCTTTTTTGTTGGGCGCGTGCACCAGGGTCAGGGTGTCTTCGGCCAGGTCCGGGGAGATGCCGGGGTTGATGAACTCGACCTTGTCCGCCTTGCGCTCGAACGCCGCATATAGACGTCGCCCCAGCACGTTGAGGTCGCGCTTGTTGATCAGGCTGACGGTCTGTTCGCTGCGGGCGAATTCGGTCAGGAAGCGGTAGCTGTAATTCAGTTCGTTGACCAGCGCCCGGCGCTCAGTGCTGACCTGGCGGACTTTCCACTGACTGCGGCTGTCGAGCAGGGCCAGTTGACGATGATCCCAGTGCCATTCGTGGGCCAGGCGTTCAAGCAACGAGCGCTGCCAGCTCTGGGTGCGACTGCTGCTGCCGGTGAGTTTGCGGTTGGCCTTCAGGTACAGCGCACGGCGCACCAGCTCCAGACGCTCCGGTTCGCCGCGCGCGGTGAGGTATTCCTCGATGCGTCGGTAGACCACGACGTACGGGTCCAACTCGTCGAGGTCGAGCCGATTGGCGAACACTGCTTGCTTGAAACGCAGGCTCAGGCACTGAACCCTGGGGTGTTCGCTGGCGTAGACCTCGATCAGCAACAGCTTGAGCACCGACTTGTAGGGTGACTCGATGCCCTTGTACAGCTGCCAAAGTCCGGCACCAATGAATTCGCCGGGCGGGATGTACGCCAGATGCCCCAGATCAAGGGTTTCGTCTGCGCGGATAAAGCGTTTGGACAGTAGCGCGTGGGTGTAGCGGTCGTAGGCGGACTCTTCGTATACCGGCACCAGCCACCAGATCGGCGTGCGTCCGGCCAGCCAGATCGCAGTGCGGTAGAACTCGTCCAGCAGCAGATAATGCTGGGTGGTGCCGCAGTCTTCCGAACTCAGTTGATTGTCCCGCTCGCCGAGCACGAAGCGCGCCGGGTCGATCAGGAAGAAATGCGCCTCGGCGCCCTGGCTCGCGGCCCAGGTTTCAAGCAACTGGCACTTTTTACGCAGCTCGTTGAGTTCGCTTTCGCTCAAGTCCGGCGAGTGACAGACCCAGACGTCCATGTCGCTCTGATCGGCCTGGGCGAGTGTGCCGAGGCTGCCCATCAGGAACAGGCCGTGAATCGGTCGCGGCGGATTGCTGCCGTGGCGCGGCTTGTAGGAAAACGATCGGGTCAGGCGTTGGGCTTCGGCGAGGGCATTGGCGTCGGGCTCGAAGTTCGATAGCCCGGCGGGCGTGCTGCCCGAAACGTAACCCGGCAACAACGGATGATTGACGTGGAAAAACAGCGGCAGCAGGGTCAGCACCCCTTGCTGGCGGGTCGACAGCCCTTCCATGGCGCGGGCCATGCGGCGCTCGTTGAGTTTTAAAAAGCGTGCGCGCAGCTGGCTGAGAACCTTGCGGTCGATCCCCTCGTCCAGATCAGGGCGGATTTCATGGGTGCGGGTCATGTCAGCTCAAACCGGCTCGCAGGGCTCGGACGTCGGAGGTCTCAGAATGGAGGGCAGTTTAGCGCCTCGGTCGCAGGACTT
The DNA here is from genome assembly GCF_059716135.1 of Pseudomonas sp. LBUM1651. Classification (NCBI taxonomy): domain Bacteria; kingdom Pseudomonadati; phylum Pseudomonadota; class Gammaproteobacteria; order Pseudomonadales; family Pseudomonadaceae; genus Pseudomonas; species Pseudomonas sp. LBUM1651. The sequence goes on along the minus strand of NZ_CP166805.1, from coordinate 5,987,676 downwards.
TTAAGCGGATTTTGTTTTTTGACGTCAGATTTCTATCGCTGTGCAACGAAGTGTGCCCGCGGAAATCCCGTAGCAGGGGTTTCCGTGGGCGATGCGGTGATGCTCAGGCAGTTTCCTGGACGCTCAGAATGGTCAGGACGGTTTGCACATTTTGCGCGGCATCCCGACCCAGACTGGTCAGATAACCGCCATCGGGCTGGTCGATCAGTTCTTTTTCGTACAGGCGTTGAGCGGCAGCAATAGCTTTAGGGGCAGCGGTCTGATGAATTTTCAAACCTTCCTGGGAACTGTCCAGGTTGAAGAGTGCGAGGATTTCCAGTTCGGCAACCAACTCAGGGGTAAGCGACATAAGGACTCCAGACTTTCTAGGAATTGGACGACAGCGCCCCTAAGGTGATCCCACTCGTGCGGCATGTCCAGTGCTCGCGACAGGGTTTTTCACCTTGGGAAGCATTCCCCGGCGGGTGGTGCGGCAGCGGGGTGCGTACCAGTGTAGTCAGGGTCTGGGGGAAGGCAGGAATGATGGGTGACAATTTGTGTGGGAGCAGGCTTTGGAATGTGGAGATTGCCCGTGGCGAGGGGATTTATTGTGGCGAGGGGATTTATCCCCGTTGGGTCGCGAAGCGGCCCTGAAACCTGTGATCGCGGTGTTTCTAGTAAACCGCGCTCACAGGGTTTACGACTGCTGCGCAGCCGAACGGGGCGGTGCGGCGGTCCGCTAAATCCCCTCGCCACAGGTGTCGGGGTTACTTCTTTTCCGGCGGCAGCTCTGGCAGCGCACGCAGCGCCGCTTCGTACCATTCGGTGTTGAACGCGCGGTCTTCTTCGAGGATCGCGTCAATTTCCACCGCCAAAACGTGAGCCATCAGGTTGAGGATCTCGTCACGCTCGTAACCCACCAGGGTCAGCTTGTTGAAGGTCGCCTTGGCGGCAGGCGGGTTGTCGCTTTCGATCTGGTTTTCGATGGCTTCAATCAGGGTGTTTTCGGCGAACTCTTCTTCGTCGATATCGTCTTGGTTGTTGTCGGGGATTGGCTCGCTCATGGCAGGCTCCTCAAGGAAAGGCGGCCAGTTTACCTGCATTCAGCGCCATGATGCTGCTGGCGAGAAACGCCTTGGCGTTCTATAAAGCAGGCACTGCCAACCCCGCACGGCCTGGAGGCTATGTGATGCTCAAGCTTTATGGATTTTCCGTCAGCAACTACTACAACATGGTGAAACTGGCGCTGCTGGAGAAAGGGCTGCCGTTCGAAGAAGTGCCGTTTTACGCCGGCCAGAGCCCCGAGGCGCTGGCGATCAGCCCGCGCGGCAAGGTGCCGGTGCTGGGTGTCGAGCAAGGTTTCATCAACGAAACCGCCGTGATTCTCGAATACATCGAGCAAAGCCAGAAAGGCACGCCGCTGCTGCCGAGCGACCCCTTCGAGCGGGCGCAGGTCCTGGCGCTGGCCAAGGAAATCGAGCTGTACATCGAACTGCCGGGGCGTGCCTGTTACGGCGAAGCATTTTTCGGCATGCCAGTGCCCGACGCGATCAAGGACAAGACCAAAGCCGAGTTGCTGCAGGGTTTTGCCTCGCTTGGACGGCACGGGAAATTTGCCCCTTATGTAGCAGGTGAAAGCCTGAGCCTTGCGGATTTGTATTTCCTGTACAGCGTGCCGTTGGCCCGTGCGGTGGGGCAGAAGCTGTTTGACCTGGATTTGCTGGCGGAGATGCCGGCGGCCAAGGCGCTGTTGGAACGTTTGGAGCAGAACCCGAACGTGCAGCGAATTGCGGCGGACAAGGAAGCGGCGATGCCAGCATTCATGGCGATGATCGCGTCCAAGAAGTAAGTCTTGTAGCGTTTTCAAGATCGCATTCGCGGGCAAGCCTCGCTCCTACGGGTTTTGTGTCGTTCGCAACCATGCGGCACGAAATCAACCTTGTAGGAGCGAGGCTTGCCCGCGAAGCTTTTAGCGGCTGGCGAGCAATGCCTGACCGCGAGCTACCGCCTTCTTGACCTGTGCCGGCGCAGTCCCGCCGATATGGTCACGGGCGTTCACCGAACCCTCCAGCGTCAGCACCGCAAACACGTCCTGATCGATCTGGTCGCTGAATTTGCGCAGTTCTTCCAGGCTCATTTCCGCCAGGTCCTTGCCGCTTTCCACGCCGTACTTCACGGCATGGCCAACGATTTCGTGGCAGTCACGGAACGGCAGGCCACGACGCACCAGGTAGTCAGCCAGGTCGGTGGCGGTGGAGAAACCGCGCAAGGCCGCTTCGCGCATCATCGCGTGCTTGGGTTTGATCGCCGGGATCATGTCGGCAAAGGCCCGCAGCGAGTCGCGCAAGGTGTCGGCGGCGTCGAACAGCGGCTCTTTATCTTCCTGGTTGTCCTTGTTGTAAGCCAGTGGCTGGCCTTTCATCAGGGTCAGCAGGCCCATCAGCGCGCCGAAGACTCGGCCGGTCTTGCCGCGCACCAGTTCCGGCACGTCCGGGTTTTTCTTTTGCGGCATGATCGAGCTGCCGGTGCAGAAGCGGTCCGGCAGATCGATGAACTGGAACTGCGCGCTGGTCCACAGCACCAGCTCTTCGGAGAAGCGCGACAAGTGCATCATTGCGATGCTCGCGGCCGAGCAGAACTCGATAGCGAAGTCACGATCGGACACGTTGTCCAGCGAGTTGCCGCCGACGGCGTCGAAGCCCAGCAGTTGCGCGGTGTATTCGCGGTCGATCGGGTAGGTGGTGCCCGCCAGCGCGGCGCTGCCCAAAGGCATGCGATTGGTGCGCTTGCGGCAGTCGACCAGACGCTCGTAGTCGCGGCTGAGCATTTCGAACCAGGCCAGCATGTGGTGACCGAACGTCACCGGCTGCGCGGTTTGCAGGTGGGTGAAGCCCGGCATGATGCTGCCGGCTTCGCGCTCGGCCTGTTCCAGCAAGCCTTTTTGCAGGCGGGTGATTTCCGCCAGGATCAGGTCGATCTCGTCACGCAGCCACAGACGAATGTCGGTGGCGACCTGGTCGTTACGGCTGCGGCCGGTGTGCAGCTTTTTACCGGTCACGCCGATGCGGTCGGTCAGGCGCGCCTCGATGTTCATGTGCACGTCTTCGAGGTCGATGCGCCAGTCGAGCTGACCGGCCTCGATTTCACCCTGGATGGTCTTCAGGCCATCGGTGATGCTGTCGCGCTCGGCATCGGTCAGCACGCCGACCTTGGCCAACATGGTGGCGTGGGCGATCGAGCCCATGATGTCGTGGCGATACAGGCGCTGGTCGAAGGTGACGGAGGCGGTGAAGCGGGCGACGAAGGCGTCGACGGGTTCACTGAAGCGGCCGCCCCAGGACTGATTGGTCTTGTCAGTGCTCATGAATTCGCTCGTATCGGCTGAAGAAAGATGGCGTTGAAAGCTGTCGCGGATAATAACAGGGTTGCCAATCCTGTCGCTGACACTGGTCGACACGTTTTTTTCTCGGGTCCCGGCCTATGCTCGAAGCCAGCGTGGCCTGAATTGCGCAACGATATTTTTCAATTGAGCAATAACGTCCCGGCAACCGTCTACAGTTGGTCAGTAGGATCAGCGCACTTCCCGGCGCTGCAGCGGACTATAAGAAGAGGGGGGTGTTCATATTGTGTATCAGCAAACCCTACGGCGATGCCTCGCCAACCGCCAATTGCCCGGCAAATAAACAATTAGCGGTCGGACGGGCGGCACTTTTTGGCCCTCGCGCTAGTCTTAGCGTGGATCGCGGTGACGGACGTCACTCCACTTGTCTACGCTATCCTTGTGCGAGACTCACGCAGGAATCCAGCGCAATATGAATGTCCTGATCGTTGATGACGAACCCCTTGCCCGCGAGCGCCTGAGCCGAATGGTCGGCGAACTCGAGGGATACAGCGTCCTGGAGCCCAGCGCCACGAACGGCGAAGAAGCGTTGGCACTGATCGACAGCCACAAGCCGGATATCGTGTTGCTCGATATCCGCATGCCCGGCCTCGATGGCCTGCAAGTGGCTGCCCGATTGTGCGAACGCGAAACCCCGCCTGCCGTGGTGTTTTGCACAGGGCCCGATGAATTTGCCGTGGAAGCCTTACAGGCCAGCGCCGTAGGCTATCTGGTGAAACCTGTGCGTACAGAACAATTGCATGAAGCGTTGAAAAAAGCCGAGCGGCCTAATCGTGTCCAGCTTGCGGCCTTGACCCGTCCCGCCGCCGAAACCGGCAGCGGCCCGCGCAGCCATATCAGCGCGCGTACCCGTAAAGGCATTGAGCTGATCCCGTTGGGTCAGGTGGTCTACTTTATCGCCGACCACAAATACGTGACCTTGCGCCATGAAGGCGGCGAAGTGCTGCTGGATGAACCGCTCAAGGCCCTTGAAGATGAATTCGGTGACCGATTCGTGCGCATCCACCGCAACGCCCTGGTCGCTCGCGAACGCATCGAGCGCCTGCAACGCACGCCTCTGGGACACTTTCAGCTGTTCCTCAAAGGCCTGAACGGCGATGCCCTGATCGTCAGCCGGCGTCATGTGGCCGGTGTGCGCAAAATGATGCAACAGCTTTAATTCGCCATCCGCAGGCGAATTTCTCACCCGATTGCCGGACATCCGGGGCCAGGGAGGCCAGGCAATACCTGATACAAGTCAAAGTGGATTTGACTGAGCTGTTATTATCCGCCGTATCTATTCAGTACGGATTGATCCATGTCCTCTCGCGAAATCCGCATCGCCACCCGCAAAAGTGCTCTCGCCCTGTGGCAGGCCGAATACGTCAAAGCCCGTCTTGAAGCGGCCCATCCGGGTCTGCTCGTGACGCTGGTGCCCATGGTCAGTCGCGGCGACAAGCTGCTGGACTCACCGCTGTCGAAAATCGGCGGCAAGGGCCTGTTCGTCAAGGAGCTGGAAACCGCGCTGTTGGAGAACGAAGCCGACATCGCCGTGCATTCGATGAAAGACGTGCCGATGGATTTCCCTGAAGGTCTCGGCCTGTTCTGCATCTGCGAGCGAGAAGACCCGCGTGATGCATTCGTCTCCAATACCTACGCCAGCCTGGATGAACTGCCGCAAGGCAGCATCGTCGGCACCTCCAGCCTGCGTCGTCAGGCCCAGTTGTTGACCCGCCGCCCAGACCTGGAAATCCGCTTCCTGCGCGGCAACGTCAACACGCGCCTGGCCAAGCTCGATGCCGGTGAATACGACGCCATCATTCTCGCGGCTGCCGGCCTGATTCGCCTGGGCTTCGAAGATCGAATCACCTCGGCCATCAGCGTCGATGACAGCCTGCCGGCCGGTGGCCAGGGAGCCGTCGGTATTGAATGCCGCACCGCCGACAATGAAATCCACACCTTGCTCGCACCGCTGCACCATCAGGACACCGCCACCCGTGTCACTGCCGAACGTGCCCTCAACAAACATTTGAATGGCGGCTGCCAGGTGCCGATCGCCTGTTACGCCGTGCTGGAAGGCGAGCAGATCTGGTTGCGCGGTCTGGTGGGCGATCCGAGCGGCGGCCTGCTGCTCAGCGCCGAGGCTCGTGCGCCGCGCAGCAATGCCGAAGCGTTGGGTGTGCAAGTGGCCGAAGACCTGCTGAATCAGGGCGCCAATGACATTCTGAAAGCGGTCTATGGCGAGGCAGGTCACGAGTGACGGGCTGGCGCCTGCTGCTGACGCGTCCCGCGGATGAGTCGGCGGCGCTGAGTGTTGTTTTGGCCGAAGCGGGGATTTTCAGCAGCAGTTTGCCGCTTTTGGAAATTGAACCGATTCCTGCCTCTGACACAATGCGCGAAGTGATTCAGCATCTGGATCGGTACTACGCGGTAATCGTGGTCAGCAAGCCGGCCGCCAGAATCGCGGTGGATCTGGTCAGTCAATATTGGCCGCAACCACCACGCCTGAAGTGGTTCAGCGTGGGCGCCGCGACTGCGCAGATTCTCGATGAGCACGGGTTGGACGTGAGTTTCCCGGCCGGGGGTGATGACAGCGAAGCCTTGCTGGAACTTGCGTCGTTGCGCGAGGCTGTCACACGGCACGATCCACGGGTATTGATCATGCGGGGAGAGGGCGGGCGCGAGTTGCTCGCTGAGCGTTTGCGCGAGCTTGGTGCTAGTGTCGAGTATCTGGAGCTGTACCGCCGCGACCTGCCGCAGTACCCGCCAGCAGCACTGCCAGAGCGGATCAAGGCGGAACGCTTGAACGGGCTGGTGGTCAGCAGTGGACAGGGTTTTGAGCACCTGCATCAATTGGCCGGCGCTGCCTGGCCGCAATTGGCGCGGTTGCCGTTGTTTGTTCCAAGCCCCAGGGTTGCCGAGCTGGCACGTGCCGCCGGGGCCCAAACAGTTGTGGATTGTCGTGGCGCCAGTGCCGCGGCTTTGCTGACGGCGTTACGGGAGCATCCCGAACCCGTTCTCTAATGCAAAGGATGGATACGTGAACGAAACAGCCTTGCCTAAAGATGACGTGAAGCCAGTGCTTGATGCGCCGGTTGAAGCTCCGGTTGAAACTGCGCCACCTGCTGCCGAGCAGCGCCGAGGCAATGGGCTGGCAATAGTCGCGTTGCTGTTGGGCGCCGCCGGTGTGGCGGTAGGCGGTTGGGGCGTCTGGCAGGTGCGTCACCTGCAAGCCAATACGCAGCAGCAGTTGAGCCAGGTGCAGGCGTTGAACGATCAGGCGCAAAGTCTGAAGCTGAACGAACAGCGCCTGAGTGCGCGCCTTGAGCAAATGCCTGCCGCAGAAGAGCTGGACGCTCGCAGCCGTCTGGTGATTCAACTGCAAGGCGATCAGCAGCGTTTGAATCAACGACTGGAAACCGTCCTCGGCGCGAGCCGCAAGGACTGGCGTCTGGCCGAGGCCGAGCACTTGCTGCGCCTGGCCAGCCTGCGGCTTTCGGCGTTGCAGGACATCAGCAGCGCTCAGGCGCTGGTGCAGGGCGCCGATGAAATTCTTCGCGAACAGAACGACCCGGGTTCCTTTGCCGCACGTGAACAAGTGGCGAAAACCCTGGTCGCCTTGCGCAGCACCGAACAGCCGGATCGCACCGGTCTTTTCCTGCGACTGGGTGCGCTGCGCGATCAGGTGATCAACCTCACCGAACTGGCACCCGAGTACAAGGATCGCGGCGACTCCCTGCTGGGTTTGACCGCCGATGGCGACGGCGCCAGTCGTTGGGCGCAGTGGTGGGATCAAATCTCGCGTTACATCCGCATCGATTTCAACGCCGATAAAAATGTGCGTCCGCTGCTGGCAGGCCATAGCCTGAGCCAGGTGCGTCTGGCCCTGAGCCTGGCGCTGGAACAGGCGCAGTGGGCGGCATTGAACGGTCAGGCCGCGGTTTACACCCAGGCGCTGGCCGAGGCCCGGGACGTGCTCAAAGGCAACTTCAATCCGGACAACCCGCAGAGCAAAGTGATGCTCGAGCAAGTTGGCGAACTGAGCAAGCAGCCGGTCACCGTGGTCACGCCGGATCTGACCGGCACGCTGAGCGCGGTTCAGGGTTATCTCGAGCGACGTAATGTCAACGCCGAGGACTCGATCAAACCCATGGCCAAGCCTGCCGCAAGCACCCTGCAGGAGGCCACGCCATGAAGCGTCTCTATGTGATCGTGTTTCTGGTCATCACCGCTGCCGCCGCATTGGGGTTGGCGATTGCCGAGCATTCCGGCTACGTGCTGATCGCTTACAAGAGCTTCCGTTTCGAATCGAGCCTGTGGGCGACCCTGGCCTTGGTGGCGGTGTTGTGGCTGGTGTTCTGGGGCATCAAGGCGTTGGTCGAACTGGTCACGACCTCCAGTGGCGTGGTCAATCCCTGGTCGCGGCGCAATCGCAGTCGTCGGGTGCAAGTGGCGATCGAGCACGGTCAGCTGGACCTGGCCGAAGGTCGCTGGGCCAGCGCACAGCGTCATTTGCATCGCGCCGCCGAAGCCGAGCGCCAGCCGTTGCTTTACTACCTCGGCGCTGCTCGCGCCGCCAACGAGCAAGGCCACTACGAGGAAAGCGACAACTTGCTGGAGCGTGCGCTGGAACGCCAGCCCCAGGCCGAGTTGGCGATTGCCTTGAGCCACGCTCAACTGCAAACCGATCGCGGCGACACCGACGGCGCTCTGGTGACCTTGCAGGCCATGCATGAGCGTCACCCTCATAACGTCCAGACCTTGCGCCAGTTGCAGCGTTTGCATCAACAGCGCGGTGACTGGTCGGCCGTGATTCGCCTGCTGCCGGAGCTGCGCAAGGACAAGGTCCTGCCACCGGCCGAGCTGGCCGAACTGGAGCGCCGGGCCTGGGGTGAAAACCTGTCCCTGGCAGCGCGTCAGGAAGAAGACGGAACCGTCGGATTGCAATCGCTCAACCGCGCCTGGCAGCAACTCACCTCGGCGCAGCGCCAGGAACCGCAACTGGTGTTGGCGTATGCCGAGCAGCTTCGGCAAGTCGGCGCCCAGGTCGAGGCCGAAGAGGTTCTGCGAACGGCGCTCAAGCGCAACTACGACAGCCATCTGGCCCGCCTTTACGGACTGGTTCGCGGCAGTGATCCGGCACGCCAGCTGCAAACCGCCGAGGGCTGGCTGAAGAACCATCCGGCCGACCCGAGCCTGTTGCTGACCCTGGGTCGTCTGTGTTTGCAAAACAGTCTGTGGGGCAAGGCCCGGGACTATCTGGAAAGCAGCCTGCGCGTGCAGCGCAACCCGGAAGCCTGCGCGGAGCTGGCGCGATTGCTGGCGCAACTGGGCGACACCGAGCGCAGCAATCAGCTGTTCCAGGAAGGTCTTGGCTTGCTGGACGAACGCCTGTTGGCAGCGCCGTTGCCGGTGCCTGCAAACGTCTAAAAGTTAACGGCTGGTGAAACCTGTGGCGAGGGAGCTTGCTCCCGCCGGGTTGCGAAGCAACCCCTTGATTTACGATTGCTGCGCAATCGAACGGGAGCAAGCTCCCTCGCCACAAAGACGTTAATTCTTACGGTCCTGGTCTGTTGGTGACAAATTCCTACAGAGGACTACATCTAATCCTCTCGACTCTGTCGGGAATTCCCTACACTTCTGTTGAAGTGTCCCTGCTGACCTGTCTTGTAAGGCTGGCGCGCTTTCCTCTACCGTAACCACTTGTCTCTACTGGTACGGAAAAGCCATGTCGTTGGCCTGCTCACGCTCCTTGTTTTTCATGGTTTTCGTTGTCGGCGCCCTGGCCTTGGGCGTTTCCTATTACCTGGAATATGCGGTCGGCCTCCAGCCGTGCGGCATGTGCCTGGTGCAGCGGATGTGTCTGGCGTTACTCACGGGTGTCTGCCTGATGGCTTCGGTGCATGGGCCCGGCCGTTTTGGTTCTTCCCTGTATTGGCTGCTGGGTTTGCTGTGCAGTCTGGCGGGAACAGTGACAGCGTGGCGCCAGGTGTTGTTGCAAGGCGATCCGCTGCAACAGCTGTCCACGTGTTCGCCCGATCTGGCCGATCTGTTCGCAAGCAACCCCTGGGTTTATGTTGTGCAGCAAATGTTCAACGGCACGGCAGACTGTGCACGGATTTCATGGACGCTGTTCGATCTGAGCCTGCCGGAGTGGAGCCTGTTGTTCTTTGTCGCGATGACAATCCTCAGTGTTCAGCAGTTGCTGCGCGTTGTCTGGATCGCCTGCCGGCGACCGCTCAGCGGCGAGTCGTCGTACCCCGCGCTGGTGGGCGATTAAACACTTGTATGAACTTTATCTCCTGCGTACCTTGAAGCCACAGTCGCGCGGGCATAATCTGGCCCGCACGTGTCATTGGAATTATGTTGCTCGAATGACGCTCTGCCTGGCCGATTCTTGATCTTCAAGTGTGCGACAGGTGTAGGGCAGCATGACCCACAAGGGAAGAGAGATCACCATGCTCGAAAGTTGTCAGAATGCTCAGGAACGCTGGGGTGGAGTGCATCTGCTGATCGATCGCTGGTTGCAGGAGCGTCACGAACTGGTTCGGGCCTATGATGCTCTCGGCGCCAAGCCTGAGGCTCTGGGCGAGAACCGCAAGCCATTGCAGGAATTCTGCGGCGTGCTGGTCGATTACGTGTCTGCCGGGCACTTCGAGATCTACGAACAGCTGACGGGCGAAGCCAAGGCGTTTGGCGACACTCGCGGCCTCGAGTTGGCCGAGACGATCTACCCGCGTATCGACGTCATCACCGAGAAGCTGCTTGCGTTCAATGACCTGTGCGATGCAGGCAAGTGCGTGGCAGAGAAATTCAAGGAACTGGGTGGCCTGTTGCACGAACGCTTTGAACTGGAAGACTGCCTGATCGAAGTGCTGCACACCGCTCACAAGGAAGAGGATTCGGTTCAAGCCTGAACCCCTTCCGGCAACACCCTCAAAAAAAACGGTGCGCTTATGCGCGCCGTTTTTCGTTTGCGCTGTTCAGCCGGTTGCCCCGCGCAATTCGACTTCGAATACCAGCGGCGTGAATGGCTCGATCAAGTCGCCGGCACCGTCGGCGCCATAGGCCTGCGCCGATGGAATCACCAGCCGCCACTTCGCACCGACCGGCATGTTTTGCAGGGCGCTGCGCCATCCGCTGATCACACTGTCGAGACTGAACCACTGCGGCTGACTGTTCTGATCGAACACGGTGCCGTCGGGAAGGCGACCGATGTACAGGACCTGGACCTTTCCATTCGGACCTGCTTTCGCACCGGTGCCAGGCACCAACTCCGTCAGCAATACTCCATCGGCCAGTTCACGAACACCGGGTTTGGTTTTTTCCCCCGCGAGAAAACGTTTCTCTTTTTCGAGGGCGACCTCGCTCTGCGGCGCGCTCTGTTGCAAAGCAACCTGCGCTTCATGCTCGGTCAGAATCTGTTCGATCTGCTCATCTTTCAGGGTCAGCGGTTTGCCTCGATAGGCTTGCTGCAACCCTTCGACCAGTGCCTGAAGTTGCAGATCGGGAACCTCCTGACGCAGACGTTCACCGAGGCTTGCGCCCAGGCTGTACGCGAGATCGTGAGCTTCATTTTCCGTGGTTTTTTCGGCGGCCTGAGCCACGGAAAAAAACACGCACAGCGATAAAAAAAGGTAGCGCGACATCGGCACTCTCCGACCTGAGATGCGGCAGATTATGCCAGTGTGAATGCGTGCGACAGTGAACTTGTTTTACGCAAGCCCGGAAGATTTTCGATCCGTTGCAACGCAACGCTTCCAATACTGTCAACATGCCCTAGCGGCGGTCCCTGCAGAGGTCTAGTATGAGCCGCACCCACGTCAGCCAGGAGGTAAACCATGTCGGCCAACAAGAAGCCTGTAAATACCCCGTTGCACTTACTCCAACAACTCTCGGGCAGCTTGCTCGAGCATTTGGAAACCGCTTGTTCACAAGCCTTGGCTGATGCTGAAAAACTGCTCGCCAAACTGGAAAAGCAGCGCGGAAAAGCGCAGGAGAAATTGCACAAATCCCGCACCAAATTGCAGGACGCTGCGGCGGCCGGCAAGGCCAAGGCACAAGCCAAGGCGAAGGACGGAGTGAAGCAACTCGAAGACGTGCTCGATGCCCTCAAGGATCGTCAGTCCGAGACCCGCGCCTACATTCTGCAACTCAAGCGCGATGCTCAAGAAAGCCTGAAATTGGCCCAGGGCGTCGGTCGTGTACAAGAGGCTGTCGGCAAGGCGTTGTCCCTGCGTGCGGCCAAGCCTGCTGCGGCCCCTGCCGGGAAAGCCGCTGCCAAACCGGCTGCTGCAAAAGCGCCGGCCAAGCCTGCTGCCAAAGCTCCGGTGAAAGCCGCCGCCAAGCCAGCAGCAAAACCAGCAGCGAAAAAAACCGTCGCTGCCAGCGCTGCGAAACCGGCTACTAAAACGACGGCTGCCAAGCCTGCCGCCGCCAAGCCAGCCACTGCAAAAACGGCTGCTGCAAAACCAGCCGTGGCGAAAACTGCCGCTGCCAAACCAGCTGCAAAAACGGCCGCTAAACCTGTAGCCAAACCAGCTGCCAAAACCGCTGCGGCGAAACCTGCTGCCAAGCCGGCTGCCAAACCTGTCGCGGCTAAAACTGCGGCAAAACCAGCGGTAAAAGCTGCTGCAAAACCAGCCGCTAAACCGGCAGCAAAACCTGCTGCGGCTAAACCTGCCGCTGCTGCCAAGCCGGCCACCGCCAGCGCTGCAAAACCTGCCGCTGCAAAACCAGCTGCCAAGCCAGTCGCGGCCAAGCCTGTTGCAAAACCGGCGGCCAAGCCAGCGGTGAAAAAACCTGTTGCCGCCAAGCCGGCCGCCGCGCCAGTTGCCAGGCCAGCCAACCCGGCTCCGGCAGCAACGTCTGCTTTAGCAGCAGCCACCTCGACAGCCACGCCAGCGCCAACGCCGGCCGCCGCATCGATCGCAGCAACCACCCCAACCAGCGCTTCCTAAGTGCCGGTTACCGCGACGCGCAGCTGATGCAGCGCGTCGCGGTCCAGGTGGGCGGCGCCCGCCGCCACACCCTCCAGCCAGGCCGATAAATCGGTCGCCTCACCCTGCGGCCAACTCTGCGCCAAACCCTCCAGCCGCATCAAAAGATGCCGTTCGGCTTCCAGCTCCAGCGCTTTCACTTGTTCGCGTAACGCATTCAGTTCGACATCTTCAGTCGCGATGACTTTCCATTGCATGCGCAAGGCGCGCAGCGGTCGAACGACATCCGCGTCCCAAGGTTCGGCCACGTTGCGAAGCTGCTGCAATCGTTGCTCGTTGCAGGCGACTCCTCGCTGCCCGAGCCACAACCCACACAACAACAGGCACACATTCACCCCCGTCGACTGCAAGGTCAGGCACGCGGTTTCAACGCCAGGACGGGCGTAAGTGCCAAGGGAAAAGCTCCACAGGTCAGAGGACATAGTGCTACTCGCGCCAGTTGCGAGCGAAGCTGGTAGACTCCGCCGCCATTATGATTCGACTTCAGAACCTGACTTTACAGCGTGGCCCGCAACGTCTGCTAGAAGACGCCGAGCTGACCCTGCACGCCGGCCACAAAGCCGGCCTCATCGGTGCCAACGGCGCCGGCAAATCGAGCCTGTTCGCCTTGATTCGGGGCGAGCTGCACCCGGACTCGGGTGACTGCTTCCTGCCGGCCGACTGGCGCATCGCCCACATGCGCCAGGAGATCGAGACGCTCGAACGCCTGGCGGTCGACTACGTGCTTGATGGCGACCTGCGTCTGCGTGAGGTGCAACGTGACCTCGCCGCAGCCGAAGCGGCCCATGACGGTGCCGCTCAGGCCCGCCTGCACTCGGAACTCGACAGCGCCGACGGTTACACCGCCGATGCCCGCGCCCGCAAGCTGCTTGCCGGCCTCGGGTTCACCAACGAGCAGATGGATCGGCAAGTAGGAGATTTCTCCGGTGGCTGGCGGATGCGTCTGAATCTGGCGCAGGCGTTGATGTGCCCCTCGGACCTGCTGCTGCTCGACGAACCGACCAACCACTTGGACCTCGACGCCATCATCTGGCTCGAAGAGTGGCTCAAAAGCTACCCCGGCACCTTGTTGCTGATTTCCCACGACCGGGACTTCCTCGATGCCGTGGTCGATCATGTGGCTCATGTCGATCAGCGCAAGATCACGCTGTATCGCGGTGGTTACAGCGCGTTCGAACGCGCCCGTGCCGAACGTCTGGCCCAGCAGCAACAGGCCTACGAGAAGCAGCAGGCGCAACGCGCGCACATGGAAAGCTACATCGCCCGCTTCAAGGCCCAGGCGACCAAGGCCCGTCAGGCCCAGAGCCGCATCAAGGCGTTGGAGCGGATGGAAGAGTTGTCCGCCGCTCACGTCGATTCGCCGTTCGACTTCGTCTTCCGCGAGTCGACAAAGATTTCCAGCCCGTTGATCGACCTGTCCGACGCCCGTCTGGGCTACGGCGACAAAGCCGTGCTGGAGAAGGTCAAACTGCAACTGACGCCTGGCGCGCGCATCGGTTTGCTCGGCCCCAACGGTGCCGGTAAATCGACCCTGATCAAAAACCTCGCCGGTGAACTTGAGCCGCTGGCCGGTCGACTGACCCGTGGCGAAAACACCGTCGTCGGATACTTCGCCCAGCATCAGCTTGATTCCCTGGACTCGAAGGCCAGTCCGTTGCTGCACTTGCAGCGCCTGGCGCCAACCGAGCGCGAACAGGCCCTGCGCGACTTCCTCGGCGGCTTCGACTTCCGCGGTGCGCGTATTGACGAGCCTGTGCTGAATTTCTCCGGTGGCGAGAAAGCTCGCCTGGCCCTGGCGTTGATCGCCTGGGAGCGGCCGAACCTGCTGCTGCTCGACGAACCGACCAACCACCTGGACCTGGAAATGCGCCTGGCGCTCACCATGGCCCTGCAGGAATTCAGTGGTGCGGTGCTGGTGGTCTCCCACGATCGTCATTTGCTCAAAAGCACCACCGACAATTTCTATCTGGTTGCGGACGGCAAGGTCGAGGAGTTTGACGGCGATCTGGAAGACTACGCCCGTTGGCTGGTCGACTACCGTCAGCGCAATGCCCCGGTCAGCAACACGCCGGTCAATCCGGACAAGACTGACAAGAAGGCCCAGCGTCAGGCCGCCGCCGCATTGCGTCAGCAACTGGCGCCGCACAAGCGCGAGGCTGACAAGCTCGAAGCCGAGCTGGGCAAGCTGCACGAAAAACTGGCGAAGATCGATACCAGCCTCGGTGACAGCGACATTTACGAACCGGCGCGCAAGAACGACCTGCGTGATCTGCTGGCCGAACAGGCCAGGCTGAAGGTGCGTGAAGCCGAGCTGGAAGAAGCCTGGATGGAAGCCCTGGAACTGCTCGAAAGCATGCAGGCGGAGCTGGAGGCGCTGTCCTGATGGAGGCGTTCAAGCTGCCGCTGCCGGCTGTCTGGATCGAGCCGGTCTGGCTCGTCGTGCAAATCCTGCTGATCCTGTTGGCGGGTTACTTCACGCAACGCTTCGTCGCCAAATGCCTGACTCGCCTGGGCGAGCGCTACCCGTTTCCACCGCAGTTGCTGATGCCGCTGCGGGGCGGTTTGCGCTGGCTGATCATGGGCAGTGCGCTGATTTTCGTGCTGGAGCGCCTGGGCGTGTCGGCCACGGTGCTCTGGACTGCGTTGTCTGGTTTCGTTGCGGTGGCCGCAGTGGCGTTTTTCGCCATGTGGAGCGTGCTCTCCAATCTACTCTGCGCGATCCTGATCTTTACTGTCGGGCCATTCCGTATCGGTGACGTGGTCGAGTTGGTGGATACCACTGACAAGCCTGGCGTCAAAGGCCGGGTGGTGGCGATCAATCTGCTTTACACCTCGTTGATCGAAGCGGAAGAGCTCGGTACTGGCAGTGCCATGGTGCAGGTGCCCAACAGCCTGTTCTTCCAGCGCTCGGTTCGACGCTGGCGCGGTAGCGATGTATTCCCTTCAAGCGGGTTCGAAAAGTAAGCCTTCTGGTGCCTGACACACCGTCTTCGCGAGCAGGCTCGCTCCCACAGTTGACCGTGTTTTTATGAAGCGACGCGGTCTAATGTGGGAGCGAGCCTGCTCGCGAAGGGGCCCTCAAGGTGCAACATCCCGCAAAAGAAATCGATAGTCATCAGCCCAAAGCCGCATTAGCTTAGACGTCTGAAACGAGTCTGAGTCGAGGTGTGCGATGGAGCTTCAAACATGGCTGGCGTTTTTTGCCGCCTGCTGGGTGATCAGTCTGTCTCCCGGTGCCGGCGCCATTGCGTCGATGTCCAGCGGTCTGCAATACGGTTTCTGGCGCGGTTACTGGAATGCCCTGGGCCTGCAATTGGGCCTGGCGGTGCAGATCGCGATTGTCGGTGCCGGTGTTGGCGCGATTCTCACCGCATCGGCCACCGCGTTTTATGCGATCAAGTGGTTCGGCGTGGCGTACCTGGTTTACCTCGCGATCAAGCAGTGGCGCGCGCTGCCCAGCGACATGAGCGACGACGCGGCGGTGCGCCAGATCGGCAAGCCGATGGCTTTAGTGTTCCGCGGTTTTCTGGTCAACATCAGCAACCCCAAGGCCCTGGTGTTCATGCTCGCGGTGTTGCCGCAGTTCATTGATCCGCATGCGCCGCTGTTGATTCAGTACCTGATCATCGGTGTGACCATGGTCTGTGTTGATCTGATTGTCATGGCTGGTTACACCGGGTTGGCGTCCAGGGTGCTGCGCTTGTTGCGCACGCCCAAGCAGCAAAAGCGCATGAACCGCACCTTTGCCGGGCTGTTCATTGGTGCGGCGGCGTTCATGGCGACGTTGCGCAAAGCTACGGTGTAAACCGCCCAGCCACAAAAAAGGCGACCCTGTAGGAGCGAGCTTGCTCGCGATGGACGTTAATGATCACGCGTGTTTTCTGAATAAACGCGTCGCTCGTGAGTCCATCGCGAGCAAGCTCGCTCCTACAGGGTGTCGCCTTTTTCGTTCAATGGGTCAGCGCAAAATCACCGGCGCCGTATCCCGAGGCAGGTTGTTGCGCAACGGCGCTTGCCCCGGTTGCTCGTAACCCCCGCCACCGAGCTGTTGACTCAACTGCGCGGCCACGTCTTCACCCAGCGCCTTGGACACGTCACGTACCACCCGTGGCCGGTTCAGCGAAACCTTGATGTCCCGGCCATTCACCAGTTTGGTGTCCTGACCTTCGCCCATCGCCGTGAACGCCGAGGTGATTTCAAAAGTCCGGGTGTTGATCAGGCTGAAGTCCGCCACCAGGGTCAGGCCCAACACGGCCGAATGGCTGTCGGTGTTGGCCAGCTCGGTCACGTCGCGCGTGAAATCAATGTCCGACACGGTGCCGAACAGCACATAGTCGGCACCCTTGAAGTTACCGGCCTTGATCCGCTTGATCACGTCATAGACGTCACCCTTGGACGCGGCGGTGTACGGCGTGCCTTGCACCAGCTGAAACATTCCGGTGCGCAGTATCTCGCCCTTGATGTCGCCGGAAAATTTACGCAATTCACCCTGCTCGATGTAGCTGTAGGTCGCTTCGATTTCGTTGTAGCTCGAAGAACCGCTGGCGCTGTAGTAACCCTCGCGATAATTGTTCTTGGCGGAAACAATGTGAATGTATTGCTCCACGCGCTCCTGGAACGCCAGGTCCGTCACCGCGACTTTCGGGGCCGCTTGCACGCTGAACGCGCAAGCCAGGGCCATCATGCCAATCCATGCGCGCATTGATTAACGCTCCGTGGTCTTGCGGATCTCTTTCTCGTCCATCCACTCGGCCAGACCGCTTTCAACGTCGATCAATTGCAGGCTGAATTTGTAGAAGACGTCCTTGTAGTCGCTGCTGCGCTTGACGATCGAGCTGATCGAACCTTCAAGACGGTATTTGGCGGCGATCATGTTGCCGGTCTTGGCCACGGTGGCTTTCTTGTACAGGCCGCTCTGGTTTTGCAGCTTGAGCTGGTCGACCTGGCTTTGCATGGCGGTGTTGTCGCTGGCGAAGCGGGCGGTGCCGGATTTCATCAGCTGGGTCTTGATGCTGGTGGTGATTTCGCGGGTATCGATGTACTCGCTGGTCTTGTTCTTGACGTCGTAGACCTGAACCACCGGACGGCCCTGCAGAATGCCGGACTGTGCCAGGGAGCGGGTCATGGACTCGGCAATCATCTGCAGGTCGGTGGAGCCGAACTCGTTGGTCACGGTTTCCACGGCCTTGGTGTCGCCGTAGCTGATGTTTTTGCTGCCCAGGGTAGGCGAGGTATTGGCGCAACCGCTGGCCAGCAGGGCGATAACGGCGATGAACGAAAAACGTGCAAACATGGGAATGCTCTCTAAAACTGATCGAATAGGGTGTTAAGGCGTTTTGATTTCGAGGCGAAAATCCACGGCTTTGGCGGTTGGCGCGATGGCCTGGATGAAACTGGTCTGCTCGCCGTACATCATCTGGCTTTTCCAGGTTTCTTCTTCGGCAATCGGGAAGCCTTCAGGGCCGAGCCAGGCAAAGCGGTAGTAGAAGGTCTTGTTGTTGAAGCTGGTGTTGCTCAGCTGCACATTGACCGTCATGAAGCCGTTTTCCCGGGCGACGCGCATGGCGCCCACCACAATGTTCTTCAGCTTGCCCATGGCCACGACTTTGCTGGCGGCGCTGCCCGGCTCAGGTGGCGGCGGTGTGGCGCAACCAGCCAGCAAGGCCAGGGCGACGACAGCGATGAGTTTGAAACGCATGTAAAGACTCCGTTCTTAAGGTTGTTTGAGGCTGGCCACGGCCGTCGGGCTGCTGCTCGGGACGACGTGAGCCGCCAGGCCGCTGGCGAACACTTGGCTGCCCACGGCACGCAGGCTGATGACCTGATAGCGTTGATCGACAGTGATCTTGACCACCGAACCACCGACCGCACTTGGCAGCGTGACCTGGTGCTCGCCTTTCTTCAGGCGCAGGCGCACCACCTGGGTGTTGTCCGGCAGGGTGCGCCACGTACGGGTATCGGCACCTTCGAGCACGGCTGAAGTGATACCGACCGCCAGGCCTGCCAGCGGGTTGGTTTCATTGATCTTCTTCTGCGCCACGCCACGGGTCACGGCGCGAACGGTGGTGCGCACGATGATGCCCGGCATGTCGTCACGCAGCGCGCGGCGGGACATGGCGGTGATGCTGTTGAGTTGCGTCAGGTTGAGCTGCTGGCCGTCCACGCCGATCTGGGCGAGCGTGGCGGTGGAGGTATCAGGCTTGATGATCGGGAACGACAGCGGGGTGATCACCACATTGCCGCTGATCGGCAGAGGCAGGGGCACGCGGATCGAATCCCGGGCCGGCGCCAGGCCGCTTTGCACGACGATCAGGATATCGCTGTCCTCGTCCTTGGCACTTTTCTTGTCGAGGTCTTTCAGTGCCTGTTCCAGCAGCGGGGTGTTCGGGCGCAGTTCGGCCGCTTTGCGATAACCCGGCGCGGCCAGGTCTTTTTCACCCAGGGCTTCGTAGACGAAGCCGGCCAGGTAATGGCTGAACGCACTCTGGTAGCTGTTTTTCAGGCCGACCACTTCCGGCGCATCGAGGCTGGCGACCGGATAACCCTGCAGGTCTTTGTATTCGGTCTTGACGCCTTCTTTTTCGGCTTCCTCTTCGCTCTTGAGGTATTCCTTGTCGCGCAGGTCGGCGATCACCGCTTCACGTTCGTGGGTTTTCTTGATCGCGGTGCGCGCGCCGTCGAAGTCGTTCACGGCCAGCAGGTTCAGGGCCATTTGCGTGGTCAGCATGACTTTTTCGTAGTCGTAGCCTTCGTAGCGACGGACCTTGTCGTTCACCAGGAAGCTGCCGAACTGAGCGAGGTACTTGCCGGTATCCAGCTTGACCGCATCTTCCCACTTGCCGACCACCGCATCGGCGCTGGTCCAGGCGTTCTGGCTGCCGGACAAGTCGCCCTTGGCGCGCAGCAGTTCACCCTTCTCGAAGTAATACAGCAGGTCCTTGTCTTCGCCGGTGTTGTTCTTTTCCAGCAGGGTCAGCGCGGCGTCGACATTGCCGGAAGCCAGCTGCTGGTTGGTTTGTGCGAGTTCCGAGTCGTAGTTGCGGAATGCCGAACAGCCGGACAGCAAAGTGACAGCGCTGAGCGCGATCAAGGTTAGGGCGCGGGAGGCCATAGTACTTCTTCCCTGAATGTATGCAGCCGCGCTTGCTGGTCGGGCTGTTGAGACCTATCGGCGCAGACGGGCGTCCTGCCAATTCCTCATGAGCAGAGGAGCTTGAGTGCCATGTCGATCAATTGCAGGCGCGGCATTATAAACTTGGATGGTGGCTACGTAGTGGCTTTTTAATCGCGTTTTTATAGAAGGTGCCATCATCGGGCAAAGGCGAAAATCGAGGCTTCATGCGGCGTTTCACACAACAAAGCTTGAGTGAAACTGATTCGAAGTGAACAATGTGTTACTTCGTATTTCCAATTGAGATTCATTCATGACTGCCCCGTCCCGTTTCCTGGCCTGTCTGGTATTGCCGCTGTTTGCCTTGTGCAGTTCCAACCTGCTGGCCGACACCGTGGAAGGCGCGCCGCAAGCGCTGCATTTGCTCGATTACATTGGCGCGGACTACCCGCAATCTGTGCAAGCGGGCAAGATCATCAATGAATCCGAGTACCGCGAGCAGCTGGAATTTACCAAGGCGCTGCAAGGTTTGATTGCCGCCATGCCGGAGAAGCCGGAAAAGGCAGGGCTGGAGCAGGGCGTCAGCACGTTGCGCAGTGCCATCGCTGCCCGGCAGGACGGCGCGGACGTCGCCCGTCAGGCTCGGCAGCTCGGTGCGAAGCTGGCCGTGACCTATGAAGTCAGTCAGGCGCCGATCATTACGCCGGATCCGACCCGGGGGGCGCCTCTGTACGCCCAGCATTGTTCGGTCTGCCATGGCGATGCGGGTGCCGGTGATGGCCCGGCCGGTGTCGGTCTGACGCCGCCGCCAGCCAATCTGCGCGATGCCGCGCGCCAGGACCGATTGAGCCTCTACGCGATCTATAACACCTTGGGGATGGGCGTGGAAGGCACCGACATGCCGGCCTTCGCCGATCAGCTGGATGACCGTCAGCGTTGGGACCTGGCCACTTACATCGCCAGTTTCAGCGCCGATCCGGCCGCGGCAAAATCCGAAAAAACCTACAACATCGCCGACCTCGCCCGTCAGACCCCGGCCGAAGTGCTGGCCGCCGAAGGCCCGCAAGCGGCAGCGACCTTCCGCGCCCAGCGCTCTCAACCGCCGCAGGTCAAGCGTGGCCCGGCGCAACTGCTCGACTACACCGCTGCAACCCTGGACAAGAGCGTCGCGGCCTATCGCGCCGGCGATCACGATCAGGCCTATGACCTGTCGGTGGCGGCGTACCTGGAAGGTTTCGAACTGGTCGAAAGCTCCCTGGACAACGTCGACGCCAACGTGCGCAAAGACACTGAAAAATCCCTGATGGCTTACCGTCAGTCGTTGCAGGACGGCTTGCCGGTGGCCGAGGTCCAGAAACGTCTGGATGCAGCGAAAACCAGGTTGAAGGAGTCTGCCGGTCTGCTCGGCAGTGATGGTTTGAGCTGGTCCCTGAGCTACATTTCCGGTCTGCTGATTCTGCTGCGCGAAGGTCTGGAAGCGATCCTGGTGCTGGCGGCGATCCTCGCGTTCCTGCGCAACACCGGCCAGCAATCGGCGGTGCGCAGCGTCAACTTCGGTTGGGGCCTGGCGCTGGTGGCCGGTCTGGCGACATGGGCGCTGGCAGCCTACGTGATCGATGTCAGCGGTTCGCAACGTGAATTGCTGGAGGGCGCGACGGCGTTGTTCGCCGCGGTCATGGTGCTCTGGCTCGGTGTGTGGATGCACGACCGTCGCCACGCAGCGGCCTGGCAGGATTACATCAAGAGCAGCCTGGTAGGCGGCGGTGGACGTTTCGGCTTTGCGACGCTGGCATTCTTCTCGGTGTATCGCGAGCTGTTTGAAGTGATTCTGTTCTACGAGACCTTGTGGTTGCAGGCGGGGCCTGCGGGGCATAACGCGGTATTGGCTGGCGGTGCCACGGCGCTGGTGCTGCTGGTGGGTCTGGCGTGGGTGATTCTGCGTGGCTCGGCGAAACTGCCGCTGTCGTTGTTCTTCAGTATTAACGCCGGGTTGCTGTGCGCGCTGTCGGTGGTGTTTGCCGGTCACGGCGTGAAGGCCTTGCAGGAAGCCGGGATCTTCGGCACGCGGCCGGTGCCGTTCTTTGAGTTCGACTGGTTGGGCATCCACGCTGATGCGTATTCGCTGAGCGCTCAGGCGGTGGCGATCATTGCGATTATTGTGTTGTATGGGCGTAGCTGGATGGCGGAGAAGCGGCGGGTGCAGGTTTCTTAAAAAGCATTCGCTTCGCTCATATTCGCGGGCAAGTCGGATCGCCGCATCGCTCGCTCCTACAGGACTGCGTATAACCTGGAGCGAGGCTTGCCCGCGAAGCTTTTAACGGAGGACAACACAATGCGTGTGTGGATCGATGCCGACGCCTGCCCTCGGGCGGCCAAGGATCTGGTGGTGAAGTTCGCCCTCAAGCGCCAGTTCGAAGTGGTGCTGGTGGCGGGGCAGCCGCAGATCAAGCCGGGGCTGGCGCTGGTGAAGCTGATCGTGGTGCCGAGTGGCCCGGATGCGGCGGACGATTATCTGGTCGAGCACGCGTTGCCTGGTGAACTGGTGATCTGCAGCGACGTGCCGCTCGCCGATCGACTGGTCAAGAAAGGCGTTGCTGCGCTGGACCCGCGGGGAAAGGAGTTCGACGCGCAGAACATGGGCGATCGGCTGGCGGTGCGCAACCTGTTCACCGATTTGCGTGAGCAGGGCCAGATGAGCGGCGGTCCGGCGCCGTTTGGCGAGCGTGAGAAGCAGGCGTTTGCCAATGCGCTGGACCGGATTCTTACGCGGCTAACGCGCAAGTCCTGAACGGACCCTAATCCTGTGGCGAGGGAGCTTGCTCCCGCTGGGGTGCGAAGCAGCCCCAAAACCATCCAATACGATTTTTCAGGAAGACCGTATCAACCGATATTACGACTGCTGCGCAGCCGAGCGGGAGCAAGCTCCCTCGCCACAAAACCCTCGCCACAAAAGCACCCTAAGTCATCGGTGTCAGGCGTCGTTTTCGTGGGTGAGTTCGAGGACGCGGTCGACCAGTTTGTTGATGCCTGACGCGGCTTCGCTGATCGATTGCGCCAGCATGTAAGCCGGAGTGCTCACCAGTTTGCGCGCCTTGTCCTCAACGATGTCTGTCACCGCGCAGTCCGCGTGGGTCGCGCCCATCTTGTTCATCGCAGCTGCAGTGTCGGCATCATTGCCGATGGTGCAAGTAACGCCCGGCCCATAAATCTTCGCGGCCAACGCCGGGGAGATGCAGATCAGCCCCACCGGTTTACCCGTTTCGGCAAACGCTTCAGCCAACGCCAGGACTTCCGGTTGAACCGTGCAGCCGGCGCCTTCGATCGCGAAGTTCGACAGGTTCTTCGCCGCGCCAAAACCACCCGGCACGATCAGCGCGTCGAAATCTTCGACGTCGGCCTCACGGATATCCTTGATGTTGCCCCGGGCGATCCGCGCCGATTCCACCAGCACATTGCGTGACTCGGGCATTTCTTCGCCGGTCAGGTGGTTGATCACATGCAACTGCGCGATGTTGGGGGCAAAGCACTGCACCTGAGCGCCACGCTGGTCCAGGCGCAGCAGGGTGATCACACTTTCGTGGATCTCGGCGCCGTCGTAGACGCCACAGCCGGAAAGGATCACTGCAATTTTTTTGCTCATGGGTTTTTCTCCAGATTCATGGCGTTAAATGTCCACTAATTTGTCACTCGTTGCCATAGGGTTAATTCGCGGCTAAACATAGGATCTGTCCTCAAGATTCCGATCAGGGCGCGTCATGGACTTCATTTTGTATGCGGTGCCGTTCTTCTTTGTGCTGATTGCCGTCGAACTGCTGGCCGACCGTTGGCGCGGGGTGAGCAATTATCGGGTGGCCGACGCGATCAACAGCATCAGCACCGGCGTGCTGTCCACCACCACGGGCCTGTTGACCAAGGGTGTGGGGCTGGTGACGTACGCATTCGCCCTCAAGCACCTGGCGCTGTTCGAGCTCTCGGCCGACAGCGTCTGGGTCTGGGTGTTTGCCTTCGTCCTCTATGACTTCTGCTACTACTGGCTGCATCGCATGGGCCATGAACGCAACATCCTCTGGGCGGCGCATTCGGTGCATCACCAGAGCGAGGACTACAACCTCTCCACTGCGTTGCGCCAGACCAGTACCGGGTTTCTGCTGAGCTGGATTTTCTACCTGCCGATGGCCGTGCTCGGCGTGCCGCTACTGGTGTTCATTAGCGTCGCGGCGCTTAACCTGCTGTATCAATTCTGGGTGCATACGCGACACATTCCCAAGTTGGGCTGGTTCGAGTGGTTCTTCGTCACGCCGTCCAATCATCGGGCCCACCATGCACAGAACGCTCTCTACATGGATCGCAACTATGGCGGGGTGTTCATTATTTGGGACCGTCTGTTTGGCTCTTTCCAGGAGGAAGACGACAACGAGCCGGTGATTTTCGGCGTGACCACGCCACTGGCGAGCTGGAATCCGTTGTGGGCAAACGTGCAGTTTTACGCGCAGCTCTGGGATGACGCGCGACGGGCTGAAAGCAAATGGGACAAGCTGCGGATCTGGTTCATGCGCACCGGTTGGCGGCCGGCGGACGTGGCGCAAAAGTACCCGATGAACAAACCCGACCTGAGCCAGTTTCGTAAATTCGAAGTGCCGCTGGACGGGCGTCAGCAGATTTACGTCCTGTTGCAGTTCTGCGTCTACATCGCGCTGGGCAGCTACTTGATGAACTTCGAGCAGCATCTGCCGACCGCCGCGTTGGTGCTCGGCTGGAGTGCGGTGGCATTGGGTCTGTTTACGTTGGGCGTGGCCCTGGAGAATCGCCCGTGGGCGTTGAAGCTGGAGCTGCTGCGCCTGGCATCGAATGTGCCGCTGGTGTGGCTCGCGCCGATGGTCGGGCTGTGGCCGGCCAGCGCGGTGGGCTGGGTCGGCCTGCTGAGTTACAGCCTGCTCAGCGGAATCGGTCTCTACTGTTGCAGAAACCGCTTCACTCGGTTGGCGTCTTGACCTCGGCGGCCTTGGCCTGTTCGGCTTTCAAGGCCTGCTCGTCGGCGTAGACCTGCTTCGCCAGACGGGCATTCTTGAAGCGCCGGCGCAGCCACAGCACGACGCCCAGCACCAGCAAGGCGCCAAGCACCCATAGCTCGTACTTCTTGATGCTACCCATCATGCCTTCGAGCACCGCGCCGAAGTGATAGGCGGCGGCGGCCAGTGCAGCCGCCCAGATCGCTGCACCAATCCCGTTGAGCAACAAATAACGTCCTGGCGGATATCCTGAAAGGCCGATCGCCACCGGCATCACCGTGCGCAAACCGTAGACAAAACGGAAGCTCAGCACCCAGATATCCGGGTGTCTGCGGATGTGTTCCAGTGCCCGGTCGCCCATCATCTGCCAGCGGGGTTTGCGCGCCAGCAACTTGCGGCCGTGCTTGCGTCCCAGGAAGTACCACAGCTGATCGCCGGCATAACTGCCGAAAAACGCCACGACCACCACCATGTTGATGTCCATGTATCCACGGAACGCGAGGAAACCCGCGAGCACCAGAATGGTTTCGCCTTCGAAGAACGTGCCGAGAAAAAGGGCAAAGTAGCCGAAGTCATGCAGAAATTGTTGGAGCATTGTCTGGGTGCTGGCGAAATGAACGCGCAGCCTAACCCTTCGTGCACATTCATGAAAGTGTCCAAATGTGTCTCGACGTGAACATTTCCTACAAGGACAATGGAATGCGACTACCTGTCACAGGGGTGCACATAACTGTAATACGTTGGTCATAATGGCCGCTTATAACTGTCACGCTCGCCCGTTAGCGCGGGCTCAGGAGTCTGCCGTGAGCTTTACCCCCGCCAACCGTTTGTTTCCTGGAACCCGCCTGCGTCGTAACCGACGTGATGATTTCTCGCGGCGACTGGTGCGTGAAAACGTTCTGACCGTCGATGACCTGATCCTGCCGGTGTTCGTACTGGACGGTGAGAACCGTCGTGAAGCGGTGGCCTCGATGCCCGGCGTTGAACGCCTGACCATCGACCTGTTGCTGGAAGAAGCGGCCAAGTGGGTCGAGCTGGGAATTCCAGCCGTGGCGCTGTTCCCGGTCACGCCGCCCGAACTCAAGTCGCTGGACGCCGCCGAAGCGTGGAACCCGAACGGCATTGCCCAGCGCGCCACCCGCGCCCTGCGTGCGCAGTTCCCTGATTTGGGTGTGATCACCGACGTCGCGCTGGACCCGTTCACCACCCACGGTCAGGACGGTATCCTCGACGAAGAAGGCTATGTGCAGAACGACATCACCGTCGATGCACTGGTCAAACAGGCCCTGTCCCACGCCGAAGCCGGCGCTCAGGTGGTGGCCCCGTCGGACATGATGGACGGTCGCATCCAGGCGATCCGCGAAGCCCTTGAACTGGCCGATCACGTCAACGTGCGGATCATGGCCTATTCGGCGAAGTACGCCAGCGCCTATTACGGCCCGTTCCGCGATGCGGTGGGGTCGGCGCTGAATCTGGGCAAGGCGAACAAAGCCTCCTATCAGATGGACCCGGCCAACAGCAACGAAGCCCTGCACGAAGTGGCGGCGGACTTGTCAGAAGGCGCGGACATGGTCATGGTCAAGCCAGGCATGCCGTATCTGGACATCCTTTTTCGGGTCAAGGAAGAATTCAAAGTGCCGACTTTTGTCTATCAGGTCAGCGGTGAATACGCCATGCACATGGCGGCGATCCAGAATGGCTGGTTGAGCGAAGGGGTTATCCTCGAATCCCTGACCGCTTTTAAACGTGCAGGCGCTGATGGCATCCTGACTTACTTTGCCGTTCGTGCTGCTCAACTGTTACGAGAGCAAAAATAGCCCTCCCAGGAACATTCGATGAATACCGAAGGACTCACTGAAGTTGCAGTACAAGAGGCTCAACCTGTGGTGGAGCAAATCGACGAAACCCTGCCGGAGCTGGAGCCTGCCCCGCCCGCGGTGGTGGTCGAAACAGCGACTGCGGCGCCAGCGATTGCCATTCCCGGCCTGGATGACAGCAGCCTGTACATCCATCGCGAGCTCTCGCAACTGCAGTTCAACATCCGCGTGCTGGAGCAGGCGCTGGACGAGTCCTACCCGTTGCTGGAACGGCTGAAGTTTCTGCTGATTTTCTCCAGCAACCTGGACGAGTTCTTTGAAATTCGTGTGGCCGGCCTCAAGAAGCAGATCACCTTCGCCCGTGAACAGGCCGGCGCCGATGGTCTGCAACCGCATCAGGCCCTGGCCCGCATCAGCGAGCTGGTGCACGGTCACGTCGACCGCCAGTACGCGATCCTCAACGACATTCTGTTGCCGGAACTGGAGAAACATCAGGTCCGCTTCATCCGTCGCCGTTACTGGACCACCAAGCTCAAGACCTGGGTTCGCCGTTATTTCCGCGACGAGATCGCGCCGATCATCACCCCGATCGGCCTCGACCCGACGCACCCGTTCCCTTTGCTGGTGAACAAGAGCCTGAACTTCATCGTCGAGCTGGAAGGCATCGACGCCTTCGGTCGCGATTCCGGTCTGGCGATCATCCCGGCACCGCGTCTGTTGCCGCGCGTCATCAAGGTGCCGGAAGAAGTCGGCGGCCCTGGCGACAACTATGTGTTCCTGTCGTCGATGATCCACGCGCACGCCGATGACCTGTTCCAGGGCATGAAGGTCAAGGGCTGCTACCAGTTCCGCCTGACCCGAAACGCCGACCTTTCCGTCGACACCGAAGACGTGGAAGACCTGGCCCGCGCCCTGCGCGGCGAACTGTTCTCCCGTCGCTACGGTGATGCGGTGCGTCTGGAAGTGGCCGATACCTGCCCGAAACAGCTGTCCGACTACTTGCTCAAGCAGTTCAACCTGCACGAGACCGAGCTGTATCAGGTCAACGGTCCGGTCAACCTGACCCGCCTGTTCAGCATCACTGGCCTCGACAGTCAGCGCGATCTGCAATACCTGCCGTTCACGCCGCAGATCCCGAAACTGCTGCAGAACAGCGAGAACATTTTCAGCGTGATCAGCAAGCAGGACATTCTGCTGCTGCACCCGTTCGAGTCGTTTACGCCTGTCGTCGATTTGCTGCGCCAGGCGGCGAAAGATCCGCACGTATTGGCGGTCCGTCAGACGCTGTATCGCTCCGGCGCCAACTCGGAAATCGTTGATGCGCTGGTCGACGCGGCGCGTAACGGCAAGGAAGTCACTGCGGTGATCGAATTGCGCGCGCGGTTCGACGAAGAGTCCAACCTGCAACTGGCCAGCCGTCTGCAAGCGGCCGGTGCGGTGGTGATTTACGGCGTGGTCGGCTTCAAGACCCACGCCAAGATGATGCTGATTCTGCGACGCGAGGCTGGCGAGATTGTGCGTTACGCCCACTTGGGAACGGGTAACTACCACGCCGCCAACGCCCGTCTGTACACCGACTACAGCTTGCTGACCTCGGACGACGCCTTGTGCGAAGACGTCGGCAAACTGTTCAGCCAGTTGATCGGCATGGGTAAAACCTTGCGCATGAAGAAGCTGCTGCACGCGCCGTTCACGCTGAAGAAGGGCATGCTCGACATGATTGCCCGCGAGACTCAGTTCGCCCTCGACGGTAAACCGGCGCACATCATCGCCAAGTTCAACTCGCTGACCGATCCGAAGATCATCCGCGCGCTGTACAAGGCCAGCCAGTCCGGTGTGCGCATCGATCTGGTGGTCCGTGGCATGTGCTGCCTGCGTCCGGGCATCGCCGGGGTTTCGCACAACATCCACGTGCGTTCGATCATCGGTCGCTTCCTGGAGCACACGCGGGTCTTCTACTTCCTCAATGGCGGTGACGAGCAGATGTTCCTGTCCAGTGCCGACTGGATGGAGCGCAACCTCGACAAGCGCGTCGAGACTTGCTTCCCGGTGGAAGGCAGGAAGCTGATCATGCGGGTCAAGAAGGAGCTGGAGCTTTACCTGACCGACAATACTCACAGCTGGAGTCTGCAGGCGGACGGTCGTTACATCCGCAACACGCCGACCGGCAACCAGAACCCACGCAGTGCGCAGGCAACGTTGCTGGAGCGGTTGGGTAGTCCGATTCTGGCTGTGCGTTAGCCCACACGCTGCATAAAAAATGGCGATCCCTGCGGATCGCCATTTTTTGTTTCCACCGCAGATTCTGTAGGAGCACAGCTTGCTGGCGAAGGCGTCAGTGAGATCGCCTTCGCCGGCAAGCCGTGCTCCTACAGAACCGTGTACGGCGAGCGTTTATCGGTGGATTATCGGACGTTGAGGACGAATCCGACCCGCGTCAGCCATTCCGCTTCCAGCGCGAAGTCGGCCTGGGTCAGCTGGTTTTCGTCCAGCCAGTTTTCCGGGAACAGCACATCCAGGCTGTCGCCATTGGCATGCAGCACCACCTGCGGCATTTCCTGGGTGCCGCGGATGTGATGGAACAGGATCGCAAAGCGTAGCAGCACGCACAGGCGAATCAGCTTGATGCCGTCGTCGCCAAAATCGGCAAACCTGTCCTTGGGAATATTGCGACGGTGGCCACGCACCAGTAGCGCGAGCATCAGTTGGTCTTCGCGGGAGAACCCGGCCAGGTCCGAATGCTCGATCAGGTACGAGCCATGTTTGTGATACTGATAGTGAGCGATGTCCAGGCCCACTTCATGGACCTTGGCGGCCCAGCCCAGCAACTCGCGCCAGACGCCGTCATCCAGATCCCAATCCTCGGCCACCTGATCGAAGGCATGCAGCGCCTTGCGCTCGACCCGCGCCGCTTGTTCCAGGTCGACGTGATAACGCTCCATCAGCGAGCTGAGCGTGCGCTCACGGACGTCTTCATGATGATGACGGCCCAGCAGGTCATAGAGCACGCCTTCGCGCAGGGCGCCTTCACAGTGGTCCATGCGCTGGAGTTCGAGGGCATCGAAGATCGCTTCGAGAATCGCCAGGCCGGCCGGGAAAATCGCCCGGCGGTCAGGCTTGATGCCCTCGAAGTCGATTTTCTCGACGTCGCCGAGTTTGATCAGCTTGCGTTTTAGCCACGCCAGGCCTTGGGCGTTGACCTCGCCCGAGCCATGACCGCCGGCCTTCAGCGCCAGGCCGATGGCGCGGATGGTGCCCGAGGAGCCGATGGCTTCATCCCAGGTCAGGCGGTGCAGGGCGTGTTCAATGCTCATGATCTCCAGCCGCGCCGCCGTGTACGCCTGGGCATAGCGGGCCGGGGTGATCTTGCCGTCCTTGAAATAGCGCTGGGTGTAGCTGACGCAGCCCATTTGCAGGCTTTCGCGCAGCAGCGGTTCAAAGCGCTGGCCGATGATGAATTCGGTACTGCCGCCGCCGATGTCGGCCACCAGGCGCTTGCCCGGCGTGTCGGCGAGGGTGTGGGACACGCCGAGGTAGATCAGGCGCGCTTCTTCACGACCGGAGATGACTTCCACCGGGTGGCCGAGAATTTCTTCGGCGCGGCGAATGAATTCGACGCGGTTCCGGGCTTCGCGCAGGGCGTTGGTGCCCACGATTCGCACGGCGCCGGGCGGCATACCGCTGATCAGTTGGGCAAAGCGCTTAAGGCAATCGAGCCCGCGCTGCATGGATTCTTCGTTGAGATGGCGCTCATCGTCGATGCCGGCGGCCAGCTGAACCTTCTCCCCGAGACGCTCGAGAATACGGATTTCGCCGTTCTGGGCCTTGGCCACGACCATGTGAAAGCTGTTGGAGCCCAGGTCGATTGCGGCGATCAGGGACAGATTCTTGGCTTGGGATTGCGGCATGGTCAGGGGGTCTCGGTCGATAACCTCGACATCGTGCCACGATCAAACGCTGACGCCAACGCGCAGTGTTCAAAGCCTTGATCCTGAGCAACCCTGTGGCGAGGGAGCTTGCTCCCGCTGGGCTGCGCAGCGGCCCCAAAACCATACAACGCGGTGCTTCAGGAAAAACCGGTTGGCAGGTTCTACGACTGCTGCGCAGCCGAACGGGAGCAAGCTCCCTCGCCACAAAGGCTTCAGTCGGCTGTTTCCACCGTCCCGATGAAATTCGCCAGCTCCGCCGTCTGCGGATTCGCGAACAGAATCTTCGGATCCCCCACCTCATGCACCTTCCCCAGGTGCATGAACACCAACTTATCCCCAACCTCCCGGGCAAAACGCATTTCATGGGTGACCATGATCAGCGTCATACCCTCTTTGGCCAGTTGCCGAACCACGCTCAGCACTTCATTGACCAATTCCGGGTCCAGCGCCGAGGTGATCTCGTCACACAGCAACACCTTGGGCGACATCGCCAGCGCCCGGGCAATCGCCACCCGCTGCTGCTGCCCGCCGGACAGCCGATCCGGGAAGGCATCAAACTTCTCCCCCAGTCCGACCCGTTCCAGCATCTCCCGCGCCAACTCCGCCGCTCTGGCCTTGGGCACTTTCTGCACCACCTGGGGCGCGAGCATCACGTTCTCGCCCACGGTCAGGTGCGGAAACAGGTTGAACTGCTGAAACACCATCCCGACCTTCTGCCGCAGGCTGCGCAGATCGGCGCGGGCGGCATCGAGGTATTCGCCGTCGACCTCGATCACGCCGTCGTTGATCGACTCCAGACCGTTCAACGTGCGCAGCAGTGTCGATTTGCCCGAGCCGCTACGGCCGATGATCGCCACCACCTGGCCTTCCTCGACGCTCAGGTCGATGCCTTTGAGCACATGGTGATCGCCGTAATATTTATGCAGGGCGGAAATTCTAAGCAGAGGCATGCAGTCTCCTTTCCAGGTAGCGCGCACTGAGGGACAAGGGGTAGCAGAGCAGGAAGTAACCGAGGGCCACGAGGCCGTAGACCATGAACGGTTCGAAGGTCGCGTTGGCGAGCATGCCGCCGGTCTTGGTCAGCTCGGTGAAGCCGATGATCGAGGTCACGGCGGTGCCTTTGACCACTTGCACCGAGAAACCCACGGTTGGCGCCACGGCGATGCGCAAGGCTTGTGGCAGGATCACGTAGCGCAGTTGCTCCAGCGGGTTGAGTGCCAGGCTCGACGAGGCTTCCCACTGACCGTTGGGGATCGACTCGACGCAACCGCGCCAGATCTCCGCCAGGTAAGCACTGGTGAACAGCGTCAAGGCAATCGCCGCCGCCATCCACGGTGAAATCTCCAGGCCGGCCAATGCCACGCCGAAAAACACAAGGAACAACTGCATCAGCAGTGGCGTGCCCTGAAACAACTCAATGTAGGTGCGGGCGAAACTGCGCGGCAGGGCTTTCTTTGAAATGCGCATGACCATGATCAGCAAGCCGATCAACCCGCCGCCGATAAACGCCACCAGCGACAGTGCAAGGGTCCATTGCAGGCCTGTGAGCAGGTTGCGCACGATGTCCCAGAAGGTGAAATCGCTCATTGGCCACTCCTCGCTATGTAGCGCCGGCCGATCCAGTTCAGCAACTGACGGATCAATAAAGCCATGCACAGATAGAGCAACGTGGTCAGGGCGTAGGTTTCAAAGGCGCGGAAATTGCGCGACTGAATGAAGTTGGCGGCAAAACTCAGCTCTTCGGTGGCGATCTGCGAACAGACCGCCGAGCCGAGCATGACGATGATGATCTGGCTGCTCAGCGCCGGCCACACTTTGCCCAGCGCTGGCAGCAGGATCACGTGGCGGAAGGCTTCGAACCGGGTCATCGCCAACGCTGCAGCAGCTTCCAGTTGTCCGCGAGGAATCGCTTGAATGCCGGCGCGGATGATCTCGGTGGAATAAGCCCCGAGGTTGACCACCATCGCCAGCACCGCGGCCTGCCATTCGGAAATCTGCAAGCCCAGCGATGGCAAACCGAAGAAGATGAAAAACAGCTGCACCAGAAACGGTGTGTTGCGGATCAACTCGACGTAGACCCCGAAAATCGCCGAGAACGGGCGGATGTTCCAGGCCCGCACCAGCGCGCCGACGATGCCCAGGCCTACGCCGAGTACCGCGCCGATGGCCGTCAGTTCAAGGGTGAACAGCGCACCGCGCAGCAGCAGGTCGGTGTTTTGCACCACCGGTATGAAGTCGAACTGATAAGACATATCAAGTCTCCCGAGCGACGATCAGAGATCGGCCGGCAGCGGCTCTTTGAGCCAGGTCTGGGAAATTTTTTCCAGTGCGCCGTCGGTCTTGGCAGTGGCGAGGATCTGGTTGACCTTGCCCAGCAACGCCGGCTCGTTCTTGTTCACGCCAACGTAGACCGGCGAATCCTTGAGCTTCACTTTCAGTGCCGGCACGCGTTTCGGGTTTTTCTCGCTGATCGCCACCATCACCACGTTGCCGCTGGCGATCAGGTCGACCTGGCCGGCGAGGTAGGCGGCGATGGTCGAGTTGTTGTCCTCGAAACGCTTGATGGTCACGCCTTCGGGCGCGACTTTGGTCAGCTCGATGTCTTCGATGGCGCCACGGGTGACGCTGACGGTTTTGCCCTTGAGGTCGTCCAGGGCTTTGATGTCGGCATCCGGCGGACCGAACACGGCGAGGTAGAACGGTGCGTAGGCGCTGGAAAAGTCGATGACTTTCTCGCGCTCGGGGTTCTTTCCGAGGCTGGAGATCACCAGATCCACTTTGCCGGTGGTGAGGAACGGGATGCGGTTGGTACTGTTGACCGGCGTCAGCTCGAGTTTGACCTTGAGCTGGTCGGCCAGCAGTTTCGCGGTGTCGATATCGAGGCCGCGGGGTTTCATGTCCGGGCCGACCGAGCCGAACGGCGGGAAGTCCTGAGGCACGGCCACCTTGAGGACACCGCGTTTGACCAGCTCTTCCAGGCCGTCGGCGTGGGCGGGCATCTGGCTCAGCATCAGGCTGGCAAACAGGGAAGCGAGGAGGGCGCTGTAACGCAGGGTCATGGCAAATCTCCGGATCGGCGAGGAATGATTTCTGCGGATCGACAGAGCACGGGGCATGCCAACATCGGGGTTTAGCAGTGCGAAGCCACGGTTTTGCTGGCGATGCTCGGTCTTACTGGTCTGAACAGTCGGGCCGCGTTTCGCACTCCGATAGCGCATCTTCGGCCATCGCCGAACCCCGGTGGGGCACGACTTGCCGGGCGCCACGAATAGCTTTAAAACTAGCCGCTCATTCGCCTGGTTCGTCTGAAAACCATGAACTCGATCTCCCGAGCCGTACCTGAAGTGGCGCTGCAAGCCATCCGCAAATTGATCACCGAGCAAGGTTTCGGGCCGGGGGATGCCTTGCCCTCGCAACGGGACCTGGCGGTGCAGTTGGGGGTGAGTCGGGCGTCGTTGCGGGAGGCGTTGTCGTCATTGAGTGCGTTGGGTGTGATCAGCATTCAGCCGGGCAAGGGCGTGTTCGTGCAGGCGCCGGTGGAATTGCCTCGATCCGATGCGGCGCCGGGCTGGCCCTTCGCGGCCCAGGCTTCGCCGCTGGACATCTTCCAGTTGCGCTATGCCCTGGAAGGTTTTGCCGCCGGGCTGGCTGCCGTGACGTTGAGCACCGATGAGCTCGATGCTTTGGAGGACAACGTCGCCGCCATGCGCAATGAATTGAAGGTTGGCGATTTTGAGGCGGCGGCACGCCTGGACTTCGAATTCCACCGGCGCATCCTGCTGGCCAGCGGCAATCAGGCGATGCTGAGCATTCTCAGCGCCAGCGCCGACATCTTTCTGGAGAGCCAGAAGCTACCGTTCATCCGGGCAGAACGAGCCATGGAAACCTGGCAGGAGCATCGTAAAATCCTCCGCGCGCTGGCCCGGCGCTCGTCCGGCGCGGCGCAGAAGGCCATGCACGAACATGTGCGCAACGCCGCCCTGCGCACCGGGATTGCCTTCGTCGCTCCCGCCACGTCCTGACTTGAGCTATACCCAAACTCATGAACCACCATAGCGAGACTCAATCATCTGCACCTTCCTGAACGAGGGAAGGGCGGCTATGATGGGCCACGTTTTTTTGCTTACAACCTGGAGACTTCCATGAGCAGCGATCTTATCAAACACGTTAGCGACGCTAGCTTCGAGGCCGACGTACTCAAGGCCGAAGGCGCTGTACTGGTCGACTACTGGGCTGAATGGTGCGGCCCTTGCAAAATGATCGCTCCTGTTCTGGACGAGATTGCTGAAACCTACAAAGGCAAGCTGACCGTTGCCAAACTGAACATCGACGAAAACCAGGAAACCCCGGCCAAGCATGGCGTGCGTGGTATCCCGACCCTGATGCTGTTCAAGAACGGCAACGTTGAAGCGACCAAGGTCGGCGCACTGTCGAAGTCGCAACTGGCTGCTTTCCTCGACGCCAACATCTGAGCGTCGTAGTAAAGTGTCCGAAAAAAGGCCCCGCAAATTGCGGGGCTTTTTCGTTATTGAGGGCTAGACGCTCCGAAACTCAGGTGGTACATTCGGCCCCGCACTGGTTTCTCCATTGCCCCCTGCTAGCCGTCGCCGACGCACTCCTTTTCGAATAAGTACGCGATCCTGTCGCCTTCTCTGCGGCGCGGCCTCATTAAGCCAAAAGCTTAATTTCCCCCCCTCCATAAATGATTACGTCATTCCTATATGAATCTGACTGAACTCAAGCAAAAGCCGATTACCGAACTGCTCGAATTGGCCGAACAGATGGGCATAGAAAATATGGCCCGTTCGCGCAAGCAGGACGTGATTTTCTCCCTGCTCAAAAAGCACGCTAAAAGCGGCGAGGAAATCTCCGGTGATGGCGTGCTGGAGATTCTCCAGGACGGCTTCGGCTTCCTGCGCTCCGCTGACGCTTCCTATCTCGCCGGCCCGGACGATATCTACGTCTCGCCGAGCCAGATCCGCCGTTTCAACTTGCGCACCGGTGACACCATCGTTGGCAAGATCCGCCCTCCGAAGGAAGGCGAGCGTTATTTCGCGCTGCTCAAGGTCGACACGATCAACTACGATCGTCCCGAGAACGCGAAAAACAAGATTCTCTTCGAGAACCTGACCCCGCTGTTCCCGACCGTGCGCATGAAGATGGAAGCCGGTAACGGTTCCACCGAAGACTTGACCGGTCGTGTCATCGACCTGTGCGCCCCGATCGGCAAAGGCCAGCGCGGTCTGATCGTTGCACCGCCGAAAGCCGGTAAAACGATCATGCTGCAGAACATCGCGGCGAACATCGCGCGTAACAATCCTGAAGTTCATCTGATCGTGTTGCTGATCGACGAACGTCCGGAAGAAGTAACCGAAATGCAGCGCACCGTGCGCGGCGAAGTGGTTGCCTCGACGTTCGACGAGCCGCCGACCCGCCACGTGCAGGTTGCCGAAATGGTGATCGAGAAGGCCAAGCGCCTGGTCGAACACAAGAAAGACGTGGTGATCCTGCTCGACTCCATCACCCGTCTGGCTCGCGCCTACAACACCGTGATCCCGAGCTCCGGCAAAGTGCTCACCGGTGGTGTCGATGCCCACGCCCTGGAGAAACCGAAACGTTTCTTCGGCGCCGCGCGGAACATCGAAGAAGGTGGTTCGCTGACCATCATCGCCACCGCGCTGGTTGAAACCGGCTCGAAGATGGACGAAGTGATCTACGAAGAATTCAAAGGCACGGGCAACATGGAACTGCCGCTGGATCGTCGTATCGCTGAAAAACGCGTCTTCCCGGCCATCAACATCAACCGTTCCGGCACCCGCCGCGAAGAGTTGCTGACCGCCGACGACGAGTTGCAGCGCATGTGGATCCTGCGCAAGCTGCTGCACCCGATGGACGAAATCGCCGCCATCGAGTTCCTGGTCGACAAGCTGAAAACGACCAAGACCAACGACGAGTTCTTCCTGTCGATGAAACGCAAGTAACACGCAGTCCGCTGCAAAAAAGAGCGCCCCGAACAGGGCGCTTTTTTTGTGCATGAGATTTGTATCTTGATTGATAACTTTCATGCCGCCACGATGTCCCTTTCGGATCGTTTTTGTATCTGATACGACAAGGGACGTTATGCACACATTTGGCAGTCGCCGTGACATTGACGGCTTGCGGGCTCTGGCCGTCATTCCGGTCGTGCTCTTTCACTTCGGTTTCAGCACGTTCAGCGGTGGCTTCGTCGGTGTTGATGTTTTCTTTGTCATTTCCGGATTCCTGATTACCAGCATCCTGTTCCGCGATATCAGCGCGCAGCGTTTCAGCTTCGTCGATTTCTGGGCGCGCCGCGCCCGACGCATCATTCCGGCGCTGAGCGTGGTGCTGTTGGTCACGTTGGCACTGGGCTGGTTACTGCTGACGGCCAAGGACTTCTCCGAATTGGGAAGGACGGTTCGTTATCAGTCGCTGTTCATTTCAAACATTCTGTTCATGCACGAAGACGGTTACTTCCAACCGGCGTCGGATTTGAAACCGCTGCTTCATACCTGGTCGCTGGCCGTTGAAGAGCAGTACTACATCTTCTTTCCGCTGCTGATGGTGTTGTTGATGCGCCATGTTCGCCATTGGCGCTGGATGCTGTTTGCTGTGCTGTTGATCTCTTTCGGGCTGAACATCGCTTTTATCGATCGTAAACCCGACGTGGCGTTCTTTTCGCTGCCGACACGTGCCTGGGAATTGTTGTGCGGAGCCATGCTCGCGGTCTTGCCCGCGCGCAAACACGCTGTTCGACCCTGGCTCGCTCAGTCTGTTGGTGCGGCCGGGTTGGCGGCTGTTCTGCTGTCGGTGTTCACGTTTGACCGGGGGACGGTGTTTCCAGGCTGGGCAGCGTTGTTGCCGGTACTCGGTGCCACCGCGCTGATCTGGTCGGGCGGGCAGGGTTCGACCTGGGCCGGCCAGTTGTTGAGTGCGCGTGTTTTTGTCTGGATCGGCTTGCTCTCCTATTCCTTCTATCTGTGGCACTGGCCGGTCTTTGTCTATGCCAATGCCATTACGATCGACGGCATTCAGCGTTGGGAGGCGGTCGGCTGGATTCTGCTGGCGCTGGGCCTGGCCTGGTTGAGCTGGCGCTTCGTCGAGTTGCCGTTCCGTGAAAAACGCCTGCTGGCCGGACGCAAGCCCGTGCTGGTCGGCGGCTTGATGGCGATGGCTGTCCTAGCGGTGACAGGCTCCGTCGTGCGTTCGCAGGAGGGCTTCCCTCAGCGTCTGACCGGCAAAGCGCTGGAGTATGCGCAGGCCAGGGAATGGCGCGCCGGGCAGATGAAATGCATGCTGGTGACCAAGGACAAGAAATTCGACAAGGCCTGTCTGCTCGGTGACAACCAAGAGGTCCCGGCGACCCGACTGGTCTGGGGCGACAGCCACGCCGCGGCGTTGATGCCGGCGATCGAAAGTGGCGCCAGGCGTGAGGGGCGTCCGGTGTGGCTTTACAGCATGAGCGCCTGCCCGCCGGTCCTCAGCAATGACCCACGCCAGCGTTGCAAGGACTTCAACGAACAGACCATGGAGCAGGTTCGTCGCCTGCAGATCAAGGATGTGGTGCTGGCATCCAATTGGAGTCTTTACGTTTACGGTCGTGAAGACGGCGATAAAAAGGTGTTGCTCAACTCGCACGACAATACCGCCCAGGCCGAGGCGCGCATGGCCGCAGCACTCAAGGCGCGGGTGGCAGCGATAAGGGCGGCGGGTGCGCAAGTCTGGCTGTTCAAGGAAGTGCCGCTGCAGCGCAAGGGTGCCGTTAGCCGACTGACAAGCCTGGCCCGGGTCGGGCGCTCGGCCGAGGGGCTGGGGCGGCCGCTCGATGAGCACCTGGCTCGCCAGCATTTTCTCAGCGGCTTGTTCGATTCGATGAGCGCCGCCGACCCGGGCGTGCATGTCATTGATCCAACGCCACTGATGTGTGCGGACAAGGTCTGCAGCATCGAGGTCAATGGTCATTCGAAGTACAAGGATGAGGATCATCTCTCGGACACTGGCAGCGCCCGGCTGAGCCCGCTGTTTACGCCGATGCTGCTGGGTGCAAATCACAATTGATCGTGCTGTTTTAACGCCAGAGCAGGTAGGATGTACGCCTATTTTCGGGGTGGCATCTTCAATGAAATTCAAGGACCTTCGGGATTTCGTGCAACAACTTGAGCAGCGCGGAGAGTTGAAACGCATCCAGATTCCCGTCTCTCCAGTGCTGGAGATGACGGAAGTCTGCGACCGCACGCTACGGGCCAAAGGCCCGGCGCTGTTGTTCGAGAACCCCACCGGCTACGACATCCCGGTTCTGGGCAACCTGTTCGGCACCCCCGAGCGGGTCGCCATGGGCATGGGCGCAGAAGCGGTCAGCGAACTGCGCGAGATCGGCAAACTGCTGGCGTTCCTCAAGGAACCCGAGCCACCGAAAGGCCTGAAAGACGCTTGGTCCAAGCTGCCGATTTTCCGCAAGATCATCGCCATGGCGCCCAAGGTCGTCAAAGACGCGGCCTGCCAGGAAGTGGTCATCGAAGGCGACGATGTCGACCTCGCGATGCTGCCGGTGCAGACCTGCTGGCCCGGCGACGTGGCCCCGCTGATCACCTGGGGCCTGACCGTCACCAAAGGTCCGAACAAGGACCGCCAGAACCTCGGCATCTACCGTCAGCAAGTGATCGGCCGCAACAAGGTCATCATGCGTTGGCTGAGCCACCGTGGCGGCGCGCTGGATTACCGCGAGTGGTGCGAGAAGCATCCGGGCCAGCCGTTCCCGGTGTCCGTGGCGCTCGGTGCTGACCCCGCGACCATTCTTGGCGCCGTGACGCCGGTGCCGGACAGTCTCTCCGAATACGCGTTCGCCGGCCTGCTGCGCGGTAACCGCACCGAACTGGTGAAGTGCCGCGGCAACGACCTGCAAGTGCCGGCCACCGCCGAGATCATCCTCGAAGGCGTGATCCATCCCGGCGAAATGGCGGACGAAGGTCCATACGGCGACCACACCGGCTACTACAACGAAGTCGACAGCTTCCCGGTGTTCACCGTCGAGCGCATTACCCATCGGATCAAACCGATCTACCACAGTACCTACACCGGCCGTCCGCCGGATGAGCCGGCGATTCTCGGCGTGGCGCTGAACGAAGTGTTCGTGCCGATCCTGCAGAAGCAGTTCCCGGAGATCACCGACTTCTACCTGCCGCCCGAGGGTTGCTCGTACCGCATGGCCATCGTGACCATGAAGAAGTCGTATCCCGGCCATGCCAAGCGGGTAATGCTCGGTGTCTGGTCGTTTTTGCGACAGTTCATGTACACCAAGTTCGTTATCGTCACTGACGACGATATCAACGCCCGGGACTGGAACGACGTGATCTGGGCCATCACCACGCGCATGGACCCCAAGCGCGACACGGTGATGATCGACAACACGCCGATCGACTACCTCGACTTCGCCTCGCCAGTCTCCGGCCTGGGTTCGAAAATGGGGCTCGATGCCACACATAAATGGCCGGGCGAAACCACCCGCGAGTGGGGCCGGGTCATCGTCAAGGATGATGCCGTGACCCAGCGGATCGATGCCATCTGGAATCAGTTAGGAATAGATTGATGCGTGTAACCTTGCAGCCCTCCGGAGCAGTGCTTGAGATTCTGCCCGGCGAGCGGATTCTCGATGGCGCACGGCGTCTGGGTTATGAATGCCCGCAAAGCTGCCGCAACGGCAATTGCCACGTGTGCGCCGCGCTGCTGGTGGAAGGACGGGTCGAGCAGTCCGGCGACGTGCGCGACCATGGCGAGTTCTACACTTGCATAGCAGAGCCGCTGGAAGACTGCATCGTGCTGTGGGATGGCGTGCTCGCGCTGGGAGAATTGCCGGTGCGCAGCTTGTCATGTCAGGTCATTGAGTGCAGGGACGTCGGCGGCGACACCTGGCGCGTGAGCCTGCGGGCGCCGGCAGGCAAGCCGCCGCGCTATCACGCTGGCCAGTACCTGATGATCGAACGTGAAAACGGCGAGAAGTCCGCTTTCTCCCTGGCCTCGGCCCCCCATGCGGGGCGAGATCTGCAAATTCATGTGCTGGCGCGCGAAAGCAGTGCGTTGAGCCTGATTGAGCAACTTCAGCGCAATTCCATGGTGCGGATCGAAATGCCGTTCGGTGATACCCACCTGGCGGAATTGCCGGACGGGCCGTTGGTGTTGATCGCCGCGGGCACCGGGATGGGCCAGATCCACAGCCTGATCGAACATTGCCGGGCCTCGGGCTTCAAGCATCCGGTGCATCTGTATTGGGGTGTGCGTCGTCCTGAAGACTTTTATGAGATCGAACATTGGGATGAGTGGCTGAAACTGCCCAATCTGTTCCTGCATAAAGTTGTCAGCGATCAATGTGGCTGGCCGGGGCGTTGCGGCATGCTGCATGAAGCGGTGTGTGAGGATTTCCCGGATCTGAAGTCCTTGCATGTGTATGCCAGCGGTTCTCCTGCCATGGTCTATGGCACGCTGGATGCTCTGGTTGAAGCCGGTATGGATGCTCATCAGATGCGTGCGGATGTGTTTGCGTACGCGCCTAGATCCTGATGCAGCCCCCCCTGTAGGAGCGAGCTTGCTCGCGATGGAGGTCAACGATAACGCTTACAGTCTGGATGAGCGCGGTGACCTTGACTCCATCGCGAGCAAGCTCGCTCCTACAGGTCTTTGGTTATAACTCCATATATAGCCGATCGGTATTTATACATTTCTATAAATACCGGTAGGTTATATGTCATTCAGGCAATTATCTAAAACTGTGCCATGGCACTTAAATTGCCTTAAAACATATGTGCCTTATTGTTACAGCGGTGCGTTCTATTAAGTAATTCATTACCCGCGGGGAGCTGAACGCTATTCGCCATGAGCGCCATTGAATCTGCTTTTATGAATCTGGCTTACCCTCCGCGGCTCGATCTGGGGCCGCAGCTTACGCACGAACAATTGCTCAGCTCGATGCAGTCGACCATGGCGCGCCACAAGGGTGGTCCGGTCTGGCTGTTCGCTTATGGCTCGCTCATCTGGCGCCCTGAATGCGCGGCAGTTGAACGCGTTCGCGGTCGGGTGCATGGATATCATCGCGGTTTGTATCTGTGGTCCCACGAACATCGCGGCACGCCGGAAGTGCCGGGGCTGGTGTTTGGTCTGGATCGCGGCGGCTCTTGCAGCGGCTTCGCCTATCGTTTGCCCGAAGAACAACTTGAAGCGTCTCTCTACGCGCTGTGGCAGCGCGAAATGCCATTCCCGTCTTATCGCCCACACTGGCTCAACTGCCGTCTCGAAGACGGAAGCCAGGTTCAGGCATTGGGATTCGTGTTGGAGCGACACCTGCCCAGCTATGCCGGCAACTTGCCGGATCACGTGCTGAGCCACGTGTTCGAGAACGCTTGCGGGCGTTACGGCACCACTCGCGATTATGTCGAGCAGACCGCCAACGCCCTGCGTAGCCACGCCATGCCAGACCGGAATCTGGAGGCGCGGCTCAAGCGTTGCAAATCAAAAGCCGATCAGGCGATGGCTTCGCGGGTCTGACTGTGTGGGAATTGTTACCTCGCGACCATTTTTGACGCGGTTATGTCCGGAGTAATACGGGGCTTTGGGAAATGTCCTGCGCCTGAACAGGAAGCCATGGCGTTATGTAAACAATCATCGAGCCTTAACCTTTGTGCTGGTGCCAGATCTGGCTTTTCAGTGGTCAAGGGGAGGGGTTTATGCGGTGGTTCGTTTGTGTGCTTTTGCTGGGTTTATCTATTGAAGTTCGGGCTGGGGAGGTATTCCTTATTCCGGAGAACAATCCCAAACCGGTTTACCCTGTGGCACTTTACCGAGACGGTATAACCGGCATGCTGCGTGTCAGCTTTACCGCCCACGCCGATGGATCGGTCAGCAAGGTAGAGGCTTCAAAGGACGCGCATCCCGAACTTGTCGAAGCCTCCCTAACGGCGGTGAGCCAATGGCGATACAAGCCTTGGGACATTTCCCGCGAGCGGCCTGCGGAAATCCAGGTGGTCGCGCCAATGGTTTTCAGGTTGAACGACAAACTGCCGATTCACGCCAATGAGGAGTTGAAAAAGTTGAGTTGTGGAGACGTCGCCAAAACTGCGCTGCAGGTCGCAGATTTCTCCTGGGTGGATTTACCTGTGTTCAATTGGACCCGAAGTTATCTGACCCATTCCCTATCGCCTATGCAGTTGTCAGAGGAGAAACGTTTGGCACTCATCGCCAAGCTCAACAAGAGCGTGCCTTCGATTATTCGGCGTTGTAATACACATCAGGCGACACGGTATGTGCATTTTCTTCCGAAGGACATTCGCGAGTTGCTTTGATTGAAAGAATGGAGCGCGTCCAAGTGTGGACGCGCTTTTTACGTTAAGAGGATTATTCTGGTTTGAAGCCGGGTTTTCCGTTTGCTTCGCGCCATTCCTTTATGCTGGCAAGAATCCCCGAGGGGGTGTTGTCAACCTCTTGTTCAGGATAGAAAAGGATGTCCGTACCCTTAGGATGCTCGGAAGCATCGACAATTTTATGAACAATGGTGTCAAGTTCTTCTTCGGAAGAGTAGCGTCCTAAAAACAAACTATTTATGAGCTCTAGAAACTCAGACTCCGTGTATTGGTCATACGGCTTGTTTATATTCATAGAGGATCACCATTGTTCTTCGAGTGGTCGGCAATATGCGCTTTAGGAGTTTTGATGACCATATTGTCTATGTTGTAGACATCGCCACCTTCACCGATCGGATGTATGTGATGTATTTCAAACTTTTCCCGGCCACCCACTTGTT
This sequence comes from Pseudomonas sp. LBUM1651, assembly GCF_059716135.1. Classification (NCBI taxonomy): domain Bacteria; kingdom Pseudomonadati; phylum Pseudomonadota; class Gammaproteobacteria; order Pseudomonadales; family Pseudomonadaceae; genus Pseudomonas; species Pseudomonas sp. LBUM1651. The sequence goes on along the minus strand of NZ_CP166805.1, from coordinate 5,944,648 downwards.
CGCTTCGTGGGGCAAAGGGTGAATATCCATTTTTCATTATTGCTAGATTGAGCGGGCCGAACTGTCTGCTGAGTTCCACATCTTTCCCCACAGTAATCCAAAGCTTCTCCCTGAATTTATCAAAATCCCTGAAGTTCTGGCCACGCAATTCGTCCGCAATATGGATAGGAATCGGAGCGCCACCCTGATCCGACGTGATATCGAGCCAATTTTCTCCGACCGCTCGGCCCAGTCCCGTTGCCGTTCCTGGCTCATATCGGGGGCCGCTGCGGCTGGCCATTACATAGACAGGATCGATCCCGGACTTTGCTGGAAAAACCAAGACGTAATCGTCGACATCAATCTCGTCATGAGCTGGATGTTCGTCAATTCCGCCTTCCACGGGGGTTACTCTGGCGCCTGGATAAATTTTGATTTCAGGCCGGTCTTCGGGCAGTTCCGTTGAACCTAAGGCGTCCTCGCCGGGCGCGTTGTTGGGCGTCCAGGTCAGTGTTCTTGGATAGAAGTCCTCGGTTTTGAAAGTGTAGAAGGTGGTCGATGGATCAAGTTTTGCCTCTCTAACCCTGACTTTATCGGACAGGCCCTTACCAGTCGGGGAGAGAAAGAGTTGAATGTGTTCTCCACGAACAGTTGACGTAACTCGGTACGGCAAACTGATCGAATCAGCTGAGAGCAGGTCTGCGTAGTCTCCGGTGACAAGTTGCGACAGCGGCATTGTCAGGACCACCGGGGCGCGCTGCAGTTCACCGTTTCCGAGCCTAGGCGAGTAAAGCGCGGTTGCCAGCAGTGCAGCCAACTGGCCACGCCCTAATGCTGACAGGGCCTTTTCCAAAGCATCAAGCGCGCCTGCCAAGGAGATGGGTAGGGCGTCGTATCCAGCGATCAGCCCATCGGGGTTTATGACTAAAGGACGTGCATAGGCTGTCGTATCGTCCTTAGGCGGGATTGCGTTCTGTGCGTCTTTCTCGGCGATCTCTCGAGGCAAAGTCTCTGCCTGTCGCGCCGCCTCTTCATGGGCCAACGCTTCTGCCTGCCTCGCCGCCTCTTCATGGGCCAACGCTTCTGCCTGCCTCGCCGCTTCTTCAAGAGCCAGTGCATTCGCGTATGCGATAGTTAACTGATTGGAATGCTGCGTAAGAAGTCGAATGGATTCGGCATAGAGTCGGGCCGAGTAGCCAGCAGTGTAGGATTTTATCCAGTGTTTCTGTGTCTTGATCCCTGCGCTACGTTGACGTCGCATGTAACTGTCGAAAGTCTCTATATAGTCCCGCTGTGATTTGGTGTGCGGATCGCTTCCGTAAAATGAATTCGCCTCCGCTGAACTGGTTTGCAGTCCCGCAGCTTTTAATTGAATGAGCTTGTCGACGATGAATTTATCACGCGCAATGGTTGCAAGGTCGGCCGGAGTGTTTGTTGCTGTAGTTGTTACTCCGCTGCTGGATAATTCGGACTTTATTTGCTGGGGTAGGCTGCCAAGTTTTGAGCGGTAATCTACTTCTATGTTGCTGCTTACGCTCATGGCTTTTGTGGCGATGTTTGCGGTCATTCGGAAATAAGTGGGTGAGATGTAACCACCATATCCACCACCTTCATAATCTCCGAACGTTTGTTCGGTGTTAGCGGATATGACTATCGGCGTGTCTTCCAAATTCAGGTGGCCAGGCGTCCAGTTTTGATCACTCATACAGTTGCTCCTCGTGTCTGTATGGCATCAAATTAATGAAAACCTTTGCGGAGAAGGCGGTACATAATTACCGCCACATCGATCAAAATTGATGATTGGCAACCGATTTCTCAAGCCCGCAAATGAAAAGGCCAGAACAACCTCATCAGTTGTTCTGGCCTTCTTGTGTCCAGCGCTGATTCAGCGAACCTGCACCACCACTTTCCCGACCGCCTTGCGCTGGCCAAGATCATTGATTGCCTGCGCCGCGTTGCTCAGCGGATACACCTGCGACACCAGCGGCTTCAGCTTGCCTTCGGCGAACCAGCCAAACAGCTGCTGGAAATTCGCCGCGTTGTCCTGAGGCTGGCGCTGGGCGAATGAGCCCCAGAACACGCCAACCACCGCCGCGCCCTTGAGCAGTGCGAGGTTCACAGGAAACTCCGGAATGCGGCCGCTGGCAAAACCGACCACCAGCAACCGGCCATTCCAGGCGATGGCGCGAATGGCCTGGTCGAACAGGTCGCCGCCGACCGGGTCGTAGATCACGTCTGCGCCCTGGCCGTCGGTCAGGCGTTTGATTTCGTCCTTGAGGCTGGTTTCGCTGTAGTTGATCAGTTCATCGGCGCCGGCCGCCTTGGCCACGGCCAGTTTTTCTGCGCTGCTGGCGGCGGCGATTACGCGGGCGCCCATGGCTTTGCCGATTTCCACGGCGGCCAGGCCGACACCGCCGGACGCACCCAGCACAAGCAGGGTTTCACCCGGTTGCAGTTTGCCCCGTTGCTTGAGCGCGTGCATCGAGGTGCCGTAAGTCATGCTGAAGGCAGCGGCGGTGTTGAAGTCCATGGAGGGCGGGATCGGCAGCACGTTGTAGCCTGGAACGGCGACCTGCTCGGCGAAACTGCCCCAACCGGTCAGGGCCATGACCCGGTCACCGACTTTCAGGTGGCTGACCTTTTCGCCTACCGCGCTGACGACGCCGGCCGCTTCGCCACCCGGGGAAAACGGGAAGGGCGGCTTGAACTGGTATTTGCCCTCGATGATCAGCGTGTCCGGGAAATTCACCCCGGCGGCGTGCACGTCCAGCAGGATTTCATTCTTCTTCGCGACAGGGCTGGCGACGTCTTCCAGCACCAGCGATTCGGCAGGGCCGAAGGCTTTGCACAGCACGGCTTTCATCAGGGCTATTCCTTTGGGAGTGATGGCCGATAAGTGTAGGTGTGTGAGTCGACGGGTCAACGAGCATGCCCCGCCCTGATAGTCAGCCATAAGCTTGTGCTTGCGCGGCGGGTCGTTATGCTAGGCCGCAAACCGGATAAGGAGCGAATTGTGAAAGCGTGGATTATGTTGTTGCTGGCCCTGTCTCTGCCTGTGGCAGCAGTGGCTGAAGAAGCCAAAGAAGGTGGGGCGCCCAAGGTCAATTACATCACCCTGAGCCCGCCATTTGTGGGTAACTATGGGCTGGACGGCACGCCGAAGCTCAAGGTCTACAAGGCTGACGTGGCATTGCGGGTGACCGGCGATGAAGCGACCCAGTTGGTGAAAGCCAACGAACCGTTGATCCGTAATCAACTGGTGGCGCTGTTCGCTCAGCAAACCACCGAGGCGATGAACAATGTCGAGGCCAAGGAAAAGCTGCGTCAGGAAGCGTTGAAGCAGACTCAGCAAATCATGAATGATGAGACTGGCAAGCCGGTGGTTGAGGATTTGTTGTTTAACAACCTCATTATCCAGTAAGACTTTTGCTGTCCGGGCCGGCCTCTTCGCGAGCAGGCTCGCTCCCACAGGGATCTTCAGTGAATGCAGATCCATTGTGGGAGCGAGCCTGCTCGCGAAAGCATTCTTGCAGTCGCTAAAAGGCTCAAGGCCTTAACGCAATCACCGCCGCCCACTGCTCCGCGGTAACCGGCATCACCGACAGCCGCGAGCCTTTCTGCACCAGCGGCATCTGCGCCAGCGCCGTCTGTTGCTTCAAATAATCCAGCTTCAACACCCTGGAGAACGTCTCCACATGCGCGACATCAATCGCGCTCCAGGCGTTTTTCTCGGCGGTGGCCTTCGGATCGTAGTAATGACTCTCCGGCTCCAGTGCAGTCGGGTCCGGATAGGCCGCTTCGACAATCTTGCCGATCCCGGCAATCCCGGGCTCAGGGCAGCTGGAGTGATAGAAGAAGAACTCGTCGCCGACCGCCATGGACCTGAGAAAATTCCGCGCCTGGTAGTTGCGAACCCCGTCCCAGCGCGCTTTGCCAAGCTTCTCCAGACCTTTGATCGAGAGTTCGTCGGGCTCGGATTTCATCAGCCAGTAGGCCATGGTTTTTGCTCCTTGCGAGTCAGGTGGGCAAGTTGTCGGGCAATTTTATGACAAACCGACAGTCGGTTGACGCCAGCGTTTGCGTGTCAGTTCACGTTGTCGCAGAATGCCGGCCTTCTAAGCTTGACGCTGCTGCACGGCCTACACCTACAACGGAAACCGCTGCTGTCATCGTATTGATGTGCCTTTGGGGGGCAATCGATGAAACGCAAACCGGATTTACTATGGATTTTGGTTATTTTGTTTGGCCTCGGCGTCGTGACCACTGGCTATGCCCAAAGCCTGTGGAACAACAAGACCGATGCGCCGATTGAAATCGCGCAGCAACAACAGCCGTCGGCCTTCAAGCGCTGATCCTGTCTTTTCGACGCCGCTGATTCCAGTGGCGTCTAACTTGCGAAGTAGCAGGCCCTGTCCGTAACCGTTCCTTGCAACGGCACATCCCAGCTCGCTTGAGCCAAACGTTCGACCTTCTGACATTCATGGGCCAGGCCCAATAGCGTCGGTTTGCGCCAGTTTTTGCGTCGCGCCAGGTACGCCAGGCTCCGGTCATAGAAACCGCCGCCCATGCCGAGTCGGCCGCCGACATCGTCGAATCCCACCAACGGCAACAGCACCAGATCGAGCGCCCAGACTTTGCGTTGTCGGGCGAGGTTGTGCCTGGGTTCGAGAATGCGAAAACGGTTGGGTTTGAGTTTTTCGCCAGGACGAATCCGCTGGAACACCATTTTGGTTCGCGGCCAGGCGCTGAGCACCGGCAGGTAAGTCGCCTTGCCTTGACGTTGCGCAGCACGCAGCAACAGGCGGGGGTCGATTTCACCGTCGGTGGGCAGGTACAGGGAGATATGTTTTGCGCGGCGAAACAACGGCTGCTGGGCCAATTGCTTGTACAGCCCGCGAGCGGCCTGGCGTTGCTGATTGGGTGTCAGTGCGCGGCGGGCCTTGCGCAGCATGCGTCGAAGTTGCGGGCGGGGCAGCAGCGCAGGTTCGGTCATGGATTCGGGCTTCAGAAGGGTCGAGTACACAAAGCGTACCCGTAAAAAAGCCGATGCCGGTATTTAAACCGGCATCGGACTGGAATCAGGCTCCCCGGATGAACCGCTGCTGACTTAGCCCTTGAACCCGAAAGTTCAAGGTGGAAGATGCAGTAGGCTTTAAGGCTTTCCGTCTAGCGGACATGCACACCAGCCCAACGTGCAGCCTCCAGGGTAGTGCGAATCGGCTCAGGGACGTGGTCAACTGGCAAGCACCCCAGGGAGTGCTGCGAGTATAACCCAAGCGGTCCGGCGAATCAGCCCTTGGTGACGTCCGGATCGGTGGCGAGCACCAGATCGACGCGATCCAGCAGGTCGCGAACCTGCTCACGGGTCGAGCCGCTGACCTGCACATCCGGACTTTCTTGCTTATGCAGAAGGTCATGCGTGATGTTCAGCGCAGCCATCACGGCGATGCGATCGGCGCCAATGACTTTGCCGCTGCTGCGGATTTCGCGCATCTTGCCGTCCAGGTAACGGGCAGCGCTCACCAGATTGCTGCGCTCTTCCTGGGGGCAGATGATCGAATATTCTTTATCGAGGATCTGCACGGTAACGCTATTGCTTGAACTCATGAGTCTTGCTCCAGGGCCTTGAGGCGCGAAATCATCGATTCGACCTTACGCCGGGCGATTTCGTTCTTTTCAATGAGGTGAGCGCGTTCCTCGCGCCAGGTCTTTTCCTGAGCTAATAGGAGTCCGTTTTGACTCTTAAGTTGCTCGACTCGATTAATCAGCAGTTCGAGTCTGGCCATCAGCGCTTGCAGGTCGGTGTCTTCCATTGTGTCCACTGAAATTGAGTCTGATGGATGGTAGCAGGCGGACTGCTGTGTAGGAGCGAGCTTGCTCGCGATGCACCCGAGAACGCCGCGGGGTATCAGCGGCCCAGCGTTATCGTTGGCGACCATCGCGAGCACGCTCGCTCCTACAGGGGTAGTCGATGTAGGATACAAGGCCTTCATTCTAGACATAGCGCCGTCTGGCGCCTAGCTGCCCATGCCCATTCAGAATTCCCCGTACAAAGCCTTCGCCACCCTGCTGACTTCCAGCGGTCATAACGTCTCGCCTGCCGAACTGCATGGCCTGCTCCTCGGACGCAGTTGCGCCGGTGCCGGCTTCGATGCCGAAGGCTGGCTGGTTGATGCCGCCGAGCTGCTCGAAGGCGAGCCGCAAGACAACGTTCGCAACGCCTTGATCGGCCTGCAAGAGATGGTCAAGGGCGAGCTCACCGGCGACGACGTGACCGTCGTTCTGCTGCTGCCGACGGATGACGAGCCGCTGGCTGAGCGTGCCGCCGCACTGGGCCAATGGTGCCAGGGCTTCCTCAGCGGTTTCGGCCTGAACTGCCGTGACAGCAGCATGCTGAGCACCGAGGCCACCGAAGTGTTGCAGGATCTGGCGGCCATCGCCCAGGTGCAAGACGCGCTGGAAGAGTCCGACGACGGCGAAAGCGACTACATGGAAGTGATGGAGTACCTGCGTGTCGCGCCGCTGCTGCTGTTTTCCGAAACCAGGAAGCCGGACGCGCCGGCTGCCGCCAAACCGTCGTTGCATTAATCGCGAGCCAGGGAAAGCCATCTGCCCATGATCCATATCCCGAAATCGGAATACAGCCGTCGCCGCAAGGCCTTGATGGCGCAGATGGAGCCCAACAGCATCGCCATTTTGCCCGCCGCCGCGGTAGCCATCCGCAATCGCGATGTCGAGCACGTTTACCGCCAGGACAGTGACTTCCAGTACCTCAGCGGTTTCCCCGAGCCGCAAGCCGTTATCGTGCTGATGCCGGGGCGTGAGCATGGCGAATACCTGCTGTTCTGCCGTGAACGCAATGCCGAGCGAGAACTCTGGGACGGCCTGCGTGCCGGTCAGGAAGGCGCGATCCGCGACTTCGGTGCCGACGATGCTTTCCCCATTACCGACATCGACGACATCCTGCCGGGCCTGATTGAAGGCCGCGACCGGGTGTATTCGGCCATGGGCAGCAACCCGGAGTTCGATCGACACCTGATGGACTGGATCAACGTGATCCGTTCCAAGGCGCACCTCGGTGCCCAGCCGCCGAACGAATTCGTTGCGCTGGATCATCTGCTGCACGACATGCGTCTGTATAAATCGGCGGCAGAAGTGAAGGTGATGCGCGAAGCCGCGCGGATTTCCGCTCAGGCGCATATCCGAGCGATGCAGGCCAGCCGGGCCGGGTTGCATGAGTTCAGTCTGGAAGCGGAGCTCGATTACGAGTTCCGCAAGGGCGGGGCGAAGATGCCGGCCTATGGTTCGATCGTCGCGGCGGGGCGCAACAGCTGCATCCTGCATTACCAGCAGAACGACGCGGTGCTCAAGGACGGCGATCTGGTGCTGATCGACGCCGGTTGCGAGATCGACTGCTATGCCAGCGACATCACACGCACCTGGCCGGTCAACGGCAAGTTTTCCGCGGAACAGAAGGCGATCTACGAGTTGGTGCTGGCTTCGCAGGAAGCAGCCTTCGCCGAAATCGCTCCGAACAAACACTGGAACCAGGCGCACGAAGCCACGGTTAAAGTCATCACTGCCGGGCTGGTGAAACTGGGCCTGTTGCAGGGCGACGTCGACGAGCTGATCGCCGGCGAAGCCTATAAAGCGTTTTACATGCACCGCGCCGGGCACTGGCTGGGCATGGATGTGCATGACGTCGGCGAGTACAAGGTCGGCGGTGAATGGCGCGTGCTGGAAGTCGGCATGGCGCTGACCGTGGAACCGGGGATCTACATTGCCCCGGACAACCAGAGCGTAGCGAAGAAATGGCGCGGCATTGGCGTGCGCATCGAGGACGACGTCGTGGTCACCAAAACCGGCTGTGAAATCCTGACCCATGGCGTACCGAAAACGGTCGCCGAGATTGAGGCCTTGATGGCTGAAGCGCGGACAAAAGCAGCATGAGTCGAGTCAATCTGGCAATCATCGGCGGCGGCCTGGTTGGCGCGAGCCTGGCGTTGGCGCTGCAGGCCGGGGCCAAGGCTCGTGGCTGGAAGATCGTGCTGATCGAACCGTTCGCCCCCGGCCACACCTACCAACCGAGTTACGACGCCCGGTCTTCGGCGCTGTCCTACGGCGCCAAGCAGATTTATCAACGGTTGGGCGTGTGGCAGGAAATCTCCCGCCGCGCCGAGCCGATCAAGCAGATTCAAGTCTCCGACCGTGGTCGTTTCTCCACCGCGCGATTGTCGGCGATGGAAGAGGGTGTGCCGGCGCTGGGCTATGTGGTGGAAAACGCCTGGCTCGGCCAATGCCTCTGGCAAGGTCTGGACAAGGACGTGGTCACCTGGCGCTGCCCGGCGGAAGTCACGCGCATGGAGCCGTTGACCGATGGCTATCGCCTGACCCTCAATGATGAAACCGTCCTGGAATGCGACCTCGCGGTGCTGGCGGATGGCGGCCGCTCCGGCCTGCGCGAGCAACTGGGGATTGGTATCAAAAAACGCCCGTACAACCAGAGCGCGCTGATCGCCAACATCACCCCGAGCGAAGCGCACAACGGCATGGCTTTCGAACGTTTCACCGACGACGGCCCGATGGCGTTGTTGCCGCTGCCGGAAAACCGCTGCGCCCTGGTCTGGACCCGTCTGGGCATGGACGCGCAACGGCTGGCCGCCCTTGATGAACGCAGTTTTCTCAGCGAATTGCAGGGCGTGTTCGGTTATCGCCTCGGCACCTTGAAACAGGTCGGCGCGCGGCATCTTTACCCGCTGACGCTGATTGAAGCCGAAGAACAGGTGCGTCCGCATCTGGCGATTCTCGGCAACGCCGCCCACAGCCTGCATCCGATTGCCGGCCAGGGTTTCAACCTGTCCCTGCGTGATGCGCAGGCGTTGGCGGATGCGCTGCTGGCGAGCGAGAAAGCGCCCGGCAACTTTGCGACCTTGCAGGCCTACCGCGAGCGCCAGCGTCTGGATCAGAACCTGACCGTGGGGTTTTCCGATCAGGTCACGCGGTTGTTCGGCAGTACTCAACCGCTGGTCTCGCTGGGCCGTAACATTGGCCTGCTCGGCCTCGATCTGCTGCCGCCGGCCAAGCGCTGGTTTGCCCGGCAGGCGATGGGACTGGGTACGCGTCCCGATGTTTGAGGGGCTGACTGAAGCACACTACCTGCCGCAATTGCAGGTCGATATCCACGACGGCGCCGGCACCCTGGTGGCGCGGGTCCGGAAAACCCTTTACGTGCGGCTCAAGCCGCAAGCGAGACAGGCTTAAAGCATGGAAATGCGCGCAGATCTGCTGATTGTCGGGGCCGGAATGGTCGGCAGCGCCCTGGCGCTGGCGTTACAGCACAGCGGGCTGGAAGTCCTGCTGCTGGACGGCAGCCCGATGAGCGTCAAACCCTTCGACGGGCAGGCGCCGTTCGAACCGAGAGTGAGCGCCTTGTCGGCCGCCAGCCAGCGGATTCTCGAGCGGCTGGGGGTCTGGGATGGCATCGCCAGCCGACGCAGAAGTCCTTACACCGACATGCATGTGTGGGACGGCAGCGGCACCGGGCAGATCCACTTCTCGGCCACCAGCGTTCACGCCGACGTGCTCGGGCATATCGTCGAGAACCGCGTGGTTCAGGACGCCTTGCTCGACCGCTTGCACGACTGCGACCTGGGAATGCTGGCCAATGCGCGTCTGGAACAGATGCGCCGCTCCGGCGACGACTGGCTGCTGACCCTGGCCGATGGCCGTACGTTGCGGGCGCCGTTGGTGATCGCGGCGGACGGTGCCAACTCGGCGGTGCGGCGCCTGACCGGCGTGGCCACGCGCGAGTGGGATTATATGCATCACGCAATCGTCACCAGCGTGCGCAGCTCACAACCTCATCAAATGACGGCCTGGCAGCGGTTTACCGATCAGGGTCCATTGGCGTTTTTGCCGCTGGAGCGGGACGGTCGGCAGGATTGGTGTTCGATCGTCTGGTCGACCACGCCGAGTGAGGCCGAACGCTTGATGGCGCTGAATGACGAAGGCTTCTGTCGCGAGTTGGAGCAAGCTTTTGAGGGCCGTTTGGGTTCGGTGCTCAGCGCCGATCCGCGTCTCTGCGTGCCGCTGCGCCAGCGCCATGCAAAGCGCTACGTGGCTGAAGGCCTGGCGCTGATCGGCGATGCGGCGCACACCATTCACCCGTTGGCCGGGCAGGGCGTGAACCTCGGTTTCCTCGATGCCGCCGTGCTCGCCGAAGTGCTGCTGCAAGCGGCCGAGCGTGGCGAGCGGTTGGCAGACGTGAAAGTGCTGAGCCGCTACGAGCGTCGGCGCATGCCGCACAATCTGGCGTTGATGGCGGCGATGGAAGGCTTCGAGCGTTTGTTCCAGGCAGATCCATTGCCGGTGCGCTGGTTGCGCAATGCCGGGTTGAAGATGGTTGATCAGATGCCGGAGGCCAAGGCGTTGTTTGTGCGTGAGGCGCTGGGGTTGATCGGGGATTTGCCGGCATTGGCCAAGGCCTGATGTGGGCATGGCCCTGTGGCGAAGGGGCTTGCCCCCGTTGGACTGCGAAGCAGTCCCAGCATTTCTCCAGGCAAACCTAGCAATCCGATCTGCGACCGCTTCGCGCTCGAACGGGGCGGTGCGGCGATCCGACAAGCCCCCTCGCCACATTTTCTCAGCCATTCGAGTTGTGCAACATCTGGTAACTCCTCCGCAAACTGATCGATTGAGAACGTAAATGTGAGTCCTTATCATTTGTCCTCACTTTCAAATCGAGAGATCGCTCCCATGTTGGCACCGAAGCGTCTACTGACCGCCCTTGCCCTGACCCTGATTGGCAGCACTGCCGCCCAGGCCGCTGACGAGGTGGTGGTTTACTCCTCGCGTATCGACGAGCTGATCAAACCGGTGTTCGATGCCTACACCGCGAAAACCGGCGTGCAGGTGAAGTTCATCACCGACAAGGAAGCGCCGCTGATGCAGCGCATCAAGGCCGAGGGCGAGAACGCCACCGCCGACCTGCTGCTGACCGTCGATGCCGGCAACCTGTGGCAAGCGGAGCAGATGGACATCCTGCAACCGTTCACCTCGAAAACCATCGACGCCAACATCCCGCTGCAATACCGCGCGGCTTCTCATGCCTGGACCGGCCTGAGCCTGCGGGCCCGAACCATTGCTTACTCCACGGACCGGGTGAAGCCGGGCGAGTTGACCACTTACGAAGGTCTGGCCGACAAAAACTGGGAAGGCCGCCTCTGCCTGCGTACGGCGAAGAAGGTCTACAACCAATCCCTGACGGCCACCATGATCGAAGTGCACGGTGCCGACAAGACCGAGAAGATCCTCAAGGGTTGGGTCAACAACCTGTCCACCGACGTGTTCTCTGATGACATCGCGGTGCTGGAAGCGATCAGCGCCGGCCAATGCGACGTCGGCATCGTCAACACTTACTACTACGGCCGTCTGCACCAGCAGAAGCCTGACCTGGCGGTAAAGCTGTTCTGGCCGAATCAGGGTGATCGTGGCGTGCATGTGAACCTGTCGGGCATCGGCCTGACCAAACACGCGCCGCACCCGGAAGCTGCCAAGGCCCTGGTGGAGTGGATGACCACGCCTGAGGCGCAGAAGATCTTTGCCGACGTGAACCAGGAATTCCCGGCCAACCCTGCGGTGCAGCCGTCCGCGGAAGTCGCCGCTTGGGGCAAGTTCGTCGCCGATACTTTACCTGTGGAAGTCGCCGGCAAACGTCAGGCTGAAGCGATTCGCATGATGGATCGGGCTGGCTGGAACTGACGCCACTGTTATTGCAGTGAGTGGGTCACCTGTGGCGAGGGGGCTTGCCCCCGTTCGGCTGCGAAGCAGTCGTAAAATCGATAAACGCATTAGTAACTGATTCAATTTGGTTGAATGGTTTTAGGGCTGCTGCGCAGCCCAACGGGGGCAAGCCCCCTCGCCACAGAGTAAAATCGCTGGCTTCCCGGCCAGTGGCCCGCATTGACTAGAGAATCTCCTTGGCCCACCCCGCCCAACGCCGCTGGTATCCCCTGGTCTTCGCCATCGCTGCGCTGGTCCTGCTGCCTCTCAGCGTTTTGCTGATGTCCTGGCAAACCATCGATCATCAAATCTGGTCCCACCTCTGGGACACCCAGATGCCGCGCCTGCTGGGCAACACGCTGACCCTGGTACTCGGCGTCGGTGTCGGTGTAACGCTGTTGGGCGTCAGTCTTGCCTGGCTCACCAGCCTCTGCGAATTTCCCGGTCGACGCTGGCTGGATTGGGCGTTGATGCTGCCGTTCGCCATTCCCGCTTACGTGCTGGCTTTCGTTTTCGTCGGCCTGCTGGATTTCGCCGGCCCCGTGCAAACCCTGATGCGCGAATGGTTCGGCACCGGCCTGCGGTTACCGCGAGTGCGCTCCACGGGCGGTGTCATCCTCGTTCTGGTGCTGGTCTTTTATCCCTACGTTTACCTGTTGGCACGCACCGCGTTCCTGGCGCAGGGCAAAGGCCTGATGGAAGCGGCGCGAGTCCTGGGGCAATCGCCGTGGCAAGCGTTCTGGCGAGTCGCCTTGCCGATGGCGCGGCCGGCCATTGGTGCTGGCGTGGCGTTGGCGCTGATGGAAACCCTGGCGGATTTCGGTGCCGTGTCGGTGTTCAATTTCGACACATTCACGACCGCTATCTACAAGACCTGGTACGGATTCTTCAGCCTCTCCACCGCCGCGCAACTGGCCAGCCTGTTGCTGCTGGTGGTGATGGTCGTGCTGTACGGCGAGCGCCGTGCCCGTGGTGCCAATCGGGCGAGCAATGAGCGGCCGCGGGTCAAGGCGTTGTATCACTTGCGCGGTTTCAAGGCGTTGGCGGCGATGAGTTGGTGCGGGCTGGTGTTTGCCTGCGCCTTCGTCATTCCGGTGCTGCAACTGGTGGTGTGGTTCTGGCAGCGCGGCCGTTTCGATCTGGATGAGCGGTACGCCGGGCTCATTGTTCATACGCTGTATCTGGGCGGCATGGCGGCGTTGATCACCGTCAGCGTTGCGCTGGTGCTGGCGTTTGCCCGGCGCCTGGCGCCGACCCGGGCGATTCGTTCCGGTGTCAGCCTGGCCAACCTCGGCTATGCGTTGCCGGGTTCGGTGCTGGCGGTGTCGATCATGCTGGCCTTCAGTTATCTGGATCGCGAGCTGGTGATTCCGCTGTCGGGATGGTTGGGCGGAGCCGGAAAACCGTTGCTGTTGGGCAGTCTGTCGGCCTTGTTGCTGGCCTATCTGGTGCGTTTCATCGCGGTGGCTTATGGACCGCTGGAAAGTAGTTTGGCGCGAATACGGCCATCTTTGCCCGAAGCAGCACGTAGCCTTGGGGTCAGTGGGCCACGACTGTTTTTCAAAGTGTATCTGCCGTTATTGCTGCCCGGCACATTGAGTGCTGCGCTGCTGGTGTTCGTTGACGTTCTCAAGGAAATGCCCGCGACCCTGCTGATGCGCCCGTTTGGCTGGGACACGCTGGCCGTGCGCATCTTTGAAATGACCAGCGAAGGCGAGTGGGCGAGGGCGTCGTTGCCGGCGTTGACGCTGGTTCTGGTCGGGTTGTTACCGGTCATCGGATTGATTCGACGTTCGGCGCATCTAAACACCTAGGTGTCAGTCCTACACCTTGAGGCTACAATGCGCGGCATTCGGTGCGGTCCGTCCTACAGACCCGGTAGCTGAAATCGGCTGAAAGCCTTCTGTTTCAAGGCTTTCACCCCGTGTAGCACCGGCCCGCACCCTCGCCACGCCCGGAAGGAGAAACCCATGGGACAGCGTACGCCTCTGTATGACCTTCATCTCGCCCTCGGCGCGAAGATGGTCGATTTTGGCGGTTGGGATATGCCTCTGCATTACGGCTCGCAGGTCGAGGAACACCATCAGGTGCGCCGCGATTGCGGGGTTTTCGATGTATCCCACATGACCGTGATCGATGTCAGCGGCGCTCAGACCAAGGCCTGGCTTCAGCATTTGCTGGCCAATGACGTCGAGCGCCTGCACAGCCCCGGCCGTGCCTTGTACAGCACCATGCTCAACGAGCGCGGCGGTATCGTCGACGACATGATCGTCTACCGCCTCGACGATGGTTATCGCCTGGTGGTCAACGCCTCCACCCGCGATCAGGACCTGGCGTGGATGCAGGCTCATCTTGTCGGCTTCGATGTGCAGCTCATCGAGCGCTCAGAGCTGGCGATGCTGGCCATTCAAGGCCCGCATGCCCGACACAAAATCTCCGAACTGGTCACCCAGTCTCGCGGCAACCTGATCCAGCTACTCAAGCCGTTCGAAGGTCAGCCTGACGGTGACTGGTTCATCGCGCGCACCGGTTACACCGGTGAGGATGGTCTGGAAATCATTCTGCCGGCCGATCAGGCGCCGGGCTTCTTCAACGATCTGGTGGGCGCGGGCATTTCGCCGATCGGGCTCGGGGCACGGGATACCTTGCGTGTCGAAGCCGGCATGAACCTCTACGGTCAGGACATTCATCAAGACGTTTCGCCGCTGGCTTCAAACATGGCCTGGAGCATTGCCTGGCAACCGGCCACTCGTCAGTTCATCGGCCGTGCGGCCCTGGAAGCCGAGCGGGCCGGTGGTGTGCAGCACAAACTGGTCGGTCTGGTCCTTGAGGAACGCGGGGTTTTGCGCGCTCATCAAGTGGTCCGCATCGCCAATGTTGGCGAAGGGGAGATCACCAGTGGTAGTTTCTCTCCTACGCTTAGCAAGTCGATTGCACTGGCGCGCGTGCCGATGGCGACTGCCGACCGCGCGGAAGTGGAAATCCGTGGCAAATGGTACCCGGTCCGAGTGGTCAAACCGACCTTCGTACGCCATGGCAAAACCTTGATCTAACCTTTTCTGGCGGGCAACGACCGCTGACAATTTTCTTGAGGACACAGAACATGAGCGATATCCCTGCCGACCTGCGTTTTGCCGAAAGTCACGAATGGGCCCGTCTGGAAGCCGATGGCACCGTCACCGTGGGCATCAGCGATCACGCTCAGGAAGCCTTGGGCGATGTGGTATTCGTCGAGCTGACCGAAGTCGGAACCGTCTTCGCTGCCGGTGATCAATCCGGCGTGGTTGAGTCGGTCAAAGCCGCTTCCGACATCTACTCCCCGGTTGCCGGTGAAGTGATTGCGGTCAACGAAGAACTGAGCGCTAATCCGGAGCTGCTCAACTCCGACCCGTACGGTGCCTGGATCTTCAAGCTCAAGCCAAGCAACGCTAGCGATCTGGACAAGCTGCTCGATGCCGCGGGCTACAAGGCCGCCATCGGCGAATAAGCCCTCAGCGTCACCCAAAGCCTCGATCCGTCGGGGCTTTTTATTGCCTGACGATAATCCCTGTAGGAGCGAGGCTTGCCCGCGAAGGCGGTGTGTCAGTCGATAGCTGATTGGCTGACGCAACGCCTTCGCGGGCAAGCCTCGCTCCTACAAAGGTTCGCTGTTGGCAGCGGCTGCTATGCTGGTTTGACCGTGTTGCATCGACGTTGAGCGCCAGTCAAGAGAGAGCCCGTCATGTCCCAGTTGCCGTCCCTGAGCCAGTTACGCGACCCCAATGCCTTCCTTCGCCGCCACCTCGGGCCCGATGCCGCCGAGCAACAGGCGATGCTCGACAGCCTCGGCGTTGGCAGCCGCGTCGAGCTGATCGAGCAGACGGTGCCGCCGGGGATTCGCCTGAACCGGGCGCTCGACCTGCCGCCCGCCCTCGATGAAGAAGCCGCGCTGGCCAAACTGCGTGGTTACGCCAAGCAGAACCAGGTCTGGAGCAGCCTGATCGGCATGGGTTACCACGGCACGATCACGCCGGCCGTCATCCTGCGTAACGTGCTGGAAAACCCCGGTTGGTACACCGCTTACACGCCGTATCAACCGGAAATTGCCCAAGGCCGACTCGAAGCCTTGCTGAATTTCCAGCAATTGACCATCGACCTGACTGGCCTGGAGCTGGCCAACGCCTCGTTGCTGGATGAAGCCACGGCGGCGGCAGAAGCCATGGCCCTGGCCAAGCGTGTCGCGAAGTCCAGGAGCAATCTGTTTTTTGTGGATGAGAATTGTCATCCGCAGACCATTTCCGTGGTGCAGACCCGTGCCGAAGGTTTCGGTTTCGAGCTGATCATCGACGCTGTGGATAACTTGAAACAGCACCAGGTGTTCGGCGCGCTACTGCAATACCCCGACACCCATGGCGAGATACGTGATCTGCGCCCGTTGATCGATCACCTGCATGCCCAGCAAGCCCTGGCCTGCGTCGCCACCGATCTGCTGAGCCTGTTGTTACTGACTCCGCCGGGAGAGTTGGGCGCCGACGTGGTGTTTGGCTCCTCCCAGCGATTCGGCGTGCCCATGGGCTACGGCGGGCCCCACGCGGCGTTTTTTGCCAGTCGCGATGAATACAAACGGGCGATTCCCGGACGAATCATCGGCGTATCAAAAGATGCTCGCGGCAACACCGCTTTGCGCATGGCCCTGCAAACCCGTGAGCAACACATTCGCCGGGAGAAGGCCAATTCGAATATCTGCACCGCTCAGGTGCTGCTGGCCAACATCGCCAGTTTCTATGCGGTCTATCACGGGCCGGAAGGGCTGAAACGAATTGCCCAGCGGGTTCATCGACTGACGTGCATCCTCGCTGCGGGCCTGGAACGCAACGGCATCCTCCGACTCAACAAACACTTTTTCGACACGCTGACGCTTGAGGTGGGCGGCACTCAGACGGCGATCATCGAAAGCGCCCAGGCCGCGCAAATCAATTTGCGAATTCTCGGACGCGGTCAGTTGGGGCTGAGCCTCGACGAAACGTCCGACGAAACCACCGTTGCCAAGCTGTTCGATGTATTTCTCGGCGCCGATCATGGGCTGAATGTCGACGACCTGGACGCTGAAACGCTTCCTTCCGGCATCCCCGGCGGACTGCAACGATCCTCGCCTTACCTGCGTCACCCGGTATTCAGCGCTCATCACAGCGAAACCGAGATGCTGCGTTACCTCAAGCAGCTCGAAAACAAGGACCTTGCCCTCAACCAGTCCATGATCCCGCTGGGCTCCTGCACCATGAAACTCAATGCCACCAGCGAGATGATCCCCATCACCTGGCCGCAGTTCGCCAACCTGCACCCGTTTGTGCCGAAAGAGCAGGCGACCGGTTATGCGCTGATGATCGAAGAGCTGGAGCGCTGGCTCTGCGCGATCACCGGTTTCGATGCGATCTGCATGCAGCCCAATTCCGGCGCCCAAGGCGAATACGCCGGATTGCTGGCGATCCGCAAATACCACGAGAGCCGTCATCAAGGTGCGCGGGATATCTGCCTGATCCCGTCCTCGGCCCACGGCACCAACCCGGCCTCGGCGCAAATGGCCGGAATGCGCGTGGTGATCGTCGAGTGCGATGAGGCGGGTAACGTCGATCTGGAAGACCTGAAAGGCAAGGCTGCCGAGGCGGGCGATAAACTCGCCTGCCTGATGGCGACGTACCCATCGACCCACGGCGTGTACGAGGAAGGCATCAGTGAGATCTGTGAAGTTATCCACAGCCACGGCGGCCAGGTGTACATGGATGGCGCCAACCTCAATGCGCAAGTCGGGTTGGCGCGGCCGGCGGACATTGGTGCCGACGTTTCCCACATGAACCTGCACAAGACTTTTTGCATTCCCCACGGTGGCGGCGGGCCGGGCATGGGGCCGATTGGTGTGCGGGCGCACCTGGCGCCGTTCGTGGCCAATCACCCGGTGGTGGCGATTGAAGGTCCGTTGCCGCAGAACGGCGCAGTCAGTGCGGCGCCCTGGGGCAGCGCGAGCATTCTGCCGATCAGTTGGATGTACATCGCCATGATGGGACCGCAACTGGCAGACGCCAGCGAGGTGGCGATCCTCGCTGCGAATTACCTGGCGCAACATTTGTCCGGTGCATTCCCGGTGCTCTACACCGGACGCAACGAGCGGGTGGCTCACGAATGCATTCTCGACCTGCGGCCACTCAAGGCACTGACCGGCATCAGCGAAGAGGACGTGGCCAAGCGCCTGATGGACTATGGCTTCCATGCACCGACCATGTCGTTTCCGGTGCCGGGGACCTTGATGGTCGAGCCGACCGAAAGTGAATCGAAAGCTGAGCTCGACCGCTTTATCGGGGCGATGCTGAGCATTCGCGCAGAAATCACTGAGGTGCAGAACGGAAACTGGCCGGCCGAGGACAACCCGCTGAAACGGTCGCCGCACACACTGGCCGACATCGCCGGGGTTTGGGAGCGGCCGTACACCATCGAGCAGGCCGTTACGCCGGACGCGCACACCAAGGCGCACAAATATTGGCCGGTGGTGAATCGGGTGGATAACGTTTACGGGGATCGGAATCTGTTTTGCGCGTGCGTCCCGGTGGATGATTACCGCTGAGGGCGACGCCGATCTAATGTGGGAGCGAGCCTGCTCGCGATAGCGGTGGATCAGTCGCTGATGATGTCGACTGATCCACCGCTATCGCGAGCAGGCTCGCTCCCACATTGGAATTGTGTTGGGCATAAAAAATGCCGCTCATGTGAGCGGCATTTTTGTTCAGCAGTAAAACTTATTCCGACGCGACGGCATTCTTCGCCAGGATCGCATTCGCCAGTTCCATGTCCGTGGCCTGCAGGCCAGGATTATCGGCGCGGACTTTCTGCATCGCAGCTTCCAGATACGGACCGCGAATACCACCGTCACTGGCAACAAAACTGCCGGCATCGTCCTGCGCGGCAATGATCAGCTTGTGATCCTTGAACGTCAGGTAAGTGGAACCGGTGGTCGCACCGGACGAGATGACGTTACGCCAAAAGCTGTCGGCCATTGCCGAACCGACTGGAAGGGACAACAGGGCAACGGTAGCGACAGCAAGTTTGAGACGCATAGAGGTGACTCCACTGGGTTATCTACGCGGGTTGGATTGCCAATGGCCCTGTCGAGTTCCATCACGGTCGCAGCTACTTCTGCTCACTCTGCGGCGTCACCCGCAGCACCTCCTCAATCGTCGTCAAGCCCGCGGCGACTTTCTGCGCGCCCGACAATCGCAGACTGCGCATGCCTTCCTTGAACGCCTGACGCCGGATCGCCAGCAGGTCGGTGTCGGGGTTGATCAGCGCTTTGAGGCCGTCAGTCAGTTGCATGATTTCGTACACCCCGGCGCGGCCGCGATAGCCGGTGTCACGGCATTCCAGGCAACCGATGGCGCGCTGGGCATTGCCCGGCAACGGTGCCTGCCAGGGTTTGGTCAGGGTTTGCCAGTCTTCTTCACTCAGTGTCAGCGGTGCCTTGCAGTGCGGGCACAACGTACGGACCAGTCGCTGCGCCATGACGCCGAGCACCGTGGCCTTGATCAGGTAATGCGGCACACCGAGTTCCAGCAGACGGCTGATGGCGCTGGGTGCGTCGTTGGTGTGCAACGTCGAGAGCACCAAGTGGCCGGTGAGCGCGGCCTGGATCGCCATTTCAGCGGTTTCGAGATCGCGGATCTCGCCGATCATAATGATGTCCGGGTCTTGCCGCATCAGCGCGCGTACGCCGGCGGCAAAGGTCAGTTCGATGTTGTGCTGGACCTGCATCTGGTTGAAGGCCGGCTCGACCATTTCTATCGGGTCTTCGATGGTGCAGAGGTTGACCTCCGGCGTCGCCAGTTTTTTCAGCGTGGTGTAGAGCGTGGTGGTCTTGCCCGAACCGGTCGGACCGGTCACCAGAATGATGCCGTTGGGCTGACTCGTCATGTCCTGCCAGCGGCGCAGGTCTTCGGCGGAGAAGCCCAACTGATCGAAGTCCTTGAGCAGCACTTCCGGGTCGAAGATCCGCATGACCATTTTTTCGCCAAACGCCGTTGGCAACGTCGACAGTCGCAACTCGACTTCGCCACCGTCCGGGGTTTTGGTTTTCACCCGGCCGTCCTGGGGTTTGCGTTTTTCCGCGACATTCATCCGTCCCAGGCTCTTCAGGCGACTGACGATCGCCATGGTCACCTGCGGCGGGAATTGATAGACGTTGTGCAACACACCGTCGATGCGAAAGCGCACCGTGCCTTGCTCGCGCCGGGGTTCGATGTGGATATCGCTGGCCCGCTGCTGGAACGCGTACTGGAACAGCCAGTCGACGATGTTGACGATGTGCGCGTCATTGGCGTCCGGCTCCTGGTCGCTGGCGCCGAGGTTGAGCAGTTGCTCGAAGTTGCCCAGGGTGCTGGCCTGTTGATCGTTGTTGGTCGCGCCGCTGACCGATTTGGCCAGGCGGAAAAACTCCACGCTGAAACGCTGGATGTCTACCGGGTTGGCCACCACCCGTTTGATCGGCAGCTTCAGAACGTGGGTCAGGTCGGCTTCCCAGCCTTTGACGTAAGGCTGGGCGCTGGCCACGGTCACCGCGTCGCGATCAATGGACACCGCGAGAATCTTGTGGCGCTGGGCGAAGGCGTAGGACATCAGCGGCGTAATGGCGGCGACGTTGATTTTCAGCGGGTCGATGCGCAAGTAGGGCTGGCCGGCCTGCTGCGACAACCACAGGGTCAGGCTTTCCAGGTCAAGTTGTTTGCCGGGACGACTGAGGTCGTCCAGTTGCTGGCTGGCGATGAACTCCAGCGGGTGCATCTGGCCATTGGTGGCGTGACGGCGGCGGGCGTTGAGCGCGTGCTCGGCCGAGTCCTGGCTGATAAAGCCCTGGGTGACCAGTTCGCGCAGCAAATCATTGAGATCCAGCCAGCGGTCCTGAATGGCAAGTTGAACGGACATGCGGGCTCCTCGTGAACAACAGTTCGCAAAGGATAGTCGTGGACCCGCTGACCGTTGGGCCACTACCCGACGAAGCCGTATCGGGTTTTTTCAGCCCGTCGCTTGAGTCGCTTCAACCCACACAGAATCAGCCGCTTGCAGCTCAACCGAACAGACGCTGATCAGGTTACGTAATTTTTCCGCGATCACTTGCGCACGGTGCCAGCTCAGGCCGTCCATGACGATGTCGATCGACAGCAGATCGTCCATGCGCTGCACGTTGACCTGTTGCGGTGTCAGGCACTGCAGCGCGAACAGGTTGAGCGCACGGCACAGCAGATCCGGCTCGGCCTCGGCCAACAGTTGATAGTGAGTGCGACAGTGGGCGTTGCTGACGTTCCAGACATCGGCACGGGTGGGCGGGGTGTTCACGGCTTCGAGATGCGGCATGATCGGTCTCCATAATCACTGGAGGAATTTTTACATTCGATGCCGGGTATTTCTTATCTATGATGAGGAAATTTGGCGATTTATCGAATCGTGTAATTCAATAAACCACTAAGTGAAGGTTTTTTTATGCAAAGCGAGTTGGATAGCTACG
Organism: Pseudomonas sp. LBUM1651; assembly: GCF_059716135.1. NCBI lineage: Bacteria > Pseudomonadati > Pseudomonadota > Gammaproteobacteria > Pseudomonadales > Pseudomonadaceae > Pseudomonas > Pseudomonas sp. LBUM1651. Next base: position 5,923,365 of record NZ_CP166805.1, on the reverse strand, counting down.
ACCGCAAGATTCTCGCGTTGCTGCAAGAGGACGCTTCGCTCTCCAGCGCTCAGATCGCCGAACAGGTGGGGCTTTCGCAATCGCCCTGCTGGCGGCGGATTCAGCGGATGAAGGAGGAGGGGATCATTCGCGGTCAGGTGACGCTGCTGGATCGGAAGAAGATCGGGCTTAACACGCAGATTTTTGCCGAGGTCAAACTCAACGCCCATGGGCGCTCGAACTTCACCGAATTCACCGAGGCGATTCGCGGCTTTCCCGAGGTGCTGGAGTGTTATGTGCTGATGGGGTCGGTGGATTTCTTGCTGCGGATCGTGACAGCGGACATCGAGGCGTATGAGCGGTTTTTCTTTGAGAAGCTGTCGATGGTGCCGGGGATTCAGGAGGTGAACTCGATTGTGGCGTTGTCGGAGATCAAGTCGACGACGAGTTTGCCAGTCTGAAGTTTTGGGGTGAATTTGCTGGCCTCATCGCTAGCAGGCTAGCTCCCACACGGGTTTTGTGGCGTGCACAAAGCCAATGTGGGAGCCAGCCTGCTGGCGATGGCGGTCTTACATGCGCAGCAGCATTTTCCAGGCACGATTCTGATAAACCGCAATCGCCTGCTGCTTGCGCGCATCCAGCGATTCATCGGTGATCGGCTCGTTCGCCAGTTGCGCCAGTTGCTTCAGCTCACCGTACAGGCGATCCATTTCCGGGATCTCCAGCACGTGACGGGCGTGGTGCAGCCAGGCCTGGATGCGCTCGATGCGCGGCAGTTGCTCGGCCAGATCTTCCGGCTGCTGCTGGTAACGCTGCAATTGCAGCGATGTGGCTTCTTCACCCAACAGGCGTGGCAACCAGCTGCCCAGTTGCGCAGCGCCCTGGCGATTGCCGCGAACATTGCGGTCGGCCGCCCAGGTGCGGGCCAGCAACCAGCGCGAAGTGTTCAGCGAGAACTGGCCCCAGCGCGGGTCTTCGAGTTCTTCGAGGAACTGCTCCGGCGCGGCTTTACGCACGTCTTCGTCGTCCTGACCGGCTTGCACCAGTGGGCGCCAGTCTTCGAGCAACGCATCCAGCGCGAGGCGCAGGTCGTGTGTCGACTGACGCGGGGCGGCCTGGCCCAGGCTGCTCAGCAGCGCGCGCAATTCAGCGAGGTTTTCGACCCAGTCCTGCAACAGGCGCCAGTGGCCATTGAAGCGATACTGCTCGGCCAGGCGCTGGCTGCTGCTCAGCAAGTGCCAGCTCAGCGCGGCGAACGCGTCATCCAGCGGTGTTTCGGCAGTGATTTGCGGCGCCGCCAGGCTCAGCGAGTAACTGTTGGCGTCATACAAACGATAACCGCGCTCGGCCTTGCTGATGTCACATGGCATCAGGGCCAGGGTCGCGGCCAGTTCGGCGGCCAGTTCCAGCAGCGCGGCCGGTTCGCCTTCGCGCAGCTCCAGCTCCAGTTCGCAGATTTCTTCTTTCTGCTTGCCGACTACGACGTGGCCCAGGTCCAGCGCGGCTTCGATCACCACTTTGGTCTTGCCACGGCCCCAGGCGATTTCAGCGCGTTCACGCACGAAGTCGGTGGTGAAAATCGGCTTCAGGGTTTTCTTGTCCAGCTCGGCCAACTCTTCAGGCCAGCATTCGCCGTCGAGTTTCTTCACGTCGAGCTTGGCTTTGGGCAGGTTCCAGTCGTATTCGTTACGCTCGGACAAACCGGCGACGCTCTGGCCACGGGTCTTGAGGGTCTGGATCACTTCTTCGCCATCGCGGCGCAGGCGCAGGGCAACCTTGGCGCGGGCCAGGTCACGCTCGGGCGTGTCGAAGTACTGGTTCATCAGTTCACGGCGTTCCCAGCCACTTTTGTTGCGTTTTTTCAGTAGCGGGTGCTCGCGCAGGGCGGCGAGGGTTTCGCGGCTGACGCGGAGTTTGATTTCGGTTTCTTTCTGCATGGCCGGAAAATCCAGGATCGGGAGCGCAGCCGGGGGAATGTGTGGCTGCCAAGGTCGTGCAGTGTACAGCACTGGTCCGGGATAGGGTCCGCGACGGTTTATTCCTGTCACCGGATGGCTCTATGATGGACTTCAATTCGCGAGTTGGAGTCAGCGATGCCTTTGCCGTCCATGAAAGATCAGTTCGCTGCGCTGATTGCCGCGCCGTCGGTCAGTTGTACCCAGGCCAGCCTCGATCAATCCAACCGTCCAGTGATTGATTTGCTGGCGACATGGCTCGGCGACCTGGGTTTTGCCTGTGATATCCAGCAGGTCAGCCCCGGCAAATTCAATCTGCTGGCCAGTTTCGGTTCCGGCCCCGGTGGTTTGGTGCTGGCGGGGCATAGCGATACCGTGCCGTTCGATGGCGCGTTGTGGCAGACCGATCCGCTGAAACTGACCGAAGTCGATGGCCGCTGGGTCGGTCTGGGCAGTTGCGACATGAAAGGCTTTTTCGCCCTGGCCATCGAAGCCGTCCTGCCCTTGCTCGACCAGCCGTTCAAACAGCCGTTGCTGATCCTCGCCACCTGCGATGAAGAAAGCTCGATGTCCGGTGCCCGTGCCTTGGCCGAAGCAGGACGTCCGTTGGGCCGGGCGGCGGTGATCGGCGAGCCGACCGGGCTGAAGCCGATCCGCATGCACAAAGGCATCATGATGGAGCGCATCGACATCCTCGGTCAGAGCGGCCATTCCTCGGACCCGCGCCTGGGTCATAGCGCCCTCGAAGCCATGCACGATGCCATCGGCGAGCTGCGCGGACTGCGTCTGCTGTGGCAGCGCGAATACCGTAATCCGCAGTTCGGCGTGCCGACGCCGACCATGAACTTCGGCTGCATCCATGGCGGGGATAACCCCAACCGGATTTGCGGGCAGTGCTCGCTGGAGTTCGACCTGCGTCCGTTGCCAGGCATGGACCCCAAAGTGTTGCGCGCGGAGATTCTGAAGAAGCTCAACCCGATTGCCGAACGCCATCAGGTAAAGATCGATTACGCGCCGCTGTTCCCCGAAGTGCCGCCCTTCGAGCAGGCCGAAGACGCCGAATTGGTCCGCGTCGCGGAAAAGCTCACCGGTCATCGCGCCGAAGCAGTGGCGTTCGGCACCGAAGCGCCTTATCTTCAGCGTCTTGGCTGCGAAACACTGGTGCTCGGCCCGGGTGACATTGCCTGCGCGCACCAACCGGGGGAATACCTCGAAATGTCACGTTTGCAGCCTACCGTGCATCTACTACGGCAACTGATCGAACATTACTGTCTGACGCCGGCCCAAACGCCAATGCCAGGCAGTTAAACGCAGTCCCTGTAGGAGCCGAGCTTGCTCGCGATGGCGGCATTACATTCAACATCAATGTTGCCTGGCCCACCGCTATCGCGAGCAAGCTCGGCTCCTACAGGTTCACCAAGTCGTATAAATTGCCAATGCCCCAACCCGTATTCATGAGGAGAGCGCGCGTGTCGCCAAGCCTGTTCCGACGATAACCATCAGCCCGCTGTGCGTTTTCTGTTTCGCCCATTTTTTGGCTGCTATTTATTACAGGCCCAGGTTCATGCCCGAATATGTTAATTGGCTTCGTCACGCTTCGCCTTACATCAACGCCCACCGTGATTGCACCTTCGTCGTCATGCTGCCCGGTGACGGCGTGGAGCATCCGAACTTCGGCAATATCGTCCACGACCTGGTGCTGCTGCACAGCCTCGGCGTGCGACTGGTGCTGGTGCATGGTTCCCGTCCGCAGATCGAAACCCGCCTGGCCGCGCGTGGCCTGACCCCGCATTACCACCACGGGATGCGCATCACGGATGCGGCGACCCTCGAGTGCGTGATCGATGCGGTCGGCCAGCTGCGCATTGCCATCGAAGCGCGCCTGTCGATGGACATGGCTTCGTCGCCGATGCAGGGCTCGCGCCTGCGGGTGGCCAGCGGCAATCTGGTGACCGCACGGCCGATCGGCGTGCTCGAAGGCGTCGACTATCACCACACCGGCGAAGTGCGCCGGGTTGACCGCAAAGGCATCAATCGACTGCTGGACGAGCGCTCCATCGTGCTGTTGTCGCCGTTGGGCTACTCGCCGACGGGTGAGATTTTCAACCTCGCGTGTGAAGACGTGGCGACCCGCGCGGCCATTGATCTGGGGGCCGATAAACTGCTGCTGTTCGGAGCCGACCTGGGTTTGATCGATGAAAACGGTCGTCTGGTTCGTGAACTGCGTCCGCAGCAAGTGCCGGCGCATTTGCAGCGTCTGGGCAATAACTATCAGGGCGAATTGCTGGATGCCGCCGCTGAAGCTTGCCGTGGCGGCGTGGCGCGCAGTCATATCGTCAGTTACGTCGAAGACGGCGCACTGTTGACCGAACTGTTCACCCGTGACGGTGGCGGTACGCTGGTGGCGCAGGAACAATTCGAGGTCGTACGTGAAGCCGCGATTGAAGACGTTGGCGGTCTGCTGGACCTGATCAGTCCGCTGGAAGAGCAAGGGATTCTGGTGCGTCGTTCGCGCGAAGTGCTGGAGCGCGAGATCGAGCAGTTCAGCGTGGTCGAGCGCGAAGGCATGATCATCGCGTGCGCGGCGTTGTATCAGATTGCCGATTCGGATGCGGGGGAGCTGGCGTGTCTGGCAGTGAACCCGGAGTACCGCCATGGTGGCCGTGGGGATGAGCTGCTGGAACGGATCGAAACCCGCGCTCGGGCACAGGGGTTGAAGACTCTGTTCGTCCTCACCACCCGGACCGCCCACTGGTTCCGTGAGCGTGGCTTCGTGCCGAGCAGTGTCGAGCGCCTGCCGTCGGCGCGGGCATCGCTTTACAACTATCAGCGTAATTCGAAGATCTTCGAAAAAGCCCTTTGATCAAGCGCCGCCCCCTGTAGGAGCGAGCTCGCTCGCGAAGAACGTGAACAATAACGCGCTCTGCCTGAATGAATGCGTTGTCCCGTCGTTTTTCGCGAGCAAGCTCGCTCCTACAGGTCGGTGTGTTACTCGGTGACGAACTTCGCGCTGACATACGGCGAATAATCCGGCAGCACCGTCTCCACCTTGCCTTGTTCCTTCAAGAACTTCGCTGTCTCACCAATGGCCTTCGCCGTGCCGCCGTCCAGCAGCGCGGTGGTCTGTTGTGCTTTGGCGTCCGGGAAGGCCGAACCGGCCAGCAGCTCCGGCACATCGGCGGCATTGGCACCGGTCAGTTTGGCGATTTTCTGCACCGGTACCGAATCAGCGGTCCAGCTGTCTTTATGCGCGGCGTAATCGGCGAAGGAGTCCAGGGTGACCTTGGCGAATTTGGCCACGACGTCCGGATGCTTCTCGGCGTAATCCTTGCGCGCGACCCAGACTTCGAAGGTCGGTGCGCCCCACTGGCCGACCTGTGCGGCGTCGGTCAAGGTCTTGCCGGTCTTGCGAATTTCCCCCAGGGCCGGTGACCAGACGAACGCGCCATCAATATCGCCGCGCTTCCAGGCGGCTGCGATTTCCGCCGGTTGCAGGTTCACCACTTTGACTTTCGAGGCGTCCAGGCCCCAGTGCTTCAAGGCACCGAGCAAGCTGTAGTGAGAGGTTGAAACGAACGGCGTGGCGATGGTCTTGCCGATCAGATCTTCCGGTTTGTCGATGCCGCTTCCGTTGCGCACCACCAAGGCTTCGGCAGCGTTGATCTGGGCGGAAACGATGAACGCGACAATCGGCAAATTGCGCGAGGCGGCCGCGGCCAGCGGGCTTGAGCCGAGGTTGCCGATCTGCACATCGCCGGAGGCAATCGCAGTCACCACTTCCGGGCCACTGTTGAAACGACGCCAGTCGATTTTCTGGCCGATGGTTTTCTCGTAGAGGCCATCGGCTTGCGGGACTTTGCTGGGGTCAATGCCGGTTTGATAGCCCACGGTGAGGTTCGCGGCATGGGCAGAAAAAGAAAATAATACCGATACACAAACTGTAACAATTGGGCTGGATAGTGCGCGCTTGGTCGTCATGGCGTAGGCCTTATCGATGGGAATTGTTGCGGAATTGCTTCCAAACCTAATCGATCTAAAAAATTCCTAATAAATACCATTTAGGAATTAGCTTATGAGCCGGCCGCTCTAGTCTGAGGGGGTTCCTAGCGGTGAGCTAAATTCCTAAACGGTATGAGAAAAGAATTCAGCCATTCTTTTCAGGTTTATGACGAACTCATGACCCTGCATGGACCAAAAAACAGGGATTAGACCTTGGTCGTAGACACACATAGTTACGATTGACTTGTGAGTCACCGTCCGGCGCTAATCGCGCATCTTAGGATTCCGGGCATTTGATCTGGAACCAGGACTACAAGAATTAGAGACTAGAGGAGCTTCACCATGAACAAGTCCACCTTGGCTCTGGCCGTGGCCGTAGGGGTGTTGGCGCAGCAGGCAGGCGCCGCCGGTTTCATCGAAGACAGCAAGGCTTCCGTTAGTTCACGCACCTATTATTTCGACTCGGATAAGCGTGAAGGCGCCAAAACGCCAGCTAACCGTCAGCGAGAAGCCGCTGAAGGCCTCAAATTCGATTACCAGTCGGGCTTCACCCAAGGTACTGTCGGTTTCGGTATCGACGCCCAGGCGTTGGTCGGTATCCATCTGGACGGTGGCAAGGGCCATCACCCGGACAACAACTCCTTCAGTCCTAGCGATTCCGATGGTTCGGCAGAGAGTTCGTGGAGCCGTGTAGCGGGCAACGTCAAGGCACGCTTCTCGAAGACAGAGGCTCACTACGGTGGCGCCCTGCAGCCAAACATGCCGATCCTGATCGCGAACGACAGTCGCGTTCTGCCACAAACCTTTGAAGGTGGCACCATCACCTCGAAGGAAATCGACAACGTGACCTTCAACGTAGGTCAGTTGGAGCACGCGACGGGTCGCGCGTCCTCCAACAGCACCGGACTGGCCGTTGCTGGCGGTACTCAGGACAGCAACCAGTTCCGTTACGCCGGTGCTGACTGGAAGGTCACTAAAGACCTGATGCTGCAGTACTACTACGCGAACCTGGAAGACTACTACAAGCAGAACTTCCTCGGTCTGGTGCACGTCTACCCGATCGCACCCAACCAGTCGTTCAAGACCGATCTTCGTTATTTCGACAGCAGCTCCGACGGCAAGAACGGCCAGGCCGGCTACCAATTCAGCAACAACAACGGTTTCGCCAAGAACAAGGGCGAGGTCGATAACAAGACCTGGAGCGCCACGTTCACCTACACCCTGGGCGGCAGTGCGTTCCTGCTCGGCCATCAGCGTGTCAACGATGACGGTGGCTTCGTCTTTTTGAACCAGGCTAACGTTGTCGATGGCAACGGTCGCAACGAAGGTGCCGGCGGCGCCAGCTTCTACTCGTTCACCGATGCCACTGTGGGCAGCTTTATCCGTGCCGGTGAAAACACCACCTACGGTCAGTACTCCTATGACTTCGCGTCATTGGGTGTGCCGGGCTTGAAAGCTTCGGCTGCTTACTTGTATGGCCGGGATATCAAGACCGTCAGCGGCGTGGGTGAAGACCTGAACGAGCGGGAAACCGACCTGCGCGTGGACTATGTGATTCAAACCGGTCCACTTAAAGGGTTTGGCACGACGCTGCGTCACGGCGCTTATCGTGGCAACACCAACGCTGATGAAGACCAGACCCGACTGATCTTCAACTACACCTACGCCTTCAAGTAAGCCGTAGTAAAAAGCCTCGTCAGTGGACGAGGCTTTTTTTCGCGTCAACTTTTATATTCCATAAAATATGCTACTGATGATTTTTTATTCTTTTTAGATTCGTCCGCGAACCCCTAAAGTAAGCCCACCTGACAGACTCAGGCCCCCGCACGACCCGCTTCACGTCCAACCTCCGATGACGATCAGCTTCAGGAATTGGTTTTCGAGCCGATACCCATGCCTTGGCTCGGATGACTGCTGCAAATCTATATTCCATAACGATATGAATAATGACGAATTGATTCTTTTCTGATTTATGAACAGGTATCCTGCGCAGCCCCAAAAATGGTGGTCAGCCCGGCTCTGGAGCCCACGGCAGGTCAGGATCGACCGTTGAGGCACGGTCTGGCGCTCATCGCGCAACTCAAGGATCCAGGGCATTCGATCCTGGACCAATAACATAAACGATAGGAGCGAAACACATGAACAAGTCCACCTTGGCCCTGGCTGTGGCCGTAGGGGTTTTGGCGCAGCAGGCAGGCGCCGCCGGTTTCATCGAAGACAGCAAGGCTACATTGGGGCTGCGCAACTTCTACATCAACAACGATAACCGTGACAGCGCTGCCGGCACTGCGGCCAACAAGGCTGCCGGTGTCCAGAGCAAGAACGAAGAATGGGGCCAAGGCTTCGACCTGCGCTTCATCTCCGGCTACACCCAAGGCACCGTTGGTTTCGGTATCGACGCAATCGGCCTGCTGGGCGTGCGTCTGGATTCGGGCGGCGGTACTAACGGCGCCACCTCGACCTCTTACGGCGGCACTGTTTTCCCAAGCAAGTCCAACGGCGAAGCGGTTGATAACTTCTCCAGCCTGGGCCTGACTGCCAAAGCCAAGATTTCCCAGACCGAACTGAAGCTGGGCACCCTGCAGCCAAAACTGCCGGTGATCGTGAGCAACGACGGTCGTCTGTTGCCACAAACCTTCCAGGGTGGCCAGGTCACTTCGAACGAGATCAAAGACCTGACACTGGTCGGTGGTCAGATCGAGCACGCCAAAGGTCGTAACTCCAGCAATAACGAAGAGTTGTCGATCGCTGGTGCCAACGCACACACCGCTGCCGGTCGCGACAGCAACAAATTCATTTACGGTGGCGGTGACTACAAAATCACCAAAGACCTGACTGCCCAGTACTACTACGGCAATCTGGAAGACTTCTACAAGCAACACTTCCTGGGTCTGGTCCACAACTGGGCAATCGGTCCTGGTGTGTTGAAGTCTGATTTGCGTTACTTCAACAGCTCTGATGACGGTGCCAACGGCCACGACTCGGCTTACTTCAGCACGGGTAACTACCAGGGCTTCAAAGCGGGTAAAGGCAAGGTCGACAACAACTTGTACAGCGGCCTGTTCCTGTACTCCGTTGCCGGTCACACCTTCGGTGGCGGTTATCAGGTCAGCAACGGCAGCAGCGACTTCCCTTACCTGAACCAGGGTGACGGCGCGTCGGCTTACATCATTACCGACTCGCAGATTGCCAAGTTCGCTCGCGCCGGCGAACGTACCTGGCAAGCTCGCTACTCGTATGATTTCGCCAAGGTTGGCTTGCCAGGCGCGACTGCCGGCATCGTTTACCTGCGTGGTGACAACATCGACACCATTAGCAGCTCCAGCACCGCAGTGGCCGGCTCCGGCCGTTCCGAGTGGGAACGCGACCTGACTCTGGCGTACGTAGTCCAGTCAGGCCCACTAAAAAACCTGGGCGTCATGTGGAAAAACGCCATGTGGCGCAACGACATCCCAAGTCAGCGCGACCAGGACGAAAACCGCCTGATCGTCAGCTACTCGATCCCGCTGAAGTAATAGCGCTCGCGTAACCGCTGAAAAAAAGCCCCGCCCGGCATCACGCCGGGCGGGGCTTTTGCGTTTTCAGGGCGGGGTCACCCCCGTAATCCCGCTCTGAAATTTCCTCTTTTGCAGCAACTCAAGGCCTTCTCGAACCTTGGCAACGATAGTCGTCGCGATGGCTTTGAAGGTCCAGTGAACAGATCTTTAATATTCATTTTGGATCTAATAAACGCAATATTTATTCTTTTTAATAAATCCCAAACACGAGCTACAGTTGAGGTCTACAACACACTCATCAGGAGCCCACCATGAGCATCAGACTCGGCGACATCGCCCCCGATTTCGAGCAGGATTCCAGCGCCGGTACCATCCGTTTCCATGAATGGCTGGGCGATAGTTGGGGCGTGCTGTTCTCCCACCCGGCAGACTTCACCCCGGTATGCACCACCGAGCTGGGCTTCACCGCCAAGCTCAAGGACGAATTCACCAAGCGCGGCGTCAAGGCCATCGCGCTGTCCGTGGACCCGGTGGACTCGCACCACAAGTGGATCGAGGACATCAACGAAACCCAGAACACGATCGTCAACTTCCCGATCCTGGCGGATGCCGACCGCAAGGTCTCGGACCTGTACGACCTCATTCACCCGAACGCCAACGACACCCTGACCGTGCGCTCGCTGTTCGTGATCGACCCGAACAAAAAGGTTCGGCTGACCATCACCTACCCGGCGAGCACCGGCCGTAACTTCCATGAAATCCTGCGGGTGATCGACTCGCTGCAACTCACCGACAATTACAAGGTGGCCACCCCGGCCAACTGGAAGGACGGTGAAGAAGTGGTGATCGTGCCGTCGCTGCAGGATCCAGAGGAAATCAAGAAACGCTTTCCCAAGGGTTATCGCGCGGTGAAGCCGTACCTGCGCCTGACGCCACAGCCCAATAAGTAAGCCGCAGCATTTTGGGCGCTGCTGAAATCGTCATCGCGAGCAGGCTCGCTCCCACAGGTAAAGCGCGATCCAATGTGGGAGCGAGACCGGCTTGCCGGCGATGACGGCTTAACAGGCACCGCAGAATTCAGATTGAATCGCATCCACAAAACAGGGGATTTCAGGCCGTTTCGACGGCCTTTTTTTATGCCCCGAAAACAACACTTGGTATATCTCTTTATCGCATAAACAAATGAATAAATATGATTTAAAGATATATAAATCACCTGTTAAGGTCTCTCCATCAAAGCGAGATCGCACACGGCGAATCGCCAACACCGTTCAAGGAATCGCCTGAATGCTGGTCGTCTCACTTGGTGGCAGTCCCAGCCAACGCTCCCGTTCCGGGGTGCTGCTGGAGCGCTCCCAGCGCTGGTTGCAGGAGCAGGGTGTGGAAGTGGTGAGTTACCAGGTGCGGGACTTTCCGGCCGAAGACTTGCTGCACGCACGTTTCGACAGCCCCAAGGTGATCGACCTGCTGCAACAAATTGAAAACGCCGATGGCCTGCTGATCGCCACCCCGGTTTACAAGGCGTCGTTCTCCGGCGCACTGAAAACCGTGCTGGACCTGCTGCCCGAACGCGCCCTGGCCCACAAAGTGGTTTTGCCGATGGCCACCGGCGGCAGCATCGCCCACATGCTGGCAGTGGATTACGCGCTCAAACCGGTGTTGTCGGCGTTGAAGGCCCAGGAAATGCTCCACGGGATTTTCGCTGTGGACAGCCAGATCGCTTACGGCGAAGGCAGTGCGCAAGCGCAACTGGCGCCAGAGCTGGAGGAACGATTGAACGAATCCCTGGAGCTGTTTTTCAGCGCCATGGCGCGACGGCCGAAGCCGCTCGATCCGAACCTGTTGAATGAACGTCTGTTGAGCGCTCGCTGGAGCATTTAAGCCTGCACTTAAGCCACACCTGAATTCTGAAGTACTCACCTTACTCAGCCGTCAACGGCCAAGCAGGTGCAGCCAAAACCCAACTGCAAAAAGGAGAGCGCTATGCGCACTGTCATTTTGCGTCGTGGTCTGGTCGCTCTGTTTGCTGCGGCTGTGTCCTTCGGCGCCATTACTCAAGCTCAGGCCGAGACCCTTCGGATCGGTTATCAGAAGTACGGCACTTTGGTGCTGCTCAAAGCCAAAGGCACCCTGGAAAAACGCCTCGCCGCCCAAGGCGTAGACGTGCAATGGACTGAGTTCCCCGGCGGCCCGCAGCTGCTTGAAGGTTTGAACGTCGGCTCCATCGACTTCGGTGTCACGGGCGAAACGCCTCCGGTATTCGCTCAAGCGGCGGGTGCCGATCTGCTCTACGTCGCCTACGAACCGCCAGCGCCCCACAGCGAAGCGATCCTGGTGCCGAAGGACTCGCCGATCAAATCGGTGAAGGACCTCAAGGGCAAGAAAGTCGTGCTCAACAAAGGCTCCAACGTTCACTACCTGCTGGTCCGCGCGCTTGAAGACGCCGGCCTCAAATACACCGATATCCAGACCGTTTTCCTGCCGCCGGCCGATGCCCGCGCCGCGTTCGAACGTGGCAGCGTCGATGCCTGGGTGATCTGGGATCCGTATCTGGCCGCCGCCGAGAAGCAGCTGCAAGCGCACACCCTGCGCGATGGCCAGGGCATCGTCGACAACCACCAGTTCTACCTGGCGACCAAGCCTTACGCACAGAAAAATCCTGAGGTGATCAAGACCCTCGTGGAAGAAGTACGCGCCGTCGGTGAGTGGTCCAAGGCCAACCCGGAAGACGTGACCCAACAGGTTTCGCCACTGCTCGGCCTGCCGGCGGACATCACCCTGACCTCGGTGAAACGGCAGGGCTACGGCGCACTGTTCCTGACCCCTGAAGTGGTCGCCGCCCAGCAGAAAATTGCCGACAGCTTCTACCAGCTCAAGCTGATTCCGAAACAGCTGAGCATCAAAGACGTGATCTGGACGCCACCGGCAGCCGTTGCCAAAGCGCAGTAATTCGATTCCCCAAGGAGACCACTCCATGAGCCTCAATATCTTCTGGTTCCTGCCTACCCACGGCGACGGCCATTACCTTGGCACCGCCGAAGGCGCTCGCGCCGTCGACCACGGTTACCTGCAACAAGTCGCGCAAGCGGCGGATCGCCTGGGCTTCGGCGGGGTGCTGATTCCCACCGGCCGCTCGTGCGAAGACTCGTGGCTGGTGGCGGCGTCGCTGATCCCGGTGACCCAGCGTCTGAAATTCCTTGTCGCCCTGCGCCCCGGGATCATTTCCCCGACGGTGGCGGCGCGTCAGGCGGCGACACTGGATCGCCTGTCCGGCGGTCGTGCGTTGTTCAACCTGGTGACTGGCGGCGATCCGGAAGAATTGGCCGGCGACGGTTTGTTCCTGACACATGAAGAACGCTATCAAGCCTCGGTGGAATTCACCCGCATCTGGCGGCGCGTGCTGGAAGGCGAAACCGTTGACTACGACGGTCAGCACATCAGCGTGAAGGGCGCCAAATTGCTCTATCCGCCAATCCAGCAACCGCGTCCGCCGCTGTACTTCGGCGGTTCTTCGGAAGCGGCGCAGGACCTCGCGGCAGAGCAAGTGGAAATGGTTCTGACCTGGGGCGAGCCACCGGCCGCCGTTGCCGAGAAAATCGAACAGGTTCGAGCCAAAGCCGCGAAGCTCGGCCGCACCGTTCGCTTCGGCATTCGCCTGCATGTGATCGTTCGTGAAACCAATGCCGAAGCCTGGCAAGCGGCGGATCGGCTGATCTCACACTTGGACGACGAGACCATTGCCCGCGCTCAGGCTTCCTTGGCGCGCTTCGATTCGGTCGGCCAGCAACGCATGGCCGCGTTGCACAGCGGCAGTCGCGACAACCTGGAAGTCAGCCCCAATCTCTGGGCTGGTGTCGGTCTGGTTCGTGGAGGTGCCGGTACGGCGCTGGTCGGCGATGGTCCGACCGTGGCCGCCCGCGTGAAGGAATACGCGGACCTGGGCATCGACACCTTCATCTTCTCCGGTTATCCGCACCTCGAAGAGTCGTACCGCGTCGCTGAGTTGCTGTTCCCGCACCTCGACATCGAGCGGCCGGAACTGCCCAAGGGTGCCAATTACGTCAGCCCGTTCGGCGAGATGGTCGCCAACGACATTCTTCCCAAAGCCGCGTCCCAGAGCTGAGGCGCGCCATGAAGAGAATCATCCACAACCTTGCGCCTTGGGCGTTGCCGATTTTGTTGTTGGCGGTGTGGCAGTTGTCGGTGTCGGCGGGCTGGTTGTCGACTCGGATTCTGCCGGCACCCATCGCGGTGATCGAAGCCGGCGTGAGCCTGGTGCGCAGCGGTGAAATCTGGACGCACCTGGCGATCAGCGGCTGGCGTGCGGCGCTGGGCTTCACCATTGGCGGCGGCATCGGCCTGGCTCTGGGCTTCATCACCGGCCTGTCGAAATGGGGCGAGCGCCTGCTCGACAGTTCGGTGCAGATGATCCGCAACGTGCCGCACCTGGCGCTGATTCCGCTGGTGATCCTGTGGTTCGGCATCGACGAGTCGGCAAAGATTTTTCTGGTGGCGCTGGGCACCTTGTTCCCGATCTACCTCAACACCTACCACGGCATTCGCAACGTCGACCCGGCGCTGGTGGAGATGGCGCGCAGTTATGGCCTGTCCGGTTTCAGCCTGTTCCGCCAGGTGATTCTGCCGGGTGCGTTGCCTTCGATTCTGGTTGGCGTGCGCTTCGCACTGGGCTTCATGTGGCTGACGCTGATCGTGGCGGAAACCATTTCCGCCAGTTCCGGCATCGGCTACCTGGCGATGAATGCCCGGGAGTTTTTGCAGACTGACGTGGTGGTGCTGGCGATCCTGATGTACGCGGTGCTCGGCAAACTCGCCGACCTCGCGGCCCGTGGACTTGAACGTGTGTGGCTGCGCTGGCATCCGGCGTATCAGGTTGCCAAAGGAGGTGCAGCATGACGGCTCAACAACCTCCACGCCTGCTGCGCGGCATTCCGCTGGTGGTGCGCAAGCTGCAAAAAACCTTCGGGGCGCGGCGGGTGCTGCGTGAGATCGATCTGCACATTCCCGCCGGCCAGTTCGTCGCCGTGGTGGGGCGCAGCGGTTGCGGCAAAAGTACCTTGCTGCGGTTGCTCGCCGGTCTCGACAAACCCACGGGTGGTGAATTGCTCGCAGGTTCCGCACCGCTGAGCGATGCGCGGGAAGACACCCGGCTGATGTTCCAGGAAGCGCGTTTGCTGCCATGGAAAAAGGTGATCGACAACGTCGGCCTCGGGCTCAAGGGCAACTGGCGTCCGCAAGCCTTGGAAGCGCTGGAGTCAGTCGGCCTGGCGGACCGCGCCAATGAATGGCCCGCGGCGCTGTCCGGTGGACAGAAGCAACGTGTGGCCCTGGCCCGCGCGCTGATCCATCAACCGCGTTTGCTGTTGCTGGACGAGCCGCTGGGTGCTCTGGATGCCCTGACCCGAATTGAAATGCAGCAGCTGATCGAGGGGCTCTGGCAAAAGCATGGTTTTACCGTGTTGCTGGTCACCCACGACGTCAGTGAGGCGGTGGCGATTGCCGATCGGGTGATCCTGATCGAAGAGGGCGAAGTCGGCCTCGACCTGCACGTGGAACTGCCGCGCCCTCGGGTTCGGGGTTCTCATCGGCTGGCGGCGCTGGAAACCGAAGTCCTCAATCGCGTCCTCGCACTGCCCGGCGAACCGCCGGAACCGGAACCTGTTTCACCATTGCCTACGCAATTGCGCTGGGCTCAATAACTCAAGCCTCATCCAACGACAGGAATCAACATCATGACTATCAAGGCCATCAACGTTCGTAACCAGTTCAAAGGCGCGATCAAGGAAATCGTACTGGGTGACGTGCTGTCGGAAATCGACGTGCAGACTGCTTCCGGCATCGTCACTTCAGTGATCACGACTCGCTCGGTGAAAGAGCTGGAACTGGTGGTCGGCAGCGAAGTGATCGCGTTTGTGAAATCCACCGAGGTGTCGATCGCCAAGTTGTGATCGCGTGCAGTGCACACAACCCCGGAGGGTTTGAACCCTTCGGGGTTTTTTGTGTGTGAGCCAGTGAGTCCGGCGGTGCGGCTTTCGCGAGCAGGCTCGCTCCCACAGGGGAATGCATTTCAAATGTGGGAGCGAGCCTGCTCGCGAAGGGGCCAGCGAAGCCAACAAAGATCTCAGACTGGAATGCTGCGCTTGGGTAGATAAGGCGGCAAGTACAACCCCAGATACGCATCAAACACCCGCATCCCTTCTTCAGCCATCCGCGGCGTAATCTGCCCATGCTGTTGCACCGAGCGCGCATACACCCGATCCCCCAACTCCATCGCCAGCGCAAACACATCAACGTCTGTCGGCAACTTCGGCAGTTCGAAATGATGATCGAACAGCTTGTGCATCAGGTCGCCGAGTTCGATGTCGTGCTGACGGTCGGCCTGGGTGACTTCGGTCAGCCCGTGCTGGGCAAGAATGAGCTGGCGGGCGGCGGCGTCTTCGCTGTAGATCGCGAGCATCCGCTGTTCCACCAGCCGCGACAGGTCGCGCCAGCCGTCGAGGGCGCCGTGGTCGATGGGTGCTTGCAGGCACGCGCGGAAAGCGGCGTGGACGTCGGCGGTCAAGGCTTCGAGCAGGGCCGGGACGCTGGCGAAAAAGTGGTAGACCGAGGAGGGCGGAATCTCCGCGCGTTCGGCGACGCTGTAGATCGACAGACTGGCCACACCTTCGGCAGCCAGCAGCATGCGGGCGGCATCGAGTATCGAATCGATCCGGGCCTGGCTGCGGGCGCGGGGTTTGCGAATGGTGGCGGTGCGCGTCATTGGAGTCCTCCTACGGGGCAGCCGGCATTGTACGCAGAGCGGGCAGATGTTCCATATCCCTTGTGGTGCCCATAGTCCTTGTGGCGAGGGAGCTTGCTCCCGCTGGAGGCCGAAGGACTCCCTTTAATCCGAAATGCGGTTCTGTCAGGCACGCGGCATTGACCGGTTTTGGGGTCGCTTCGCGACCCAGCGGGAGCAAGCTCCCTCGCCACAGGGGTTGATGCCGGCCATAAAAAAACGCCGTGGGCCTTATCAGCCAACGGCGTTGTTTTTACTGCAACCGCTTACACGGTATGCAGATACCAGTTGTACTCAAGGTCGGAGATGGAGTGTTCGAACTCCTCCAGCTCACTTTCCTTGCAGGCCACGAAGATATCGATGTATTTCGGATCGATGTACTTGGCCATGACTTCGCTGTCGTCCAGCTCGCGCAAGGCATCGCGCAGGTTGTTCGGCAGGCTTTGCTCGTTCTGCTCGTAGGAGTTGCCTTCCACGGGTGCGCCCGGCTCGATCTTGTTGGTCAGACCGTGGTGCACGCCTGCCAGAACCGAAGCCATCAACAGATACGGGTTGGCGTCGGCGCCGGCTACACGGTGTTCGATGCGCACGGCATCGGAGGACCCGGTCGGCACGCGGATCGCCACGGTGCGGTTGTCCAGGCCCCAGCACGGCGAGTTCGGCACGTAGAACTGTGCGCCGAAACGACGATAGGAGTTGACGTTCGGGCAGAGGAAAGCCATCTGCGCCGGCAGGGTCTCGAGCACACCGCCGATCGCGTGACGCAGTGCGGCGTTCTGCTCGGGATCCTCGCTGGCAAAAATGTTTTTGCCATCTTTATCAAGAATCGAAATGTGTACGTGCAGACCGTTGCCCGCCTGGCCCGGGTAAGGCTTGGCCATGAAGGTGGTGTCCATCTCATGGTCGTAGGCGATGTTCTTGATCAGACGCTTGAGCAGGACCGCGTAGTCGCAGGCCTTGATCGGGTCGGCCACGTGGTGCAGGTTCACTTCGAACTGCGCCGGGGCACTTTCCTTGACGATTGCGTCGGCCGGGATGCCTTGCTCTTTCGCACCTTCCAGAATGTCCTGGAGGCAGTCGACGTATTCGTCGAGGTCATCGATCAGGTAGACCTGTGTCGAGTGCGGGCGTTTGCCGGACACAGGCGAGCGTGGCGGTTGCGGACGACCGTTCACGTTCTCCTGGTCGATCAGGTAGAACTCCAGTTCGAACGCGGCGCAGATGGTCAGGCCCATGTCGTCGAACTTGCGCACTACATTGGCCAGCACTTCTCGCGGGTCGGCAAAGAACGGCTGGCCTTCGAGTTCGTGCATGGTCATCAACAGTTGCGCGGTAGGGCGCTTCTGCCAGGGCTCATTGCACAGGGTGTCAGGGATTGGATAGCAGATTCGGTCAGCATCGCCGATGTCCAGGCCCAGGCCGGTGCTTTCCACCGTCGAGCCATTGATATCCAGAGCAAATAGAGAGGCCGGCAGGTTGATGCCTTTCTCGTAAACCTTGTGGAGGCTGGTGCGTTCAATGCGCTTGCCGCGCACCACACCATTCATATCCGCAATCAGAAGGTCAACGTACAGAACCTCAGGATGTTCCTTAAGGAACGCGTTCGCTTCGTTAAGCTGAACGGCACGCGGGGGTACCGACATGATGCAACACCTTTGTTGTTAAAAATATCAATCATTGATCTCTTCGGGTTTCAGTCAACCCGAACGGCCTGCTGAAGTCAAGCGAGGCCTTATGTGCCCCGAAAAAGCGCCACAAGGGCATTTATGGGGCACTTTGGGGCATTTTTTTGTCCTTGAGAGACTTGGCACCCGCACACTTGAGCGGGCCGTGTTGTATTTTTTACGGGGGTGTTGTGTAAAAAAATGAACAAGGCTAAGCTCGATTCAAACCCATAACAGCAATAATACCGGGGTGCTTCATGTCTCGCCTGCCGTTAATCGGCGTCACCGACTGCTCAAGGCTGATCGGTCTGCATGCTTATCACATCAGTGGCGACATTTGCGTCCACGCCATGGCCCCGATTGCCAAAGGCGTGCCGTCGACTCTTTCTTCCCCGGCACATGGGCTGGCCCCGTCCGATATTCTGGACGGTCCGGACGACATTCTCTTTACTGGTCCTCCTACCAATATAGAACCGTTTTACCTCGGCGGCCCGGTCATTGCGTCGGGCCCCGCTCATGACTCTGCACGCGATGTCACCCTTCTTTCGTTGATTCGCGCCACGTTTACGGCGGGCCTTGTTGTGCCCGGCGTTTGCGATGGCAATCTGTACCAAGCGACGCCCATGCGTCAAACAACGCCTGACTTATAAGAGTCAGGAAACTCAGCCTAAGAGGCATTTATGAGTCACAACCTCGACCAGCTCACCGATTGGTTGAAAGACCACAAGATCACAGAAGTCGAATGCATGATCGCCGACTTGACCGGGATCACCCGGGGCAAGATTTCGCCGACCAACAAGTTCATTGCTGAAAAAGGCATGCGCCTGCCCGAGAGCGTTCTGTTACAGACCGTGACCGGCGACTATGTCGAAGACGACATCTATTACGAACTGCTCGACCCGGCGGACATCGACATGATCTGCCGCCCCGACCAGAACGCGGTTTACCTGGTGCCCTGGTCCATCGAGCCGACCGCCCAGGTGATCCACGACACCTACGACAAGCAAGGCAACCCGATCGAGCTGTCGCCGCGCAACGTGCTCAAGAAAGTGTTGAAACTCTATGCCGACAAAGGCTGGCAGCCCATCGTGGCGCCGGAAATGGAGTTCTACCTGACCAAGCGCAGTGACGACCCGGACTATCCGTTGCAGCCGCCGATTGGCCGTTCCGGTCGCCCGGAAATCGGTCGTCAGTCGTTCTCGATCGAGGCGGCAAACGAATTCGATCCACTGTTCGAAGACGTCTACGACTGGTGCGAACTGCAAGAGTTGGACCTCGACACGCTGATCCACGAGGACGGCACGGCGCAGATGGAAATCAACTTCCGTCACGGCGATGCCCTGTCCCTGGCCGACCAGATCCTGATCTTCAAGCGCACCATGCGCGAAGCGGCGCTCAAGCACGACGTGGCTGCCACGTTCATGGCCAAGCCCATGACCGGCGAGCCGGGCAGCGCGATGCACTTGCACCAGAGCATCATCGACATCGAGACCGGCAAGAACGTCTTCTCCAATGAAGACGGGACCATGAGCCAGTTGTTCCTGTACCACATCGGTGGATTGCAGAAACTGATCCCCGAGTTGTTGCCGCTGTTCGCGCCCAACGTGAACTCGTTCCGCCGCTTCCTGCCGGACACCTCGGCGCCGGTGAACGTGGAGTGGGGCGAGGAGAACCGCACCGTGGGCCTGCGGGTCCCGGATGCCGGACCACAAAACCGTCGGGTGGAAAACCGCCTGCCGGGCGCCGACGCCAACCCGTACCTGGCGATTGCCGCGAGCCTGCTCTGCGGTTACATCGGCATGGTCGAAGGCTTGAACCCGAGTGCGCCGGTGGTGGGTCGTGGCTATGAACGCCGCAACCTGCGCCTGCCACTGACCATCGAAGACGCGCTGGAACGCATGGAAAACAGCGCGACTGTCGAGAAATACCTGGGCAAGAAATTCATCACTGGCTACGTCGCGGTCAAGCGGGCCGAGCATGAAAACTTCAAGCGCGTGATCAGTTCGTGGGAGCGGGAATTCCTGCTCTTCGCCGTCTGATGCGCCGGGCGCGACTGCACTTGGTCGCGCCCTTCACCGAAATCTTAGGAGAATTCGCATGACCAGCAACAACCCGCAAACCCGTGAATGGCAAGCCCTGAGCAGCGATCACCACCTGGCCCCGTTCAGCGACTTCAAACAACTCAAAGAGAAAGGCCCGCGCATCATCACCAACGCCAAGGGCGTTTACCTCTGGGACAGCGAAGGCAACAAGATCCTCGACGGCATGGCCGGCCTGTGGTGTGTCGCGATCGGCTACGGTCGCGATGAACTGGCCGATGCCGCCAGCAAGCAAATGCGCGAACTGCCTTACTACAACCTGTTCTTCCAGACCGCTCACCCGCCGGTGCTTGAGCTGGCCAAGGCCATCGCCGACATCGCGCCGGAAGGCATGAACCACGTGTTCTTCACCGGTTCCGGTTCCGAAGGCAACGACACCATGCTGCGCATGGTCCGCCACTACTGGGCGATCAAGGGCCAGCCGAAGAAGAAAGTCATCATCAGCCGCAAGAACGGCTATCACGGTTCCACCGTGGCCGGCGCGAGCCTGGGTGGCATGACCTATATGCACGAACAAGGCGACTTGCCGATCCCGGGCATCGTCCACATCGCGCAACCGTACTGGTTCGCTGAAGGCGGCGACATGACACCGGAAGAGTTCGGTGTGTGGGCGGCCAATCAGCTGGAAGAGAAGATTCTGGAAGTCGGCGTGGACAACGTCGGTGCCTTTATTGCCGAGCCGATCCAGGGTGCCGGTGGCGTGATCATTCCGCCAGACACCTACTGGCCGCGCATCAAGGAAATCCTCGCCAAGTACGACATCCTGTTCGTGGCGGACGAAGTGATCTGTGGTTTCGGCCGTACCGGTGAGTGGTTCGGTACCGATTTCTACGACCTCAAGCCCGATATGATGACCATCGCCAAAGGCCTGACGTCCGGCTACATCCCGATGGGTGGCCTGATCGTGCGTGACGAAGTGGTAGCGGTGCTCAACGAAGGCGGGGACTTCAACCACGGCTTCACCTACTCCGGTCACCCGGTAGCGGCGGCGGTAGCGCTGGAAAACATCCGCATCCTGCGCGAAGAAAAAATTATCGAGCGCGTTCATGCCGAAACGGCACCCTATTTGCAAAAGCGTCTGCGGGAACTGAACGACCACCCACTGGTGGGCGAAGTTCGTGGGGTGGGTCTGCTGGGGGCCATCGAACTGGTTCAGGACAAGGCCACGCGCAAGCGTTACGAAGGCAAGGGCGTCGGCATGATCTGCCGCACGTTCTGCTTCGACAACGGCCTGATCATGCGCGCCGTGGGGGACACCATGATCATTGCTCCACCACTGGTGATTACCAAGGCTGAAATCGATGAGCTGGTGACCAAGGCACGCAAGTGCCTGGACCTTACCCTGAGTGCGTTGCAGGGCTAGGTGCTAGGCTCTGAGCGGGAGTCATGAAACTTTCGCTCAGAGCAGTTCTAAAGGGTGGCCTTTCCTTGAAAGACCGCCTCGGATCTTGCCAGACTAGCCGCGGTTCCAGTTGTCCGGGTTCGGCCGCTGAACAAAGTGGTTCAAAAAAGAAAAAATTTGGAGCATTACGCATGAAGGCATTAGGAAAAAAGCTTGCTGGCAAGACACTCCTCGCCATGTCCCTGATGGGCATTATGGCGGGTGCGGTTCAGGCGGACGACAAGGTGTTGCACGTCTATAACTGGTCCGATTACATCGCTCCGGACACCATCAAGAAATTCGAAACCGAGTCCGGCATCAAAGTCGTCTACGACGTTTTCGACAGCAACGAAACCCTGGAAGCCAAGTTGTTGGCAGGCAAGTCTGGCTACGACATCGTCGTGCCGTCGAACAACTTCCTGGCCAAGCAGATCAAGGCCGGCGTTTACCAGAAGCTGGACAAGTCCAAGCTGCCTAACTGGAAGAACCTGAACACTGACCTGCTCAAAGCGGTATCGGTGAGCGACCCGGGCAACGAACACGCTTTCCCGTATATGTGGGGTTCGATCGGTATCGGCTTCAACGCCGAGAAGGTCAAGGCTGCACTGGGTGCCGATGCACCGACCAATTCCTGGGACCTGCTGTTCAAACCTGAAAACGCCGCCAAGTTGAAGTCGTGCGGTATCAGTTTCCTCGATTCGCCAACCGAGATGATTCCGGTGGCATTGCATTACCTGGGCTATCCAGCCGACAGCCAGGACAAAAAACAACTGGCCGAAGCCGAAGCACTGTTCCTGAAGATTCGTCCTTCGGTGGGCTACTTCCACTCGTCCAAGTACATCTCCGACCTGGCCAACGGCAACATCTGCGTAGCCGTCGGTTACTCGGGTGACATCTACCAGGCCAAGTCCCGCGCGGCAGAAGCCGGTGACAAGGTGAAAGTCAGCTACAACATTCCGAAAGAAGGTGCGGGCACCTTCTACGACATGGTCGCCATCCCTAAAGATGCCGAAAACGTTGAAGGCGCCTACAAGTTCATGACCTTCCTGCAGAAGCCGGAAATCATGGCTGAAATCACCAACGCCGTGCGCTTCCCGAACGGTAACGCGGCCGCCACCCCATTGGTCGAAAAAGAAATCACCGACGATCCAGGCATCTACCCGCCGGCAGACGTGCTGGCCAAGCTGTACGCGATCGCCGACTTGCCGGCCGCGACCCAGCGGATCCTGACTCGCAGCTGGACCAAGATTAAATCCGGTAAGTAAGTAATAACCCTGTAGGAGCGAGCCTGCTCGCGATGAGCCCGAGAGCACCGCGGAGTGTCAGGTACCCAACGTTATCGTTGACGACCATCGCGAGCAGGCTCGCTCCCACAGGTATATGCATAAAAGTTTTGCTGGAACGGTTTTTCGAGGGTAAGTTGCGCGCCGGTTTTGTTGCTGGGCAGCTACGACTGTCATGTAACGCGGGGCAACTTGGGCCCAACTAATTTTAGAGGACCTCCACTTGCCTATTTCTTCTTTACTGCGCAATGCCTTGCTGGTTGGCGCCGGGCTGACATTCGCTGTCAGTGCCCAGGCCGCTGGCACTGTGCATATTTATAACTGGTCGGATTACATCGGCGAGACCACCCTGGCCGACTTCCAGAAAGAGACCGGCATCAAGCCGGTTTACGACGTGTTCGACTCCAACGAAACCCTGGAAGGCAAGTTGCTCGCCGGGCGTACGGGTTATGACGTGGTCGTGCCGTCCAATCACTTCCTTGGCAAGCAGATCAAGGCCGGTGCTTTCCAGAAACTCGACAAGTCGAAGTTGCCGAACTACTCGAACCTCGACCCCGTATTGCTCAAGCGTCTGGAGCAAAACGATCCGGGTAACCTGTACGCCGTGCCGTACCTGTGGGGCACCAACGGCATCGGTTACAACGTCGACAAGATCAAGGCTGTGCTGGGTGTCGACAAGATCGATTCCTGGGCTGCGGTATTCGAGCCGGAAAACATCAAGAAGCTGCACAGTTGCGGCGTGGCGTTCCTCGATTCCGCCGATGAAATGATGCCGACGGTCCTCAACTACATGGGCCTGAACGCCAACAGCACCAACCCCGAAGACTACAAAAAGGCTGAAGCCAAGTTGCTGGCGGTGCGGCCTTACGTGACTTACTTCCACTCCTCCAAATACATCGCCGATCTGGCGAACGGCGATATCTGTATCGCGATCGGTTTCTCCGGTGACATGTTCCAGGCCCGCAACCGTGCGGCTGAAGCGAAGAAAGGCGTGAACATCGCCTACTCGATTCCAAAGGAAGGCGGTGCGCTGTGGTTCGACATGCTGGCGATTCCAAAGGATTCGGCCAACGTCAAAGAGGCGCACGCGTTCATCAACTATTTGCTCAAACCTGAGGTGATCGCCCAGGTCAGTGATTACGTCGGCTATGCCAACCCTAACCCGGGGTCGGACACACTGATGGAACAGTCCATTCGCACCGACGAAGCGGTTTATCCACCGCAAGCAGTCCTCGACAAGACTTACGTGTCGATCGAGTTACCACCAAACATTCAACGTTTGATGACCCGCAGCTGGACCAAGGTCAAGTCGGGCAAATAGCTTCAAGGCTCAAACTATCCAAGGTTCGCTCACCTTGAGCGAACTGCAAATTTTGTTGGGAGTTTCGTAAATGGCAGTTGCCTCCGGCGCCTATAAGAAAGCCCTCGAGGGCGACCAGTCACCTAAACAGGTGCTGGTCAAAATCGACCGGGTCACGAAGAAGTTCGACGAGACGATTGCCGTGGACGATGTGTCCCTGGAAATCAAGAAAGGCGAGATCTTCGCCCTGCTCGGCGGTTCGGGATCGGGCAAATCCACCTTGCTGCGCATGCTCGCAGGCTTCGAACGGCCCACGGAGGGGCGCATTTTCCTCGATGGCGTAGACATCACCGACATGCCGCCGTACGAGCGGCCGATCAACATGATGTTCCAGTCGTACGCCTTGTTCCCGCACATGACCGTGGCGCAGAACATTGCCTTCGGCCTCAAGCAGGACAAGCTTCCCGCCGCTGAAGTCGATGCACGCGTGGCCGACATGCTCAAGCTGGTACAGATGAGCCAGTACGCCAAGCGCAAGCCGCATCAGTTGTCCGGTGGCCAGCGTCAGCGTGTAGCGTTGGCGCGTTCTTTGGCCAAGCGACCGAAGCTGTTGCTGCTCGACGAACCGATGGGTGCCCTGGACAAGAAGCTGCGCTCGCAAATGCAGCTGGAGCTGGTCGAGATCATCGAGCGCGTCGGCGTAACCTGCGTCATGGTGACCCACGACCAGGAAGAGGCCATGACCATGGCCGAGCGCATCGCGATCATGCACCTGGGCTGGATCGCCCAGATCGGCAGCCCGATCGACATCTACGAAACCCCGACCAGCCGCCTGGTCTGCGAGTTCATCGGCAACGTCAACATCTTCGATGGTGAAGTGGTGGACGACGCCGAGGGCCATGCGCTGATCACCTGCAAGGATCTGGACCGCAACATCTTTGTCGGTCACGGCATCAGCACCTCGGTGCAGGACAAATCCGTGACCTATGCGATCCGTCCGGAAAAACTGCTGGTGACCCCGACCATGCCGACCTGCGAATACAACTGGTCCAGCGGCAAGGTGCATGACATCGCCTACCTCGGCGGTCACTCGGTGTTCTACGTCGAGCTGCCGAGCGGCAAGATCGTCCAGTCGTTTGTCGCCAACGCCGAGCGCCGCGGTCAGCGCCCAACCTGGGGTGACCAGGTTTACGTGTGGTGGGAAGACGACAGCGGCGTGGTACTTCGCTCATGAACATGCGCAAATTCAAACGCCGCCTCAACCGAATAATTCCCGGTGGCCGTCAGCTGGTCATCGGGGTTCCGTTCATCTGGCTGTTCCTGTTCTTCATGCTGCCGTTCTTCATCGTCCTGAAGATCAGCTTCGCCGAAGCCGACGTCGCCATTCCGCCGTACACCGAGATCTACAATTTCGTTGACCAGAAGCTGCAGGTGCTGCTTAACCTCGGCAACTACGCGATGCTGGCCGGTGACGAGTTGTACATCGCCGCTTACCTCGGTTCGTTGAAGATGGCGCTGATCAGCACCATCCTCTGTTTGCTGATTGGCTACCCGATGGCCTACGCCATTGCCAGCGCCCGTAAAGAGATGCAAACGGTGCTGGTGCTGCTGATCATGATGCCGACCTGGACCGCGATCCTGATCCGCGTGTACGCGTGGATGGGCATCCTCAGCAACAACGGCCTGCTCAACGGTTTCCTGATGACCATGGGCTGGATCGACGAACCGCTGCAGATCCTCAATACCAACCTCGCCGTGTACATCGGTGTGGTGTATTCGTACCTGCCATTCATGATCCTGCCGCTCTACGCCAATCTCGTGAAACACGACAACAGCCTGCTGGAAGCCGCGTCCGACCTCGGTTCGAGCACCTTCAACAGCTTCTGGAAGATCACCATTCCACTGTCCAAGAACGGCATCGTCGCGGGCTGCATGCTGGTGTTCATCCCGGTGGTGGGTGAGTTCGTGATTCCGGAACTGCTCGGCGGTCCGGAAACCCTGATGATCGGTAAAGTGCTCTGGCAAGAATTCTTCAACAACCGCGACTGGCCGGTGGCGTCTGCTCTGGCCGTAGTGATGTTGCTGATCCTGATTGTGCCAATCATCCTGTTCAACCGTAGTCAGGCCAAAGAAATGGAGGGCAAAGAATGAAGCGCTTCCGTTTCTCGAGTTTCATGCTGATCGCCGGTTTGCTGTTCATCTACGCGCCGATGCTGATCCTGGTGATCTACTCCTTCAACGCCTCGAAACTGGTGACGGTGTGGGGCGGCTGGTCGATCAAGTGGTACGTCGGGTTGATGGACAACACGCAACTGATGGGCTCGGTGGTGCGCTCGCTGGAAATCGCCTGCTACACGGCGGTGGCAGCGGTGGCGCTGGGCACATTGGCCGCGTTCGTCCTGACCCGCATCACCCACTTCAAAGGCCGCACGCTGTTCGGTGGCCTGGTCACCGCGCCGCTGGTGATGCCGGAAGTGATCACCGGTCTGTCGCTGTTGCTGCTGTTCGTGGCCATGGCGCAGATGATCGGCTGGCCACAGGAGCGCGGCATCGTCACCATCTGGATCGCCCACACCACGTTCTGTGCGGCGTATGTGGCGGTGGTGGTGTCGGCGCGCTTGCGTGAGCTGGACCTGTCCATCGAAGAAGCGGCCATGGACCTCGGTGCGAAGCCGTGGAAGGTGTTCTTCCTGATCACCATCCCGATGATCGCGCCATCGCTGGGCGCGGGCGGCATGATGTCCTTCGCCCTGTCGCTGGATGACCTGGTGCTGGCGAGCTTCGTGTCGGGGCCGGGGTCGACGACCTTGCCGATGGAAGTGTTCTCGGCGGTGCGTCTGGGGGTCAAACCCGAGATCAACGCCGTGGCCAGTCTGATTCTGCTGGCGGTGTCGCTGATGACCTTCCTGGTCTGGTTCTTCAGCCGTCGCGCCGAAGAAGCGCGCAAGCGTGCAATTCAGCAGGCCATCGAAGAAAGCGCTGCCGATTCGTGGAAGCAACCGGACGTGCGTCGCGCGCAGCAGGCGCCGGAAGCGGCTTGAGCCTGATGCCGGGTTGACCTAAACAATGTGGCCAACCCAGATCCCATGTGGGAGCGAGCCTGCTCGCGATAGCATCACCTCGGTTCCTCAGTTATACCGAGTTGTCTGCATCGCGAGCAGGCTCGCTCGCACAGGTTTTTAGGAAACCCAAGGCGATTTTCGGATGATCTCGACGAAGTTCATCGGCTTGAACCCTGGCTCGCTGTCCACCAGCACGTCCGCATTCACCGTACCGAACGTGGTATCCGGCTTGTGTTTGAAGCCGTTGGCGAATGCACACAGGATGCACTCCTTGAACCCTTCACCCCGTGGATGCGCATGCACCACCGCTTCGCGCTGCACAGTGGGGAACGCCGCGTAGTCGATACCCAGCACGTCCATTTCAACACCCGCGGTCACCAGCGCCACGTTCGGGCGCAGGTGTTGCGGCACACCCGGTGTGGTGTGCAGGGCAATCGACAGCCACACTTGCTCGATGTCGTCATCGCTCAACCCGTAAGGCTTGAGGAACGCTTTGGCGGCGTTGGCGCTATCGACTTCGAAGCGTTCGTCGTCCGTGCGATGGCCTTCCACCAGACCCAGGTCATGGAACATGGCGCCGACGTATAACAGCTCGGGGTTGTAGGCCAGTTGCTTGCGTTGACCACTCAACGCGCCGAACAGAAACACCCGGCGCGAGTGGTGATAAAGCAGGTCGGATTCGACGTCGCGGATGTATTCCGTGGTGGCCCGGGCCAACGCGCTGTCGGGGATTTTGATGCCGGCGATGGTGCTGCTCATGGTGCTGTCCTCGTGGGGAACGCCGTGGCGGCGCTGATGGAACAAGTCTGTTCCGGCAGCCAAAACCGGACAATCGATCCATGGCAGCGATCCTTGCCAATGAGCATGCATATCGCGCCAGCCTCGCTTGTTGGGCGCGGATTGGCTAAGTTTGCCGCCGGCGAATACGCTTTTGTGGCGAGGGGGCTTGCCCCCGTTGGGCTGCGGAGCAGCCCCAAATGGTCACCTCAGATACATCAGGTACACCAGCGTTGCTGGAAACTGGGAGTGCTGCGCACTCCAACGGGGGCAAGCCCCCTCGCCACAGGTAAGCGTGATCCACAGAGGCGTTTCGAACCCATGAGTAAAACCGTTGCCATCGTGGTATTCGCAGGCGTCCAGTCGCTGGACGTCACCGGTCCCATGGATGTGTTTTCCGAAGCCAATCGTTTCCTGGCGCCGGAGGATCACTATCGGCTGGAGGTGATTGGCGTCGAGCGCGGGATAATGCCGTGTTCCAACGGTTTGTCGCTCAATGCCCATCGGCATTTCAGCGAGGCGCTGGGGGCGTACGACTTGTTGCTGGTGGCCGGAGGGCCGCAGTTGCCGTTCATGGATTTCGGTGCAGCCTTCGATGCCTGGTTGCGGGATGCCAGCGCACTGGCGCAACGTTTCGGCTCGATCTGTAACGGCGCGTTCATGCTCGCCCGGGCAGGACTGCTCGAGGGGCGAACGGTGACGACTCATTGGGGCGATGCAGCAGCGCTCGCGGCGTTGTGTCCTTCGACTCAGGTCGAGGCTGATCGCCTGTACGTGCAGGACGGCGAGCTGTACACCTCGGCCGGCGTCACGGCGGGAATCGATCTGTCGTTGTACCTGCTGGCCCGGGATCACGGGCCGGAAGTCGCGCTGAGTGTGGCCAAGCGGCTGGTGGTGTTCACCCAGCGCTCGGGCGGGCAGTCACAGTTCAGCCCATTCCTGACGCCCCACACCGAACCGACGTCGGCCGTGGCGATGGTTCAGCATTACGTGCTGGCGAACCTGACCGGCGACCTGACCATTGCTGACCTGGCCAACGCGGCCAACATGAGCGCGCGCAACTTTTCCCGGGTGTTTGCCAAAGAGGCGAAAGTCACCCCGGCGGAATTTGTCGAGCGGGCGAGGGTGGATGCGGCGCGGGTGATGCTGGAAAGCACCGTCGCGCCGTTGAAGACGGTGGCGTATCAGTGTGGATTTCGCGATGCCCAGCATATGCGCAGCGTGTTCAATCGCCGGCTTGGAGTGACACCGCAGCAGTTCAGGTTGAATTTTGCGGCGATGGTTTGAGCCATGAATATGCGTTGTTCTTGCGGGCCTCATCGCTAGCAGGCTAGCTCCCACAATGGATCTGCGTGCACAGGACCACTGTGGGAGCTAGCCTGCTAGCGATGAGGCCACTCCAGCCAATACAAATCTACTGAGCACTGCGCGCCGGCAACAGTTTCAACGTACTCCGCGTATTCGCCGTGACTTCCTCATCATTGAGATGCGCCTGGAAGTACACCCCTTCGACATACGCCTCAGCCTGATCCTCATAATGCCGGTCAAACGGCACACCACTTTGACCCACCGGGTTAACGGTCAGGCTGTGCGCCGGGTCGGCGAAATCGATCAGGCGTCGGGTCGATGGCCCATAAGTGACCGGCCATGGCGCCGGCCCGATCCTGGACGAGAGGTTGTTCGGCACTTCATGGGTACCGGGCGCCGCGAACGGCCCGACATTGAAAATCCGGTCCAGCGGCTTCTGCTGCCCCAGCGGGTGACCATGGGTCAGCGTGTGCGCCTTGCCCCACTGCCATTGCGCGAAATCCGCACCCAGCGTGGTCTTGAGGTGAGCAATGCTCGCTTGCCACGCCACCTTTACCGTATCGGCGCGGGTTTCCTTGCCGAGGGTGTTGCGGTTGTCCCACCACGGCGAGTCAGCGTTCGCCGCCAGGCGTGGCAGCGCAGCGTCGATCACCCGGGTCGAGAGCAGCGTTTCGAAAAAGTCGTTGCCCAGCTCATCGTGCATCGATGCGTCCGCGAGGTTGAACAGGAACTGGTTGAACAGCGTGGCGCTGGTGGAATCCAGCGGGTAGTCACCTTTCCACTGAGCCAATTGCTCCACCAGTTTGAGTTCGGCGGGATCGCTCACCACCTCACGCAGGTCCGGCAACAACGGCGCCAGCAAACGCGGGCCGTAAGCAGTGGTGGTGCCCAACTGCAACTTCTGGCTGGTCTCCAGATCCCACTTGACGGTTTTGTCGCCGAGCTGGCGATTGAGGTGCTGGCCCCGATCCGCGAGGTTGTAGTAACCGGGAATCTCCATGCCCGTAGGTGACACGGGCTGGAAGTTGGCCGAGACGATGTAGCCCCGCGCCGGGTTCTCTTCCTGCGGGTTGGCGCTGAACGGGTAGAAACCGTCCTTGTCCGATTCGGCGCTGCTGCCGTCAAGGATGAACCACGGCCGCACACCCGCCGGGCGTTTCGGCAACTGCGCCGCCGCCCACCAGCCGATGTCGCCCTTGGCATTGGCCCAGACGATGTTCAGACCCGGAGCCTGGATCTTGGCGGCGGCACTGCGCGCCTTGGCCAGGGTGTCGGCGCGGTTGAGCTGATAGAAGCCTTCGAGGATCGGATTCTGGCTTTCGAGAAAACCCCACCACATGGCGATCGGCGTTTTGCCGACGCTGTTGCCCAGCGCATCGTTGACGATCGGCCCGTGGGGTGACTGGCGCAGCACCAATGTCACAGGCGCCTGGCCCTTGACCGCGATCTGCTGCTCGCTGGTGGTCATGTCCACCCACTTGCCGCGATACCAGACCTGATTGGGGTTCTCCGGGTTGATCATCTCGGCGATCAGGTCGAGGTCGTCGTTCTGGAACATGGTGATGCTCCAGCCGAAGTCGCGGTTCATCCCCAGCGATGCGAACGGCATCAGGGCCTGATAGTGACCATAGAGCTCGAAGCCCGGTGCCGAGAGCTGCGCTTCGTACCACACCGACGGCGCGGAAAAGCGGATATGCGGGTCACCCGCCAGCAGCGGCTTGCCACTTTTGGTGCGGTTGCCGGAGACCACCCAGGCGTTGCTGCCCTCGAACTGCGGCAAGCCGTTGTCGGCCAGTGCCTGCTCGCTCAGGCGGGCGAGGGCGTTGAGGTCTTTCCAGTCGGCGCTGGCGAGGGGCGGCATGGCGCTGCCGGGGTTTTTCGTCAGCACGCCTTTGGGCTGCCAGTCGAGATCGAAGACGTTCAGGTAGTCGGCACCCAACTGGTCACGCACGTAAGTCAGCAAGGGTTCGGTGCGAAACGCCGCGGCAAAACTGTAGGCCATGTAACCGGCGATGCTGATGGTGTCCTGAGCGGTGAATGGGCGCTTTGAAATGCCCAGCGCATCGAACTCGGCGGGTTTTGCGTGGCTGTCCTGATACTGGTTGATGCCATCCAGATAGGCCTGCATGGCAATGAATGTCGGGGACTGTTTGTCCAGATTGGCGAAGTAGGTTTCGGCGCGTTCGCGAATGCGCAGACTGCGCATCAGCTTGTCGGTGTCGAGCAGTTTCGGGCCCAGCACTTCGGCCAGTTCACCGCGGGCGAGGCGACGCAAGACTTCCATCTGAAACAGCCGGTCCTGGGCGTGCACGTAGCCGAGGGCGCGGTACAGGTCGGTTTCGTTTTCGGCGCGGATGTGCGGGATGCCACGCTCGTCGTAACGCACGGTGACGGAGCCTTGCAGGTGTTGCAACTCAACCATGCCCTGGCGTGTCGGCTGCTTGCTGTAGACGTACCAGCCGGCGCCTGCGGCGAGCACGACAATCAGCAGGACGAGCGCAGTCAGGAGACGTTTCATGGTGATTCCTTGTTCTTGTTATGAGTGGCAGCAATTCCCTGGCGTCACTGTTTAACACGACCTGCCGAATCGGCCCATCACCCGTAGGAGGGATTCTTGTTGCCTGGTCTGTCGCTACTTCGTTGTATCGACAGGCCACGGGCAGTAACACCCGACTGCCAGAGTGTGCGTGGCATTCACCGTGCGGCCTTCGTTCAGCGCTTGCAGGATCGGCTCGATAAAGCTGTTGCTCGAATTACAGGTCAGGCCCTCGCTGTAAGGGCCGAAGTAGGCGAGTTTGCCGCTGCGATCCCAGATCGCCACGGCCGGGCTGGCCGGGATCTGTTCCGAGCCTGGGAGGACGGTGATGGTTTTCAGGCTGCTCAAGGTGCTGGGCAACTGGCCGTGGCTGCCGGGCTTTTGTACCGAATAGAACTCGACGCCCTGCGGCACATACTGCTCGACCAGTTCGCTCAGGTGTTGCTGATTGCCGACGTTGCACGGGCAGGCCGGGTCCCAGAAGTGCACGAGGCGGATGGCGCCGGGGCCGGCGAGGTGGTCGGGCAGGCGCAACGGGTCGCCGGAAAACACCGCCGTGTGCTCGCTGAACGCCCGCAGGTAGCGTCCTTGAAACCAGTCGTAAGCGGCCCACAACACACCGGCACACACGAGGGCGATCAGGCTGGCAAGCAGTGTGGTGCGGTAGGGCGAACGCATGGGTGTCGATCCTCGAAGGTCGCCCAGCTTGCCATGCTTGCCGCGACAGATGAATATCGCAGGCTTATAAAGTCCGCTTCGTGCTCTGGAATCGCCCAATGTCCGCCACTTTCGACCCTGATCATCTGCGTGCAGGCCTGCGGCCTCTGGCCGAGTGGCAGCCGCTGCCCGTGGAGGCGCTGGCGTACCAGCGGTTCTACGGCCTGGATTTTCCGGGCCGTCAGTTGCGCAGTGGCCTGGGGCGTTTCGAGGTGGACGGTTATGAACTGGTCAGCCAACTCTGGTGGCCGGAGCGGGCGAAGGCGACGCTGTTTGTGTTCCACGGTTTCTACGATCACACCGGGCTGTACCGGCATGTGATCGAGTGGGCCCTGGATCAGGGCTTTGCGGTGATTGCCTGCGACTTGCCGGGGCACGGTCTGTCCAGCGGCGAACGGGCGAGCATCAAGGATTTCGCCGAGTATCAGGACACGCTGCAAGGGCTGTTTGCCGAGGCGCAATCCCTCGATCTGCCGCAGCCGTGGCACCTGTGCGGGCAGAGTACCGGTGGCGCCATCGTGATCGACCATGTGCTCAACGAAGGCGCGAGCAGTCCGGCCCAGGGCCAGGTGATTCTGCTGTCGCCGCTGGTGAGGCCGCGGGCCTGGGGTTGGTCGCAGCTCAGTTATTACCTGCTCAAGCCGTTCGTCAAAGCCATCGCCCGGCGCTTCAGCGAGAACTCCAACGACCCGGATTTCCTGCCATTCCTGCAAGCCGACCCGTTGCAGCCGCTGCGCCTGCCAACGGCCTGGGTCGGCGCGCTGGCGCGCTGGATCAAACGCATCGAAGCCGCACCCGGCAGCACGCGCCAGCCGCTGATCGTGCAAGGGCAGGCGGACATGACGGTGGATTGGGAGCACAACCTTGAGGTGTTGAAAGCCAAGTTCGATCGGCCGCAGGTGTTGATGTTGCCTGAGGCGCGGCATCATTTGGCGAATGAGACAGTGGCGTTGCGGGGGGAGTATTTCGGGTTTTTGAGCAAGCGGATCAAGGGCCGGAATCTTTAGCGATTGTTCGGTCCTCATCGCCGGCAAGCCGGTCTCGCTCCCACAGTTGACCGAGTTGTTTGGGAAAACCCGGTCTAATGTGGGAGCGAGACCGGCTTGCCGGCGATGAGGACCTATCTGACGCCGAAGATTACTGGCTAGGGTTCGAAGGATTCTGCCCCACCGCCAACCCCGCCCGAATCGCCGCCAACGCCGCCTGGTAATACGCCTTGCCTTCGGCCGACTCGGCAAACGTAGCAAACTCCTCAAGCTCGTTATCCGTCAGGTCGCGATAGACATACAACAGCGTGTTGTTTAGGTCGCTGCCGATCTGGTCCATCAAACGTTGACGCTGACCGTTCAACAGACCTTGCGCCTGACCGCCGCCGAGCAGGCCGGGGATCATCGAACTCAAGCTGTCGGCCGCAACACCGGCAATCGCAAGGCTGACTTCCGCTCCGGCCTCACGCGCGGGCAAGGCCTGGGCGAGGTGACCGATGATCAGCGTGCGGCTGTCGCTGGCCTGAATCTTCGGCAGGCCCTTGGCGTTCTTCGCCAACTGATCACGACGGGTCGCCAGCAGCTCGGCGGCCACGATTTTCTTGCCCAGCGGCGACTGGAAGAAGGCCAGTGCAGGCTTCGGATCAGCGAGGGTTTTGCGCAATTGCGCTTCGGCGCGCTGGTCGACGGCCTGCGGGGCAAAGCGCTGATTGCTGTTATTCACCAGCGCCTGAAACACGGCGGGCGGCAGGCTGTTCTGGTAACGCTGCTGAGCGGCTGAGAGGGCATCGCTGAAATGCGCGCGTTGCTCTGGCCAGCCGGCGACCTTGTACAACTGGTCGTGGCCGTCTGCCCAGGCGGGCAAAACGCAGAACATCAGCAGTGAGAAAAGCAAACGGCGCATAGGGACTCCTGTCAGCAGGCGACTATTCTCCGTGCGGCATACGGACTTGTCGAGAATTCGTATCAAGCCGCTGCACGGCTCTGTCGGATTTTCAGGCACAGGCATACTATGCGCGCCATGCAAATATCCTCTGATCACCCGCTGCTGTTACGTATCGTCGACGACCTGGCTGAACGCGGCTGGTCGCAGCAGAATATTTTCCTGCCTTTGGGTCTGACCCAAGAACTGGCGGCTGAGTGCCGTAAACGTGCCGCCGAGGGTGAACTGGCCCCGGCCGCCGTGGGCCGTGGGTCGACATCGGAGATTCGCGAGGGCATTCGCGGCGACAAAATCCAGTGGATCGAGCCCGGTCAGGCGTTGGCTTGCGACCGCTATCTGCAGTTGATGGACAGCCTGCGCGAGGCCATGAATCGCGGTTTGTATCTGGGCCTGGAAGATTTCGAAAGTCACTTTGCGATGTACCCGCCCGGTGCTTTCTACCTCAAGCATGTCGACCGCTTCCGCGACGACGACCGACGCATGGTTTCGGCGGTGGTCTACCTCAACGACGGCTGGTTGCCGGCGCACGGCGGTCAGTTGCGCATGTACCTGAAGGATGGCGTCGAACACGATGTGGTGCCTACCGGCGGATGCCTGGTGGTGTTCCTGTCGGGCGAGGTGCCCCACGAAGTCCTGCCCGCGACCCGTGATCGCCTGTCATTGACCGGCTGGTTCCGGCGCCGTGGCAACGAGCCGTTCTGATCATGCAGAAAATTCTGGTAAGTCGCTGTCTGCTCGGCCACCGCGTGCGTTACGACGGCGGGGCCAGCGGGCCGTTCGATCAGCTTCAGCAGTGGCTCGACGAAGGTCGCGTCGTGCCATTGTGTCCTGAGGTCGCTGGCGGGTTGCCGACGCCACGGGCGGCAGCGGAGATTCCGGGCGGGCAGGGGGGTGACGTGCTGGAGGGGCAGGCGGCGGTGATCACCACCGAAGGCGAGGATGTCAGTGCGCAGTTTCTTTCTGGCGCTTATCAGGCGCTGGAGCTGGTAGAAAAACACGGCATCCGCATCGCCGTGCTCAAGGCCAACAGCCCGTCGTGCGGAAACCTGCTGACTTATGACGGGACGTTCAGCGGCGTGAAGGTCAGTGGCGAAGGTGTCACGGCGGCGCTGCTCAAGCGCCATGGCGTGCAAGTCTTCAGCGAGCTGGAGTTGCCGCAAGCGGCTATGGTCCTGGCAACACTCGACTAACAATCAACACAAAACCACTGTGGGAGCGAGCCTGCTCGCGATAGCGACAATCAATGATGATGTTGAATGTTATGCCCTCATCGCCGGCAAGCCGGTCTCGCTCCCACAGGGTTATTCATCAGCCTGAGATCAGGGTTTGGGCGCCACACTCGCATCCGCCCCAAACCATTTCTGCTCCAGCGCCTCCATCCGCCCATCCGCCTTGATCCGCTGCAATGCGTTTTCCAGGCTGGCTTGGAACGCCGGGTTACCCTTCTGAAATGGAATCGCCAGGCTCACAGCCGTGGCAGTTTTCGGCTTTTCTTCCGTCAGCGACTGCACAAGCAGGATCGAACGCGGCTCTTCTTTCTGCGCGATCAATTGCGCATTGGTGTGAATGTAAGGTTCGCTGAAGTCGAAACGATCCTTGAGTTCCGGGGTCACTGCTATGTGGTTGATGGCGACGTCGTACTTGCCGCTTTCGACGCCGGCCAACAGATCGCTGGAGTCGGTGACGACAAAGTCGGCCCGCACATCCAGTTCATTGGCCAGCAGTTGGCCCAGTTCGACTTCGAAGCCCGAGAGCTGGCCGTCGTCCTTGAAATTGAAGGGCGGTGTATTAGCCTCAAGGGCAATGCGCAATTCGCCGCGGTCGTTTACATCGTCAATCAGTTCGGCATGAGCCAAAGGGCTCAGAAGGGGTAGCAGGCAGATCAGGCCAGGCAGAAAGCGCATGGTCACTCCTTTGAATACATTTATCGCGATGCGCTGGTTCAGGCTCGCTTTGCTATGGTTGTCGAAAGCCTTCGACAACGAATGGCCGTGAAGTTGTCATGGCCGCGCGGATTTTATGAAAAAACTGGAGAAGAGAATGAAAACCTTTATGTCACGTGCTGCGTTGGCTGGCCTGCTGATGGGCGTTTCGGTGCTGGCCAGTGCGGCTACGCCGGCACCCAAGGGTGCTGAAGTTTCCATTGTTTCTCCTAAAGATGGTGGGACTGTCCCGCAAACTTTCAAAATCAAATTCGCTGTCGAGAACGTTGCGTTGGCGCCAGCGGGCGATACCACCAAGAATACTGGCCACCACCATTTGCTGGTCGATGCCAAGGATGTAGTTGCAGCAGGGGCAGTCATCCCGGCAGATGCCAATCACGTTCATTTCGGCAAGGCGCAGACAGAAGCCGAGCTGACGCTGACACCTGGCAAGCACACCTTGCAGTTGGAGTTGGGCGACAAGAACCACATGGCCTTCGATCCGCCGATCGTCTCTGAGAAGATCACCGTCAACGTTAAGTAACGTTAGTAGCGCCCATGAAAAAGGAGACCCGAAGGTCTCCTTTTTTTGTCGCTCGATTCGCTATCAGAACAACACGCGGCAACGAATGGTGCCGTTGATGTGCTGCAGCTTCTCTTGCGCCAGGTCCGAGTACTCGGCGTCGACGTCGATGACCACGTAGCCGACTTTCTCGTTGGTCTGCAGGAACTGACCGGAGATGTTGATGCCGTTTTCGGCGAAGACCTTGTTGATCTCGCTCATCACACCCGGAATGTTCTCGTGGATGTGCAGCAGACGGTGCTTGCCAGGGTGAGCCGGCAGGGCCACTTCCGGGAAGTTCACGGACGATACCGAAGTACCGTTGTCGCTGTACTTGACCAGTTTTTCCGCCACTTCCAGACCGATGTTGGCTTGCGCCTCGGCGGTGGAACCACCGATGTGCGGGGTCAGGATCACGTTGTCCAGGCCACGCAGCGGGCTTTCGAACTCTTCGTCGTTGGAGCGTGGCTCCACCGGGAACACGTCGATGGCCGCGCCGATCAGGTGTTTGTCCTTGATCGCGTCCGCCAGGGCTTGCAGTTCGACCACGGTGCCGCGCGCGGCGTTGATCAGGATGCCGCCCTTCTTGATGGCGCGGATTTCTTTCTCGCCGATCATCCACTGGGTCGCAGCGGTTTCCGGAACGTGCAGGGTGACGATGTCGGACATGCCCAGCAGCTCGTGCAGGTTACCGACCTGGGTCGCGTTGCCCAGTGGCAGCTTGGTCACGGTGTCGTAGAAGTACACCTGCATGCCCAGGCCTTCAGCCAGAACCGACAGTTGCGTACCGATCGAGCCGTAACCGACGATGCCCAGCTTCTTGCCGCGGATTTCGAAGGAGTTGGCGGCGCTCTTGATCCAGCCGCCACGGTGGCAGGAAGCGTTCTTCTCAGGGATGCCGCGCAGCAACAGGATCGCTTCGGCCAGCACCAGCTCGGCAACGGAGCGAGTGTTGGAGTACGGAGCGTTGAACACCGCGATGCCGCGTTCGCGGGCAGCGTTCAGGTCAACCTGGTTGGTGCCGATGCAGAAACACCCTACAGCCACGAGCTTCTTCGCGTGATCGAAGATCTCTTCGGTCAGTTGAGTGCGGGAGCGAATGCCGATGAAGTGAGCATCGGCGATCTTTTCCTTCAGCTGGGCTTCCGGCAGAGAACCGGTGAGGTACTCGATGCTGGTGTAGCCCGCCGACTTGAGGACGTCGACAGCCGATTGGTGGACGCCTTCGAGAAGAAGGAACTTGATCTTGCTCTTATCGAGAGAAGTCTTGCTCATCTGCGTAAACCTGTATCCCGGAGAAAAATGGCAGGAAATAGCCAGCAGACGCTGACCCGGACGGCAGGAAAGCCGTCGCCGCAGAATTGCCTTTCGGCACTATGCTGCGGGGTCGGTATGCTAGCATATGCACCCCGCTAAACACTCATTCCTGCGACGTGAAGCGTTCTCAGGATGACCATGAATTGTTCGAGAGTTCTGTCGATGACCAATCCTGCCCTGATTGATGAGCTGAAGACCCTGGTTGAGCCTGGCAAGGTACTGACTGATGCCGACTCCCTGAATGCTTACGGTAAGGATTGGACCAAGCATTTCGCTCCGGCCCCGACGGCCATCGTGTTTCCCAAGACCACCGAACAGGTCCAGGCCATCGTCCTTTGGGCCAATAAACACAAGGTGGCGCTGGTGCCGTCCGGCGGGCGTACGGGGTTGTCCGCTGCGGCAGTCGCGGCGAATGGCGAAGTGGTCGTGTCCTTCGACTACATGAACCAGATTCTCGACGTGAACCTGACCGACCGCACCGCCGTGTGCCAGCCGGGTGTGGTCACCGAGCATCTGCAGAACGTCGCTGAAGAAAAGGGCCTGTACTACCCGGTGGACTTCGCTTCCGCAGGTTCGAGCCAGATTGGCGGCAATATCGGCACCAATGCCGGCGGAATCAAGGTCATTCGCTACGGCATGACCCGCAACTGGGTCGCCGGCATGAAAGTCGTCACCGGTAAGGGCGACGTACTGGAGTTGAATCGCGACCTGATCAAAAACGCGACCGGCTACGACCTGCGTCAGCTGTTCATCGGCGCGGAAGGTACCCTCGGTTTTGTGGTTGAAGCGACCATGCGTCTGGACCGCGCCCCGAAAAATCTCACTGCGATGGTGCTCGGCACCACCGATTTCGACTCGATCATGCCGGTGTTGCACGCATTCCAAAGCAAGCTCGACCTGACAGCCTTCGAATTCTTCTCCGACAAAGCCCTGGCCAAAGTCATGGGGCGCGGCGACGTGCCGGCGCCGTTCGAAACCGATTGCCCGTTCTACGCGCTGCTGGAATTCG
The DNA here is from genome assembly GCF_059716135.1 of Pseudomonas sp. LBUM1651. Classification (NCBI taxonomy): domain Bacteria; kingdom Pseudomonadati; phylum Pseudomonadota; class Gammaproteobacteria; order Pseudomonadales; family Pseudomonadaceae; genus Pseudomonas; species Pseudomonas sp. LBUM1651. The sequence continues at coordinate 5,884,273 of NZ_CP166805.1, read as the reverse complement.
AAGCGACCACCGAAGAAGTGGCCAACCACGCGCTGGAAACCTTCGAGCACTGCGTCGAGCAGGGCTGGGTGCTGGACGGCGTGATGAGCCAGAGCGAAACCCAGCTGCAGAACCTCTGGAAGCTGCGCGAATACATCTCCGAAACCATTTCCCACTGGACGCCGTACAAGAACGACATTTCGGTCACCGTGTCGAAAGTGCCGGCGTTTCTCAAGGAAATCGACGCGATCGTCGGCGAACACTACCCGGATTTCGAAATCGTCTGGTTTGGTCACATCGGCGATGGCAACCTGCACTTGAACATCCTCAAGCCGGATAACCTGAGCAAGGACGATTTCTTCGCCAAGTGTGCGACCGTCAACAAGTGGGTGTTCGAAACCGTCGAGAAGTACAACGGTTCGATTTCCGCCGAGCACGGCGTGGGCATGACCAAGCGTGACTACTTGACCTACAGCCGCTCGCCGGTTGAGATCGAGTACATGAAAGCCGTCAAAGCGGTGTTCGACCCGAACGGCATCATGAACCCGGGCAAGATTTTCGCTGTTTGAATCAACGAACCAGGAGTCGGTAATGAGCTATCAGCACCAGTATGTCGACGGTACGCGTATTCACTTCCCGCTGGGGAAAGTGGTGTGCATTGGCCGTAACTACGCCGAACACGCCAAGGAACTGGATAACCCGGTGCCGACCGAGCCACTGCTGTTCATCAAGCCCGGCAGTTGCGTCGTGCCGCTGGAAGGTGGTTTCAGCATTCCGACCGAGCGCGGTTCGGTGCATTACGAAGCGGAGATCGCCGTGTTGATCGGCAAGCCTTTGTCGACCAGACCGAGCCGTGAAGAAGTGCTCGATGCCATCTCCGGTTTCGCGCCGGCCCTGGACCTGACCTTGCGTGACAAGCAGGCCGAGTTGAAATCCAAAGGCCTGCCATGGGAAATCGCCAAGTCGTTCGACGGTGCGGCAGTGATTGCTCCGTTCGTGTCCGGCAGCACCTTTGCTGACCTGACTGACATCGGCATTCGCCTGACCATCAACGGCGAAGTCCGCCAGGATGGCAACAGCAGCGCAATGCTCAACCCGATCGTGCCGATGATCCAGCACATGGCCGGCTGCTTCTCGCTGCAGGCCGGTGATGTGATCCTCACGGGCACGCCGGTTGGCGTGGGTCCGTTGAATGTCGGTGATGAGCTGGTCATAGAATTGCCGGGCGCAAGCAGCTTTACCAGCAGCGTCCGCTAACCGCAACACCGCAAAACCCCTGTAGGAGCGAGCTTGCTCGCGATGAACCTGAGAGCCCCGCGGGGTGTCAGGTTTTCAGCGTTATCGTTAACGTCCATCGCGAGCAAGCTCGCTCCTACGGGGGGGGGGCGCGCGTGCATACGCAGGGCAATCCCGCCATTTGCCGTTTTTTTCACATCTTGTCTGGATAATTCCAGGGTTTCTGGCGTCTGAGCCGGTCCCAATTGTGCTATTACCCTTAGCCTGAATTTCTGGAACGCATCCCCGATGGCCATCCAACCGCTGCCCACGCTTAAAACTGCCCGTCGCCCGCGTTTTTTCATGCGTTGGTATGCCTGGCTGCTGCTGGCCGTCGCCGCCGCATACGGCCTTGCGTTTGCGATGCATTGGGATGACCGCGGTGTGCTCTGGGTGCTGGAGCGTTTCGAAAGCCAGGCCGAACGCCAGGAAAGTATCTGGCTCCCGGACTACCGCGCGGTGATCGATGCCAAGCCATTGCCGGGGATGGAAAAGGACGAAGCGTCCGACCTGGCCTACAACCCTCAAACCAAAACCCTGTTCTCGGTGATGGGCAAGAACCCGTTCCTGGTCGAGCTGACTTTGCAGGGCGATGTATTGCGCAAGATGCCGCTGGTGGGCTGGAGCAACCCGGAAGCGGTGACGGCCATGGGTAACGGCCTGCTGGCCATTGTTGATGAGCGTGAGCACGTGCTCACCATCGTCAAGGTCGATGCCGATACCCGCGAGCTGAACATCGCCAACTTCCCGAAGTACGATCTCGGTCCGTCGAAAGACCAGAACAAAGCGTTTGAATCGGTCGTGTGGGATGCGCGCAACCAGCAAATGCTGCTGGGTGAGGAGCGTCCGCCGGCGCTGTTCACCTGGAAAAGCAACGACGGTCAGACGCTCCCCGGTGACAAGCAGAAACTGAACAATGACGAACTGGACATCCGCAACCTGTCGGCCCTGGCCATTGACCCGCGCACCCGGCACACGCTGGCATTGTCCGCTGACTCCCATCTGTTGCTGGAGCTGGACGAGAAGGGCGAGCAGGTGAGTTTCATGACCTTGCTGGGCGGCTTCAATGGTCTGAAAAAGACCATTCCCCGTGCCGAAGGTGTGACCATGGACGACGCCGGAACCCTGTACATGGTGAGCGAACCGAACCTGTTCTATCGTTTCGAAAAGCAGCACTGATCCGCGAGATTTTGTAGGAAACGCGACGCTCAGTTGTAGGCCCCGGCTAATGGCCATTAAGCTTCAATTCAGACTGCCGTGGTATTTCATCCGCCCGTCCTGATTCCGAGCTTGCCTGAATGCGCCGACTTGCCCGTCCCAAACCCCTGATGCTGATTCTTTTGGTGGTTGCGCTGATCGTGCTGGTTGCGGTCGGCCAGTACCTGCGGCTGTTCGAGCGCACCTGGTTCAATCTGCACACGCTTTGGCAGCCGGAGAGCGAGCAGTCCATCGGTCTGGGTCACTACCAGGTCGCGGTCGAGGGTCGGGTCATCGAAGGCCTGGATGACGATGTATCGGCGCTGACCTTCGATCCGGTGCGCAAAAGCCTGTTCACCGTCACCAACAAAAACTCCGAACTGATCGAGCTGTCGCTGGAAGGCCAGATCATTCGGCGTGTCGCGCTGGTCGGCTTCGGTGATCCGGAGGCGGTGGAGTTCATCAGCGCCGACACGTATGTGATCACTGACGAGCGCCAGCAACGCCTGATCAAGATTCATCTGGAAAAGGACACTACGTTCCTCGACGCGGCGGAGGCCGAGCAGATGACACTTGGCGTGCACATGAGCGGCAACAAGGGCTTTGAAGGCCTGGCCTACGATTCGGTGGGCAAGCGTCTGTTTGTCGCCAAGGAGCGCGACCCGATGCTGATCTATGAGGTGCAGGGTTTCCCGCATTACAACCCGGAGAAATCCTACTCGGTGCACGTGGTCAACAACCCCAAGCGCGATGCCGGGATGTTTGTCCGAGACCTGTCGAGCCTGCAATACGATGAGCGCAGCGGCCATTTGCTGGCGCTGTCCGACGAGTCGCGACTGATTCTGGAGCTGGACGTGGACGGGCGACCACTGAGCACCATGTCATTGAACAAGGGGCGTCAGGGGTTGCAGAAGACGGTGCCGCAAGCGGAAGGGATCGCCATGGATGATGACGGCACGATGTACCTGGTGAGCGAGCCGAACCTGTTCTACGTCTTCAAGAAACCGACACAACCCTGACCAACACCACAACCCCTTGTAGGAGCAGAGCTTGCTCGCGAAGGCGGTGTTTCAGTCGGCATCTTTATTGACTGGCACGCCGCCTTCGCGAGCAAGCTCTGCTCCTACAAGGGGTTTTGTGAAAGGCTACTCGGCGCGCAGGGTCTTCACGCCTTCACTCGTACCCAGCAACAGCAAGTCCGCCGGACGCGCCGCAAACAAACCATTGGTCACCACGCCGACGATCGCGTTGATCTGCGTCTCCAGCTCCACCGGGTTGGTGATCTGCATGTTGAACACATCCAGAATGATGTTGCCGTTGTCGGTCAACACGCCTTCACGGTAAACCGGGTCGCCGCCGAGCTTCACCAGCTCGCGCGCCACGTGGCTGCGGGCCATCGGGATCACTTCTACCGGCAGCGGGAACGCGCCGAGCACCGGCACCAGTTTGCTGGCGTCGGCGATGCAGATGAAAGTCTTGGCCACGGCCGCGACGATCTTCTCGCGGGTCAGGGCTGCGCCGCCGCCCTTGATCAGGTTCAGGTGCTCGTCGCTTTCGTCGGCGCCGTCAACGTAGAACTCGAGGTCGCTCACAGTGTTCAGCTCATACACCGGAATGCCATGGCCCTTGAGGCGCGCGGCGGTGGCTTCGGAGCTGGCGACGGCGCCGTCGAATGCGCCTTTGTGCTGGGCCAACGCGTCGATGAAGCAGTTGGCAGTGGAGCCGGTGCCGACCCCGACGATGCTCTTGTCGTCAAGTTTCGGGAGGATGAAGTCGACGGCGGCTTGAGCCACTGCCTGTTTGAGTTGATCCTGGGTCATGCGGGCTCCGAAAGCGGGCAAGGGGAGAACGGAAAGGCCGGCATTATAGGCCCCGGGGCAGCCAAGGTCATTGCCCGATTGGCGGCTCAATGTCTTCCCCTATCCCTTGTAGGAGCGAGCTTGCTCGCGATGGAGGTTAACGATAACGCGTAAAACCAGATGCCCAGAGGCGCCTTTAAGTTTTTCGCGAGCAAGCTCGCTCCTACAGGTGGGATCTTTTTGTTGCCGTAAAGCCATCCGTTTAGTGTGGTCGCTCAGGTGAAAGCCGGGTTAGACTCCTTGGCCCTGCCCAACCCGCTCAGTGATGCTTTCCGATGCTCGAACAGTACGTCAAAAAGATCCTCACCTCGCGCGTTTATGACGTTGCCGTAGAAACCCCATTGCAGACTGCCCGCCAGCTCTCCGAGCGGCTGGGCAACAGCATTTTGCTCAAGCGTGAAGACTTGCAGCCGGTGTTCTCGTTCAAGATTCGCGGGGCCTACAACAAGCTCACGCAGCTGAGCGATGAAGAGCGCGCTCGTGGCGTAGTGACCGCTTCGGCGGGCAATCACGCGCAGGGCCTGGCCCTGGCGGCGAAAGTGCTGGGTGTGAAGGCCACCATCGTCATGCCCAAGACCACTCCCGAGATCAAAGTCGAAGGCGTGCGTTCCCGCGGCGGCAAAGTGGTGCTGCACGGGGATTCGTTTCCGGAAGCCCTTGCCTACTCGCTGAAACTGGTCGACGAAAAAGGCTACGTCTACATTCACCCGTACGACGATCCCCATACCATTGCCGGGCAGGGCACGGTGGCCATGGAGATTCTGCGCCAGCACCCTGGGCGTCTGGACGCGATCTTCGTTCCGGTGGGCGGCGGCGGGCTGATCGCCGGTATCGCGGCGTACGTGAAATACCTGCGCCCGGAAATCAAAATCATCGGCGTCGAGCCGGACGATTCCAATTGCCTGCAAGCTGCCATGGCCGCCGGCGAGCGCGTGGTGCTGCCGACCGTGGGCCTCTTCGCCGACGGCGTCGCGGTGGCTCAGATCGGACAGCACACCTTCGATATCTGCAAAGACTATGTCGATGAAGTGATCACGGTCAGTACCGACGAGATCTGCGCGGCCATCAAGGATATCTACGACGATACCCGCTCGATCACTGAACCTGCCGGCGCCCTTGGCGTGGCCGGGATCAAGAAGTACGTCGAGCAGCACGCCGTCACAGGCCACACCTTCGTGGCCATCGATTCCGGCGCCAACGTCAACTTCGACCGCTTGCGTCACGTCGCCGAACGCGCCGAGCTGGGCGAGGGCCGCGAAGCCATCATCGCCGTGACCATCCCCGAGAAGCCGGGCAGCTTCAAGGCGTTCTGCGAAGCCATCGGCAAGCGCCAGATCACCGAGTTCAACTACCGCTACAACACCGGCAGCGAAGCGCACATCTTCGTTGGCGTGCAGACGCACCCGGAAAACGATCCGCGCAGCGCGTTGCTTGCCAGCCTGACCGAGCAGGGTTTCCCGGTGCTGGACCTCACCGACAACGAACTGGCCAAGTTGCATATCCGGCACATGGTCGGTGGCCGCGCGGCGCAGGTTGTTGATGAAGTGGTGCTGCGCTTTGAATTTCCGGAGCGGCCAGGCGCGCTGTTCAACTTCCTCAGCAAGCTCGGCGGTCGCTGGAACATCTCGATGTTCCACTACCGCAACCATGGCGCGGCGGACGGTCGTGTGGTCGCAGGGCTGCAAGTGCCTCACGAGGAACGTCATCTGGTGCCGGCGGCGCTGGAAGAAATCGGCTACCCGTACTGGGACGAAAGCGACAACCCGGCCTATCAACTGTTTCTCGGCTGAGCGGCTACGCTGATGGGCAGGTCATAAGGAAATCGAACAATGGAAACGTTAACCGCCCTGAAAGTGGCACACATGGTGGCGACGGTGGTGTTGCTGGTGTGTGCGCTGGGCCTGGGGATCTGGGTCTGGCGGACGCGGCGTAACGGGGACGCAACGGCAGGCAGCCGAACGTTGCAACGGCCTCGCGTGTTCATTTGGCTGTTGATGGGCCTGGCGTTACTGAGCATGCCGTTCACCGGCTGGTGGATGGTGCATCTGGTGGGGTGGCCGTTGGGGCAGACCTGGTTGCTGGCTTCGAGTGTGCTCTACACCGTGGCGGCGTTGGCGTGGTTCTGGTTGCTGGTGCGGCTGAACAGGCTGCGCACTGCCCCGGGAGGCAACGGCAAGTTCACCTTCGCCCTGGCACTGTTCAGCTTTGTCTGTTTTATCGCCATTGCGGGGTTGATGGGCGCCAAGCCAGTGTAGGAGCGAGCTCGCTCGCGATGGTCGTTAACGAAAACGCGGGGCAACTGACTCCCCGCAGCGACCTTGAGTTTTTCGCGAGCAAGCTCGCTCCTACAGTACGGCGATCAATCAATCGCGCAACGACATCACCGGCCAACCGCGCTTCTCAGCTTCGGCGCGCAGATTCGGATCAGGATCAACCGCCACCGGATTCGCCACCTGCTCCAGCAATGGCAAATCATTCATCGAGTCGCTGTAGAAGTAACTGTCTTCCAGCGAATGTCCGGTTTCTTCCAGCCAGCGACTCAGTCGCGTCACTTTGCCTTCACGGAAGCACGGGATGTCGGTGCTGCGCCCGGTATAACGGCCATCGACCATTTCACACTCGGTGGCGATCAGGGTTTCAACGCCCAGGCGCTGGGCAATCGGCCCGGTGACGAAGCGGTTGGTGGCGGTGATGATCACCAGTTTGTCACCCGCCTCGCGGTGCTTGGCCAGCAGTTCGAGCCCCTTGGGCAGCACAATCGGCTCGATGCAGTCGCGCATGTAATCGAGGTGCCATTGATCCAGCGTGGCCATCTCGGTACGGCCGAGGACTTCCAGGCAAAAGTTCAGGTAGGCGGCGTTATCCAGCTTGCCGGCCAGGTAATCCTGATAGAACTCATCGTTGCGTGCCTTGTAGGCGACGGCGTCGAGGAAGCCGCGTTCGCACAGGTAATCGCCCCAGGCGTGGTCACTGTCGCCGCCCAAAAGCGTGTTGTCCAAGTCGAATAAAGCCAGCCGCATTGCAGTTACTCGCTGAAAAGTCTGTAGAAAGGCGTCCAGAATACGGACTTTTCACAAGAGTGCACATAAGGTAGGCCGGCTCGTTGCTGCCTTCACAACCTTTGTGGAACAATGCGGCGACATGCGTTTGCGAGGTTGTTGCCGTGATCGACCCCGATGGTTTCCGCCCCAATGTCGGGATCATTCTCACGAATGATGCCGGACAGGTGCTATGGGCTCGCCGTATCAATCAAGATGCCTGGCAGTTTCCGCAGGGTGGTATCAACCCCCAGGAGACGCCGGAAGACGCCTTGTACCGCGAGTTGAACGAAGAAGTGGGTCTGGAGCGCGAAGATGTTGAAATTCTCGCCTGCACCCGGGGCTGGTTGCGCTATCGTTTGCCGCAACGTCTGGTCCGAACCCACAGCCAACCGCTGTGCATCGGCCAGAAACAGAAATGGTTTCTCCTGCGCCTGATCTCCAACGAGCAGCGGGTGCGGATGGATTTGACCGGTAAACCGGAATTCGATGGCTGGCGCTGGGTCAGTTATTGGTATCCGTTGGGCCAGGTGGTGACATTCAAGCGCGAGGTGTATCGACGCGCTCTCAAAGAGCTTGCCCCGCGCCTTTTAGCGCGCGACTGACGACGGAGTTCGACCCCGAGCCATGCTCAATACGCTGCGCAAGATCGTCCAGGAAGTTAACTCCGCCAAGGATCTCAAGGCGGCGTTGGGGATTATTGTGTTGCGCGTCAAAGAGGCCATGGGCAGCCAGGTCTGCTCGGTCTACCTGCTTGACCCCGAGACCAATCGCTTCGTGCTGATGGCGACCGAGGGCTTGAACAAGCGCTCGATCGGCAAAGTCAGCATGGCACCCAACGAAGGTCTGGTCGGTCTGGTCGGCACGCGTGAAGAACCCCTGAACCTCGAAAACGCCGCGGATCACCCGCGCTACCGCTACTTCGCCGAGACCGGTGAAGAGCGCTACGCCTCATTCCTCGGGGCGCCGATCATTCACCACCGCCGCGTCGTCGGCGTGTTGGTCATTCAGCAAAAAGAACGTCGTCAGTTCGATGAAGGCGAAGAAGCCTTCCTCGTGACCATGAGCGCGCAGCTCGCCGGCGTTATCGCCCACGCCGAGGCCACCGGTTCGATCCGCGGTCTGGGCCGTCAGGGCAAAGGGATTCAGGAAGCCAAGTTCGTCGGCGTACCGGGCTCGCCGGGTGCGGCGGTCGGTACGGCGGTGGTCATGCTGCCGCCGGCCGATCTGGACGTGGTGCCGGACAAGACCATCGTCGACATCGAGGCCGAACTCGGGCTGTTCAAGACCGCCATTGAAGGCGTGCGCGCCGACATGCGTGCGTTGTCGGCCAAACTGGCCACGCAGTTGCGTCCTGAAGAACGTGCCTTGTTCGACGTCTACCTGATGATGCTCGCCGACGAGGCGCTGGGCAACGAAGTGACCACCGTGATCAAGACCGGTCAGTGGGCCCAGGGCGCGCTGCGTCAGGTGGTCACCGATCACGTCAACCGTTTCGAACTGATGGACGACGCCTATCTGCGCGAGCGCGCCTCGGACGTCAAAGACCTTGGCCGTCGCTTGCTTGCCTACTTGCAGGAAGAGCGTCAGCAGACCCTGGTCTACCCCGACAATACCATTCTGATCAGCGAAGAACTGACGCCGGCGATGCTCGGCGAGGTGCCGGAAGGCAAGCTGGCCGGTCTGGTGTCGGTACTCGGTTCCGGCAACTCCCACGTGGCGATCCTCGCGCGCGCCATGGGCATCCCGACGGTGATGGGCCTGGTCGACCTGCCGTATTCCAAGGTCGACGGCATCCAGATGATCGTCGACGGCTATCACGGTGAGGTCTACACCAACCCCAGCGAAGTGCTGCGCAAGCAGTTCGCCGAAGTGGTCGAGGAAGAGAAACAACTGGCCCTCGGGCTGGATGCGTTGCGCGACTTGCCGTGCGTGACCGTCGATGGCCACCGCATGCCGCTGTGGGTCAACACCGGCCTGCTGGCGGACGTTGCGCGGGCGCAGAAGCGCGGCGCCGAGGGTGTCGGTCTGTACCGCACCGAAGTGCCGTTCATGATCAACCAGAGGTTCCCGAGCGAAAAGGAGCAGTTGGCGATCTACCGCGAGCAACTCGCCGCGTTTCACCCGCAACCGGTCACCATGCGCAGTCTGGACATCGGCGGCGACAAGTCGCTGTCGTACTTCCCGATCAAGGAAGACAACCCGTTCCTCGGCTGGCGCGGCATTCGTGTCACCCTCGACCACCCGGAAATCTTCCTGGTACAAACCCGCGCGATGCTCAAGGCCAGCGAAGGCCTGAACAACCTGCGGATTCTGTTGCCGATGATCTCCGGCACCCATGAACTCGAAGAAGCCCTGCACCTGATTCACCGGGCCTGGGGTGAAGTCCGCGATGAAGGCTGCGACGTGCCTATGCCGCCGATCGGCGTGATGATCGAGATTCCGGCGGCGGTTTATCAGACCAAGGAACTGGCACGGCAAGTGGATTTCCTGTCGGTCGGCTCCAACGACCTGACCCAGTACCTGCTGGCGGTGGATCGAAACAACCCGCGGGTCGCCGACCTCTACGACTACCTGCACCCGGCGGTGCTGCAAGCCCTTCAAAGCGTGGTGCGTGACGCCCATGCCGAAGGCAAACCGGTGAGCATCTGCGGCGAAATGGCCGGTGACCCGGCGGCGGCGGTGCTGTTGATGGCGATGGGCTTTGACAGCCTGTCGATGAACGCCACCAACCTGCCGAAAGTGAAGTGGATGCTGCGTCAGATCAACCTGAGCAAAGCCAAGGAACTGCTCGCGGAGCTGATGACCATCGACAACCCGCAAGTGATCCACAGCTCGCTGCAGTTGGCGCTGAAGAACCTTGGGTTGGCGCGGATGATCAATCCGGCGGCGATCAAACCCCTCTAAAACACTGATGGCCCTTGTGGCGAGGGAGCTTGCTCCCGCTGGAGTGCGAAGCGCTCCCAATCTGGCCAAAGTTTTCATTCAGAAAACTTCATTTGCCATTTTGCGACTGCTGCGCAGTCGAGCGGGAGCAAGCTCCCTCGCCACAATTTATTGCCAGACTGTCAGATCTTTATCTCCACTTCCCCCAAATGCCCGCCATACGGCCCAAAACTCCGTTCAACCAGATGCCGCGTCCCGTCGGCATGAACAATCAACGCCGTACTCGCCCGCGTCCCGTAACTCTGGCTGGCAATAAACACACTCGATAACAACGTCTCGGTCGCCAAACCCACGCCGGTATCCGGCAGCTCCGCAAACGGCGCCGTCTGCGCATCACTCAGCAACGTCAATAACGCCTCAGGCTGCGGATCCTCCAGAACCGTCTCCAACGCCGCCCGTGCCTTGAGCAACTTCGGCCACGGCGTATCCAGTCCCGCATTCGATAAGCCATAAACACCCGGCTGCAACATCACCGCCTCAGTCGCCCGAGCGTTGTAATGCCACAACTCATTGGCATTGCCGATCAGCAGATTAAACCCGGCATATTCCAGCGAACGTCCGACAACGTCGCCCAAGTAGTCATCAATCGGCATTTCGCCATTGAGAAATCGCGCCACCAGTTCACCCCGGGATTTTCGGGCGGGCGGTTGATGAGGATCACGGATATTGGTCAGCGCCGCGAAGCGCCCGTTGGCGCCGACACCGAGCCAGGTGCCGCCGGCTTCCAGGTCGCGACCGGCGTAGACCTGCGGTGCTTCGGGCCACTGCGCCAGGGGCAGGCTGGGCCGGGCATAGAATTCGTCGCGGTTGGCCGCCACGATCAGCGGCTGGGGATGATCCGGGCGCCAGGCAAAGACAATCAGGCACATAAGGTGGTCCTTGTGTGTTTTTTTGCCCACTCTACGCAGTCATTGTGCTGGTATCCATCGCCATCCAGTGGAGCCCGAGGCCATGCATCCGTTACCATGCCGCTCGGTTTTGGGGTTGGGTGGGGAAACAGCGTGGAATTTCTGCTCTATCTGGCGCTCGGCGCCTGTGCCGGAGTGCTGGCCGGGCTGTTCGGCGTGGGCGGCGGGATCATCATCGTCCCGGTGCTGGTGTTCAGTTTCACCCTGCAGGGCTTCGATGCGTCGATCCTGACTCACCTGGCGGTCGGCACTTCTCTGGCGACGATTATCTTCACCTCGGTCAATGCGGTGCGCGAGCACCATCGCCACGGCGCCGTGCGTTGGCCGATTTTTGCCGGGATGACCGTCGGCATTCTGCTCGGTGCCGGTTTCGGTGCGCTGACCGCCGAAGCGATCTCCGGGCCCAACCTGCAGAAGATCATCGGCGTGTTCGCCTTGGTTATCGCCGTGCAGTTGGCGCTGGACGTCAAACCCAAGGCCAGCCGAACGGTGCCGGGGAAAGTCGGTCTGACCCTGGCCGGCAGTGTAATTGGCTGGGCCTCGGCGATTTTCGGGATTGGCGGCGGTTCGCTGACCGTGCCGTTCCTGATCTGGCGCAGTGTGCCGATGCAGCAAGCCGTGGCAACCTCGTCGGCCTGCGGTTTGCCGATCGCTTTGGCCAGTGCATTAAGTTTCATGATTCTGGGCTGGCACGATCCGTTGCTGCCGGCCCATAGTCTCGGTTTTATTTATTTGCCGGCGCTGCTGGGGATTGCCCTGACCAGCATGGTTTTCGCCCGCCTCGGTGCGCGACTGGCCCACAGGCTATCGCCGAAGTTGCTGAAAAGACTGTTCGCCGCTTTGCTGCTCTGCGTGGGTTTGAATTTTCTGATCTGACGCACAGCACAATCCTGGCTTAATCCTGAGGTGGCAGCGTCGCCCGGGAATTTTGAAAGTTTCAACTCTAACGAGGAGTCGCAATGCTGCCTTACCCGCAGATCGACCCGGTGGCCCTGGCTATCGGTCCGCTGAAAATCCACTGGTACGGCCTGATGTACCTGATCGGCATCGGCGGTGCGTGGCTGCTGGCGTCGCGCCGGCTCAACCGTTTCGACCCGACCTGGAGCAAAGAGAAACTCTCCGACATGGTCTTCTGGATGTCGATGGGCGTTATCGTCGGCGGTCGCCTGGGCTATGTGCTGTTCTACGATCTGAGTGCTTATCTGGCCAACCCGACGCTGATTTTCGAAGTGTGGAAGGGCGGCATGTCGTTCCACGGCGGCTTCATCGGCGTGATGCTGGCCGCGTTGTGGTTCGGTAAAAAGAACAACAAATCGTTCTTCCAGCTGATGGACTTCGTCGCGCCGATGGTGCCGATCGGCCTGGGCGCCGGGCGTATCGGCAACTTCATCAATGCCGAATTGTGGGGCAAGGCGACCGACGTGCCGTGGGCAATGGTCTTTCCAACCGATCCGGCGCAACTGGCGCGTCACCCGTCGCAGCTGTATCAGTTCGCCCTGGAAGGCGTGGCGCTGTTCGCCATCCTCTGGCTGTTTTCGCGCAAGCCGCGGCCGACCATGGCGGTGTCCGGGATGTTCGCGCTGTTCTATGGCATCTTCCGTTTCATCGTCGAATTCGTCCGCGTACCGGACGCGCAACTGGGCTATCTGGCCTGGAACTGGCTGACCATGGGCCAAGTGCTCTGCGTGCCGATGATCGTCGGCGGTCTGTTCCTGATCTGGCTGGCGTATCACCGCGCCCCGGCGACTCCAGCGGCAGCTGTATAAATTCGAACCCTGGGGCTCTGGCCCCGGGTTCAAGGACACAGGTAACTCATGAAGCAATATCTCGAACTGGTCGCCCACGTCATCAAGAACGGCACCAAACAAGCCAACCGCACTGGCGTGAACACCATCAGTTTTCCCGGCGCGATGCTGCGTTATGACCTGCAAGAAGGTTTCCCGGCGATCACCACGCGCAAGATGGCCTTCAAATCGGCCATCGGCGAGATGTGCGGTTTCCTGCGTGGGGTGAACAACGCCGCGGAATTCCGCGCGCTGGGCTGCAAGGTCTGGGATCAGAACGCCAACGAAAACGCGCAATGGCTGGCCAACCCGTTCCGCCAGGGTGAAGACGACCTCGGCGAGATCTACGGCGTGCAATGGCGCAAATGGCCAGCGTACAAGCAGATCCCGGTCAGCAACACCGCCGCCATCGAGCAGACCCTGAGCCAAGGCTACCGTCAGATCGCCGAAGGCGAAGAAGACGGCCAGGCGTACGTGGTTCTGTACAAGGCGATCGACCAGATTCGCCAGTGCGTCGACACCATCATCAAGGACCCGGGCAGCCGCCGCATCCTGTTCCACGGCTGGAACGTGGCGCAGCTTGATGAAATGGCCTTGCCGCCGTGCCACTTGCTGTACCAGTTCCACCCGAATGTCGAGACCAAAGAGATTTCTCTGACGCTCTACATCCGCTCAAACGACCTGGGCCTGGGCACGCCGTTCAACCTCACCGAAGGCGCGGCGCTGCTGAGCCTGATCGGTCGCCTGACCGGCTACACGCCGCGTTGGTTCACCTATTTCATCGGTGACGCCCACGTCTACGAAAACCATCTGGACATGCTGAACGAACAGCTCAAGCGCGAGCCGTTCCCGATGCCGAAGCTGGTGATCAGCGACCGCGTGCCGGAGTTTGCCAAGACCGGTGTTTATCAGCCGGAGTGGCTGGAGTTGATCGAGCCGAGTGATTTTTCGCTTGAGGGTTATCAGCATCACGCGCCGATGACCGCGCCGATGGCGGTCTAAAGAACGACCGCAGACCCTGTAGGAGCCGAGCTTGCTCGCGATGGCGGCGGCATATTCAACATTGATGTGCCTGACAAACCGCTATCGCGAGCAAGCTCGGCTCCTACAGGATTTTGTGGTGTTTTTAATGGCCGTGACTTCGGCCCACATGAGAATGCTCCACCTCCGTCGCCACAACCCCGCCACTCACTTCCAGCCGTTGCAAAATCCCGCACTGATCAATATCCGGCCCTTCTCCACAGCGTTGGCGCAGGTCGAGCAGTTGCGCCTGTAACGCCATCAACCCGTCGATCCGCGCCTTCACGTGGTGAATGTGCTCATCAATCAAAGCATTCACGCTTTCGCATTGATCCTGCGGACTGTCGCGCAAGGCCAGCAGGCTGCGGATTTCTTCGAGCGTCATGTCGAGGGTGCGGCAGTTGCGGATGAAGGTCAGGCGTTCGGCGTGGGCCTGGGTGTAGACGCGGTAGTTGCCGTCGCTGCGGGCCGGTTCCGGCAGGAGGTTTTCGCGCTCGTAATAGCGGATGGTTTCCACGGCGCAGTCGGTGAGTTTCGCCAGTTCTCCGATCTTCATGACGGCCATCTCCAAATTGGGTGCTTGACCCTATAGTGGCTACAGGGTCTTTACTTGGCAACAGGCACCTTCATGGACGCAACCAATGAGCGATTCCCTTCACACCCACAAACCCGAGGCTGATCACGATCACGATCACGATCACGATCACAGCCACAAGCTGCAGCCTGAGCAGAAGCATGACCATGGCGGCCACGGGGATTCGTGCTGTTCTTCCAAAGCGGCGGCGCCGTCGCTGATCAAGCTCAGCGAAGCGCCAACCGCCAATGCGCGGTTGAGCAGTTTCCGCATCGACGCGATGGACTGCCCGACCGAGCAGACGCTGATCCAGAACAAACTCGGCAAGCTTGCGGGTGTGCAGCAACTGGAATTCAATCTGATCAACCGCGTGCTGGGCGTCACTCATGACCTGCCGAGCACCGCGCCGATCATCGACGCGATCAAGTCCCTCGGCATGCTGGCCGAGCCGCTGGAGCAGGGCGTCGAAGCGCCTGCTCCCGCGTCCGAGAAAAAGCCGTGGTGGCCATTGGCGCTGTCCGGCGTGACCGCGCTGGCCGCCGAAGTGATTCATTTCACCAACGCGGCGCCCAACTGGGTCGTGGCGGTTATCGCGTTGATCTCGATCCTCAGCGGCGGTCTCAGCACCTACAAGAAGGGCTGGATCGCGCTGAAAAACCTCAACCTGAACATCAACGCATTGATGAGCATCGCGGTGACCGGCGCGATCCTGATCGGGCAGTGGCCGGAAGCGGCGATGGTGATGTTCCTGTTCACCGTGGCCGAGTTGATCGAGGCCAAGTCCCTGGACCGTGCGCGCAACGCCATCAGCGGGTTGATGCAGATGACCCCGGAGCAGGCCACGGTGCTGCAGGCCGACGGCAGCTGGATCTTGCAAGACGTGAAATCCATCGAGCTGGGCGCGCGAGTGCGGGTGCGACCCGGCGAGCGAATTGGTCTGGACGGCGAAGTCGTGTCGGGCAGTTCGACCATCGATCAGGCGCCGATCACCGGTGAAAGCCTGCCGGTTGAGAAAACCATTGGCGACAAGGTGTTCGCCGGCACCATCAACCAGGCTGGCTCCCTGGAATATTCAGTGACCGCCGCAGCCAATAATTCGACCCTGGCGCGGATCATCCACGCCGTCGAACAGGCGCAAGGCGCACGGGCACCGACCCAGCGCTTCGTTGACCAGTTTTCGAAAATCTACACCCCCGCCGTGTTCATCCTCGCCCTCGCGGTGGCGGTCATTCCGCCGCTGTTCATGGGCGCGCTATGGTTCGACTGGATCTATCGCGCGCTGGTGTTGCTGGTGGTCGCGTGCCCCTGCGCATTGGTGATTTCCACCCCGGTGACCATCGTCAGCGGCCTCGCGGCAGCGGCGCGCAAAGGGATTCTGGTCAAGGGCGGCGTCTATCTGGAAGGTGGTTACAAACTCGACTACCTGGCGCTGGACAAGACCGGCACGATCACCCACGGCAAGCCGGTGCAGACTGATTACCTGTCGCTTGACCCCACGGCCGATGCCTCGGCGCCGGCAATTGCGGCAGCACTGGCCGGTCGTTCGGATCACCCGGTATCGCTGGCCATCGCCAACGCCGCTGTGGATAAACCCTCTGCGCCGCTCGTTGTGGATAACTTCGAAGCCCTGCCCGGTCGCGGGGTGCGCGGTGAGATCAACGGTCAGACCTACCACTTGGGCAACCACCGTTTGGTGGAAGAGCTGAACCTGTGTTCGCCCGAGCTGGAAGAAAAGCTGTTTGCGCTGGAGAAACAGGGCAAGTCCGTGGTGCTGTTACTCGACAAATCCGGCCCGCTGGCGTTGTTCGCCGTGGCCGATACGGTCAAGGAATCCAGCCGCGAGGCGATCCGGCAGCTGCACGATCTGGGCATCAAAACCCTGATGCTCACCGGCGACAATGTCCACACTGCCCAGGCGATTGCAGCGCAAGTCGGCATCGACGAGGCCAAGGGTGATCTGCTGCCGACCGACAAACTGCAAGCCATCGAAGCGCTTTATACCCAGGGCCATAGCGTCGGCATGGTCGGCGACGGCATCAATGACGCCCCGGCGCTGGCTCGGGCAGAAATCGGTTTTGCGATGGCCGCCGCCGGCACCGATACCGCCATCGAGACCGCGGATGTCGCCCTGATGGACGACGATCTGCGCAAAATCCCCGCGTTCATCCGCCTGTCGCGGCAAACGTCGAGCATCCTCAAGCAGAACATCGCCCTCGCTTTGATCATCAAGGCTATCTTTCTTGGGGTAACCTTCGCCGGGATCGCCACCATGTGGATGGCGGTGTTTGCCGACATGGGCGTGAGCCTGTTGGTGGTGTTCAACGGTTTGCGTCTGTTGCGCAAATAATCGATGAGGAGCGGGTGTGCTGAGTGCCGAGCTGAAGGCGTTTTACATGGTGGCCCGCCTGGGCAGCATTACCCTGGCGGCGAAAAAGCTCGGCCTGAGCCAGCCCACGGTGACCACGCAGATCCGCAACCTGGAAAGCCAGTATTCGGTTGAACTGTTTTACCGTGGCGGCCGCCGCCTCTGTGTCAGCGACGAAGGCGCGCGGTTGCTGCCGATGGTCAAGGCGCTGTTGCAGCAGGAAGCCGACATCGAGTTTTTCCTGCGCAACAGCGGTCAGGTTCAGGGCACGTTGCGCATCGCCGCCACGGCGCCGTATTACATTCTCGATCTGGTGAAGACCTTCCGCGAGCGCTTGCCGCAAGTGGAAGTGTCGGTGGAAATCGGCAACTCGCAGCAGGTGCTGGAAGCCTTGGAGGATTACCGGGTCGATGTCGCCGCTTCCTCGCAACTGCTTGACGATGCGCGACTGATTCGCCGGGTGCTCGGCAGCGATCCGCTGGTGTTGGCGGTGCATCGCAATCATCCGTTGGCGGTGCACGATCATGTGCCGCTCAGCGCGTTGGCCGGGCATACGCTGTTGATGCGCGAATCAGGCTCGACCACTCGGCGTCTGACCGAAGAATTGCTGGCCAGCGCCGGGGTGAGTTTCGGGCCGTTGCTGGAGATTGGTAGCCGTGAATCGATTCGCGAGGCTGTACTGCGCAACATCGGGATCAGCATCATTGCCCGGCAGGAAGTGCCGCATGATCCGCAATTGCGCGTGCTGACCATCGAGAATGCGCCGCAGATTCCGGAGTATTTGTACTGCCTCAAGGAAAGGAAAGGGGCGCGGTTGCCGGCGGCGTTTCTCGGGTTGGCGCAGGAAATGGCCCCAGCCTGAGAATTGTAGTGAATCTTAGGGCCGCTCCTACAGGGGGATGCGATCAACTGTAGGAGCGAGGCTTGCCCGCGAAGGCGTCTGTCGGGACACCGCCGCACCAACCCAAATCCCCGAATACCACTATCAGCCGTTTTTGCCTCACTGCCACATGACGGACGCATTACGTCCCTAGGATGGCCTTCATCTGCTAGATGAGGCCTGTCCATGAACCACTCGATCGCAACTGCCCTGACCAACCCCGGCGCCCCGATGAAGGTGCGCGGCGTGCAGAAACGCTTTGGCGCCTTCACCGCGCTGGATAACGTTTCCCTCGACGTGGCGGCCGGTGAACTGGTGTGCCTGCTGGGTCCGTCGGGTTGTGGCAAAACCACCTTGCTGCATTGCATCGCCGGTCTGGAGAAACAGGACAGCGGCGAGTTGTACCTCGGCAATCGCGACGTTTCCCACCTGGCGCCTCAAGCCCGCGACTATGGAATTCTGTTCCAGTCCTACGCGCTGTTCCCCAATCTCACCGTCGAAGCGAACATTGCCTACGGCCTCGCCGGCAGCGGTCGCGATGAAGTGCGCAAGCGCGTCGGTCAGATGCTGGAGCTGGTCGGCCTGACCGGCAGTGAGAAAAAGTACCCCGGCCAATTGTCCGGCGGCCAGCAGCAACGTGTCGCACTGGCGCGTGCCTTGGCGCCGGCGCCTTCGTTGTTGCTGCTGGATGAACCGATGTCGGCCCTCGACGCCCGGGTCCGCGAGCATCTGTGCACCGAACTGCGCCAACTTCAACGCAACCTCGGTATCACCACCCTGATGGTCACGCACAATCAGGACGAGGCCATGCTGATGGCCGACCGCATCGCTGTGATGAACAACGGCAAGGTCGAGCAGTACGCCACGCCGCAGGAAATCTACGACCGCCCGGCCACGCCGTTCGTGGCGGAGTTTGTCGGTCAGGGCAACTGGCTGCCGTTCCACCGCAACAGCGACAGCCACGCCCAAGTCGGCGGGATGAACGTGCGCCTGGCGGACGGCAGTGCAAAAACCGCGTCGGGCCGGTTGTTCTGCCGCCCCGAGGCGATCAACGTCAACCCGCTGGTGCATGAGGAAAACCTGTTCCCGGCCAAGGTTCGCGAAATCACCTTCCTCGGCAACCGCTGCCGAATGAGCTTCGAACTTGATCAACTGCCGGGTCACGCATTACTCGCTGAACTGGCGCCGGAAGCCATGCCGCGCCTTGGCGCCCAGCAAATCATGGTCGCCTTGCCGCCGCGCAGCCTGCAGGTGTTTGCCTGATGAGCGCGAACATCGCGCTGCCGATACCGCACAAGCAGGTTCGGCAGACCTCCCGTGCCGAGATCGGCGACCGGGTGTTCATGGTCGGTGGCAAAGTGCTTTTGCTGGTGTTGCTCGGTATCGCGGTGTTGATGCCGTTGCTGGCAATCTTCTGGCGAGGCTTCAGTTCGGAGGCCGGGCAGGGCGGCGGTCTGGTGGCTGCGCGTGAATTGGTGACCAGTGCGAATTTCCACTGGCTGCTCGGCAACAGCCTGAAGGTTTCCCTCAGCGTGGCGGCGATTGTCGTACCGCTGGCTTACCTGTTTGCCTACGCCCTGCAACGCACGTTGATTCCGGGCAAAGGCATCTGGCGCGGCCTGTCGCTGTTGCCGCTGATGGCGCCGTCGATGCTGCCGGGTATTGCGCTGGTTTACCTGTTCGGCAATCAGGGCATGTTGCGCGGTTTGCTCTCGGACAATATCTACGGCTTCTGGGGCATTGTGCTGGGTGAGGTCATCTACACCTTCCCACACGCACTGATGATTTTGCTGTCGGCGCTGTCCCTGGCGGATGCGCGTCTGTTCGATGCCGCCTCCAGCATGGGCGCCAGTCCGGCCAAAGCCTTTCGCAGCATCACCTGGCCGGCAACCCGTCAGGCGGTGTTCGCAGCGTTCTGCCTTGTATTCACCCTGACCATCACCGACTTCGGCGTGCCCGTGGTGGTCGGTGGCGACTATCAAGTGCTGGCGCTGGAAGCCTACAAAGCGGTGGTCGGCCAGCAACAATTCGGACGTGGTGCGTTGATCGGCATGGTCCTGCTGCTGCCGGCGCTGTTCAGCTTCGCGGTCGATGCCTGGTTGCGTCGGCGTCACGGTGATTCCATGAGCGGTCGGGCGCAGGTCTTTCAACCGGCACCGTCGAAGCTGCGCGACGGCTGCTACCTCGCCATTGTGCTGCTGATCTGCGCGGTGTTGCTGCTGGTGTTCGGCATGGCGGTGTTCTCGTCGCTGGTGAAATTCTGGCCGTACAACCTGTCGCTGTCGCTCAACCATTACCAGTTCAACGACACGGCGGGCGGTGGCTGGCTGGCCTACGGCAACAGCGTGAAAATGGCCCTGTGCACAGCGTTGATCGGCAGCGTGCTGATCTTCACCGGCGCGTACCTGATGGAAAAAACCAAAGGGCAACGCGGACTGAATCTGACACTGCGCATGCTCAGTTTCGTACCGATGGCGGTGCCGGGTCTGGTGCTGGGCCTGGGTTATGTCTTCTTCTTCAACCTCACCGACAACCCGCTGCATGTGCTCTACGGGACCATGACCCTGCTGGTGGTCTGCACCATTGCTCACTATTTGACCACCGCGCAAATGACGGCGACCACGGCGCTGCGTCAACTCGACGCCGAGTTCGAAGCGGCCGCGCTGTCGCTCAAGGCGCCGCTGTATCGGCATTACCTGCGGGTTACCGTGCCGATCTGCCTGCCGGCGCTGCTGGACATCGTGCGCTACCTGTTCGTCTCGGCCATGACCACCGTCTCGGCGGCGATCTTCCTCTACAGCCCCGACACCATCCTCGCGGCAGTGGCGGTGCTGAACATGGATGACGCCGGCAACGTCGGCGGGGCGGCGGCGATGTCGACCCTGATTCTGTTCACCTCGGCGGGCGTGTCCCTGCTGCTGGCCTGGGCCTCGCGCGGTGTGTTGCGCCGCTCCCAGGCCTGGCGGCAGACCGCGCCCGGCAACTGACTCACACCCTCAACTCAACAACAGGAAAAGACCATGTTCAAGCCTATGGCCCTGGCCGCTGCTGTCCTCACCGCTTTCAGCCTGAACGCCTTCGCGGCGACCACCGAGTTGACGGTGTACACCGCCCTCGAAGCCGAGCAACTGAAGACCTACAAAGAAGCGTTCGAAAAGGCCAACCCGGACGTCGAGATCAAGTGGGTACGCGACTCCACCGGCATCATCACCGCC
The DNA here is from genome assembly GCF_059716135.1 of Pseudomonas sp. LBUM1651. Taxonomy (NCBI): domain Bacteria; kingdom Pseudomonadati; phylum Pseudomonadota; class Gammaproteobacteria; order Pseudomonadales; family Pseudomonadaceae; genus Pseudomonas; species Pseudomonas sp. LBUM1651. The sequence goes on along the minus strand of NZ_CP166805.1, from coordinate 5,863,233 downwards.
AAACTGCTGGCCGAAAAAGCCCGTCCACAGGCTGATGCTGTCTGGGGCCTGGCCGCTTCGAGCCTGGCGATTCTCGATCAGCAAGGCATGCTGCAAAGCTACGCGCCGAAGGACCTGGGCAAGATCGGCGGCAACTACCGCGACGCCGCCAACCCGCCAGCCTGGGTTGGCATGGACGTGTGGGCCGCGACCATTTGCTTCAACACCGTCGAAGCCAAGAAACAGGGTTTGACCAAGCCCGTTAGCTGGCAGGACCTGACCAAGCCTGAGTACAAAGGCAAGATCGTCATGCCAAACCCGGCCTCGTCCGGCACCGGTTTCCTCGACGTCAGCGCCTGGCTGCAAACCTTCGGCGAGAAGCAGGGCTGGCAGTACATGGACGACCTGCACCAGAACATCGGCCAGTACGTTCACTCCGGCTCCAAGCCTTGCAAACTGGCGGCTGCGGGCGAGTTCCCGATTGGTATTTCCTTTGAATACCCGGCCGTTCAGTTGAAGCGCCAGGGCGCGCCGCTGGACATTATCCTGCCGAAAGAAGGCCTGGGCTGGGAGATCGAAGCGACCGCTGTGATCAAGGGCACACCGCATGAAGACGCGGCGAAGAAACTGGCTGACTTCTCGGTCAGCCCGGCGGCGATGGAGCTTTATAAAGAGAACTTCGCGGTGCTTGCGCAGCCGGGGATTGCCAAGCCGCAGACTGAGTTGCCGGCGGATTATGAGCAGCGTTTGATCAAGAACGACTTTGCCTGGGCGTCGAAAAATCGCGACGAGATCCTGACCGAGTGGCGCAAGCGTTATGACGGCAAGTCCGAGAAAGTGGCTGCCAAGTAAGATCTCTATTGGCTGACAGGGCCCCTTCGCGGGCAAGCCTTGCTCCTACAGACTTATGTCGTTCGCAAATTTTGTATACGACACAACACCTGTAGGAGCAAGGCTTGCCCGCGATAGCGGTCTCAAATTCAGGACAAGTCCACATGACACACCCCAACGACATGCTGATCGTAGGCGCCGGCATCCTCGGCCTGTCCCACGCCTACGCTGCCGCCCGACGCGGTCTCAAGGTCACGGTTTTCGAACGCAGCGAAACCCCGCTCGGCGCCTCGGTGCGCAACTTCGGCCAGGCCCTCGTCACCGGCCAACCACCGGGCCCTATGCTCGAACTGGCCAAAGCCAGCCGCGAGATCTGGGGCCAATGGGCGCAACTGGCCGGCCTGCAGCTCAAGCGCAACGGCTCATACCTGTTCGCCCGCACCGAAGCCGAAGAACACCTGCTGGAAGCTTTTTGCACCGGACGAGCCATGGAACACGGTTACCGCGTCGACCTGCTGCGCGGTGCTGCATTGCGCGATTTATACGGTGGCCAGTTCAGCCATCACCGCGCCGCGCTGCACGGCATGGACGATCAACAACTGTATTCCCGCGAAGCGATCCCGGCGTTGGTCGATTACCTGCGCCGCGAAATGAACGTCGAGTTTCACTTCTCCACCCTCGTGCGCGACATCGAGCCCGGCCGCTTGCACAGCACCGCCGGCACCTTCAGCGCCGAGCAAATCATCGTCTGCTCCGGCCACGATTATCAGACCTTGCTGGCCGAGCCGATCGCTTCGCTTGACCCGCAAATCTGCCGGCTGCAAATGCTTCGCGCCCGCCCGCAGATCAACCTCAACCTGCAACACGCGCTGCTCACCGGTTTGAGTTGCGTGCACTACGGCGCTTTCGCCGATCTGCCGGAAGCGGCGGCGGTGCAGGCGCACATCCTGCGTGAAGAACCGCACCTGCACGAAAACGGCATTCACCTGCTGATCAGCCCGACGCCTTACGGTGAATTGATCATCGGCGACTCCCATCACTATGGCAGCGACGCCTCGCCATTCAACGCCGAGCAAGTGGACGACTGGATGATCGAACTGGCCGAGCAGACGTTGGGCTGCAAGGTGCAAGTGGTCGAGCGCTGGCAGGGTGTCTATGGATCCCGCGGGCCAGGACCGTTTTCATTCCTGCGGCCGATGCCGGGCGTGAGCGTGGCGCTGATGCACACCGGCGTCGGCATGAGTGTCGGGCCGGCCATGGCAGAACGTAATGTCGCGACTGTATTGGGAGAGCTTTGATGGACCGCACTGCGCAAGTGATCGACGAAGTATTCGCGCTGTACGAACGTTTTGGCGACAGCGATTACATCGGTGAGCCAGTGTCGCAGATCGAGCACATGTCCCAGGCCGCACAACTGGCCATGGCGGAAGGCTTCGATGACGAAGTGGTGCTCGCCGCGTTCTTCCACGACATCGGGCACATCTGCGCCGAGAGTGCGGAGAACATGGGCGGTTTCGGCGTGGTCAGTCACGAAAGGCTGGGCGCTGATTATCTGCGCCGCGCAGGTTTCAGTGAACGCGTGGCGCGGCTGGTGGAATACCACGTGCAAGCCAAGCGTTATCTGACGCTCAAAGAGCCTGGGTATTACGAACGCTTGAGCGAAGCCAGCCGTCGCACCCTGGAATACCAGGGCGGGGTGATGACTGAGGCGCAGGCGGAAGCTTTCGAGCAGGACCCGTTGTGCGAGGTCAGTTTGCGCATGCGCCAGTGGGATGAGCTGGCCAAGGAGATGTGGGTGCCGGTGATTGATCTTGGCATCTTGAAGGACAAGGCGTTGCGGCTGTTGACCGTGTAAAGCCTCGAAACCGAGTCGCTACCATCGCGAGCAGGCTCGCTCCCACAAGGGATTTGCGTCGGTCACAGATCCAATGTGGGAGCCTGCTCGCGATGGGGCCTGCCTGACCACCTCAATCACCAATATTTACAACTGCCGCGCCAACACCTCAACCTGCTCCTGCCGCTCCGCCTGACTCAACTTCGCCTGTGGATTAAGCGACGACCACTGCGGATGCGCTCGAGCCTTGTTCAGGGCCTCGGGCAGTTTGCCTTCGCGCCAGGTCTTGTCCTGTGGCGTGGCGACCTGGATGCTGTCCATCGCCGCATGCCCGCGCGCGTTCAGCGCCTGCAACAACTGCCGCTGACGCAACGCCAACAACCGCAACACGCTGTCATCGACCGTCAATTCGCGTTGACCCTTGATCTTGCCCAGCAACCGGCTGCCATAACTGCGCGCGGTTTGCAGCGCGCCACCGGCAATCGCGCCGGCCAATGCCGCCGCGCCGAGGGTCAAACCGCCGACCAGCAGATCCACCCCGGCCCCGGCCGCCGCGCCGGCCGCGATACCGCCACCGAGCCGCACGCCCAGTTGCTTGAGGGTTTCCGGGTTGAACAGATCATCGCCCCAACGGCCATCGAGCAGCGGCAGATCACTGGCCGCCGCGTCCTGCGGGCGGAAGGCATAGAGCTTGAGCAGGGCTTCGACGCAGCGCTGTTCCCGTTGGCGAACGGCTTTGTGCAGCTCGCTGATCGCCTGCTGTTCCTGTTCAGCGTCGCTGGCCACGCTACGCCGGCATGCCGCGCAATCGATCAACAATTCAGCAATCAACCGCGCCGCACTTTGCTGTCGGGCCAGACGCTGGGCCTGCTGATCAGCGATCAGACGCTCCAGTTGCTCGCGGGAGTTTTCCAGCAGCAAAGCGAGGCTTTCATAGAGCCGACGTTCGCCATCCTCCGGGGGCGCGACGCTGTCGAAACGCACCAGGGCGTGCAAGCCCAACCGTGCCAGCGCTTCGCGCCAATCCGGTTCGCGGTGGTTGGCACTGCTGACGAAATTCAGCACCGGCAGTAACGGTTTGCCGCAGCTGGCGAGCACTTCCAGTTCGTCGCGGTACTTGGCCAACACCGGTTCGCGGGCGTCGATCACATAGAGGCCGGCATCGCAGGTGAGCAGTTGCCGCAGCACTTTGGCTTCTTGCTCGAAACGCTGTCGGGCTTCGCTGCCTTCAAGAAAACGCGCCAGCCGCGCCGGGCCGTCGAGGCGTTCGCCGGGGCGCTCCAGGCGTTCGAGATAGTCGAGCAGGGCGATGGCGTCTTCGAGGCCGGGGGTGTCGAACAGGTCGAGCAAGGGTTCGCCGTCCACCGACAACCGCGCGCCTTCGACATGCCGCGTGGTGCTGGGGCGATGGGAGACTTCGCCGAAACCGACGTCACGGGTCAGCGTGCGCAGCAGTGAGGTTTTACCGACGTTGGTGTGGCCGACCACGGCAAGCTTCAACGGCGCTTTCCACGGATTAGTCATGGCCAGTCTCCAGCCAGTTCAGCGGCGCGCAGTCGGCGAAGGGCAGCTCCAACTGTTGCAGTGCCACGTGCCAGTCGCCGAGGCGCTCGGCGTCCAGTGCTTCGCCGGGCGGCGCTTGCAGCAACCAGACGCGGGTGGCGCTGGCGCTGCGAGCCAGTTCGGCGATCAGCGCCAGGCTGCCTCGGTCTGGCGAACGTCGTGGATCGCAGGCGATGGCCAGGCGGGCCGGAGGGAAACGGCTGAGCTGCTCAAGGAGTTTGTTACGCGATTCGCGACTGTCGAGGATGCCCGCGTCGCTCACGTTTTCAGGCAGTTGTGGCGGCCATGGGCGTTGATCGTCCAGCTCGATGGCCACCAGCAACGCGCCATCGCTTTGCAGATTGCTGACGCCGCTTTCCACCCGATGAAGTTGCGCGGGCGCGGCATCGCTGATGCCCAGGCGTTCGCTGGTGGGCATCAGGCGTTCGCGCAGTTGGGCGTAACCGGGCAGGTTCAGGTCCAGATGCAGGTTTGCTCGGCCGCTTTTCCAGCGCCACAGGCAGAACAGCGCCAGGAGCAGGCGCGGCACAATGCCGTAAACCACCAACACGCCGACCAGCCACGTGGCCCAGGCCTGGCGGGCGCTTTCGATGTTCAGCGCGGCATCGCCACTGGCGCGGATCATCTCCACCGTTGGCACGTTGAACCCCAACAGGGCGGGCAGCGCACCCAGTGTTTGGGTCATGGTCACGAAGGTGTCGGCGCTGAGCAGGGTGGTTTCCCAGACGAAGCCATAACGCCGGGTCGCCATCAGCATCAGCAGAACCACCAGCGCGCTGAGCATCACCAGCAACCACAAACCGTTGACCAACACGCCGAGCGCCCAGCGATTGAGTTTTTGTCGTTGCAGCAACAACAGCAGCGCGGGCGCCAGTTGCGCGGCTTTGGCGTCGCGGGCGAGTTTTTCACTGAGCCACAACCACAAGCGTCCCAGCGTCGCGCCGTGTTCGCCGGCAAACACCAGGCCCATGGCCCAGCTCAGCAGCAGAATCAGGTTCAGCCCGAGCAAGCTGCCCAAGGCCCAGAACACATTCACCGGCGTCTGACCGTCACCCAGCGCGGCAAACGCCAGCCCGGCGCCGCTGACCACGGCCAGCACCGCCATCACGATCAGCGCCAGTCGCGCGCCTTGCAGCCAATGCCTGAGGGCTTCGGTCAGCCCATCGCGCTCGGCCAGCCACACGGCGCGGCGCGAAATCCGCGTCGGCAGATCGCCGCCGGCGGTGCGGGCCAGTCTGTTGGCTTCCAGATCATCCAGAGGGCCGGCGTGTTCTTCACGCAGGCGGATGGTTTCTGTCAGCCAGAGGTTATTCAGTTCAGTCACGCGGCATCCCGTCGCTCAATTGAGCTGTGAGCATAACCGCTGTGGCGCTTATCGGGGTACGCGAGGCTCTGGTATCCTCGCCGGCATGACTAAATCACTCCCCCTCAGCCTGATCGCAGCCCTCGGTGAAAACCGCGTGATCGGCGTCGACAACAGCATGCCCTGGCACCTGCCTGGGGACTTCAAATACTTCAAGGCCACCACCTTGGGCAAGCCGATCATCATGGGTCGCAAGACCTGGGATTCCCTCGGTCGTCCGCTGCCGGGCCGGTTGAACATCGTGGTCAGTCGTCAGGCGGATCTGGTGCTGGAAGGCGCGGAAGTTTTTCCGTCGCTGGAAGCTGCGGTGGTTCGCGCAGAGGAATGGGCGAAGGAGCAGGGTGTCGATGAACTGATGCTGATTGGCGGGGCGCAGTTGTATGCGCAAGGGTTGGCGCAGGCGGATCGGTTGTATCTGACGCGTGTGGCGTTGAGCCCGGAAGGGGATGCGTGGTTTCCGGAGTTTGATTTGAAGCAGTGGAAGTTGGTGTCGAATGTGCCGAATCCTGCCGAAGGGGATAAGCCGGCTTACAACTTTGAGGTTTGGGAAAAAGCCTAAAAGCTTCGCGGGCAAGCCTTGCTCCTACAGGGTTTGAGTCGTACGCAATTTTCGCGATCGACATCAAATCTGTAGGAGCAAGGCTTGCCCGCGATAGCGATCTAACTGACGCCGCTTAAGCGTGAGCCAACTCCGAATGCTCATCCGCATCCAGCAATTCTTTATCCGTCTGCTGCATGATCTGGCTGGTAATCGCCCCGGCCGTGATCGAACCGCTCACGTTCAACGCCGTACGACCCATATCAATCAGCGGCTCAACCGAAATCAGCAACGCCACCAGTGACACCGGCAAGCCCATCGCCGGCAACACGATCAGCGCCGCGAACGTCGCGCCACCGCCCACGCCCGCCACACCGGCCGAGCTCAGCGTCACAATCGCCACCAGCGTCGCGATCCACAGCGGATCCAGCGGGTTGATGCCCACGGTCGGCGCCACCATCACCGCCAACATCGCCGGGTACAGGCCGGCACAGCCGTTCTGGCCAATGGTCGCACCGAACGATGCGGCGAAACTGGCGATGGACTGTGGAATCCCCAGGCGGCTGGTCTGCGCTTCGATGCTCAGCGGAATCGTCGCCGCGCTGGAGCGGCTGGTGAAGGCAAACGTCAGCACCGGCCAGATCTTGCGGAAGAAGCGCAGCGGGTTGATCCCGGCCGCCGACACCAGCACGCCGTGGACCACAAACATCAGGCCCAGGCCGATGTAGGACACCACCACAAAACTGCCGAGCTTGATGATGTCTTGCAGGTTGGAACCGGCAACCACTTTGGTCATCAGGGCCAATACGCCGTAAGGGGTGAGCTTCATCACCAGTCGCACCAGACGCATCACCCAGGCTTGCAGGGTGTCGATGGCGTTGATCACTTTCTGACCTTTCTCGACATCATCCTTCAGCAGTTGCAGGGCAGCGACGCCGAGGAAGGCCGCGAAAATCACCACGCTGATGATCGACGTCGGCTTGGCGCGGGCCAGGTCGGCGAATGGGTTTTGCGGGATGAACGACAGCAGCAGCTGCGGCACATTCAGGTCGGCGACCTTGCCCGCGTAGTCGGTCTGAATGGTTTGCAGACGGGCCATTTCCTGCGTGCCGGCCACCAGCCCTTCAGCCGTCAGGCCGAACAGGTTGGTCAGCCCGATACCGATCAACGCCGCGATAGCGGTGGTGAACAGCAGCGTGCCGATGGTCAGGAAGCTGATCTTGCCCAGCGACGAAGCGTTGTGCAGGCGCGCCACGGCGCTGAGGATCGAGGCGAACACCAGCGGAATCACGATCATTTGCAGCAACTGCACGTAACCGTTGCCCACCAGATCGAACCAGCCGATCGAGGCTTTCAGCACCGGGTTGCCGGCACCGTAAATCGTGTGCAGTGCGACACCGAACACAACGCCCAACACCAAAGCGAGCAGGACTTTTTTAGCCAGACTCCACGTCGTGTGACGGGTTTGTGCCAGTGCGACGAGCAGGGCGAGGAACACCAGCAGGTTGAGAATCAGCGGTAGATTCATTGGAACTCCCATTAGACATGTGCCAACTGCCTTCCGGGGCAGCTGCGAACCGGCAAGCCTAACAGCTTGATTTACAATGAATTAATACCAAAAAAGTCTGATAACTGTCGTTTTTGGAATAAGCGGGTGTCGCTCACAGGGATGCAGCTGGCGCGATAGGTGCGTTGGCCGTCGCGGACAGACGAGGACTGTCACACTTATTTGTTAGCGTCGACGACTTTCATTCAGGGAGAAAACGCCAATGAAGTTCGCACCGAAATTTCTGGCAGCAGCGCTTTGCCTCGGCCTCGCCGGTCAGGTCCTCGCGACGGATTTGAAGCACTGGCCGGCCGATCAGGCCAAGGCGCTGGACGCGATGATCGCGGCCAACGCGAACAAGGGTAACTACGCGGTGTTCGACATGGACAACACCAGTTACCGCTATGACCTCGAAGAGTCGTTGCTGCCGTTCATGGAGAACAAGGGTCTGATCACCCGCGACAAACTCGACCCCTCCCTGAAACTGATGCCGTTCAAGGACACCGCCGACCACAAGGAAAGCCTGTTCAGCTACTACTACCGTCTCTGCGAAGTCGACGACATGGTTTGCTATCCATGGGTCGCCCAGGTGTTCTCCGGTTTCACGCTCCAGGAGCTCAAGGGCTATGTCGACGAGTTGATGGCCTCCGGCAAACCGGTGCCTGCGACTTATTACGAAGGCGATGTGGTCAAGAACCTCGACGTCAACCCGCCGAAAATCTTCACCGGCCAGCAAGAGCTCTACAACAAGCTGATGGAGAACGGCATCGAGGTCTACGTGATGACCGCCGCTTCCGAAGAGCTGGTGCGCATGGTCGCTGCCGATCCGAAGTACGGCTATAACGTCAAACCGCAGAATGTGATCGGTGTGAGCCTGCTGCTCAAGGATCAAAAGTCCGGCGAGCTGACCACGGCGCGCAAACAGATCACCGCTGGCAAGTATGACGAGAAGGCCAACCTCGGCCTCGAACTGACCCCGTACCTCTGGACCCCGGCGACCTGGATGGCCGGTAAACACGCGGCGATTCTGACCTACATCGATGAGTGGAAAAAACCGGTACTGGTCGGCGGCGATACCCCGAGCAGCGACGGTTACATGCTGTTCCACGATGTTGACGTGGCCAAGGGCGGCATCCACTTGTGGGTCAACCGCAAAGACAAATACATGACCCAGATTAACGGCATGATGGCCAAACACGCTGCGGCCCAGGCCAAGGAAGGGTTGCCGGTGACGGCGGACAAGAACTGGGTGATCGTGACGCCGGCAGAAATCCAGTAAGGATTTGGATTCACTGTAGGAGCGAGCTTGCTCGCGATGGGCGTTAACGATAACGCGTACTGTCTGATTTAACGCGGTGTCTTTGCGTTCATCGCGAGCAAGCTCGCTCCTACAGATAACTGTGTATTGGTCAAAAAAATGCCCCGCACTTTGGCGGGGCATTTTTGTTTCTGCGATTGACGCTTACAGCCCGTCAAGCATCGCCTTGTTACGCACCGCACCCTTGTCGGCGCTGGTCGCCAGCAGGGCGTAGGCCTTCAGCGCGGTGGTCACCTTGCGTGGACGTTTTTCCACAGGCTTCCAGCCTTTCTGATCCTGCTCGGCACGGCGCCCGGCCATTTCTTCGTCGCTGATCAACAGGTTGATCGAGCGGTTCGGAATGTCGATCAGCACTTTGTCGCCGTCCTGCACCAGACCAATCGCGCCGCCGGCAGCCGCTTCCGGAGAAGCGTGGCCGATGGACAGGCCCGAAGTACCACCGGAGAAACGACCGTCGGTGAGCAGTGCGCAAGCTTTGCCCAGGCTTTTGGATTTCAGGTACGACGTCGGGTACAACATTTCCTGCATGCCCGGGCCGCCTTTCGGGCCTTCGTAACGGATGATCACGATGTCGCCGGCCTTCACTTCGTCGGCGAGGATGCCGCGCACGGCGCTGTCCTGGCTTTCGAAGATCTTCGCGTTGCCTTCGAAGACGTGGATCGACTCGTCGACACCGGCGGTTTTCACCACGCAGCCGTCCAGCGCGATGTTGCCGTAAAGAACGGCCAGGCCGCCTTCTTTCGAGTAAGCGTGCTCGACACTGCGGATGCAGCCGTTTTCACGGTCGTCGTCCAGAGTTTCCCAACGGGTCGACTGGCTGAATGCGGTTTGCGTCGGGATGCCCGCCGGACCGGCCTTGAAGAAGTGATGCACGGCTTCGTCGTCGGTCTGGGTGATGTCCCACTTGGCAATGCCTTCGGCCAGGGTCTTGCTGTGCACGGTCGGCAAGTCGGTGTGCAGCAGGCCGCCACGGGCCAGCGAACCGAGGATGCTGAAGATCCCGCCGGCACGGTGCACGTCTTCCATGTGGTACTTCTGGATGTTCGGCGCGACTTTGCACAGTTGCGGCACGTGACGGGAAAGACGGTCGATGTCGCGCAGGTCGAAATCGATCTCGGCTTCCTGGGCCGCGGCCAGCAAGTGCAGGATGGTGTTGGTGGAACCGCCCATGGCGATGTCCAGCGTCATGGCGTTTTCGAACGCCTTGAAGTTGGCGATGTTGCGCGGCAATACCGATTCGTCGTTCTCACCGTAGTAACGCTTGCACAGCTCGACGATGGTGCGACCGGCCTGCAGGAACAGCTGTTCGCGATCGCTGTGGGTGGCGAGGGTCGAACCGTTGCCCGGCAATGCCAGACCGAGGGCTTCGACCAGGCAGTTCATCGAGTTGGCGGTGAACATGCCGGAGCACGAACCGCAGGTCGGGCAGGCGCTGCGCTCGTACTCGGCGACTTTCTCGTCAGAAGCGCTGGAGTCGGCGGCGATCACCATGGCGTCGACGAGGTCGAGACCGTGGCTGGCCAGTTTGGTCTTGCCGGCTTCCATCGGGCCGCCGGACACGAAGATCACCGGGATGTTCAGGCGCAGGGCGGCCATCAGCATGCCAGGGGTGATCTTGTCGCAGTTGGAGATGCAGACGATGGCGTCGGCACAGTGGGCGTTGACCATGTATTCGACGGAGTCGGCGATGATCTCGCGGCTCGGCAGCGAATACAGCATGCCGTCGTGGCCCATGGCGATGCCGTCATCGACAGCGATGGTGTTGAATTCTTTCGCTACACCGCCGGCGCGTTCGATTTCGCGGGCGACCAGCTGGCCCAGGTCCTTGAGGTGGACGTGGCCCGGTACGAACTGGGTGAAGGAGTTGGCAATGGCGATGATCGGCTTTTTGAAGTCGTCATCTTTCATCCCCGTGGCGCGCCACAGTGCGCGGGCACCGGCCATGTTGCGGCCGTGGGTGGATGTTTTCGAGCGGTAATCAGGCATGAAGCACTCCGGGCGGCTAATCAGGTATCAAAAGGGAAGTGAGCTTCTATTGACGTCTGGAACACTCAGAAATGGCCGTGTGTCCGGAAGTTGCCGATAACTTTGCGGGATCGCCGCGCGCTTCAGCTTGAGCTCATAAACCCGCCGGGGGATGACTGGCGATGAATGTCGCGATTCTACACGGCTGGCGGCGGGAGGGAATGGTCGCGATCATGGAGGCAGCAACCAAGAGACGTGTGGATGGCGGTACTGTGGGAGCGAGCTTGCTCGCGAAAAACCTGAGGGCGCCACGGGGTGTCAGGCTGCCAGCGTTATCGTTGACGTTTTTCGCGAGCGAGCTCGCTCCTACATTGGCCCGTGTGTCAGATCCAGATTGCATCCCACAGCGGATATTCGCCGATGTGCTCGACCAATCCTGCTCGCAATGGATTGGCAACGATGTATCGAGCCAACGCTTTCAGATCGTCCTCGCGACGCAACGCCCTGTCGAAGTAGCCCTTTTGCCATACAGGCGCTGAAAAGCCTCGCTCCTGATTGATGAGTCGTGCACTGCGGGATTTGGTGACCTGCATCAGTTTCGGCAAATCGCCGTTATGCAACTCAATCAGCCAGTGAAAGTGATCCGGCATGACCACCCAGGATAGGGAAGTAACGGTGCCGGTTTCCTGAGCTCTTCTGAACTCGTTGACCAGTAACCGACCCATGCGCCAATCCTTGAATATCAGCTGTCGTTGATGAGTAACGGCGGTCAGCAAATAGACCCGGCCGGGCTCCGAGCGACGGCCGATACGTAAGCAATGGGCTTTTGGCGTGCTGGACATTCCGTTGTCCTCTTCCTGGATGTGAAGAGAAACGGTAGGTGCGGGACGGGCAGTTGTCGTTGCGACAGTAGTTCTGGATATGTCATGGACATGTAGGAGCGAGCTCGCTCGCGAAAAACCTGAGAGCGCCGCGGGGTGTCAGGCTGCCAGCGTTATCGTTGACGACCTTCGCGAGCGAGCTCGCTCCTACAGGTGTATCGCCAGATTGCGCTGCGTGATCAGTGCGTTCACAGCCAGACCCGCTGCGCTCAAGATAAGGAAACACAAGGCGAGGGCCGTGGTCAGATTTGCGGACGCGAGATTGATCACCACGCTGATCACGCCGCCGCACATGAAGATCATTACGCCGCCGACCGATGAGGACGTGCCGGCATCCTGTGGATAGAGGGTCATGGCTTTGGAATTGGCGATAGGCCTGGCAATGGTGGTGCCGGCCGTACAAATGAGCATGGGGATCAGTACCGCCGCAGCCGTGAGCCCGAACTGATTCGCCAGCCACAGCATGACCAACCCTGACAGTGCGATCAGCCCCAGGCCGATCACTATCTGCGAGTTGGCCGGCAGGCGCCGATGCAGCGCGCTGGCGACTACCCCGCCGAACACATAGGCCACGCCATACAACAACAATGCCCAGGCAAATTCGTAGGGCGAGAGTGCCAGGCGTTCCATGAAAATGATCGGCGACATGACAATGAATGAAAAATGGCAGGCGAAGGCCAGGCCGGAAATGAGCCAATAACCCATGAAGCGCAGGTCGGAACACAGCCGCCAATAGGCACTGAAAAAGCGCCCGGGCGCCGCATTCCGACTGCGTGGGCTTTCCTTGAGCAAGACGCCAGCCTTTATCCAGACAATCGCTGCCAATGCGATAAAGACATAGAAGCTGCCCTCCCAGCCCAGATGCATTTGCAACCAGGTTCCGAGCAGCGGCGATATTGAAATGAACACCCCGCCGCCGGTCGTCATCCAGATCCTGATTCGTTCCTGTTCCTTGCCGACGAACAAATCCTGGATCAGCGCCTGCGACAGCACAAAGGAACCGCAACCCACGGCCTGAATGACTCGAAACACCAGGAACCAGCTGTATTCGCTGGACAGCAGGCAACCGGTTGCACCGACCATCGAGATGGCGATACCGGTCAGCAACAGGGTCTTGCGCCCCCATAAATCCGACAACGGTCCGACCAGTACCACCGATAGCGCAAGACCAATGGCGAACAGGCTGACCGAAAGGGCAATGTCGGACGCTGAGGTCCGGAAATAGTCAGAGAGCGCTGGGAAGGACGGGAGTACGACGTCCAGCGGGAATACACCCAGTAGCGTCATCGTCATCAATAGCAGGATGAGCGACGATTTTTTCGCGGTGTGCGTGGAAGGGTTCATCTACAACGCTCTCGATCCGTGAGGGGTGGCCGAGAGTTGACCTGATGGACATGGAAGTCAATGCAGGAGGTGTGGGACTGTTCCGAATCTATTGTAGGAGCGAGCTTGCTCGCGAAAAACGAACAGACTACGCGAGGGTCAGGTATCCAGCGTTATCGTTGGAGACCATCGCGAGCAAGCTCGCTCCTACAGTGTTTTGCGATTAGCTGTTTGGCAGCAACCGGCAAGTAATGCTCTTGATGTAGCGGGTTTCAGCAATCGCCGGGTGAACCGGATGATCCGGGCCCTGACCGCCACGTTCCAGCATCTGGATATTGCGATCCAGGTGACGGGCGCTGGTCAGCAGGATGTTTTGCAGGTCGTCTTCCGGCAGGTGCATCGAGCACGAAGCGCTGACCAGGATGCCGTCCTTGCTGAGCAGGCGCATGGCTTGCTCGTTCAGGCGACGGTAGGCGCCTTCGCCGTTCTTCATGTCTTTCTTGCGTTTGATGAACGCCGGAGGGTCGGCCACGATCACGTCGAAACGTTCTTCGCTGGCTTTCAGTTCTTTCAGGGCTTCGAAGACGTCGCCTTCGATGCAGGTCATTTTTTCGGCAAAACCGTTCAGCGCAGCGTTGCGCTCGACGCCGTCGAGGGCGAAGGCCGAAGCGTCGACGCAGAACACTTCACTGGCACCGAATGCGGCCGCTTGCACGCCCCAGCCGCCGATGTAGCTGTAGAGGTCGAGTACGCGTTTGCCTTTGGCGTAAGGGGCCAGGCGCGCGCGGTTCATGCGGTGGTCGTAGAACCAGCCGGTTTTCTGGCCCTGGATGACCGGGGCTTCGAATTTCACGCCGTTCTCTTCCAGCGCCACCCACTCCGGCACCAGGCCGAACACGGTTTCGACGTAGCGGTTGAGGCCTTCGGCATCGCGGGCGGCGGAGTCGTTCTTGAACAGAATGCCGCTTGGCTTGAGCACTTGGGTCAGGGCCGCGATCACGTCGTCTTTATGCGCTTCCATGGTGGCCGAAGCGATCTGCACCACCAAAATGTCGCCGAAACGGTCGACCACCAGGCCTGGCAGCAGGTCGGAGTCGCCGTAGACCAGGCGATAGAACGGCTTGTCGAACAGTCGATCGCGCAGGGACAGGGCGACGTTCAGGCGATGCACCAGCAGCGACTTGTCCAGCGGCAACTTGATGTCGCGCGACAGCAGGCGGGCGCAGATCAGGTTGTTCGGGCTCATGGCGACGATGCCCAGCGGTTTGCCGCCGGCAGCTTCGAGGATCGCCTGGTCGCCGGCCTTGAAGCCGTGCAACGGGGTGGCGGCCACATCGATTTCGTTGCTGTAGACCCACAAGTGGCCGTTTCGCAGGCGACGGTCGGCGTTGGCTTTGAGGCGCAGGCTAGGCAGGGACATGACGTCGCTCCGGAAAAAAGAGCGGGAGTATAGCGTGTTGAGGCTTGCGGCGGGCTGGGTGGGCGATGAAACGCTGATGGCCTCTTCGCGGGCAAGCCTGCTCCTATGGGATTTGTGTCGGTCGCGGAAATTGCGCACGACACATATCCCGTAGGAGCAAGGCTTGCCCGCGAAGGCGATTTCAAATGCTACGCCGACAATGAAACTTTGGCCTATATGCTGGCCGGTGTGTCGGATCCAACTTTATAAAGGTTAGAATCGCCACCTGTCCCAGAGTGTGTACTTATGTCCCAAGAGCTGACCACCGAACAGATCCAACAGTCCCTGCAAGGCATCAGCGTGCCGGCCCAGCCGCAGATCATGGTGGATCTGCAGATGGAACAGTACATGCCCGATCCGGACCTGGAAGTGATCGCCAAGCTGATCTCCCAGGACCCGGGTCTCTCTGGCGCATTGCTGAAGATCGTCAACTCGCCGTATTACGGCTTGAGCAACAAGATCGCCTCGATCCAGCGTGCGGTGAATCTGCTGGGCAGCCGTTCGATCATCAACCTGATCAACGCGCAGTCGATCAAGGGTGAAATGAACGATGACACCATCGTCACCCTGAACCGTTTCTGGGACACCGCTCAGGACGTGGCGATGACGTGCCTGAGCCTGGCGAAGCGCATCGGCGTCCAGGCGGGCGATGAAGCGTATGCCTTGGGCCTGTTCCACGATTGCGGCGTGCCGTTGATGCTGCAACGCTTCCCCAACTATATGACTGTTCTGGAAGAAGCCTACGCCAGTGCCAGTGCTGAATGCCGCATAGTGGACACCGAAAATCGGGTGTTTAATACCAACCACGCGGTGGTCGGTTATTACACGGCCAAATCCTGGCGTCTGCCGGAGCACGTGAGCACCGCGATCGCCAATCACCACAATGCGCTGGCGATTTTCAGCGATGAGTCTTTGCGCAACAGCCAGCTGAAAAACCTGCTGGCGATCCTGAAGATGGCCGAACACATTTGTGCGTCCTACCGGGTACTGGGCAACCAGAACGAGGACCATGAATGGAACACCATCGCGCCGCTGGTACTCGATTACGTGGGCCTTTCGGACTACGACTTCGAAACCCTCAAACAAACGATTCGCGACCTCGGCACTCACCGCTGAGTGTGGTGAGAGCCTGATTCGAGAGCATCATGCCTGAACTGCCGGAAGTCGAAACCACCCGTCGCGGTATTGCGCCGCACCTGGAAGGCCAACGCGTCAGCCGGGTGATCGTACGTGATCGTCGCCTGCGCTGGCCGATTCCTGAAGACCTCGATGTGCGCCTCTCCGGCCAGCGTATCGTGCTGGTGGAACGGCGCGCCAAGTACCTGCTGATCAATGCCGAAGTGGGCACGTTGATCAGTCATTTGGGGATGTCGGGCAATCTGCGTCTGGTGGAAGTCGGCATGCCGGCCGCCAAGCATGAGCATGTGGATATCGAACTGGAGTCGGGCCTGGCGCTGCGTTATACCGACCCGCGACGGTTCGGTGCGATGCTCTGGAGCCTCGATCCGCTCAACCACGAACTGTTGATTCGCCTGGGGCCAGAGCCGTTGACCGACCTGTTCGACGGCGAGCGCTTGTTCCAGCAGTCCCGCGGGCGTTCGATGGCGGTCAAGCCGTTCATCATGGACAACGCGGTGGTGGTCGGCGTCGGCAATATCTACGCGACTGAAGCGTTGTTTGCGGCCGGTATCGACCCGCGCCGTGAGGCCAAGAGCATTTCCCGGGCGCGCTATCTGAAGCTGGCCATCGAGATCAAACGCATTCTGGCCGCCGCCATCGAGCGCGGCGGCACCACATTGCGCGACTTTATCGGCGGCGACGGTCAGCCAGGTTATTTCCAGCAGGAACTGTTCGTGTACGGCCGTGGCAGTCAGCCGTGCAAGGTGTGCGGAACAGAGCTGCGGGAAGTCAAACTCGGGCAGCGCGCCAGCGTCTTTTGCCCTCGCTGCCAGAGCTGATATCTCCTACGGTCTATAGTCAGTGTTCTCACTGTTACAGGACCGAGCCATGAACCTGCTTCGAACCGCTGCCGTCGTTGTGCTGCTGAGCGTCGGTACGCCAGTGCTGGCGGCAAACGCCGGCAGCGGTGATCCGCGCTACACCATCCAGAACCCCCCGGCCTACGCCATGCTCGGCGATTTGCTGATTGCCCGACCCTTGCTGGTCGTGGCAACGGTGATCGGCGCGGGGGCGTTTGTGGTGTCGTTGCCGTTTACCGCGCTGGGCGGCAATGTCGGCGATGCGGGGCAGGCGCTGGTGGTTGATCCGGCGAAAGCGGCGTTTGTGCGGTGTCTGGGGTGTATCGGGGAGGGGTTTGAGCAGCGGGAGTGAAACCAGTTACATCTTCGGTGTATTTGATGGCCTCATCGCGAGCAGGCTCGCTCCCACAGGGGGATTTGCGTCGATCATAAAACCCCTGTGGGAGCGAGCCTGCTCGCGAAGGCGCCTTCACAGACGCCGAATGACTCAAGCCTTACCGGTAAGCTTCCGGTACTTCTCCATCAACTGCTCTTCAGTCTCCGGGTGCGCCTCGTCCAGCGGAATGCAATCCACCGGGCAGACCTGCTGGCACTGAGGTTCGTCGTAGTGGCCGACACACTGGGTGCACAGGTTCGGGTCGATCACGTAGATCTCTTCGCCCTGGGAAATGGCGGCGTTCGGGCACTCGGGTTCGCAGACGTCGCAATTGATGCAATCGTCGGTGATGATCAGGGACATGCTAACTCCAGCCGGGGCGCAAGGCCCGGGCGCAATAAACCAATGCGCGCAATTGTGCCGCATTGGCGCTGTAGGAGCCAGCTTGCTGGCGATGGACGGGAGAGCGCCGCGTTCATCCAGGCAGCCCTCGTCACCGTTAACGTCCATCGCCAGCAAGCTGGCTCCTACAAGTTTACTTCTTGAAGCGTTCGGTGAGGGCGTCCGCCACTGCAGGGTGAACGAACTTGGTGATATCGCCACCCAGGGCCGCGATTTCACGGACCAGCGTCGAGGAGATGAACGAATAACGCTCGGACGGCGTAAGAAACAGGCTTTCCACGTCCGGCGCCAGCTGGCGGTTCATGTTGGCCAGCTGAAATTCGTATTCAAAGTCCGACACTGCGCGCAAACCACGCAGGAACACGTTGGCATTCTTCTCTTTGGCGAAATGCGCCAATAGCGTCGAGAAGCCGACGACTTCAACGTTCGGCAGATGTTTAGTGACCTCGCGGGCCAGCTCCACACGCTGTTCCAGGGGAAACAACGGGTTTTTCTTCGGGCTGGCAGCGACGGCGATGATCACATGATCGAACAGGCGCGCGGCGCGTTCGACCAAGTCGCCATGGCCCTTGGTAATAGGGTCGAAGGTACCTGGGTACAACACTCGGTTCATCGCGTCGTCCTGGCGGGAGTCCGTTGGGGAGTCGGATGGTATCGCAGCCTTCCCGGTCGGCCAAGTCGCCTGTTGGGTAAGAAAACACTATAGACGATGGGAATATTCGCTCTTTCACGGGTTTTTCAAACGTTCGGCGAGCGAAGTCGCCAGTTGCGCGGTCAGCCCGTAGACCGACAGTTGCGGGTTTGCGCCAATGCTGGTGGGGAACAGCGAGCCGTCGTGGATCGACAGGTTGCTGAGTTGATGATGCCGGCCAAGGCTGTCGGTCACGGCGTTTTTCGGGTCTTCACCCATGGCACAACCGCCCATCACATGGGCACTGCCCAAGCGAGTGCGATACAGCTCAAGGCTCAACCCGTCGATCAGCGTGCGTGCTTCGGCCAGGGTTTTCACGTAGCGCGCGTCGGCGTGCATCGGCATGACGGCGTTGGCGCCACCGGCGAACTGGATCTCGGCCATGCTGTGGAACGCGCGGCGCAAACCGTCCCAGGCGTAGGCTGAAACCTGGTAGTCGAGCACCGGCGTGTTGTCAGCGCGCAACTCGACGCTGCCACCGGGGCTGTCCGGGTGAAAACCATCGCGCAGTAACGCCAGCATGGCGTGGGTGTGGGGCAGGTTTTCCATGTGCTGCGCGTTTTCCTTGCCGAAACCGCCGAGCAGGGTGGCCGCCAGCGCCGGGTGCAGCGGTGGCACTTCGAGTTTGTAAGCCATCTTGCCGGTCGTGCCGTCCTGCCATTGGAAGTGGTCGGAGTAGATCGACTGCGGCGCGCCATAGAACGGGTTGATCACCTCGTCGAACAGCCCGGCGGACATGTTGACCAGATGCAGGAAGGTCCGTTTGCCCAGCCGCTTGTGCGGGTCTGGCGCGTCCGAGCGCAACAGCAGCGCGGGGCTGTTGATTCCACCGCCGGCCAGCACGTAATGCCGCGCCTTGACCGTGATCGTCTTGCCCGTGGGGGCGACGCAACGGTCGTCCATCGCCACGCACTGCAGGCCTGTGACCTTGCCGTCCTTGATCACCAGTTTTTCCGCGCGGGCCAGGTAAATCAGTTCGCCACCCTTTTCCAGGGTCGCCGGAATCGTCGTGACCATCATCGATTGCTTGGCGTTGGTCGGGCAGCCCATGCCGCAATAACCGAGGTTCCAGCAGCCACGTACGTTGCGCGGGATGACGTGCCAGGTGTAACCGAGCTTCTCGCAGCCCTTGCGGATCACGTCGTTGTTGGCGTTGGGCGGAACCATCCACGGCGCGACGCCGAGACGCTGTTCCATTTTCTCGAACCATGGCGCCATCTCCGCCGGGCTGTGGCCTTTGACGTCGTGCTCCCAGGCCCAGTGTTCGAGTGTCGGGTCCGGGGTACGAAAGCTCGACGTCCAGTTGATCAGCGTGGTGCCGCCCACCGCCCGGCCTTGAAGGATGGTAATCGCGCCGTCCTTGCTCATGCGGCCGATGCCTTCCTGATAGAGGCTGGTGTAGGCCTGGTCTTCGAGCATCTTGAAGTCGTTGCTGGTCTTGAGCGGGCCTTCTTCGATCAGCAACACCTTGTAGCCGGCGGCGCTGAGGATTTCGGCCGTCGTCCCGCCACCGGCGCCGCTGCCGATGATCGCCACGTCCGCTTCCAGGGTCAGGTCCCCGGTCAGTTGCGAGCCGTTGTAGGTTTTCCAGCCGCGGGCGATGCCTTCGCGGAACGGATCGGGTACGGGCATGTTCGGGTTCTCTTATTGTTTTTTGGTGAGGTGGCTGGCGTTTCGTCGGAGCGCTAACCCTGGAGCGAGCTTGCTCGCGAAGAACCTGAGGGCGGCGCGGTTCATCCAGAAAGTACGCGTCATCGTTAACGTCCATCGCGAGCAAGCTCGCTCCTACAGGTTTAGCATTGCTACGTGCGCCACGGTTTCAAACGGCAGGCGGCCCGGGATACCCGCAATGCGCCCACGATTCAGCCCGGCTGTACCACGCCATCATCACCAGTTGCAGCAACGAGCTGTGCCCCATGCGCAACAGGCTCAACGAGCTGTTTTCCCAGCGATCAAGAAAATGCCGGATTTCTTCGGCGCTGGCGTTTTCCCAACTGCCCCAGATCCCGGTCAGCGGCCCACGAGTCACGGCCATCCCCAGCACATCGAATAATTGCCGGGTCAGCTTGAGCATTTCCGGCGACAGGTGATTCAGGCCGTTATCCAGGCAGTGCAAGGTCTGGTCGACCGCCATCGGCATCTTCCCGGCGACCACCGCGCCATCGAGCATCACCGGAATCAGCGCCCGCAAAAACAGCAGATCTTCGCTGCGCAACATCGCGAAACCGTTGGCCGGGATGCTCGACGAACAACCGCTGAGGCTCGCACCCAGTCCAGCCGTGGCCAGAAAAGCACTCGCGCCGAGGCTGAATTTAAGCAGGCCGCGCCGTGACAGCGCGGGTGTATCGGACAGGCCTGGGCTCATTATTGTTATTACCCGATGGATTTGATCGTTAGCGGATAAACAGTTTCTGGATCAATTTCTGGATGGATTTACCGTACGGCGGGTAGATCAGCTTCGCCGCGTTGAAACGCTGTTTGATCAGCACACCTTTGGCTTTGCTGAAGGTCAGGAAGCCTTCGTGGCCGTGGTAATGACCCATGCCCGAGGCGCCGATGCCGCCGAACGGCATGTCGTCCTGGGCAACATGCAGCAACGTGTCGTTCAGGCACACGCCCCCGGAATGGGTCTCGTGCAGGACGCGGTTTTGTTCGCGCTTGTCGTAGCCGAAGTAATACAGCGCCAACGGACGAGGTCGCTGGTTGATGTAGGCAAACGCTTCATCCAGATCCTTGTACGGAACGATCGGCAGCAAAGGGCCGAAGATTTCGTCCTGCATCACCATCATGTCGTCAGTCACGTTGAGCAGCAGGCTATGGCTCATGCGGCGCCCCTGACCCAGGTCGAACAACGGGATCAGCAGCGCGCCTTTGCTGGTGGCATCGCTGATGTAGCCATTGAGCCGGGCCAGTTGTCGGTCATTGATGATCGCGGTGTAGTCCGGGTTGTCAGCCAGGGTCGGATAAAATCCACGAACCGCCTGACGATAGGCTTCGATGAAAGAGCCTACGCGGTCTTCCGGCACCAGCACGTAGTCCGGGGCCACGCAGGTTTGTCCGGCGTTGAGCGTCTTGCCGAAGGCGATGCGTTCGGCGGCATCTTTCAATGGCACATCGCGGGAAACGATAGCCGGGGATTTTCCGCCCAGTTCCAGCGTCACCGGAGTCAGGTTCTCGGCCGCTGCGCGCATCACATGTTTGCCGATGCTGGTGGCGCCGGTGAACAGCAAGTGATCGAAACGCAGGCGGGAAAACGCCACGCCGATATCGGCCTCGCCGAGCACTACGCACACCAGGTCTTCGGGAAAGATCCGGCCCAGCAATTCCTTGAGCAGCAAGCCGGTGGCGGGGGTCGATTCGCTGAGTTTGAGCATCACCCGGTTGCCCGCCGACAAGGCGCCCACCAAAGGTCCGATGGCCAGGTACAGCGGGTAGTTCCAGGGCACGATCACCCCGACCACGCCCAGCGGCTGATAAACGACTTTGGCCGAGGCGGGCTGAAAGGCAACGCCGACTTTACGCCGTGAAGGCTTCATCCAGCCTTTTAGGTGCTGACTGGCGTAGTGAATACCGTGCAGGCTCGGCATCAGTTCGGCGAGCAGGGTTTCATCGGCACTGCGGTGGCTGAAGTCCTGGCTGATGGCGTCGATCAGCGCCTGGCGTTCAGTGCTCAACACATCCCGCAAGGCTTTGAGCCATTGCTGGCGCTGCGCCGCGGGGGGCATCGGGTTGGCGGCATAGGCTGCGCGCTGGGCGTCGAACAGGGTTTGGAGTTCTTCCAGTGGCTGCTGCAGATTCTGAAGGTAGGCAATTTCAGCAGTCATGGTCATCTCCGGATTTATTATTGTGAAGAGCTTTTTAGAGTCTATGCTCTATAAAGTCAAATGCCACCCTGGCGCCGCGTTGTTTTATCCTCGGGCGGATAGGTCGTAAGATGCCCGTCAACGCCCTCTGAATTAAAGCTCAAGCCATGGCCCCACGGATCAAAACCAGCGAGCGCATCGTGCAGAACAGCCTGGAGCTGTTCAATCAGCAGGGCGAGCGCAGCATCAGCACCAACCACATCGCTGCCCACATGGAAATTTCCCCGGGCAACCTGTACTACCACTTCCCTAACAAGCAGGCGATCATCGCCGTGTTGTTCAGTGAGTACGAAAGCCTGGTGGACAGCTTCCTGCGCCCGCCCCAGGGGCGCGCCGCGACGGTGGAGGACAAGCGTTACTACCTCCAGGAGTTGCTGGCAGCCATGTGGCGCTACCGGTTTTTGCACCGCGACCTCGAACACTTGCTCGACAGCGATCCGGAACTGGCCGCCCGTTACCGGCGTTTTTCCCAGCGCTGCGTGATCCAGGGCACGGCGATCTACAAAGGGTTCGTCGAGGCCGGCATCCTGGAGATGGATCGGGTGCAGATCGAATCCCTGACCCTCAATGCCTGGATCATCCTGACCTCCTGGGTGCGTTTCCTGTGCACCACGCGGGAGAACTCCAATCACCTGAGCGAACAGGCGATCAAGCGTGGGGTGTACCAGGTGCTGGTGCTGGAAGCCGGGTTTGTCACGGATCAATCCCGCGATGAGGTCAACGCCTTGTTCGAGGAGTTTTACGTGCCGTTGGCGCAAGCCCTGGAAGAAGTACAGTAGGATCAGACATCGCCTAATCACTGGAGCCCGTTATGCCCATTGCGCAATTGATCAGCCCGCAAGCACTGGACCTGAAAAAGGAGCAGCCGGGGCTGGTGATTCTGGATTGTCGTTTTGCCCTCGAAGACCCGGATTACGGCCAGCGCAGCTATGCCGAAGGGCATATCGCCGGGTCGAGTTTTGCCGATCTTGAGCGCGACTTGAGCGGGGCAGTGGTCAAAGGGGTGACCGGGCGTCATCCGTTGCCCGAGCCTGAAGCGTTGATCGAGCGTTTGCAGGCCTGGGGCATCAACGCCGACAGCGAAGTGGTTTTGTATGACGACGGTCCGGGCGCCTACGCGGCGCGGGCCTGGTGGTTGCTGGCCTGGCTGGGCAAGCGTGACGGCGTGTTCATTCTCGATGGCGGACTCAAAGCCTGGCACGCGGCGGGTTTGCCCCTGAGTCTCGATGCTCCCGGTGTTGAACGTGGCACCTTTACCGGGAAGCCGGACAATGCGCTGATCCTGAGCGCCGAACAGCTTCAGCAACGTCTCGGCCAACTCGCGCTGACCCTGCTCGATGCCCGGGCCTTGCCGCGTTTCAAGGGCGAAGTGGAACCCATCGACCCGATTGCCGGACACATTCCCGGCGCGCAATGCGCGGCGTTCACCGACAACCTGGGAAGCGACGGGCATTTCCTGCCGGCCGATCAGCTCAAGCAGCGGTTTGCCGCGAAACTGGGCAATCGTTCGCCGACTGATCTGGTGGCGTACTGCGGCTCCGGCGTGACGGCGTGCCATAACCTGTTCGCCTTGTGCCTCGCGGGTTATCCGTTGGGGGCGTTGTATGCCGGCTCCTGGAGCGAGTGGATCAACGACCCCGCGCGCGGCGTCGCCAAAGGCGAGTAAACACAAAGTCCCTGTAGGAGCCGGCTTGCTGGCGATAGGAGCAACGCGGTCAGTCAGGCAGACCGCATTGTTCCTATCGCCAGCAAGCCGGCTCCTACAATAGTGCTCTGCGATACGCCCCCGGCCCAACCCCGTAAACCTGCTTGAACTGCCGATTCAGGTGGCTCTGGTCGGCAAACCCCAATTGCGTGGCCACTTCCAGCGGCAAACATCCACTCTGCAATAACCCTCGTGCCCGGGCGATGCGTTGCTGTATCAGCCAGGTGTGCGGTGGCATGCCCGTGGCGCGGCGGAATACCCGGGCGAAGTGGAACGGGGACAGGTTCACCGCTGCCGCGAGTTCTTCCAGCGACGGCGGCGCCGTCAATTGCGCCTGCAGCAGTTCCTTGGCCAGGGTCACCGCCCGGTGTTCCTTGCCGGGTTTACCGGCGTCCGGGACGGCGGCGTGACGTTGCAGCAACGACAGCATCATTTCCCGCCAGGCGGTCTGCTGTTGCAGGGCGGTTGACGGTGTTTCGAGCAGCCGATGCAGTTGGCAGAAACCCTTCACGAGATCGGGGTCGCGATACAGCGTGGCGCC
This sequence comes from Pseudomonas sp. LBUM1651, assembly GCF_059716135.1. NCBI lineage: Bacteria > Pseudomonadati > Pseudomonadota > Gammaproteobacteria > Pseudomonadales > Pseudomonadaceae > Pseudomonas > Pseudomonas sp. LBUM1651. Next base: position 5,839,076 of record NZ_CP166805.1, on the reverse strand, counting down.
AAACGCGGGCAAGGTGTGGGTCGGCAGTTCCAGCTCGGTCAGCAGCGAGAGAATCTGCCCACTGTCGGGATAAAACGCCCGGTACAGCCAACCGTCTTCCGTGCCCTTGTGGCCGGTGTGCAATTCATTCGGGTTGATCAACACCAGCGTGCCGCTGCCCGCCAAGTGTTCGGCGCCGCGATAGCGATAACGCTGAGCGCCGGCCATGATCATGCCGATCACGTAACCGTCATGCACATGGGGGGCAAAACGGTGTTCGATGTAGCGCGCGGACAACAACTCGACCCCGGCCAACGGCGCCGTTTGCCAGAAACGGATCGACTCGCCCTGATCGGTATCCATCGGTTTACCCGCGACCCACGGCGGCCAGCCACTGCGGGATGCGCCGTTCCAGGTAGTAACCCGGTTGCCGGAACGTGCCATCGACGAAGCCGACATGCCCGCCCTTGGCTTGCAGCTCGAACTGGATGCTGGCGGACAATTCCTCGGCTTGCGGCAGGCTGTGAGGAAACACAAACGGGTCGTCGGCAGCCTGGATGATCAGCGTCGGCGTACGAATTTCCCCAAGGAAATAGCGGCTTGAGGCACGGCGATAGTAATCCTGTGCATCGGTGAAACCATGCAGCGGCGCGGTGATCCGGCCATCGAAATCCCAGAAGGTGCGCATGTTTTCCAGCGAGCCCAGGGCGGCCAGCTTCGCCAGGCCATCCTCGCGCCCGTCATGCTGGAACTGCCGTTGCTTGTTCTTGATGTAGGCGACCATCTCACGCATGAAGTGCGCCTGATATACCTTCGAGAAACCCTGGCCGATACGGTCGGCGCACTGATCGAGCCGAAACGGCACCGACACCGCCACGGCGCCGAGCACGCCACTGTCACTGCCGGTCTCGCCCAAGTGTTTGAGCAAAACGTTGCCGCCGAGGGAATAACCGACCGCGTACAGCGGCGCGAGCGGTCGTTTGGCCCGCAGGTGTTTGATGGCTTCGGCGAGGTCTTCACTGGCACCAGAATGGTAGCTGCGCGGCAACAGATTCGGTTCGCCCGAACAGCCGCGCCAGTTCAGTGCAACGCTGGCCCAGCCCTGGGCGCCCAGCGCCTTCTGCACGCCGGCCACGTAAGGTGAATTGGAAGAACCGGTCAGGCCGTGCAACACCAGCACCAGCGGCGTATCGGCGCTGTGCGGACCGTGCCAGTCCAGGTCAAGAAAGTCGCCATCCTCGAGCCACACGCGTTCGCGCTCGCGTTCGATGTGCTTGGTTTTGCGCCACAGCGGTCCCCACAAGGTTTGCAAGTGCGGGTTGCCAAGGCCGAAGGCAGGGGTGAAGCGTTCTGGCGGAAAAGACACGATGGCTCTCGATGCAGCGGTGCGCAACCTGTGCGCACCTTTTCAGGCCGGTCGGTTAACCGGCGATCTCTGCCATACGTTGCCACAACGAGTAGTAGACGCGCCCGGATTTCTGCTCGCGGTGCAGGCGCCAGTTGGCCGGCAAACCGAGTGTCGAGGGTGCGGTTTCGCTTTCGGTGTACACCCAGGCGTCGTTCGCCAGCCACTGGCGCTCTTCGAGCAGGGTGCAGACGGCTGGCAACAGGTTCTGGTTGAACGGCGGATCGAGGAACACCAGGTCGTAGGCGACCGCTGGCTGGGTTTCCAGGTAGCGCAGGGCATCGGCCGTCTGAATCTGGCCGGTGGTGCAACGCAGGGTGCCCAGATGTTCCTTGATGCTTGAGACCGCGATGTTGCTGGCGTCCAGCGCCTGGCCCATCGCCGCGCCACGGGACAGCGCCTCGAGGAACAACGCGCCGCTGCCGGCGAACGGGTCAAAGACCTTGGCCCCGGCCACATACGGTGCGAGCCAGTTGAACAAGGTTTCACGCACTCGGTCTGGCGTGGGGCGCAGGCCCGGTGCATCGGGGAAGCTCAGCTTTCGGCTGCCCCATTCACCGCCGATGATACGAAGTTGGTTCACGCCGTTGTGCACGTTGTGAACAGGTTTTTTAGGACGAGTGGCCATTAATGCTCCGGAACCCCGAGCGGCTGCTCGGCAGGTTTATCAGTAGGGGCCGGTAACGGCTTTTGCGGCACGGTCGGGCCAGCGCTGACGATGACCATTTTGTCCGTGCTCAGGTGTTTGTTCAGTGCGGTTTTGACTTGCTCGACGGTCAGGCTCTGGGACTGCTGCATGAAGTCCTCCAGATAGCTCAACGGCAGGTTGTAGAAACCCATCGCGCCGAGCTGGCCGACGATGTCCGCGTTGCTGGCGGTGGACAGCGGGAAGCTGCCGGCCAGTTCGCGCTTGGCATCATCGAGTTCTTTCTCGGTCGGTCCGGTTTTAAGGTAGTCGGCGAGTACGTCCTGCACCAGTTTCAGCGTGCCTTCACTCATCTCGGCACGGGTTTGCAGGTTGATCATGAACGGGCCGCGCGCCTGCATCGGGGTAAAGCCCGAATACACGCCGTACGTCAGGCCGCGCTTCTCGCGCACTTCGCTCATCAAACGGGTGCCGAAGCCACCGCCGCCGAGGATCTGGTTGCCCATGGACAGGGCGGCGTAATCCGGATCGTCACGGTCGATGCCCAGTTGAGCGAGCATCAGGTTGGTCTGCTTGGAGGGGAACTCGATGTGGCCGATGCTGGCTTTCGGCTCGACCGGTTGCGGCAGTTTTGCCAGCGCAGGGCCTTTTGGCAGCGCGCTGGAGACTTGCGCAGCAATCGCCTCGGCCTCGGCACGAGAAAGGTCGCCCACCAGAGCAATCACCACGTTGCCCGCGGCGTAGGCTTTCTCATGGAAAGCCTTCAACTGGGCCAGGGTAATCGCTGGAACGGTTTTCGCCGTGCCATCGCTGGAATGCGCATACGGGTGGTCGCCGTACAAGCGGTTCATCAGCTCGATGCTGGCCAGTTTGCCGGGGTTCTGTTTCTGGTATTCGAAGCCCGCGAGCATCTGGTTCTTGATGCGCGCAAACGAATCGGCGGGGAAGGTCGGTTTGCCGACGACTTCAGAGAACAGTTTCAGCGCGGGCTCGCGTTTGTCCGCGGCGCTGAGACTGCGCAACGAGGCCAATGCCATGTCCTTGAACGCGCCGTTGCCGAAGTCGGCACCCAGGCCTTCGAAGCCCTGGGCAATGGCGCCGACATCTTTGCCGGCCACACCTTCGTTGAGCATCGCGTTGGTCAGCACGGCCAGTCCCGGCGCATCGCCGTCCTGGCTGCTGCCCGCGGCGAAGATCAGGCGCATATCAAACATCGGCAACTCGCGGGCCTCGACGAACAGTACCTTGGCGCCTTCGGGCGTGTTCCAGGTCTGCACGTCCAGCGTGCGGCGACTCGGCGCCTTGCCGTCGAGTTCGGCCAGCGATTGCAGCTTCTGGCTGGACTTGGCCTTGTCGAGGGCTTCGCTGGCGTTGGACTCGTCGGTCTTCAGGAAATAGAACGCAGCAGATCCGATCAGCGCGACAGCGATCAGACCGATCAAGGCCAGGCGTGGTTTTTTACGCTCACTCATGAGTCGTCTCCAGTGGCAGGACATGGGCGACGCTGAGACGTTCGCGGGTGAAATACAGCTTGGCGGCTTTCTGGATGTCTTCTGGCGTGACGCTTTCCAGTTCGGCCAATTCGGTGTCCATCAGTTTCCACGACAGGCCGACGGTTTCCAGTTGGCCGATGGCGGTCGCCTGGCTGGTGATCGAATCACGCTCGTAAACCAGGCCGGCAATCACCTGGGCCCGCACGCGCTCCAGCTCTTCAGCCGATGGCGCGGTGGTTTTCAGCTGTTCGAGCAGCTTCCACAGACCAGCTTCGACCTGAGCCATGGTTTTGTTTTTCTGGATGTTCGGCGTTGCCGAAAGCGTGAACAGGCTGTCGCCGCGGGTGTAGGCGTCGTAGCTCGACGAACCGCCGGACACCAGCTCTTCGCCGCGCTCCAGTTGCGTCGGGATGCGTCCGCTGTAGCCGCCGTCGAGCAGGGCCGAGATCAGGCGCAAGGCGTTGACCGAACGTTTGTCTTCGGCGGTGGCGATGCTCGGCACGTTGAAGGCCAGCATCAGGCTCGGCAATTGCGTCTGCACATGCAGGGTGATTTGCCGTTCGCCGGGTTCGGCCAGTTCCATCGGGATTTTCGCCGGCGGCACTTCACGCTTGGCGATCGGACCGAAGTAGCGCTGGGCCAGGGTTTTGACCTCGTCCGGGGTCACGTCGCCGACTACCACCAGCGTGGCGTTGTTCGGCACGTACCAGGATTGGTACCAGTGGCGCAGCTCTTCGACTTTCATGCGGTCCAGGTCCGCCATCCAGCCGATGGTCGGCGTGTGATAGCCGCTGGCCGGGTAAGCCATGGCCTTGAAGCGTTCGTAGGCCTTGGACATCGGCTTGTCGTCGGTGCGCAATCGACGTTCTTCTTTAATAACCTCGATCTCGCGGGCAAATTCGTCGGCCGGCAGGCGCAGGCTGGCCATGCGGTCCGCTTCGAGCTCGAAGGCTACGCCCAGACGGTCGCGGGCCAGCACTTGATAGTAGGCAGTGAAGTCGTCGCTGGTGAAGGCGTTCTCTTCTGCGCCGAGGTCGCGCAGGATCAGCGAGGCTTCGCCGGGGCCGACTTTCTCGCTGCCCTTGAACATCATGTGTTCCAGCGCGTGGGACAAACCGGTCTGCCCCGGTGTCTCGTAGCTGGAGCCGACCTTGTACCAGACCTGGGAAACCACCACCGGCGCACGATGGTCTTCACGCACGACGACCTTCAGGCCATTGTCGAGGGTGAATTCGTGGGTGGGTTGCGGGTCGGCAGCGAGGGCTGAAAGTGGCAGACAAACTGTGCTGAGCAGCAGGCCTGCAGCGCGGCGGGCTAGAGCATTCATTCGTTTTTTAAACCTGTTGAGCTGCCCGCTTGGTCTTAGCGTCGGCGGGCGAGAGGGTGCTAGGATACTGATCCGTTTTACTGGCGGCCACGCCTATCAGGCCATTGCGTTTGATCAGGTTGTATGGGTTTGCGGCAGAAGGCTACGTTTTATCAGCTAAACTCCACCTTTTCGCCGATTTTGCCGCATCAGTCCTTCGTGAAATCGTTTTTGTAAGGCGCCATTTGCACCTCTACAAAATGTTGCGCGTGAACAAGCTGGGTCAATCGCAGTCTGTTCTGCATCGAATATTTACTTGCCGAGGCGCCCTTTGGCGCGTCGCTACCGTGAGATAGCCGTCCTCCATGTTTGGTTCCAACGACGACAAGAAAGCCCCAGCTGCGGCTGGCGAGAAGAAAAGCCTGTTCGGATGGCTGCGCAAAAAGCCGCAGGAAACCGTCGTCGAACAGCCACAGCCACTCCCTGAGCCAGCCCCGGCGCCTGTCATAGAAGAAGAGCTGGCGCCGATTGTCCTGCCAAATGCCGAGCCGGTGCTGCAACCGGTGGTTGAGGCGCAAGCTGAAGTCGTGGCCGAACAGCCGCTGACACCAGCCGCCGAGCCGTGGCTGACATTGCCGGTGGCGGAAGAACCGGTGGCTTTGGTCGAAGACGAATTGGCGCCGCACATTACCCCGCCGATTCCAGCGCCTACTGCGTTCGCGCCTGAGCCGATTCAGGCACCGGTGGTTGAACCGATTGTTGTGCCGGTTACTGTGCCCGAGCCTGCGCCGGTTGTTCCAGAGCCGGTGGTTCCTGCATTCGTTGCTCCGGCCGTTCCGGTTGCTCCTGTTGTTCAAGCGCCAGAGCCTGCGCCGGTCGTCGCTCCCGTTGCCGCCGCACCCGTCGTGCCAGTCGAAACACCCGCAGAGCCTGCGCGTACCGAAGAAACCAAGGCCGGTTTCTTCGCCCGCCTCAAGCAAGGCCTGTCCAAGACCAGCGCCAGCATCGGCGAAGGCATGGCCAGCCTGTTTCTCGGCAAGAAGATCATCGATGACGAGCTGCTCGAAGACATCGAAACCCGTTTGCTGACGGCTGACGTCGGCGTCGAAGCGACTTCGGTGATCATCCAGCGCCTGACCCAAAAGGTTGCGCGTAAAGAGCTGGCGGATGTCGACGCTCTCTACAAATCCCTGCAGTCTGAACTTGCAGCGATGCTCAAACCCGTCGAGCAACCGCTGAAAATCACCTCGCAGAACAAGCCGTTCGTGATTCTGGTCGTCGGCGTCAACGGCGCCGGCAAGACCACCACCATCGGTAAACTGGCGAAAAAACTGCAACTCGAAGGCAAGAAAGTCATGCTCGCGGCCGGTGACACCTTCCGTGCGGCAGCGGTTGAGCAATTGCAGGTCTGGGGTGAGCGCAACAAGATCCCGGTCATCGCCCAGCACACCGGCGCTGACTCGGCTTCGGTTATCTTCGACGCCGTGCAGGCCGCCAAGGCCCGTGGCATCGATGTGTTGATCGCCGACACCGCCGGTCGTCTGCACACCAAAGACAACCTGATGGAAGAGTTGAAGAAGGTTCGCCGGGTCATCGGCAAGCTCGACGCCGACGCGCCGCACGAAGTGCTGCTGGTGCTCGATGCCGGCACCGGTCAGAACGCGATCAACCAGGCCAAGCAATTCAACCAGACCGTCGAACTGACGGGCCTGGCGCTGACCAAGCTCGACGGCACCGCCAAGGGCGGGGTGATTTTCGCCCTGGCCAAGCAGTTTGGCCTGCCGATTCGCTACATCGGCGTCGGTGAAGGCATCGATGACTTGCGTACTTTTGAAGCAGAACCCTTTGTCCAGGCACTTTTTGCCGAGCGGGAGCGTTCATGATTCGTTTCGAACAGGTCGGTAAACGCTATCCGAACGGTCACGTCGGCTTGCATGAGCTGAGCTTTCGGGTCCGTCGGGGCGAATTCTTGTTTGTGACCGGCCATTCCGGCGCCGGTAAAAGCACTTTGTTGCGGCTGCTGCTGGCAATGGAGCGTCCGACTACCGGCAAATTGCTGCTGGCCGGCCAGGACCTCGCCACCATCAGCAACGCGCAGATTCCCTACCTGCGCCGGCAGATCGGCGTGGTGTTCCAGAACCACCAGTTGCTGTTCGATCGCACGGTGTTCAATAACATCGCGCTGCCGTTGCAGATTCTTGGTTTGTCCAAAGCCGAGATCGCCAAGCGTGTGGATTCGGCCCTGGAACGCGTGGCGCTGTCGGATAAAACCGATTTATACCCCGGCGACCTGTCCACCGGTCAGCAACAGCGGGTCGGCATTGCCCGCGCCATCGTTCACCGTCCGGCGTTGCTGCTGGCGGATGAGCCGACCGGTAACCTCGATCCGCGTCTTGCCGCCGAGATCATGGGCGTGTTCGAAGACATCAATCGTCTGGGCACCAGCGTGCTGATCGCCAGCCACGACCTGGCCCTTATCGCTCGCATGCGTCATCGCATGCTGACCCTGCAACGCGGCCGACTGATCGGCGATGGGGAGGCCGGCGTATGAGTGCGACACGCAGCCCCAAGGTTTCCGAGCGCGTGGCGCCGAAAGCCGCCGATCCGCAGCCACAGAAGAAAAAACGCGATGATGACGACGGCCCGGACTTCGCTACGCTGTTCCGCGCCTGGGTCGAAAGCCATCGCGCCAGTCTGCTGGACAGTTTGCGTCGCCTGGGCAAGCAGCCCATCGGCAGTTTCTTCACCTGCATGGTGATGGCCGTTGCGCTGAGCTTGCCGATGGGCCTGTCACTTTTGCTAAGTAACGTCGAGCGTCTCGGCGGCTCCTGGCAGCGTGCGGCGCAGATTTCCCTGTATCTGCAACTTGAGGCCAGTCCGGCTGAAGGCGAGTCGTTGCGCGATCAGATCAAAGGCATTCCAGGCGTCGCTGACGCTGAATATGTCGGCCGGGATCAAGCACTGGAAGAGTTTCAGCAGCAGTCCGGCCTGGGCGAGGCGCTGAAAGAATTGCCGGAAAACCCGTTGCCAGGCGTGGTGCTGGTGACGCCGAACGAAGTCGACAAGTCCGCGCTTGAAGCATTACGACAAAAACTTTCCGAGCTGCCGAAGGTACAACAGGCACAACTTGATCTAGTCTGGGTCGAGCGTCTGGCAGCCATCCTCAAGCTGGGTGACCGTTTTGTCTTCGGTCTGACCGTGCTTCTGGTTTCTGCATTACTTTTGGTGATAGGCAATACCATTCGTCTTCATATTGAAAACCGCCGCACAGAGATAGAAGTGATTAAACTCGTGGGCGGCACTGACAGCTATGTGCGCAGGCCCTTTCTGTATATGGGCGCGCTGTATGGTTTCGGTGCGGGGATACTTTCCTGGGGCGTATTGGCGTTCGGCCTGAACTGGCTGAACGACGCGGTGGTCGGGCTGGCCGGTTTGTACGGCAGTGATTTCGCACTGGCCGGCGTGCCGGTTGCCGACGGTCTGTCGCTCTTGCTTGGCGCGGTGCTGTTGGGGTATATCGGTGCATGGATAGCAGTCGCACGCCACCTGAGGGAGCTTGCGCCTAAGTAGTATCATTTTGCTCGTATTGACCTTTCAGCGTTTATGGGAACTTGTCTTTTGGTTTCCGGTCAATTTTCGCAGTGCTGAACTGCACGAGTTTGTAAGTCGGAGGTTTTTTCGTATGACCAATTCTTTGCAACCTGCATATGCTCTGGTCCCGGGTGCGAACCTGGAGGCCTATGTGCACACCGTCAACAGCATTCCTTTGCTGACGCCGGAGCAGGAGCGTGAACTGGCCGAGAGTCTCTATTATGAGCAGGATTTGGGGGCGGCTCGGCAGATGGTGCTCGCCCACCTGCGTTTTGTCGTACATATCGCCCGTAGCTATTCCGGCTACGGTCTGGCTCAGGCTGACCTGATCCAGGAAGGCAACGTCGGCCTGATGAAGGCTGTGAAACGCTTCAACCCGGAAATGGGCGTGCGTCTGGTTTCGTTCGCCGTGCACTGGATCAAGGCGGAAATCCACGAGTTCATCCTGCGCAACTGGCGCATCGTGAAAGTCGCGACCACCAAGGCCCAGCGCAAGCTGTTCTTCAACCTGCGCAGCCAGAAGAAACGTCTGGCGTGGCTGAACAACGAGGAAGTCCACCGTGTGGCGGAAAGCCTCGGCGTAGAGCCGCGGGAAGTGCGCGAGATGGAAAGTCGCCTGACCGGCCATGACATGGCTTTCGACCCGGCCGCAGAAGCGGACGACGACAGCGCTTTCCAGTCGCCGGCCAACTATCTGGAAGACCACCGGTACGACCCGGCCCGTCAACTGGAAGACGCCGACTGGAGCGACAACTCCAATCACAACCTGCACGAAGCGCTGGAAGTGCTGGATGACCGCAGCCGTGACATCCTTTATCAGCGCTGGTTGGCTGAAGAGAAAGCCACGCTGCACGACCTGGCGCAGAAGTACAACGTGTCGGCCGAGCGTATTCGTCAGCTTGAGAAGAGCGCGATGAACAAGCTCAAGTTGTCGATCGCCGCCTAAGCTGCGTGAAGGCAATAAAAAACGCCCCGATCATTGATCGGGGCGTTTTTGTTTGTGCCCAATATTCCCGCCACACCCCAAAACCACTGTGGGAGCGAGCCTGCTCGCGATGGCGTCAGGTCAGTAGATAAAAATGTTGGATGATCTACCGCTATCGCGAGCAGGCTCGCTCCCACAGTGGATCTTCAGTGTTCAGGAGATCAGCTACTGTGCCCAAGGCGCCCGACGTGAGTCATTGAGCCCCAGCAGATAGCTATCACCCCCTAGCTGACTCATCTGCTGCCGAATCCACCCGGCCCGCCGCGCGACATAGTTGGTCGGATGGCTCGCACTCCACACTCGCGGGTTTGGCAACACCGCCGCCAGCAGGCTCGATTGCTGACGACTAAGGCCTTTAGCGCTTACCCCGAAGTGATGCCGAGCCGCCGCTTCTGCGCCAAACACGCCGTCATCCCACTCGACGCTGTTCAAGTAAACCTCAAGAATCCGCTGCTTGGGCCAGAGCACCTCGATCAACCCGGTAAACCAGGCTTCCAGCCCTTTGCGCAACCAGCTGCGCCCCGACCACAAAAACAGGTTCTTCGACACTTGCTGGCTCAAAGTACTGGCGCCGCGCACCGAACCGCCCAGCTCGTTGTGGGCCAGTGCGGCCCGGATCGCACCCAGGTCAAAACCCCAATGCTCCGGGAATTTCTGATCTTCGCCGGCAATCACTGCGACTTTAAGGTCGTCAGAGATTTCATCCCAGGGTTTCCAGGTGCGTTGCAGGTCAATCGGCTCGCCGTCGAACCAGGATTCGATCTTGCGCTCGACCATCAAAGCCGTGCCCGGTGGCGGTACCACGCGAAAAATCAGAACCAGCAATACGCTGCCACCCGCGAACCAGAGCAGGGCCTTCGTGAATCGTCGCAAAAATAAACGCAGCATAGAGATGGCTTGGCCGAACCCGTTGAGCGGGCCATTATACAGACCCTGTTGATCGAATCTGACTGGAGTTCTTCATGCTGCGTGGCTTTCTGATGCTGGCCGCTTTCTTCGGCTTCACCGGCGTTGCCCTTGGCGCGTTCGCCGCCCATGGCCTGAAAAACCGGCTGACGCCTGAATACCTGGCGATCTTCCACACCGGCGTCACCTACCAATTGGTGCACACCTTGGCATTGCTGGGTCTAGCGCTGCTGGCCACACAGATTCCGGGTCGGCTGATCACTTGGGCCGGCGCCTCGTTTGCCATCGGCATCCTGCTGTTTTCCGGCAGTCTGTACGTGTTGACCCTGACCGGCGTCAGCAAGCTCGGGATCATCACACCCTTCGGCGGCCTGGCGTTTCTGGTGGGTTGGCTCTGCCTGGGCCTTGCCGCCTGGCGGTTGAGCTGACCTGTAGGAGCCGAGCTTGCTCGCGATAAACTCAAGGGCAACGCGTTTCATCAGTATTCACGCGTTATCGTTGACGTCCATCGCGAGCAATCGAGCGTCGACCGGCTGCTCCTACAAGGTCCACGACATGACGAATGGCTTGGGTCGCCAAGACTGATCGGGCTAGAATGCCAGCCCCTAAAAATGATGGCGGCATTCGGCATGCGCATTCAGTTGAACGGCGAATCCCTTGAACTGCCCGACGGTGAAACCGTTGCGGCCCTGCTGACCCGTCTGGAACTGACCGGACGCCGGGTGGCGGTCGAGCTCAATCTGGATATCGTCCCGCGCAGCCAGCACGCCGAAACCATGCTGAACGACGGTGATTCGGTCGAAGTGGTACACGCCATCGGCGGCGGCTAGTCGCCCGGCCCATAAGGGCACAGAATTCTGCAAGAACCTCACCCCTACAGAGGATTTCCCATGAGCATCGTTCGTAGCGACAAGCCCTTCGTCCTGGCCGGTCGTACTTACCAGTCGCGTTTGCTGGTAGGCACCGGCAAGTACCGCGACATGGAAGAAACCCGCCTGGCCATCGAAGCCTCGGGTGCCGAGATCGTCACCTTTGCCGTGCGCCGTACCAACCTCGGCCAGAATGCGGGCGAACCGAACCTGCTCGAAGTCCTGTCGCCGGATCGCTATACCTTCCTGCCTAACACCGCCGGTTGCTTTGATGCTACCGAGGCTGTGCGCACCTGCCGCCTGGCCCGTGAGCTGCTCGGCGGCCACAACCTGGTGAAGCTGGAAGTGCTGGCGGACCAGAAAACCCTGTTCCCCAACGTCATCGAAACCCTCAAGGCCGCCGAAGTGCTGGTCAAGGAAGGCTTCGACGTGATGGTTTACACCAGCGATGACCCGATCATTGCCCGTCAACTGGCGGAAATCGGCTGCATCGCGGTCATGCCTCTGGCCGGTCTGATCGGCACGGGCCTGGGAATCTGCAACCCGTACAACCTGCAGATCATCCTCGAAGAAGCCAAGATTCCCGTGTTGGTGGATGCCGGTGTCGGCACCGCTTCCGACGCCACCATCGCCATGGAACTGGGTTGTGAAGCGGTGCTGATGAACTCGGCCATCGCCCATGCCCAGCAGCCGATCATGATGGCTGAAGCCATGAAACATGCGATCGTCGCGGGCCGCCTGGCCTACCTCGCCGGCCGCATGCCGAAAAAACTCTATGCCAGCGCCTCTTCGCCGCTGGATGGTCTGATCAAGTAAGAGCCATTGATGACTGAATCAAACGACACGCCAATCCAGACGGAAGAAGGCGACGAGCGCCAACACCGCCGCATCAAGAGTTTCGTGATGCGCGCCGGGCGCATGACCGAAGGCCAGCAAAAAGGCCTGGATCAAGGCACGTCGCTGTTCGTGCTGCCATTGGCCGACGCGCCGGTGGATTACGACCAGGTGTTCGGCCGCTCGGCGCCGCGCTCGCTGGAAATCGGTTTCGGCATGGGCCATTCGCTGCTGGAAATGGCCGCGGCTTCGCCGGAACAGGATTTCATTGGCGTGGAAGTGCATCGCCCGGGTGTCGGCGCGCTGCTCAATGGCGTGCTGACTCAGGGCCTGACCAACCTGCGCGTCTACGATTGCGACGCGATCGAAGTGCTCAACCGTTGCATCGCCGACAACAGTCTCGATCGCCTGATGCTGTTTTTCCCGGACCCGTGGCACAAGAGCCGTCACCACAAGCGCCGTATCGTTCAGGCGTCGTTCGCTGAACTGGTGCGCAGCAAGTTGAAGGTCGGCGGCATTCTGCACATGGCCACCGACTGGGAACCGTACGCCGAGTACATGCTGGAAGTGATGAATGTCGCACCGGGTTATCGCAACCTGGCTGAAGACGGCAAGTGCGTGCCGCGCCCGGCTGAACGTCCGATCACCAAGTTCGAACGCCGTGGCGAACGTCTTGGGCATGGGGTGTGGGACCTGAAGTTCGAAAAGCAGTCCTGAGCCTTACGCTGTAAAACTGTAGGAGCCGAGCTTGCTCGCGATGGCGGCCTGACAGTCAACATAGATGTTGAATGTTATGGCCTCATCGCGAGCAAGCTCGGCTCCTACAGTTTTTTGTGGTGTCCGGAAATCAGCGGCGGTCGGCGACGACGCCGATGAGCACCAACACCACCAACAACACCGGCGCCAGGCTGTAGTTGTTGAACTGGCTCAGGCCTTTGATGATCCACGGCGTGGCGTAGATCAGCGCGACGCCGCTGCCGACCATGCACAACAGGGCCATCAGCGGGACGCGCAAGGCGCCGGCGATGCTGCCCAGACGCTGATCGACCCAGCCTTTGATGTCCGCGCCGAACAGCACCAGCAAACAGCCCACCAGCGCCAGCGAGATTTCCGACAGGTTGCTGCGGCTCCAGCGGGAGACAGTGGCGAGCAGGTCGAGTATCAAATCCATTCGTTTTCCCTTAAGGCTGAAATCAGCTCAGAAATTTTTGCAGCAAGTCGTTGAGGAACAGTTGCCCGCGCTCGGTGGCCGCCAGGCGTGACGGTTCGACCTGCAACAGGCCGCTTTGTTCGGCCTCGAGGCGGCGTTCGGCAAGGCTTTCCAGACTCAGCCCGGTACGCTCCGGGTACAGCCGCGATTCGACGCCCTCGGTCAGGCGCAAGGCGTTCATCAGGAACTCGAACGGCAGTTCATCATTGGTCAGTGCCTTCTCGCCAGCCTTGAAGCTTTTCGCCGGGTTCAGGTAGTCCTTCGGCAGGCGCGTCTTCCAGGTGCGCACGATGCGCCCATCCGGGTGACTGAGCTTGCCGTGAGCGCCGGCGCCGATGCCGATGAAGTCGCCAAAACTCCAGTAGTTGAGGTTGTGCCGAGCCGGACGACCGGGCTGGGCATAGGCGGAGACTTCGTATTGCGCGTAACCGTGCTCGGCGAGCAGCGCCTGACCGGCTTCCTGAATGTCCCACAGCATGTCGTCTTCCGGCAGCGTCGGCGGCTGGTTCCAGAACACCGTGTTCGGCTCCAGCGTCAGTTGATACCAGGACAAGTGGGTCGGTTTCAGGGCGATGGCCTGACGCAAATCGCTCAGGGCATCGTCCAGCGACTGATCCGGCAAACCGTGCATCAGGTCCAGGTTGAAGTTATCGAACCCGGCCTGCCGGGCCATGCCGGCGGCACGTACCGCTTCGTCACCGTTGTGAATCCGCCCCAGCGCCTTGAGTTTTTCTTCCTGAAAGCTCTGGATACCGATCGACAGCCGATTGATGCCCAATGCGCGGTAAGCGACGAACTTCTCTTGCTCGAACGTCCCCGGATTGGCCTCGAGGGTGATTTCGATGTCACTGGCAAACGGAATGCGCTGCTCGACACCTTTGAGCAAGCGGCCCAAGGCCTCGGCGCTGAACAGGCTCGGCGTGCCGCCACCGAAGAAGATCGAGCTCAACTCGCGACCGTAGACCGCGTGCAGGTCCTGATCGAGATCGGCCAGCAAGGCGTCGACGTATTCCTGCTCCGGCAGCACCGGGCTGGCCGTGTGGGAGTTGAAGTCGCAATAAGGGCATTTGCGCACACACCACGGGATGTGGATGTACAGCGCCAGGGGCGGCAGCGTTGGCAGCGCGGCCCGAGGCGATTGTGCGGCACCGCCGAAGATCAGCGGTGACGCGGATGATTCATGGGTCATATCAGGCCTAGACGCTGGCGCAGCAGATCCATTGCACGGGCGCGGTGGCTGATGAGGTTCTTTTCGCTCGGGCTCAGCTCGGCGCTGGAGCAATCGCGCGACGGCACCCAGAACAGCGGGTCGTAACCAAACCCATGTTCACCGCTGGCGTGGGTCAGGATGCGCCCGTGCCACAGACCTTCGCAGAGGATCGGCAATGGATCGTCGGCGTGACGCACCAGCGCCAGTACACAGACGAACTGCGCACCGCGCTCCGCTTCCGGCACGTCTTTCAAGGCGTCGAGCAGTTTGGCGTTGTTCGCCGCATCGCCCTGGCCATCGGCATAACGAGCCGAGTAGATCCCCGGCGCACCACCGAGGAAATCCACTGCCAGCCCGGAATCATCGGCCAGTGCCGGCAGGCCGGAAATGCGCGCGGCATTGCGGGCCTTGAGGATGGCGTTCTCGACGAACGACAGACCGGTTTCTTCAGGCTCGACGCTGCTGAACTCGCCGATCGAGCGCAGTTGCACCGAACCGCCGAGCATGGCCTGAAGTTCCTTGAGTTTGCCGGCGTTGTGGCTGGCCAGTACGAGTTGCGTGAAGTTGATCATTGGCCAGGGAAGAGCTCTTGGTTGAAATTGATGGTGTTGATTTTGTCACCGGTCTGCACCTTGATGTCGAAGGTGCGGACTTCCTGCTGATCGACCGGGAACTGGGCGATGTAGTAGATCGCGCCTTGTTCGGTGATCTGTTTGAATTTCAGTGGCACGGTCTGGCTGGTCAGGTCTTTGACCGAGCCGCTCACTTGAGCCATCTGCGGCTTGCCGTCCTTGAGCACCGAAATGTTGATCACGCCTTGATTCTTGCTGCGGGTGAGTTCCGCGGCTTTGGCGATGTCGGGCGTCAGGAAGGTGGAGTTGAAGGTGTTGTAATGCACCGTCACATCGCCGAATTTTTCCTGACGGTCACCTTTGATGGCATCGGCGGCCATGGCGGTGACGCTCAGGCAGGCAGTGAGTAAAAACAGCGCTAGTCGACCCATGATCGTTCTCCTTGGAATGTCGTGGTTCAGACCGCGACCTTGTGGTCCTGCAGCCCGGGGCTGCTGACGCGGTAGATACCGATCTCACCTAACAGATTAGGCCATAGCTTACTGGCCCACCCGTGCCGATGCTGTTGATCCACGGCAAGCCGATCAATGACCTTCGCTTCACGTTCACGACATAACGCTTCAAAGTCTTCGAAGGTGCAGAAGTGGATGTTCGGCGTGTTGTACCAGGTGTACGGCAGAAACTCGGACACCGGCATCCGGCCCTTGCTCGCCAGGTACCAGCGGCAGCGCCAGTGACCGAAGTTGGGGAAGGTGATGATGCACTGGCGACCGACGCGCAGCATTTCGTCGAGGATCTTGTCCGGGTAGTGCACGGCTTGCAGCGCCTGGGTCATGACCACGATGTCGAAACTGTTGCTGGCAAAGTTGCCCAGGCCCTTGTCCAGGTCCTGCTCGATCACGTTGATGCCCTTGGCCACGCACTCGGCGATGTTGTCCGGGTCGTTTTCCAGGCCGTAACCGGTGACTTGTTTGTTGTCCCGCAGCCACGTCAGCAGCTCGCCGTCCCCGCAACCGAGGTCGAGCACGCGGCTGCCGGCGGGGATCCATTCCTGGATGATTTCCAGATCAGCTCTCATGGCTTTCTCACAGCGTAATGCGGTTCATGTAATTGCCGAACGCCTGCAGGTAGCGCGGGATCGGAATCAGGAAGGCGTCGTGGCCTTGCGGAGCGTCGATCTCGAGGTAGCAAACGTCTTTCTTGGCCGCCATCAATGCGTCCACCAGTTCCCGCGAGCGGGCAGGGGAGAAGCGCCAGTCGGTGGTGAAGGACATCACGCAGAACTTGGCCGAGGCGCCGGCGAAGGTTTTCGCCAGGTCATCGTCGAAGTTCGCCGCCGGGTCAAAGTAGTCCAGTGCCTTGGTCATCAGCAGGTAGGTGTTGGCATCGAAACGCCCGGAGAACTCTTCACCCTGGTAACGCAGGTAGCTTTCAACCTGGAACTCGACGCTGTGGAAGTCGTAGTTGAGCTTTTCGCTCTTGAGGCCACGGCCGAATTTCTCGCCCATGGAATCGTCGGACAGGTAAGTGATGTGGCCGACCATTCGCGCCAGCATCAAGCCGCGCTTGGGGATCACGCCCGCTTCCTGGAACGAACCGCCGTGGAATTCGGGGTCGGTGAGGATCGCCTGGCGTGCGACTTCGTTGAACGCGATGTTCTGCGCCGACAGTTTCGGTGCCGAGGCGATGGCCAGGCAGTGACGAATGCGATCGGGGTACGTGATGCTCCACTGCATTGCTTGCATGCCGCCGAGGCTGCCGCCAATCACGGCGGCCCATTGGCTGATGCCGATCCGGTCGGCCAGACGTGCCTGGCTGTGCACCCAGTCTTCCACGGTCAGCACCGGGAAATCGGCGCCGAACGGCTTGTCGGTCTCCGGGTTGACGCTGCTCGGGCCGGTGGAGCCGTTGCAACCGCCGAGGTTGTTCAGGCTGACCACGAAGAACTTGTTGGTGTCGATCGGCTTGCCGGGGCCGATGCAGCTGTCCCACCAACCAGGCTTGCGGTCGTCGGGGCTGTGGAAACCGGCAGCGTGGTGGTGACCGGACAAGGCGTGGCAAATCAGCACGGCGTTGCTCGCCGTGGCGTTCAGCGTGCCGTAGGTTTCGTAGATCAGGTCATAGGCCGGGAGCGAGCGGCCGCAGGCCAGGGCCAGGGGTTCGCTGAAGTGCGCCACTTGCGGCGTCACCAGACCAACAGAATCGGGGGGAAAGGCAGTTGGCATCGACCCTGCTCTCGTTGAAATGAGGCGTAAGTCTAAAGACCGGTGGGGTTAGCGGCAAGCAAAGGTCGGGCCTGATTTTATTCAGTTGGACCGAGGTGCGGCATTCGCGGGCAAGCCTCGCTCCTACAGGGATTTCGTAGATCCTGTAGGAGTGAGGCTTGCTCGCGAAAAACGATGACGCGGTGAGCCTGCCGATCAGATCAGCAGGCGCAGGATTTCCGGCATCATCGTCATCGCGGCGAGGTTGTTGATCACCAGCATGTCGATCAGCTTGAGTACCAGGAATGCCAGAATCGGCGAGATATCCAGGCCGCCGAGGTTCGGCACGATCTTGCGGAACGGCGCCAGGGCCGGCTCGCAGATCTGGTTCACCAGTTCGGCGCCCGGGTTATGGCTACCCGGGGCGACCCACGACAGGATCACGCTGATGATCAGCGCGAAGAAGAAAATCTTCAGGAACAGCGCGGTCACCCCGATCAGCGACCAGATCAGCAGTTGCAGCGGGTTGCCGATGGTGCCGTAGGTCAGCAGCAGGGTGAGGGCCATCAGCGCCAGCTGCACGAGGATCGCCAGCACCAGCGAGGACATGTCCAGGCCGAACATGCTCGGGATGATCCGGCGCAGCGGCTTGAGCAGCGGCTGGGTAGCCTTGACGGCGAATTGGCACAGCGGGTTGTAGAAATTCGCGCGCACCAGTTGCAGCACAAAGCGCAGCAGCACGATCAGCAGGTACAGGCTGCCGAGGGTTTGCAGCACGTATACCGCTGCAGTGTTCAATCCAATCATGTAAGGCTCCTTATTGACCCAATTGTTCGGCCATCTCGGCCGAGCGGTGCGCAGCGGCGCCAAGTGCTTTTTCTACCAGGGCTTCGAAGCCACCAGCCTGGAACGATTTGATTGCAGCTTCTGTGGTGCCCGCAGGCGAAGTCACGCGGCGACGCAGTTCTGCGGCGTCGACATCGCTGGCAACCGCCATGTGCGCGGCGCCCAGCGCGGTTTGCAGGGTCAGTTGCGCGGCGATGTCCGCCGGCAGACCCAGCTTCACGCCGGCGGCGGTCATGGCTTCGATCAGAAGGAAGAAGTACGCAGGGCCCGAGCCGGACACGGCGGTGACGGCGTCCAGTTGCTGTTCTTCGTTCAACCACAAGGCGATGCCTACGGCCGACAGCAGCTCTTGCGCCTGCTGACGTTGTTCTGCGGTGACTTCGGCAGTGGCGAACAAACCGCTCACGCCCTGACGCAGCAGCGCCGGGGTGTTGGGCATGCAGCGCACGATCGGTTGGGCGCCGAGCCAGTTGTTCATGCTGGCGCAGGTGATGCCGGCGGCGATCGACACCACCAGTTGATTCGGTTTCAAGCTCGGGCGAATCGCTTCGCACACGGCTTTCATCGCCTGGGGTTTGACCGCCAGTACGACCACGTCCGCGCCTTGAATGGCCTCGGCGTTGTCGGCAAATACGTCGATGCCGTGTTCGGCGTTCACTTTGGCGCGGGTTTCAACACCCGGATCGCTGGCGCGGATCTGCGCGGCGTCCAGACCTTTGGCGCGCAGGCCGCCGATCAGGCTGGCGGCCATGTTGCCGGCACCGATAAAGGCAATACGAGTCTTGCTCATGTAAGGTCCTTATAAAGAGTGGTGTCAGCCATTGTTCAAGGCTGACCGTAGTCGCGGGCACCAAACAGGGCCGTTCCGATACGGACCCAAGTGGCGCCTTGGGCGATGGCCGACTCAAGGTCGTGGCTCATGCCCATGGAAAGTGTGTCGAGCGGCAGGTTCAGGCTGGCTTGCAGGCTTTGCACGGCAGCAAAAGCAGCGTCCTGGGCGGCGCGATCTTCAGTCGGCTCGGGAATCGCCATCAACCCGCGCAGCTTGAGGCGCGGCAGTTCGCTGATGGCGTGGGCCAGGGCGGGCAGGTCGGCCGGGGTACAGCCGGACTTGCTGGCTTCACCGCTGACGTTGACCTGGATGCAGATGTTCAGTGGCGGCAGATCGGCAGGACGTTGTTCGGACAGGCGTTGTGCAATTTTCAAACGATCCACGGAATGCACCCAGGCGAAGTGCTCGGCGATAGCGCGAGTCTTGTTCGACTGAATGGGGCCGATGAAGTGCCAGATCAAGGGCAGGTCGGTCAATTCGAGCTGTTTGCCCAGGGCTTCCTGCAGGTAGTTCTCGCCAAAGTCGCGCAGGCCGGCGGCGTGGGCTTCACGCACGGCGTCAGCGGGCTTGGTCTTGCTCACGGCCAATAGCTGGACGCTGTCTTCGTCACGGTGGGCGGCAAGGGCGGCAGCCCGGATGCGTGAACTAACCAGGGCAATGTTGTCTGCTATCGTGGACATTCAAGAGGCGCCAGCGGTCTGAGGTTGGCGGCATTCTACTGGAATTGAGGAGTGCTATGGATATCACTGAACTGCTGGCGTTCAGCGCCAAACAAGGCGCGTCCGACTTGCACCTGTCGGCAGGCTTGCCACCGATGATTCGCGTCGACGGCGATGTGCGGCGCATCAACCTGCCGGCTCTGGACCACAAGGAGGTGCATGAGCTGATCTACGACATCATGAACGACCTCCAGCGGGTTGACTTCGAGAAGCATCTGGAAACCGACTTTTCCTTCGAAGTCCCCGGCGTGGCGCGTTTTCGGGTTAACGCCTTCAACCAGAACCGTGGTGCAGGCGCCGTATTCCGGACCATCCCATCCAAAGTCCTGAGCATGGACGACCTGGGCATGGGGGAAGTGTTTCGCAAGATTACCGAAGCGCCCCGCGGCCTGGTGCTGGTGACCGGCCCGACCGGTTCCGGCAAGTCCACCACCCTGGCGGCGATGATCGATCACCTGAACAACAATCGCCATCACCACATTCTGACCATCGAAGACCCGATCGAATTCGTCCACGAATCACGCAAATGCCTGATCAATCAGCGCGAAGTCCATCGCGATACCCGCAGTTTCGCCACTGCCTTGCGTTCGGCCCTGCGGGAAGACCCGGATGTGATTCTGGTGGGGGAGATGCGGGATCTGGAGACCATTCGTCTGGCGCTGACCGCTGCCGAGACCGGTCACCTGGTGTTCGGCACGCTGCACACCACGTCGGCGGCGAAAACCATCGACCGGGTGGTGGATGTGTTTCCGGGGGATGAGAAGTCGATGGTGCGTTCGATGTTGTCCGAATCATTGCTGGCAGTGGTGTCGCAGACGCTGGTGAAGAAGATCGGCGGTGGCCGCATCGCGGCGCACGAGATCATGCTGGGGACATCGGCGATCCGTAACCTGATCCGCGAAGACAAGGTCGCGCAGATGTACTCATCGATTCAGACCGGCGGGAATCTGGGGATGCAGACGCTGGATATGTGCTTGAAGGAGTTGGTGACCAAAGGCTTGATCAGTCGCGAGCACGCGCGGGAGAAGGCGCGGTCGCCGGATAATTTCTGAGGGTTGGAATGCTGGACTGTGGCGAGGGAGCTTGCTCCCGCTGGGCTGCGAAGCGGCCCCAAAAAAAGCGAGCGCTACGCACTCGAGCGGGAGCAAGCTCCCTCGCCACAATCACCCGCCTTCAGAATGAGGAGGGCTTTTAAATTTAGCGCTGAACAACCTGCAGAGTGTTCTTCTCTTTCGGCAGAACCCGCTTGGCAACCACGTAGTGGCTTTCCCAGTACGGTTTCTTCAAGGTGTCGATGGTCACCGACTTGCCACGGCGTGGTGCGTGGATGAAGCGGTCGTTGCCCAGGTAGATGGCAACGTGATTGACCCGGCGGCTCTTGATGTTGAAGAAAATCAGGTCGCCCGGCTTCAGATCCTTGCGATCGACTTTCTCGCCATGACCGCTGGCCATGGCATTCGAGGTTCGCGGCAGGTCGAACGTGGCGTCGTTGAACGCGTATTTCACCAGGCCGCTGCAATCGAACCCTTTGCTTGGGCTACTGCCGCCCCAACGGTAAGGTGTACCGAGGACGTTCACGGCGCGGCTCAGCACGTTGCTGCTTTCCTTGCTCGCCATTGGCGGGACAAGGCTGCTTTTGCTGACCAACTGCGGGGCGCGTTTTACGGCTTGTTTGTTTTTGCTCGAAGGAGCAGAAACATGGGATTTGGGGGTGTAACCATTAACGTTAGGAAGACGTTGCTCACGATTGGTGGCGTGGGCGGCCAGTGGCATCAAAAGGCAAATGGTTAGCCATGTCTTGAAAAATGGACGCATTAGGCAAGGCTCATATAGGTTAGCGCGCAACTTTATAACAGCTTTTTTGACCCTTCCGAGGCCGTTGGTCGATTCAAACGGCGGGCAACGGAACCAAATAAGCGTTAAATGGACGCAATTGTCGGACAGAACTCAGTTGCTACAAGGGTTTGACGGAAGACAAGGTAGCACCTGCCATACGTCGGCTACTCGTAAAAAAGTCACAAAGATTTAAAGAATATTTATCTATCGTGTGAATTGAGGTCATCCATGAACACCTATCAACACCCCGTTCCGCATCAGGACACCCACAGCAAAGTGATCGGTTACCTGCTGTGGATTTTCGGTTTTACCGGGGCGCACCGCTTCTATTACGGCAAGCCGGTGACCGGGACGATCTGGTTTTTCACCTTCGGTTTGCTGGGCATTGGCTGGCTGATCGACATCTTCCTGATCCCGGCCATGGACCGTGAAGCGGACCTGCGTTTCACCGCCGGGCCGATCGAATACAACGTTGCGTGGATTCTGCTGACGTTTCTCGGGGTGTTCGGTGTACACCGGATGTATCAGGGGAAGTGGATCAGCGGGTTGCTGTATCTGGTGACGGGCGGGTTGTTCTTTTTGGGGGTTTTGTATGACTTCTGGACGCTGAATGATCAGGTGTCGGTGCGTAACGCGCAGAATCGCGGCACTTTCCAGTAAGCCATCGCTAGCAGGCTAGCTCCCACAGGGGATTTGTGTTGTTCACAGATCCTGTGTGGGAGCTAGCCTGCTAGCGATTGGGACAACTCGGTATCAAGCCTGGTGACTGATCCGCCCATCCACCAAGGTGTAACGCACCACACCCGGCAGGCTATGCCCAATGAACGGGCAATTCTCACCCTTGGACAGCCACGTTTCACCGGCCACGGTCGAAGCCGTCGGGTCAAACAGCACGATATCCGCCGCGCCACCCACCGCCAATTTCCCCGCCGGCAAGCGCAAGGCTTCGGCAGGTCCGGCACTCAGGCGTGCCAGCAGCGTCGGCAGGTCCAGCAAACCATCTTCGACCAACGTCATCGCCAACGGCAGCAGCAGTTCGACACTGCTGATCCCCGGCTCAGTCGCCCCGAACGGCGCCAGTTTGGCATCTCGCTCGTGGGGTTGGTGATGGCTGGAAATGGCCGAGACCACACCGGATTTCACCGCCTCACGCAGGCCATCGCGGTCAGCGCGGGTGCGCAGCGGCGGCTGGACGTGATAGAGGCTGCTGAAATCGATCAGCGCTTCGTCGGTCAGTATCAGCTGATACAACGCGACATCGGCCGTCACCGGCAACCCACGGGCCTGAGCCTGAGCGATCAGGGCCACGCCGCGAGCGCTGGTCAGCTGGCTGAAGTGTGCGCGTACGCCACTTTGCTCGACCAGCAGCAGATCCCGGGCCAATGCCACGGTTTCGGCGGTCTCCGGAATGCCCGGCAAACCGAGGAAACTGGCGGTCGGGCCTTCATGCGCCAAGCCACCTTCGGCCAGATCATGGTCCTGGGAGTTGAAAATTACCGTCAGGTCGAAGGTCGCCGCGTACTCCAGCGCGCGGCACAGCGTGCGGGTGTTGCGGAAGCTTTCCAGACCGTTGCCGAACGCCACGCATCCGGCATCGCGCAACGCAACCAGCTCTGCCAGTTGCTCACCGTCCAGACCCTTGCTCAGCGCGCCGATCGGGAAAACCTTGGTGTTGCCGGCCTCGCGGGCGCGGTCGAGGATCAATTCGGCTACGGCCGAGGTGTCCAGCACCGGTTTGGTTTTCGGCGGGCAACACAGGCTGGTCACACCACCGGCCGCGGCAGCGCGGGTTTCGCTGACGATCGAACCTTTGCGGCTGTAACCCGGCTCGCGCAGGGCGACGTTCAGGTCAACCAGGCCAGGAGCGGCCACCAGGCCTTGAGCTTCAATGGTGTCGACGGCGACGAAACCGGCCGGTGCGGCGCCAATGGCGACGATCTTGCAGGCTTCGATGTGGATATCTGTCACTTGATCCAGCCCGCTGACTGGATCGATCAAGCGGGCGCCGAGAATGCTGAGCTTCACTGGGCGTTCTCCTGCTCGAATTGGCGCTGGGCAGTCTGCCCGCTCATGGCCATGGACAACACGGCCATACGAATCGCGATGCCGTAGGTCACCTGGTTGAGAATCACCGAGTGCGGGCCGTCGGCCACCGCCGACTCGATTTCCACACCGCGGTTGATCGGGCCCGGGTGCATGACGATGCAGTCCGGTTTGGCGCCGGCCAGGCGCGCGGTGGTCAGGCCGAACAGGCGGTAGAACTCGCCTTCGCTCGGCAGCAGGCCGCCGGTCATGCGTTCACGTTGCAGGCGCAGCATGATCACCACGTCGACGTCTTTCAGGCCTTCGGTCATGTCGGTGTAGACCTTCACGCCGTATTGCTCGATGCCGATCGGCAACAGGGTTTTCGGTGCGATGACGCGGATGTCCGGGCAACCGAGGGTTTTCAGCGCCAGCATGTTCGAGCGCGCGACCCGCGAGTGCAGGATGTCGCCGACGATGGCCACCGAGAGGTTTTCGAAGCCACCCTTGTGCCGACGTATCGTCAGCATGTCGAGCATGCCTTGGGTCGGGTGGGCGTGACGGCCGTCGCCGCCGTTGATGATCGCCACTTGCGGGCACACGTGTTCGGCGATGAAGTGCGCGGCGCCGGAATCACCGTGGCGCACGACGAACATGTCGGCGGCCATGGCTTCCAGGTTGCGCAGGGTGTCGAGCAGGGTTTCACCCTTGCTCGCCGACGAGGTGGAGACGTTCAAAGTGATCACGTCCGCCGACAGCCGCTGGGCCGCCAGTTCGAAGGTGGTGCGGGTGCGGGTGGAGTTCTCGAAGAACACGTTGCACACGGTCTTGCCGCGCAGCAACGGGACTTTCTTCACGGCCCGGGCGCCGACTTCGAGGAACGAGTCGGCGGTGTCGAGGATTTCCGTCAGCAGCTCGCGGCGCAAACCGTCGAGCGAGAGGAAGTGGCGCAGCTGGCCCTGATCATTGAGCTGCAGCGGGCGCTTGGTTTCTAGAGGCGTCATCGCGAGGGGGACTCTCAATAGGGCGAATTAAAGGGCGAGGTCTTGCAGTTCGAGCTTGAGTTCCGGGCCGGACAGTTTCACGCGTTCGTGGGCGGCCAGCGACAGGGTCGCGCCAACCACATTCGGGCGGATCGGCAGTTCACCGGCGTCCAGGTCCAGCAGGCACACCAGCGTCACGCTGGCCGGGCGGCCGTAGTCGAACAGTTCATTCAGGGCGGCGCGGATGGTGCGGCCGCTCATCAGCACGTCGTCGATCAGCACCAGGTCCTGGCCTTCGATCTCGAACGGCAGCGCTGAGGGGCGCACTTGCGGGTGCAGGCCGTTCTGGCTGAAATCGTCGCGGTAGAAGGACACGTCCAGCGTGCCGAGCGGCGCATCGCTGCCCAGTTCCTCGAGCAACGCCTGGGCGACCCAGACGCCACCGGTACGAATACCGATGTAGCGCGGTTCGCTGATGCCACGGTGTTCCAGATGTGCCTTGAGACGGATCGCCATCTGGCTGATCAGTTCGGCGGGATTGGGCAGGCTCATGGTTGCTCCTTCTTGGGCCCGGGCCGGGTGGTGCTGGAGGTGGCTCGGGTTGTCGCTATAGAGAGTCGCTTGTTACGGCTCTTCAGGATTCGAACAGTGCAGTGTTTTCGTCGAGCCAGCCTTGCAGCAGCAGGGCGGCGGCGATGGCGTCGACCGGGTTGTCGCGGTAACTGCCTTTTTGCCCGCCACGATCACGCCGTTCGCCCTTGGCTTCGAAGGTGGTCAGGCGTT
Organism: Pseudomonas sp. LBUM1651; assembly: GCF_059716135.1. NCBI lineage: Bacteria > Pseudomonadati > Pseudomonadota > Gammaproteobacteria > Pseudomonadales > Pseudomonadaceae > Pseudomonas > Pseudomonas sp. LBUM1651. The sequence goes on along the minus strand of NZ_CP166805.1, from coordinate 5,813,845 downwards.
CATCGTGGGTATAGAAGGGCAGGTTGTAGCGGCCGTTGAGGCGTCGGGCGAACTTTTCGGCGCGCAGGCACATGTCGCTCGGCGTGCCGTCCATGTTCAGCGGCAGGCCGACGACGACGGCGTCGGGTTTCCACTCTTTAATGAGGGCTTCGACCTGGTTCCAGTCGGGCACACCATTTTGTGCCTTCAAGGTGCACAGTTCGCGGGCCTGGCCGGTAATCACCTGGCCGACCGCCACGCCGATCTGTTTGGTGCCGTAGTCGAACCCCAGGATCAGGCGCAGGGCCATCAGGCGTGCCCCGCCTGGCTGGTGAGCAGGCTGAGGTTGACACCGAGGTGTTTGGCCGCCGCTTCGAGGCGCAGTTCGCTGCTGGTGTTGAACAGAATGTCGGCGTCGAACGGGCAGGTGAGCCAGGCGTTTTGCGCCAGTTCGGCTTCAAGCTGCCCGGCTTCCCAGCCGGCATAACCCAGGGTGATCACACTCTTGGCCGGGCCGACGCCATCGGCGATGGCGAACAGCACATCCTGGGACGTGGACAGGGACAGGTCGCCTTCCAGATCAACGGTCGCCTGAAACTTCTTGCCCGACGGATGCAGGACAAAACCGCGATCAGTCTGCACCGGGCCGCCGATGAAAATCGGCACATGCTGGCAGAGGATCGGCGGTTCGATATCGGGGCGCAATTGCTCGAGGATATCGGCCAGGTTCAGGTCTTGCGGCCGGTTGACCACCAGCCCCATGGCACCATTGGCCGTGTGCTCGACGATGTAGGTCAAGGTGTGCGCAAAGTTCGGGTCGGCCATGTGAGGCATGGCGATCAGGAAGTGATGCTTGAGGTAGCTGGGGCTGACGTTCTTCATGAGCGCTAGTGTGGCGTTGGAGGGGCGAACTGACAAGCTGGGGATGCACAGGAAATGCCGCAAATTGAATGCGGCATGACTTACTGTAGGAGCGAGCTTGCTCGCGATGGTCGTCAACGATAACGCTGGTTGTCTGGCGCCCGCGGTGTTCTCCCGTTTATCGCGAGCAAGCTCGCTCCTACAGGGGGATTTGCGGCGTGTCAGTTACTGGAGAGCTTGTCCCCGCGCGCAAACTTCCACGTACGAATGATTTCCAGCCGATCAATATCCGACAAATCCCCGGTAAACGGCGAAAACGGCGCCGCCAGCCTTACGATCCGCTGTGCCGCCTGATCCAGCAGAGGTTGCCCGGACGATTCCAGCACCAGCACTTCATACAGCGAACCGTCCCGATTGATCGAAACCATCAACCGCAAATTGCCGTAGATCTGCTTGCGCCGCGCTTCGTCGGGGTAATTGAGGTTGCCGATGCGCTCGACCTTCTTGCGCCATTCGTCCTTGTACCAGGCGCCCTTGTCTTTCATGGTCGAGGCGGCGCTCAGGCGGTGGATGCGCGGCCGCTTGGCGTACAGCTGTTGTTCGTTGGCCAGTTCCGCTTCCAGGCTGGCGATGTCGCTGGACAGCTGTTCACTGTCGAACGTCGGCGCCGCGACAGCGGGTTTGGTCACGGGCTTGGGTTCTTCGGTCTTGGCTGCGGCTTTTTTCGGTTTTGGTGCGACGGTGGTCACGGCAGCCTTGGGCGGCGCTTCCTGCACTTCAGGCTTGGCGGCCGGTGGTGGCGTGACTTTCTGCACCTTGTTGTCCTGGAACGGCGCGACCTCGGTGGTCTTGGGGATCGCCTTTTTATCCAGGGTGCCGCTGCCTTCCTGATTTTCCTGGGCGAGGAAATCAGCCTTCGTCGGCTTCTTTTCGCTTTTGAAGGTGGCGAGGGTGATTTCCAGGGTTTTGCTGATTTGCTTGGGTTCGACCATCGTGAAGCCGACGCCCAACAGCAAGGCCAGGTGAATCAGCGCCGCGAGAAACAGGGTAAATCCGAGGCGATCGGCCGGGCGCACGCCACGGTGGGCGAGTTCTGCGGGCAGATCGGACGGAAGTGTCATGACAAGAAAACCAACATCGCGTTTTTACGGGCCCGGCATGATAACGCAATGTTGGTTTTTAGCTTCAAGCTTCAAGCAGCAAGCGACAAGCTGCCGGTGCGCGCTTCAAACTTGCGGCTTGAGGCTTGCAACTTGCAGCTTCTTCTCTATGACCTCCATCAGCATCCCGCCGATGTCCGTGCCAAACGCATTATCAATCTCGCGAATGCAGGTCGGGCTGGTGACGTTGATTTCCGTCAGGTGCTCGCCAATCACGTCCAGGCCTACGAACAGCAGGCCTTTCTCGCGCAGGGTCGGGCCGACTTGCGCGGCGATCCAGCGGTCTTTCTCGGTCAGCGGACGGGCTTCGCCACGACCACCGGCCGCGAGGTTGCCACGGGTTTCGCCGGCCGCCGGAATCCGCGCCAGGCAATAATCCACAGGCTCGCCGTCGATCATCAGGATGCGCTTGTCACCATCGACGATGGCGGGCAGGTAACCCTGGATCATGATCTGCTGCTTGCCGTGCAAGGTCAGGGTTTCGAGAATCACCGACAGGTTCGGGTGGCCGGCGGTGTGACGGAAGATCGAAGAACCGCCCATGCCGTCCAGCGGCTTGAGGATCACGTCGCCGTGATGATCGGCGAACTCGCGCAGCACATCCGGGCGACGGCTGACGATGGTCGGCGGCGTGCACTGCGGGAACAGCGTGGCGAACAGTTTCTCGTTGCAGTCACGCAGGCTCTGTGGTTTGTTGACCACCAGCACGCCGGCGCGTTCGGCCTGCTCCAGCAGGTAAGTGGAGTAGACGAATTCCATGTCGAACGGCGGATCCTTGCGCATCAGGATCACGTCCAGATCGCTCAGCAGCGCGTCGGTCTCGGCTTCCAGTTCGAACCATTTTTCCGGGTTGGCGAAGACTTTCAGCGGCCGCATCCGCGCCCGAGCTTCACCTTCGGCCTGATACAAATCGCCCTGTTCCATATAGAACAGTTCCCAGTCGCGCTTCTGTGCGGCCAGCAGCATGGCCAGCGAGCTATCCTTTTTATAGGAGATGCTGGCGATAGGGTCCATGACAATCCCGACGCGAACGCTCATGGGTCATTCCTCAAATTTGGGGGTATGTCGACCTGTAGGAGCGAGCTTGCTCGCGATGGACTTCAAAGCACCGCGGTTATCCAGCGAATACGCGTCATCGTTGACGACCATCGCGAGCAAGCTCGCTCCTACAAAGGACCGTGTAAAAGTGGCGTCAGAGTGGCGCCGAGTGTGTTCCCGGTCAAGGAAAAACCACCGCGCCAGTCCCCCGATAGATTGCATTTGGAGACTGTGCTAAAAAGGCTGCCATATCGTTCTGGCCCTTAAACATCAAGGGTTTCGAGCCTCCGGTTATCGGAAACGGACAAATTGATTCGCAAAGGCGACGGTAGAGCATTTATGGACCAGCATTCCAGCGCCTTGAAGGTCATGGTGATCGACGATTCGAAGACGATTCGCCGCACCGCCGAAACGCTGCTGAAGAACGTGGGGTGTGAGGTCATCACGGCCATCGACGGTTTCGATGCCCTGGCCAAGATTGCCGACAATCATCCCGGCATCATTTTCGTCGACATCATGATGCCGCGTCTGGATGGCTATCAGACCTGCGCCTTGATCAAGAACAACAGTGCGTTCAAGTCCACGCCAGTGATCATGCTGTCGTCCAAGGACGGGCTGTTCGACAAGGCCAAGGGGCGCATCGTCGGTTCCGACCAGTTTTTGACCAAACCTTTCAGCAAGGAAGAACTGCTGAACGCGATCCAGGCCCATGTTCCGGGCTTCGCCGCCGTTTTGCCGCAGTAGGACACGCACAGTGACGCTCGGCCAGCGGGCCCGGCGTCGACAAGAAGAATGGGGAAAACCATGGCACGAATTCTGATCGTCGATGATTCGCCGACTGAAATGTACAAACTGACCGGCATGCTGGAAAAGCACGGTCATGAAGTATTGAAAGCCGAAAACGGCGCCGACGGCGTGGCGCTTGCCCGTCAGGAAAAACCCGACGCCGTGCTGATGGACATCGTCATGCCCGGCCTCAACGGTTTCCAGGCGACCCGCCAACTGACCAAAGACCCGGAAACCGGGCACATTCCGGTGATCATCATCACCACCAAGGATCAGGAAACCGACAAGGTCTGGGGCACGCGCCAGGGCGCCAGGGATTACCTGACCAAGCCGGTCGACGAAGACACCCTGATCAAAACCCTGAACAACGTGCTGGCCGGTTGATCGTCGGGCCATGACCGAGTCGCTGACGGCTTTCGAACTGCTGCTGCAGATCGACCAGCGCTGTCGTCTGCTGGCGGCGGATCTGCCCTCCCAGCCGACCCGGCAGGACAGCTGGAGCGGCATCGGTTTTCGCCTGGGCGAGCACTGGTACGTCGCGCCCATGGGCGAGGTCAGCGAGGTCCTGCACGAACCGCGGTTCACGCAGCTGCCCGGGGTCAAGCCCTGGGTCAAGGGCGTAGCCAACCTGCGCGGGCGCTTGCTGCCGATGATGGATCTGTGCGCCTTCTTTTCAGATAAAGAGCTCGGCCACGAGTTGTCGGCGGTACGCAAACAGCGGCGGGTGCTGGTGGTGGAGCATAACGACGTGTTTGCCGGGTTGATGGTCGATGAGGTTTTCGGCCTTCAGCACTTTGCCCAGGACAGCCTGGAGCCGGTAGAGGCGTTGAATGGCCCGATTGCACCGTTCATCAAAGGCCGGTTTCGGCGTGAGCAGAATTGGCAGGTGTTCAGCCCGTTTGCGTTGGCGCAGTCACAAAGCTTTATGCACGTAGCGCTGTAACCCCGGATCCCTTGTGGGAGCGAGCCTGCTCGCGATTGAACGATAACGCGGTGTTCCTGAGGCACCGCGGCGCCTGAATCGCGAGCAGGCTCGCTCCCACAGGAGACCTTCAGTGGGCTTTAGGGTGTTGGTTAACAGGCGAGGACCGATGATAAAAGCAAAAACAGGCAAGCCAGAAGGGTCGCGCAGCCGGTCGCAGATCATCGCGCTGTTCATCGCGTTGATTGTTTTCATCATGCTGCTGTTCGCCAACTTCGCTTACCTCAATACTCAAGCCACGTACGATAAACAGTACATCGGCCACGCCGGCGAGCTGCGCGTGCTGTCCCAGCGTATTGCCAAGAACGCCACCGAAGCCGCAGCCGGCAAGGCTGCCGCGTTCAAGTTGCTCAGCGATGCGCGCAACGATTTCGCCCAGCGCTGGGGTTATCTGAAGAAAGGCGACCCTTCCACCGGCCTGCCGCCAGCCCCGTCCACGGTGCGCCCGGAAATGCGCGCCGTGCAACTGGACTGGGAACGCCTGCTGAAAAACGCCGACGCCATTCTATCCAGCGAACAGACGGTTTTGTCGCTGCATCAAGTCGCCGCCACCCTCGCCGAAACCGTGCCGCAATTGCAGATCGAGTACGAAAAAGTCGTCGAAATCCTTCTGCAACGGGGTGCGCCGGCCGCTCAGGTCGCGATGGCCCAGCGTCAGTCGCTGCTGGCCGAACGTATCCTCGGCGCGGTGAACACGGTGTTGTCGGGTGACGAAAGTTCGCAACAGGCCGCTGACGCATTCGGTCGCGACGCTGCGCGATTCGGCCAGGTGCTCACCGGCATGCTCCAGGGCAATCCGGCACTGAAAGTCAGCCAGGTCGAAGACCGCGATGCCCGCGCCCGCTTGGTCGAGATTTCCGAGCTGTTCGAATTCGTCTCCGGTTCGGTGGATGAAATTCTCGAAACGTCGCCAGAACTGTTCAAGGTTCGCGAATCGGCAAGCAATATTTTCACTCTGTCGCAAACCCTGCTCGACGAAGCTTCCCACTTGGCCACCGGGTTCGAAAACCTCGCGGGCGGGCGCAACACCGACACCATTGGCGGCTACGTGCTGGGTCTGGCGGCGCTGATGTCGATCATCCTCATTGGCCTGGTGATGGTCCGCGAAACCAATCGCCAGTTGCGCGAAACCGCTGAAAAGAACGAACGCAACCAGAACGCGATCATGCGCCTGCTCGACGAAATTGAAGACCTGGCGGACGGCGACCTGACCGTGACGGCGTCGGTGACCGAAGATTTCACCGGGACCATTGCCGATTCGATCAACTATTCCGTGGATCAGCTACGCGATCTGGTGGCAACGATCAACCTCACCGCCGGCCAGGTCGCTGCCGCCGTGCAGGAAACCCAGGCCACCGCCATGCACCTGGCGCAGGCCTCGGAACATCAGGCACAACAGATCAGCGAAGCCTCCACCGCGATCAACGACATGGCGCAGTCCATCGATCAGGTCTCGGCCAACGCCGCCGAATCTTCGGCAGTCGCCGAGCGCTCCGTGGAAATTGCCAACAAAGGCAATGAAGTGGTGCACAACACCATCCACGGCATGGACAATATTCGCGAGCAGATTCAGGACACGGCCAAACGCATCAAGCGCCTGGGTGAGTCTTCGCAGGAAATCGGCGACATTGTCAGCCTCATTGATGACATTGCCGACCAGACCAACATCCTCGCGCTCAACGCGGCAATCCAGGCCTCCATGGCCGGTGACGCCGGGCGCGGTTTTGCGGTGGTGGCCGATGAAGTCCAACGGCTGGCCGAACGCTCGTCCGCCGCGACCCGGCAGATCGAAACCCTGGTGCGGGCGATTCAGGCCGACACCAACGAAGCGGTCATTTCCATGGAGCAGACCACCACCGAGGTAGTGCGTGGCGCGCGTCTGGCGCAGGATGCCGGTGTGGCCCTGGAAGAAATCGAAGGCGTATCGAAAATCCTCGCGGCGCTGATCCAGAGCATCTCCAACGCCGCCCAGCAGCAGACGTCTTCGGCCGGGCAGATTTCCCTGACGATGAACGTGATCCAGCAGATCACCACGCAAACGTCGTCCGGCTCCACGGCCACGGCGGAAAGCATCGGCAACCTGGCGAAAATGGCCAGCCAGTTGCGGCGCTCGGTGTCCGGTTTCACCTTGCCGGCCGCCAAGGCGCAAACTGTGGATAAAGTGTGAAGTGCCCACGGGCGTTCGAACGATGAACGGAGCAGTTATGGGTGATCGGCACGACTATGTGGCCCTGGAGTGGGTCAAAGGCGAGATTGCCGAAACGCTGAAAGTGGCTCACCAGGCGATTGAAACGTTGCTTGATGACCCCCAGGCGACGCACGCCCTCAGTGAATGCCTGGCGTGCATCCATCAGGTTCACGGCAGTTTGCAGATGGTCGAGTTTTACGGCGCGGCACTGCTCGCCGAGGAAATGGAGCAACTGACCGCTGCCTTGCAGCAGAACCGCGTCAGCCATCGCGACGAGGCCATTCACCTGTTGCTGCAAGCAATCGGTCAGTTACCGATTTATCTCGACCGCGTGCAAGGTGCGCGCCGCGACCTGCCGCTGGTCGTGCTGCCGTTGATCAACGATCTGCGCAGCGCCCGTGGCGAAACCCTGCTGTCGGAAACCAGCCTGTTCACCCCGCAGTTGCTGGACTTGCCACCGCTGAATGAAGAATCACTGGCGCTGCTGGAACCGGCGGACCTGCCGAACGTGCTGCGCAAATTGCGCCAGATGTTGCAGATGGCCCTGGTCGGGTTGCTGCGCGAGCAGGACGACGACACCCACCTCGGTTACCTGGCCAAGGTGTTTTCACGCCTTGAAGGGCTGTGTGGCAACGCGCCCCTGAGCCCGTTGTGGCAAGTCGCTTCGGCGCTGGTCGAAGGCATGCGCGGCGGTTCGATCGCCAACAGCCCGGCCCTGCGCAGCCTGTTCAAGGACGCCGACAAAGAGCTCAAACGCCTGCTCGAACAGGGCATGTCCGCGATCAATCAGCCGGCGCCGCCGGAGTTGCTCAAGAGTTTGCTGTTCTACATTGCCAAGGCCGAACACCCCACCGGGCAGATGCTGACCATGAAAGATCGCTACGGATTGGACGACGCGCTGCCTGACAGCGCGATGGTCGACGAAGAACGGGCGCGGCTGGCCGGTCCTGACCGCGATGCCATGCGCTCGGTACTGGCGGCGCTGTGCGAAGAGCTGGTGCGGGTCAAGGAACGCCTGGACCTGTTCGTGCGCAGCGACCGTCAGCACACCTCGGACCTCGAAAGCCTGCTCGCACCGCTGCGACAGATCGCCGACACCCTGGCGGTGCTCGGTTTCGGCCAGCCGCGCAAGGTCATCATTGATCAACTGGCGGTGGTGCTGAGCCTTGCTCAAGGCCAGCGCGAACCCAACGACGCGATCCTCATGGACGTCGCCGGGGCCTTGCTCTACGTCGAGGCGACGCTGGCCGGCATGGTCGGCACCGTGGAGCCGGAAAGCCAGGAAGACAGCCGCCTGCCGACCACCGACCTGACGCAGATCCACCAGATCGTGATCAAGGAAGCGCGCATCTGCCTGCAACAGGCCAAGGACATGATTGTCGATTACATCGACGCCGATTGGGACCGCCAGCACTTGCAACCGTTGCCGGACTTGCTGACCCAGGTGCGCGGTGCGCTGGCGATGATTCCGCTGAGCCGGGCAGCGAGCCTGATCGACGCCTGCAACCATTTCATCCGCGAGCATTTGCTGCTGGACCCGGATCAGCCTGGCTGGCAGGAACTGGACAGCCTGGCCGACGTCATCACCAGCATCGAGTATTACCTTGAGCGCCTCAGCGACGACCCCGAAGCGGCCGGCGAACAGCTGCTCGACGTCGCGGAAAAAAGCCTGGCGTCACTGGGTTTTTTCCCCAGCGAACACAATGTGCCGATGCTGGAAGACGTGCTCACCCCAAGTGAAGCGCAGGTCATGCAGGGCCTGCAGGAACTGGACGATCCGGAAGTCGTCCAGACCTTGGCCGATGTGCTGGCCAACCCGGTATCTGCCGTGAACCCACCCGCGCTGTACACCCCGGGCAGCCTGTTGCCGCCACCGGTGGACGAGGCGCCGGTGGACGACGAGCTGCGCGAAGTCTTCCTTGAAGAAACCGATGAAGTCCTGGACATTCTTCGCGAATACCTGCCGCGCTGGTTGGCCTATCCCGACAACACGGCGGCCTTGAGCGAATTGCGCCGAGCCTTCCACACGCTCAAGGGCAGTGGCCGCATGGTTCGCGCCTTGGTCCTGGGTGAATTGGCGTGGACCGTGGAAAACCTGCTCAACCGCGTGCTGGAGCACAGCGTTGAGCCGGGCCAGGCCGTGCAACAACTGCTCGGCGACGTGCTGAACCTGCTGCCGGAACTGGTGGCTGAATTTGCCGACAATGCCCAGCGTCAGCGCAACGATGTCGATCAATTGGCCGCCCGCGCCCATGCCCTCGCCAAGGGTGACGAGCCTTTGTCCGATGAAGACGTGCAGGACGTCGCGGCCCTCGATCCGTTGTTACTGGAGATCTTCCGCAACGAGGCCGAAACCCATCTGGCCAGCCTCAACCGCTTCCTCGAACAGGCCGCCGAACACGTGCCGTTGCAGGCTAGCGACGAGTTGCAACGGGCTCTGCACACCCTCAAGGGCAGCGCCTCGATGGCCGGCGTCCTGCCGATCGCCGAGCTGGCGACACCGCTGGATCACCTGGCCCGTGAGTACAAGGCGCACCTGATCGCCCTGGACCTCGACGAAGTCGAACTGCTGCTGGAAGCCGAAGGCGTGTTCCGCCTCGGGCTGCGTCAGCTCAAGGTCGATCCGCTGGCCGAGATTCCCGGCGCCCGTTCATTGATCGAGAGAACCCGGGCGCTGCTGGCCGAGCGTCTTGAAGCGCTGTTGCGCACGCCGAGCACGGCGCTTCGAACCAAGCGCGATCCGCAGTTGATCAACAACTTCCTGGCCCAGGGCATGGACATCCTGCTGGATGCCGAAAGCCTGTTGCAGCGCTGGCAGCAGCACCCCGGTGAACGTCAGGAACTCAGTGCGCTGCTGGATGAATTGACCACCCTTGGCGAAGGGGCACACCTGGCGGATCTGCATCCGGTGGATGAGTTGTGCGAAGCCTTGCTGGATCTTTATGGTGCCGTGGAAGAAAGCAGCCTCGCCGTCAGCGACCGGTTTTTCCACGAGGCGCAAAGTGCTCACGAAGCGCTGATCAACATGCTCGACGAACTGGCGGCCGGTCAGGAAGTCAGCCCGCAACCGGAGCGCATCCGGGCCTTGCGCGGCTTGCTCGACGAAAGCCTCGACCCGGCGGCCATGGGCCTGATTCGCAGTGATGGCAGCCGTACCCTGAGCATCCGGGAATTGAGCGGCGCCACGGCAGAACTTGAGCGCACGCTACCCCCTGTAGGAGCGAGCTTGCTCGCGATGGACGTTAACGATGACGCGTTGTCATTGGATAAACGCGGCGCCTGTGAGTCCATCGCGAGCGAGCTCGCTCCTACAGAAGACCGCGCTGTTGAGCTGGACGATGAAATCGTATCGATCTTCCTCGAAGAGGCGGTGGACATCCTCGAAAGCGCCGGCCAGGCCTTGCAGCGCTGGCTGAATGACCCGGAAAACGCCGCGCCGCTGTTGTCGTTGCAGCGGGATTTGCACACGCTCAAGGGCGGTGCGCGGATGGCCGAGGTCGAGCCGGTCGGTGACCTCGCCCATGAATTGGAAAACCTCTACGAAGGCCTTGTCGATCGCCGTTACAGCCACAGCGAAACGTTGGCGCATCTGCTGCAACAAAGCCATGACCGACTGGCTCAGTTGCTTGACCAATTACAGAACCAGAAACCGCTGGGTGATCCGGGTGAGCTGATCGAGGCCATTCGCGAGTTCCGCCTGGGCAACGCCAACGCGCCTGAAGCCGTCGAGGCTGCACGGGCCGAGGATTCGCCGGGGCATGATCCGGAGCTGCTGGAAATCTTCCTCGAGGAAGGTTTCGACATCATCGAAAACTCCGGCGCGGCGCTGGTGCGCTGGCAGGCAGAACCTTCCAATCGTCAGGAAATGGAAACCCTGCTGCGCGACCTGCACACCCTCAAGGGCGGTGCGCGGATGGTGGAAATCGGCCCGATCGGCGACCTCGCCCATGAGCTGGAATTTCTCTACGAAGGCTTGTCCACCGGTACGCTGAAACCGACGGCAGCGCTGTTCGGGCTGTTGCAAAGCAGCCATGACCGACTGGCGCAAATGCTCGACGCCACCCGCGCCGGCCAACCGTTGCCGCCGGCCGATCGACTGATCGACGCGATCCGCAATTTCAGTCATCCGGAGGTGCTGGAAGCGCCGCTTGCCGCACCGGTTGCACCCAAGGTCGAGCCGCTTGCGCCACAAGTCGATGCCGGTGCCGACATGGTCAAGGTCTCGGCAGAACTGCTCGACGACCTGGTCAACCTGGCCGGGGAAACCTCGATCTTCCGTGGCCGCATCGAACAGCAGGTCAACGATGCGCGCGTGGCGTTGAACGAGATGGAAACCACCATCGAGCGCATGCGTGATCAATTGCGCCGGCTCGATACCGAAACCCAGGGGCGGATTCTCAGCCGTCAGCAAGTCGACGCCGAGCGCTCGGGCTACGAAGACTTCGACCCGCTGGAGATGGATCGCCACTCGCAGTTGCAACAACTGTCGCGGGCGCTGTTCGAATCCGCCTCTGACTTGCTCGACCTCAAGGAAACCCTCGACCGGCGCAACCAGGACGCGGAGAACCTGCTGCAACAGCAAGGCCGCATCAACACCGAATTGCAGGAAGGCCTGATGCGCACGCGCATGGTGCCGTTCGAGCGGATGTTGCCGCGTTTGAAACGCATCGTCCGCCAGGTCTCCAGCGAGTTGGGCAAGGACGTGGAATTCATCGTCGGCAACGCCGAAGGCGAGATGGACCGCAACGTCCTTGAACGCATGGCGGCACCGCTGGAACACATGCTGCGAAACGCCGTCGACCATGGTCTGGAATCGGCAGAAGTGCGCATTGCGGCGGGTAAACCGGCGCAAGGGCGGATCACCCTCGACCTGTCGCGCGAGGGCGGCGACATCATTTTCGACATCCGCGACGACGGCGCCGGCGTGCCGCTGGACGCGGTTCGGCGCAAGGCGATCAAGCGCGGCTTGCTGGCCCCGAACAGCGACATCAGCGACCGCGACGTGCTGCAATTCATCCTGCAACCGGGGTTCTCCACGGCCGAAAAAATCACTCAGATTTCCGGGCGCGGTGTGGGCATGGATGTGGTCCACGAAGAGGTGCGGCAACTGGGCGGCAGCATGAGCATTGACTCTGTGCCGGGGCAGGGCGTGCATTTCCGCATTCGGTTGCCGTTCACCGTGTCGGTCAACCGGGCGTTGATGGTGCAGTGCTTTGATGATCAATATGCGATTCCGCTGAACACCATCGACGGCATCGTGCGGGTGCTGCCCAACGAACTCGAAGGGCATTACCGGCTCGATCCGCCGACCTACAAATACGCCGGGCAGGACTATGAGCTGTGCTACCTCGGCGAACTGCTGAAAACCAGCCCCCGCCCGAAACTGCTGGGCCAGAGCCTGCCGCTTCCGGTGTTGCTGGTTCAATGCAACGAACGGCATATCGCGGTGCAGGTCGATGCCATGGCCGGCACCCGGGAGATCGTGGTGAAAAGCCTCGGCCCGCAGTTTGCGTCGGTGCAGGGGTTGTCCGGGGCGACGATTCTCGGCGATGGCCGGGTGGTGCTGATTCTCGATTTGCTGGCGCCGATCCGCGCGATGCAGGCGCCGCAACGGCCACTGGTTCAAGACGCCGAGCCCGAGCCGCACAAACCCTTGCTGGTGATGGTGGTCGACGACTCGGTCACCGTGCGCAAGGTCACCAGCCGTTTGCTCGAACGCCACGGCATGAACGTACTGACGGCCAAGGATGGCGTCGATGCCATGTTGTTGCTCGAAGAACACATGCCGGACCTGATGCTGCTGGACATCGAAATGCCGCGCATGGACGGTTTCGAAGTGGCGACCCAAGTGCGTGCGGACGAACGTTTGCAGCACTTGCCGATCATCATGATCACCTCGCGCACCGGCCAGAAACACCGCGACCGCGCCATCGCCATCGGCGTCAACGACTACCTCGGCAAGCCGTACCAGGAATCGGTGCTGCTTGAAAGCATCGCGCTGTGGAGCAAAACCCATGCTTGAACACCGCACCAGCAACCTCACCGGGCTGCTGTTGCCCCTGGCTGACCGCAATCTGATTTTGCCGAACGTGGCGATTGCGGAGCTGATTGACTATCAGCCGGGGGCGTTCGACCTCGACACGCCGCCCTGGTATCTCGGGCGGGTGACGTGGCGGGAGCGACAGATTCCGTTGCTGAGTTTTGAGTCGGCGTGTGGCAACAAGATCGTGATTGGCGAGCGGGCGCGGATTGTCATTCTCAATGCGTTGGGCGGGCGGCCGGAGCTGAAGTTTATTGCGTTGCTGGTGCAGGGAATTCCGCGGTCGTACAAGCTCGACAGCCAGTTGAGTTATGTGGATGTGCCGTTGTGTGCGCTGGAAAAGGCAGCGGTGCAGGTGGGCGATCAAGTGGCGAAGGTGCCGGATTTGTTGGCACTGGAGGAATTACTAGTGAATGCCGGGTTGATCTGACGGGCCCTTGTGGCGAGGGGGCTTGCCCCCGTTGGGTTGCGAAGCAGCCCCAAGACCTGCGACCGAGGTGTATCAGGTATACCGCATGCAATGTTTTACGACTGCTGCGCAGCCGAACGGGGGCAAGCCCCCTCGCCACAGGGTGGTAATCAACCATTACCCTGACCGTAACGATCCGTCTCTCTGCTTGATTGATGCCCCCGTCCAACACTCCTAAGGTGACCCCCACGACAGCGAACCCGTGGAGTGGTCATGACAACAACAATATCCCCCGACTCGCGATGGACGCGGCGACGCAGCGAAAAGCAGCGGCGTCTCGAGTTGGTCAAGGGCCTGGCCGACGGTGTGGTTTTACCCACCGACAACATCGTTGCGGCGCTGGAGGCGTTGATCCTTCCTGGCGACCGTGTGGTGCTGGAAGGTAACAACCAGAAGCAGGCAGATTTCCTCTCCCGCTCCCTGGCCAAGGCTGATCCCGCCAAGCTCCACGACCTGCACATGATCATGCCCAGCGTCGGACGCTCCGAGCACCTGGACCTGTTCGAACGCGGCATCGCCCGCAAGCTCGACTTTTCCTTCGCCGGCACCCAGAGCCTGCGCATCAGCCAGTTGCTGGAAGACGGCCTGCTGGAAATCGGCGCGATCCACACCTACATCGAGCTCTATGCGCGGCTGGTGGTGGACCTGATTCCCAACGTCGTGCTCTCGGCCGGTTTCATGGCCGACCGCGCCGGCAACATCTACACCGGCCCCAGCACTGAAGACACGCCGGCGCTGATCGAACCGGCGGCCTTCAGCGACGGCATCGTCATCGTTCAGGTCAATCAATTGGTCGACGACGTTACTGACCTGCCACGCGTCGACATCCCCGCCTCCTGGGTCGATTTCGTGGTGGTGGCCGACAAGCCGTTCTACATCGAACCACTGTTCACCCGTGATCCACGCCACATCAAGCCTGTGCATGTGCTGATGGCGATGATGGCGATCCGAGGGATCTACGAAAAACACAACGTCCAGTCGCTGAACCACGGCATCGGTTTCAACACCGCCGCCATCGAACTGATCCTGCCGACCTACGGCGAATCCCTCGGCCTCAAAGGCAAGATCTGCCGCAACTGGACGCTCAATCCGCACCCGACCCTGATTCCGGCCATCGAAAGCGGCTGGGTCGAAAGCGTGCATTGCTTCGGCACCGAACTGGGCATGGAAAACTACATCGCCGCGCGGCCGGACGTGTTTTTTACCGGGCGCGACGGCTCGCTGCGATCCAACCGAATGTTCAGCCAACTGGCCGGGCAATACGCGGTAGACCTGTTCATCGGTGCGACCCTGCAAGTCGATGGCGACGGCCATTCCTCCACCGTGACCCGCGGACGCCTGGCCGGTTTCGGTGGTGCGCCGAACATGGGTCACGACCCGCGCGGTCGTCGCCACGGCACCCCGGCCTGGCTCGACATGCGCCACGGTGACGCGCCGGAGCCCTTGCTTGAACGCGGCAAAAAACTCGTAGTGCAAATGGTCGAGACCTTCCAGGAGGGCGGCAAACCGACCTTCGTCGAAACCCTCGACGCGATTGAAGTGGCGAAGAACAGCGGCATGCCGCTGGCGCCGATCATGATCTACGGCGACGACGTTACTCACCTGCTGACCGAGGAAGGCATCGCCTATCTGTACAAGGCGCGTTCGCTGGAAGAACGCCAGGCGATGATCGCCGCCGTCGCCGGCGTGACCGTGATCGGCTTGCGCCACAACCCGAAAGACACCGCACGCATGCGCCGCGAAGGGTTGATCGCGTTGCCCGAAGACCTCGGCATCCGTCGCACCGACGCCACCCGCGAATTGCTCGCCGCCAAAAGCGTGGCTGATCTGGTCGAGTGGTCCGGCGGCCTCTACAACCCGCCCGCCAAATTCAGGAGCTGGTAATGCACGCCTTCAACCTGCAACCGAAAACGTTAACCCTGGCCGAACGGCTGGCGGACCTGGCGGTGGACGCGCTGATCGACGAAGCGGATTTGTCGCCGAAACCGGCGCTGGTCGATCGTCGCGGCAATGGCGCGCATACCGATTTGCACCTTGGGCTGATGCACGCTTCGGCGTTGTCGTTGTGGCCGGCGTTCAAGGAAATGGCGCAAGCCGCTATCGAATTTGGCGAAGTGGGTTTGCCGCTGCGTGAGGCCCTCGGGCGAATTGGCCGGGAAGGGGAGCAAACGATGCTTGCCACCACCAATGGGGTGAATACTCATCGTGGGGCAATCTGGGCTTTGGGTCTGTTGGTCGCTGCTGCCGCGCTGGAGCCTGAATCCAATGCAGCAAGCTCGGTCACGTTGCGCGCCGCTCGCCTCGCCTTGCTCGACGATCGTTACGCCCCACGTCCTTTAAGCCACGGTGCCCAAGTCGCCCAGCGTTACGGCGCGCGCGGTGCCCGTGAAGAAGCACAGCTTGGTTTCCCTGCTGTGATTCAACGCGCACTGCCGCAACTCAAACGAAGCCGCGCCGCCAGCCATGGCGAACAGAACGCCCGGCTCGATGCCTTGCTGGCGATCATGACCCGACTGGCCGACACCTGCGTGCTCTACCGCGCCGGCGAACACGGCCTGCACACCATGCAACTTGGCGCCCAAGCGGTACTCGACGCCGGTGGCAGCGCCAGCCTCGCTGGTCGCCGCCGTTTGCATGAACTGGACGAACAGTTAATCGCGTTGAATGCCTCGCCCGGCGGCGCTGCGGACCTGCTCGCAGCCTGCCTGTTCATCGACCGTATCGAGTCGGCTGACGGCATCAACCAGGGAGCGTTTTGATGGAAACCTTATCCTTTGAATTCCCCGCCGGGCAGCCGCCACGCGGTCGCACCCTGGTGGGTTGTGTCGGCTCGGGCGATCTGGAAGTGCTGATCGAACCGGGTCAGGCCGGCAAGCTGACCATCAAGGTGCAGACCTCGGTCAATGGCGCCGAACAACGCTGGCAGCATCTGTTCGCACGGATGTTCGACGGCCAGAATCCACCGGCGATGGCCATCGATATCCACGACTTCGGCGCGACCCCCGGCGTGGTGCGCTTGCGTCTGGAACAAGGCTTTGAGGAGATCGGCCATGACTGACAGCACAGACCTCCTGCACAAACACAGCTTCGTGGAACTGGGTGCCCGACAACGGGCGAAAGCCTTGCTCGATGCCGGCACCTTCCGCGAATTGCTCGACCCGTTTCAACGGGTCATGTCGCCGTGGTTGTCGCGCCAGGGCGTGGTGCCGCAAGCCGATGACGGCGTGGTGATTGCCAAGGGCAGCATCGACGGTTTGCCGGTGGTCATCGCTGCCATCGAAGGCGCGTTTCAGGGCGGCAGCCTCGGTGAAGTCGGCGGGGCGAAGATCGCTGGCGCACTGGAACTGGCCGCCGAAGACAACCGCAACGGCACTCCAACCCGCGCCGTGTTGCTGCTGGAAACCGGCGGCGTGCGGTTGCAGGAAGCCAACCTCGGGCTGGCGGCGATTGCCGATATTCATGCGGCGATTGTCGATCTGCGCCAGTACCAACCGGTTGTTGGTGTCGTCGCCGGAAGCGTTGGCTGTTTTGGCGGGATGTCGATTGCCGCCGGGTTATGCAGTTATTTGCTGGTGACCCAGGAAGCGCGCCTTGGCCTGAACGGCCCGCAAGTGATCGAACAGGAAGCCGGGCTTGAGGAGTACGACTCTCGCGACCGTCCTTTCATCTGGAGCCTGACCGGTGGCGAGCAACGTTTTGCCAGCGGTTTGGTGGATCGCTTTGTCGCTGACGACGTGGCGCAGATTCAGCAGCAGGTCAGCGGGTTGCTGCAACAGGGCTTGCCGACGCAACAACGCAGTCGTCAGGCCGATCTGTTCCTGCAACGGCTGGCCCGTCTGGACGCCGAGCCGCAAATCGATCCGGCGACGGTTCGCGATCTGTATCAAGGAGAGCGCTCATGAGTTCGTATTCCCTGAGAGGTTTGAGCTGGTTCAACGCCTTGAGTACGGGCGCGGAACCGGTCGATGGTTTGCCTGCTTCGTTGAAGGTCGCCGACGGTGTGTTGGGTGATCAGCCTGTTCGGTTCATTGCGGTGGTGGCTGATCCCGACAACCGCTTTGTCCGCGCTCGCAACGGCGAGGTGGGTTTGCTGGAAGGTTGGGGTTTGGCCAAGGCAGTGGATGAAGTCATCACGGCTGACGTTGATAAACCGCACAAGCGCGCCTTGATCGCGATCATCGATGTGCCGAGTCAGGCCTACGGTCGGCGCGAAGAAGCGCTCGGCATTCATCAGGCGCTGGCCGCTGCGGCAGACAGTTATGCCCGTGCGCGATTGGCTGGCCACGCGGTGATCGGTTTGCTGGTGGGCAAGGCGATGTCCGGGGCGTTTCTGGCCCATGGGTATCAGGCCAATCGGCTGATCGCCCTGCGTGATCCGGGCGTGATGGTGCATGCGATGGGCAAGGCTTCGGCGGCGCGAGTGACCTTGCGCAGTGTCGAAGAGCTGGAAGCACTGGCCGCCAGCGTGCCGCCGATGGCGTATGACATCGACAGCTATGCCAGCCTGGGTTTGCTTTGGGAAACCTTGCCGGTGGAGCAGATTGAGCAGCCAACATCAGCGGATCTGGCGCGGGTGACGGAATGCCTGAGCCTGGCGATTGGCGATGTTGCCGCAAGCGGTCGCGATTTGAGCAGCCGCTTGGGTGCGAGCAATCGCGCGGCCTCGAGCAAGGTTCGCCAACTGCTGAGAGAGCAGTGGTGAACACGTATCTGGCCCACGACCTGCTCTGGGGCATGACCCCGGAGCAGTTGCCTGTGGATGCGCCTGCGTGGGTGATCGAGTCGATCCACGCGGGACAGCCAGTGGTGGTTCGGCGTGCGTTGTGTGTGCCGGATCTCGTCGCGGTCGGGGTGCGTGGACGGTTGCGTGAGCAGCGCTTTGCAACGGTGATGTCGGTCGATCGGATTTCGCGTTACGTCAGACCGGAAGACCTTTGCCACGTCTCGATTGAACGGGATCTGCCGGCAGTGCGTGCCCTCCGCCAACTGCGGCCGATGCTCGATGGCTGCGGTTACGTGTGGGGTGTCAGCGGCAGTGCCGGGTTTGAATTGGCCAGCGGTTTCCAGGCATTACACGAGAGCAGCGATCTCGACTTGATCCTGCGCACGCCGCAACTGCTGGAACGCACTCAGGCGCAAGAACTGGTGAAGATTCTGGATGCCGCTGCTTGTGTAGTGGACATGCAGTTACAGACGCCTTTCGGCGCCGTCGCCCTGCGTGAATGGGCCGCTCCTGCACGTCGCGTGTTGCTGAAAAATGCCAGTGAAGCCTGTCTGGTGATTGATCCGTGGAACCCGCAGGAGCAAGCAGCGTGAGCAGTTTGCTGGTGTTCCCCGGCCAGGGCGCGCAGCAGCCGGGCATGCTCCATCGTTTGCCTGGCGAGACGGTGAGCGAGGCGAGTGACGTGCTGGGCGAAGACGCGTTGTTGCTGGATTCCACCGAAGCATTGAAGTCGACACGGGCGGTTCAGCTTTGCCTGTTGATCGCCGGTGTCGCGGCTTCCCGACAGTTATCAATGGCGCCGGATTACGTGGCGGGATTGTCCATCGGCGCCTATCCCGCGGCGGTGGTCGCCGGTGCCTTGAGTTTCAGCGATGCGCTGCATCTGGTCAGCCTGCGCGGTGAACTAATGCAGCAGGCTTATCCACAGGGCTACGGCATGACCGCGATCATCGGTCTCGATTTGTCCACAGTGGAAGGCTTGCTGGCGCAGGTTCACAGCGTCGACACGCCGGTTTACCTGGCCAACATCAATGCCGATAACCAGGTGGTGATTGCCGGCAGCGACAGCGCGATGAAAGCCTTCGCCGAGTTGGCGAAAGGTCGCGGTGCAGGCCTGGCCAAACGACTTGCCGTCAGTGTGCCGTCGCATTGCCCGCTGCTGGATGTGCCCGCTAAAACGCTGGCCGATGCATTCGCCAAGGTGCCGCTGAAAACGCCGACATTGGGTTACCTCAGCGGCAGTCGCGCCCGGCCAATCATCAATACCGAAGCCTTGCGCGACGACCTCGCCTTCAACATGTGCCGCGTCGTCGATTGGCGCGGCACGGTACAAAGCGCCTACGAGCGCGGCGTACGTCTACAGATCGAATTGCCGCCCGGTGCGGTGCTGACCGGGCTGGCGCGCCGGGTGTTCGAGCAGGGCACCGTGATTGCCTTCGACGGGGCGCGGCTCGACACCTTGCAGGCGCTGTTGCGTGAGGAGGGAAGCCGCCAACCCTAGACCGCCGACTCAGGCCTTCGAACAACAAAAACAACATTCGACGATGCACTTTGAGGACAACAACAATGATTATTTACGGTGTGGCGCTGTTGGCGATCTGTACGCTGGCAGGGGTGATCATGGGTGACATGCTTGGCGTGTTGCTGGGTGTGAAATCAAACGTTGGCGGTGTCGGGATCGCGATGATCCTGTTGATCTGCGCGCGGTTGTGGATGCAAAAGCGCGGCGGCATGACCAAGGATTGCGAGATGGGCGTCGGCTTCTGGGGCGCGATGTACATTCCGGTGGTGGTGGCGATGGCGGCACAACAAAACGTCGTGACCGCGCTGCATGGCGGCCCGGTGGCGGTGCTTGCAGCGATCGGTTCAGTGGTGATCTGCGGCTGCACGATTGCCCTGATCAGCCGGACCCACAAAGGCGAACCGTTGCCCGATGAACCCGAGGAAATAAGCCCCGTTGGCACACCCGTAGGAGGTCGCTGACATGTGGGATCTCATCGAGAAAGGTCTGGAACATAACGGTCTGGTCACGGCGTTCGCGTTTGTCGGCGTGATCATGTGGGTGTCGGTGGTGTTGTCCAAACGCCTGACGTTCGGACGGATTCATGGCTCGGCGATTGCCATCGTCATTGGCCTGGTACTGGCATGGGTCGGCGGCACAATGACCGGCGGGCAAAAAGGTCTGGCGGACCTGACACTGTTCTCGGGTATCGGTTTGATGGGCGGCGCGATGCTGCGCGACTTTGCCATCGTTGCCACGGCCTTCGAAGTGCAGGCCACCGAAGCGAAAAAGGCCGGGATGATCGGCGTGATCGCACTGCTGCTGGGCACGATTCTGCCGTTCATTGTCGGGGCCAGCATTGCCTGGGCGTTCGGTTATCGCGATGCGGTGAGCATGACCACCATTGGCGCGGGAGCGGTGACGTACATCGTCGGACCGGTGACCGGCGCGGCGATTGGTGCCACGTCCGATGTCATGGCGTTGTCGATTGCCACCGGGTTGATCAAGGCGATTCTGGTGATGGTCGGCACGCCGATGGCGGCGCGCTGGATGGGGCTGGATAACCCGCGCTCGGCGATGGTGTTTGGTGGGTTGGCCGGGACGGTGAGTGGTGTGACGGCGGGATTGGCGGCGACGGATCGGCGGTTGGTGCCTTATGGGGCGTTGACGGCAACGTTCCATACCGGGCTTGGGTGTCTGCTGGGGCCTTCGTTGTTGTACTTCATTGTTCGCGGGATTGTGGGCTGACTTCAGATTCTGAGTTGTCTGGGTTGACGCCATCGCTAGCAGGCTAGCTCCCACAGGGGGGATGAGTTTGCACTCCTACTGTGGGAGCCAGCCTGCTGGCGATTGGGGCCAACTTGATCTCAAGCCTGGTGATTGGCATACATTCGACACTCCGCCAGCAACGCCAGCAAATTCGGGTCGCGCTCCTTGGCCTTCAGGAACACCACACCAATGTGCTGCTGCAACCGGTACTTTTCCTGCAATGGAATCAGCTTCACGCGGTTCTCATACACCGCCGCAATCCGCCCCGGCAGCAACGCATAACCCACCCCCGAGCTGACCATGCTCAGCAGGGTGAAGATGTCGTTGACCTGCATCGCCACCTTCGGCTCGAACCCCGCCTGCCTGAACACCCGATTGCCATCCTGGTGCGTGGCGAAGCCTTGGGTCAGGGTGATGAACGTCTCATCGCGGACTTCGGCCAGATCCACTTCCGTGCGTTGGGCAAACTTCGAATCCGCCGGGGTGGCCAGGAAGATGTCATCGGAAAACAGCGGAATCTGCTCGCAGTCCGGGTCGTTCACGCTGTCGTCCAAAGACACCAGGATCGCATCGACTTCCATGTTCTTGAGCTTGTACAACAGGTCGAAATTCGAACCGAGGATCAAGTCGATGTTGAGTTCGCTGCGGCGGATCTTCAGGCCCATGATCAGTTGCGGCACGGTCTTCACTGTCAGCGAATACAACGAGCCCAACTTGAAGCGTTCAGCGGAGAAACCGGCGGCTTCGCGGGTCAGGCGCACGGTTTCGACCACATCCTGAATCAGCTTTTGCGCCCGTTCTTCCAGCACATACGCGCTTTCCAGCGGCGTCAGGTTGCGACCTTCATGTTTGAACAGCGGACAGCGCAGGGCGCTCTCCAGGGAATGAATGGCGCGGTGCACGCTGACGTTGCTGGTTTGCAACTCGGCGGCGGCCCGGGCCAGGTTGCCGGAGCGCATGAAGGCGAGGAACACCTCGAGTTTTTTCAGGGTCAACTCTTCGTCGATCAGCATGGGCCGGACTCTTTTTGGAATGATCCGATTGTGCCCAATTCCTCCGGGACACGCAGACCTTTGTAGGAGCCGGCTTGCTGGCGATGGCAATCTTGAGAACACCGTAAAATTCAAAGCACCCATCGCCAGCAAGCCGGCTCCTACAAGGGCGATTGTGTTTTGAAACATTGCGCTTTTACGCTTGAGGCCTGAGCCTTGCGCAATGCTGTAACGAATGTCGAGGTGAGCAACACATGTATCACGGGGAAAGATTGAACGCTTGGACGCATTTGGTCGGGGCGGTGGCGGCGACGGTCGGGGTGGTGTGGATGCTGGTGATTGCCGGCATGGACGGCAGTCCGTGGAAGATCGTCAGCGTGGCGATTTACGGTTTCACGTTGATGGTGCTCTACAGCGCATCGACTGTTTATCACAGCGTGCGCGGGCGCAAAAAAGCGATCATGCAGAAGGTCGATCACTTTTCGATCTACCTGTTGATCGCCGGCAGTTACACGCCGTTTTGTCTGGTGACCCTGCGCGGGCCGTGGGGCTGGACGTTGTTCGGGATTGTCTGGGCGCTGGCGTTGATCGGCATCCTGCAAGAGATCAAACCGCGTTCGGAAGCGCGGGTCCTGTCGATCGTGATTTACGCGGTGATGGGCTGGATCGTGCTGGTGGCGGTCAAGCCGTTGCTGGCGGCGCTGGGCATGGCCGGGTTCGCCTGGCTGGCGTCGGGGGGGATTTTGTACACCGTGGGGATTGTTTTCTTTGCCCTGGATCATCGGCTGCGGCATGCGCACGGGATCTGGCATTTGTTCGTGATTGCCGGGAGTTTGCTGCATTTTGTGGCGATTCTGGTTTATGTCCTCTAGACCGCATCGCCTGCTTCGCCAGCAAGCTGTGCTCCTACAGGATTGGGGGTTGCCACCAATATTTGGGTCGACACCAATCCTGTAGGAGCACAGCTTGCTGGCGAAGAGGCCCTAGAAGTCACCCCAAAGCTGCTGGGCCACCGCCAGTGCAACAACCGGCGCGGTCTCGGTACGCAATACCCTCGGCCCCAACCGAGCAGCATGGAAACCAGCGCTCTTGGCCTGATCAACCTCTGCATCCGACAACCCACCCTCCGGGCCAATCAAGAACGCTAACGTTGCCGGCTTCGCATGACTCACCAACGGCTCCGCCACCGGATGCAACACCAATTTCAACTCTGCCTCGGCATGCTTCAACCAGTCCGCCAACAACACCGGCGGATGAATCACCGGCACCCGTGACCGGCCGCACTGCTCGCACGCGCTGATCGCCACCTGGCGCCAATGCAGCAGGCGTTTGTCGGCGCGCTCGTCCTTCAGCCGGACTTCGCAGCGGTCGCTGAAGATCGGGGTGATTTCAGTCACGCCCAGTTCAGTGGCTTTCTGAATCGCCCAATCCATCCGCTCGCCACGGGACAAACCCTGGCCGAGATGGATCGCAAGTGGTGATTCGATCTGACCGGCGAAGCTTTCATCGATCTGCACCACGACGCGCTTCTTGCCAACCTCCACCAGCGTGGCGCGAAACTCATGGCCCGAGCCGTCGAACAGTTGCAACGCATCGCCCTCGGCCATGCGCAGCACGCGACTGATGTAATGGGCCTGGGCCTCGGGCAACTCGTGCTCGCCGGTGCTCAGGGGGGCGTCGATAAAGAAGCGGGACAGTCTCATGCTGGGTCTCTACTGAATCAGTAAGTTGGATCAAGTCGCTTTTTTGGCTGGCTTTTTGTGGCGAGGGAGCTTGCTCCCGCTGGACTGCGCAGCAGGCCTCTTCTTTCTAGGGATAAGCGGGGCCGCTTCGCAGCCCAGCGGGAGCAAGCTCCCTCGCCACAGGGTTTCCCAGTGATTTTTAGCCCGGGTCACGGAACCCGGGATGGAAGTCTTTCGGCACCGAGACACTCACGCTATTGCGGGTCGCAATGTCGATCCCTTCACTGGCCACTTCCGCGAGGAAGTCGATTTGCTCCGGCGTGATCACGTAAGGCGGCAGGAAGTACACCACGCTGCCCAACGGTCGGAGTAAAGCACCACGCTCCAACGCATGCTGGAACACCTTCAAGCCACGACGTTCCTGCCACGGATAAGCTTCTTTCGTAGCCTTGTCCTTGACCATCTCGATGGCCAGCACCATGCCGGTCTGACGCACTTCCGAGACGTTCGGGTGATCGGCCAAATGTGCGGTAGACGAGGCCATGCGCTGCGCCAAAGCCTTGTTGTTCTCGATCACATTGTCTTCTTCGAAGATATCCAGCGTCGCCAACGCCGCCGCACACGCCAGCGGATTGCCAGTGTAGCTGTGCGAATGCAGGAACGCGCGCAGGGTCGGGTAGTCGTCGTAGAACGCGCTGTAGACGTCTTCGGTCGTCACGCACGCCGCCAACGGCAGGTAACCGCCGGTCAGGGCCTTGGACAGGCAGAGGAAGTCCGGGCGGATGCCGGCCTGTTCACAGGCGAACATCGTCCCGGTGCGGCCGAAGCCGACGGCGATTTCGTCGTGGATCAGGTGCACGCCATAGCGGTCGCAAGCTTCACGCAGCAGCTTCAAATAAACCGGGTGATACATGCGCATGCCGCCGGCGCCCTGGATCAGTGGCTCGACGATCACCGCCGCGACGGTGTCGTGGTTCTGCGCCAGCGTCTGCTCCATCGCGGCAAACATGTTGCGTGAATGCTCTTCCCAACTCATGCCTTCCGGGCGCAGGTAGCAATCGGGGCTCGGCACCTTGATGGTGTCCAGCAGCAGCGCCTTGTAGGTCTCGGTGAACAGCGGCACGTCGCCCACCGACATCGCCGCCATGGTCTCGCCGTGGTAGCTGTTGGTCAGTGTGACGAAGCGCTTCTTGTTCGGCTGGCCGCGGTTGAGCCAGTAGTGAAAGCTCATTTTCAGCGCGACTTCGATGCAGGACGAACCGTTATCGGCGTAGAAGCACCGGGTCAGGCCTTCCGGCGTCATCTTCACCAGACGCTCGGATAACTCGATGACCGGCTGATGGCTGAAACCGGCGAGGATCACGTGCTCCAGCTGATCGACCTGATCCTTGATGCGCTGGTTGATGCGCGGATTGGCGTGGCCAAACACGTTGACCCACCAGGAGCTGACCGCGTCGAGGTAGCGTTTGCCTTCGAAGTCTTCCAGCCACACGCCTTCACCGCGCTTGATCGGAATCAGCGGCAACTGTTCGTGGTCTTTCATCTGGGTGCAGGGATGCCACAACACCGCGAGATCGCGTTGCATCCACTGATTGTTCAGGCCCATGTTCAGTCTCCTCGAGGCGGTCCGTGACATGCGCGGACATACAATCGCGCAAGCCTATGCAATGCGTCGCGCGGGAACAACCCATTGTGTCGATTGAGCTACTTTGTATAGGGCGATAGACGTCGCTGGCGGCCCAATGATGGCTAACGTATTCTTCGCGGTTCTTTGAGTCGTCTGACTCGCAAAACCGTTTTTTTCTACGTGTATTTCCGGAGTTCGCTGAATGTCTGCTGGTTGGCTGCGCGCCTGTGCGCTGGTGATGTTGGGGCTGTTCAGCGTGTCTGCGCTGGCCAAGGATAAAACGGCGATCGTGATCGGCGGTGGGCTTTCGGGCCTCACCGCTGCTTATGAACTGCAGAACAAAGGCTGGCAGGTCACCCTGCTGGAAGCCAAGCCGAGCCTGGGCGGCCGTTCCGGAATGGCCACCAGTGAATGGATCGGCAACGACAAGACCCAGCCGGTGCTGAACAAGTACGTCTCGACGTTCAAGCTGAGCACCACGCCGGCGCCGGAATTCGTGCGCACGCCGAGCTACCTGATCGACGGCGTGTATTACACCGCGGCCGATCTGGCCACCAAGGAGCCGGCCACCGCTGACGCGCTCAAGCGCTACGAAAAGACCCTGGACGATCTGGCGCGCTCGATCGAGGACCCGCAGAACCCGGCGGCGAACAGCACGCTGCATGCCCTGGATCAGATCAACGTCTCCAACTGGCTCGACCGTTTGGCGCTGCCAGCCACGGCTCGGCAGTTGATCAATCAGCAAATTCGTACCCGTTATGACGAACCTTCGCGCCTGTCGCTGTTGTATTACGCGCAACAGAGCCGGGTTTATCGCGGTGTGTCCGACCGTGACCTGCGCGCTTCGCGCCTGCTCGGCGGCAGCCCGGTGTTGGCACAAGCCTTCGTCAAACAGCTGAAAACCATCAAGACCAGTTCCCCGGTCTCGGCCATTACCCAAGACAAGGATGGCGTGACCGTCAAAGTCGGCACCGTCGGCTATCAGGCTGACTACGTCGTGGTCGCCGTGCCATTGCGCGCCCTGAGCAAGATCCAGATGACCCCGGCGCTGGATGCCCAGCACATGGGCGCGATCAAGGGCACCAACTACGGCTGGCGCGACCAGATCATGCTGAAGTTCAAGACGCCTGTATGGGAAAGCAAGGCGCGCATGTCCGGTGAGATCTACAGCAACACCGGGCTGGGCATGTTGTGGGTCGAGCCGGCGCTCAAGGGCGGCGCCAACGTGGTGATCAACCTGTCCGGCGACAATGCGCGGGTGATGCAGGCCTTCGGCGACAAGCAGATGGTCGATCAGGTGCTGATTCGTCTGCACGCGTTTTATCCACAGGCACGCGGTTCGTTCACCGGTTATGAAATCCGCCGCTACAGCACCGACCCGTCGATGGGCGGCGCTTACCTGGCCTTCGGCCCGGGCCAGATCAGCAAGTACTGGCGTCTGTGGGAGCGTCCGCTGCAGCGCGTAGCGTTCGCTGGCGAACACACCGACACGTTGTACCCAGGCACGCTGGAAGGCGCATTGCGCACCGGTCAGCGCGCAGCCAGTCAGGTTGAAGACCTGGCGGCGGGCAAGTCGTTTGAACCGGCGAAGGTTGTTCCGGCAGCGACTGCTGTTGCGGCCGGTGCAGTGGCGGCGAAGAAGGGTAACTTCTTCAGCAATCTGTTTGGTGGTTCCTCGGAAGAGGACAAGAAGCCGGAGCCGGTCAAGGCACCAGAGCCGGTAACACCGCCAGCACCGGCGCCAGCCCCAGTGGCCACCCCGGCACCTGCGCCAGTGGAAGCACCGAAGCCTGCAGCACCGGTGAAAGCCGAGCCAGCCAAGAAGGCTCCGGCCAAAGCGCCGGCGAAAAAGCCTGCTGCCAAAACCGAAGCCAAAAAAGCGCCAGCCAAGGCGCCAGCGAAAAAAACCGAGACGGTGAAGAAGCCAGCGGCAACGACACCGGCAGTGACCAAGGCGCAGTAAGCCTTTGGGGTGAAATGAAGCGCGGCTCAGCTCAAGGGTCGCGCTTTTTTTTGCCTGTCAGACCTTCGCGAGCAGGCTCGCACAGTGGGATCGGGTCGAACACAAAACAGGTGGCCAACCTGAAACCCTGTGGGAGCCTGCTCGCGAAGTAGCCCGTACAATCGGCACATATCTCCTGGTCTGCCACTAACATCCCGCCACAAATTCTTCTTTAATCTTTCTTTAACTCACCCATTTCAGACTCTTGATCGTATTTCTCGATATTTCAAAGCGAAATTTTCCGCTTTAAATCGATAGATAACTCGATAGTCTTGGTCGCAGTTCTCACAGGATTTGGGCATGCAGCTACGTAACTCTTCTTCCCGCTACGGTTGGGTCAGCATCTTCATGCATTGGGGCGTGGCGCTGGCGGTCTTCGGTCTGTTCGCGTTGGGGTTGTGGATGGTCGGTCTCGACTACTACAGCACCTGGCGCAAAGACGCGCCTGACCTGCACAAGAGCATTGGCCTGGTGTTGTTGGCGGTGATGGTTCTTCGGGTGATCTGGCGCTTCATCAGCCCGCCGCCGCCCACACTGGAAAGCTATAGCCGCATGACGCGCATCGGTGCGAAGTTCGGCCATTCGTTCCTGTACCTCGGCCTGTTTGCTGTGATGATTGCCGGTTACCTGATTTCCACCGCAGACGGTGTCGGGATTCCGGTGTTTGGCCTGTTTGAAGTTCCTGCACTGGTGTCCGGACTGCCGGACCAGGCAGACACCGCCGGTGTGATTCATCTGTATCTGGCGTGGGTACTGGTAATTTTTTCCGGTCTCCATGCGTTGGCAGCATTGAAGCACCACTTTATCGATCGTGATGCGACCCTCACTCGTATGCTGGGCCGCAAAGCCTGAAGTTCAACCTCGACTCCAAAGGAATAGAAAGCATGTTGAAAAAGACCCTCGCCGCTCTGGCAATCGGTTCCGCTCTGCTGTCCGCCAACGTGATGGCGGCTGACTACGTTGTCGACAAGGAAGGCCAGCACGCCTTCGTTGACTTCAAGATCAGCCACCTGGGCTACAGCTTCATCACTGGCACCTTCAAGGACATCGACGGCAAGTTCAGCTTCGACGCTGCCAAGCCTGAGGCCAGCAAGATCGAGTTCAATGTAAACACTGCAAGCGTGTTCACCAACAACGCCGAGCGCGACAAGCACATCGCCAGCGGCGATTTCCTGAACGCGAGCAAATTCGGTAAAGCCACATTTGTTTCCACCAGCGTCAAATCCACCGGCAAAAATGCCGCCGGCAAAGACACTGCCGACGTGGCGGGTGATCTGACCATCGCAGGCGTGACCAAGCCAATCGTGGTCAAGGCCACCTTCCTGGGTGAAGGCAAGGATCCATGGGGCGGCTACCGTGCCGGCTTCGAAGGCACCACCAGCATCAAGCGCTCCGATTTCGGCAAGCAGAAAGACCTGGGCCCAGCGTCCGATGCGGTCGAACTGTACGTGACGTTTGAAGGCGTCAAAGCGAAGTAACTTTCGCCGCTTGAACAAAAACGCCCCCGATCTCACGGTCGGGGGCGTTTTTTATTGCCTGGTGCAATCCACAACAACGACACGGAGCCCTGTATGAGCAAAGCTTGCTCGCGATAGGTTCACCTCGGTGTGTGGTGTGGCTGATGACACCATCGCGAGCAAGCTTTGCTCCTACAGGGTTTGATGATGCATAAAAAAATGCCCCGGATCGTGAGATCAGGGGCATTTTTTATGGCAGCGCTAAATCAGCGATTGCGAGTCAGCAATGCTGGTTTCTCACCACGCGGACGGCCTGGCAGTTGATCAAGTTGCTCGGGAGTCGGGAAACGATCGGTTTTCGACTCCTTGTGAATGATCTTCGGTGCCGGACCGCGCGGGTTTTGCACGGCGGGTTCCGAACGCGGCTGATCGTCACGCGCCGGGCGACGGTTGCGGCCTTCTTCGCGACGGGCCTGACCGTCACGTGGCGCACCGTTGCGCGGACCGCTGCGCTTGGCCGGCGGCGTGCCGGTGGTGGCACCGTCGCTGCTGCGCGGACCGCTTTGGCGACCCTGAGGCTTGCCGCCAGTGCGCGGAGCACCTGCGCCAGCTGTCGCGCCCTGTGCCGGAGCACCCGGACGGCGACCACGGCCCTGAGCCGGTTTGGCTTGAGGCACGTAGTCGACGCGGTTACCGAAGTTATCGATATCGTCGTCCAGGAACTCGTCCGGAGCGCGGTCAGCGGCAGCGCGTGGCGCCGGACGCTGTTGCTCACGCGCCGGGGTGCCTTCGCGTGGTTTCTGCTCACGTGCCGGGCGCTCGCCACGGCCGCTGGCCGCCGGTTTTTCCTTGCCGCCCTTGTCCTTGCCCTTGTCTTTACGACCGCCGCCACCGCCGCTGCCGTTCGGACCGTCGCCGCGCGGACCACGTGGATTGCGCGGGTTACGCACATCCGGACGCTCGCGGACTTCCGGTTTCTCGGCTTCTACAGCGCTGGAATCGAAGCCCATCAGGTTGCCGTCGGCAATCTTCTGCTTGGTCATGCGCTCGATGCTTTTCAGCAGCTTTTCTTCGTCCGGGGCCACCAGCGAGATCGCCTCGCCCGAGCGACCGGCACGGCCGGTACGGCCGATGCGGTGAACGTAATCTTCGTCGACGTTCGGCAGTTCGAAGTTGACCACATGTGGCAACTGGTCGATGTCGAGACCGCGCGCGGCGATGTCGGTGGCGACCAGGATGCGCACTTCGCCGGCCTTGAAGTCGGCCAGGGCTTTGGTGCGAGCGTTCTGGCTCTTGTTACCGTGGATCGCCACGGCGCTGAGGCCGTGTTTGTCCAAGTACTCGGCCAAGCGGTTGGCGCCGTGCTTGGTGCGGGTGAAGACCAGAACCTGTTCCCAGGCGCCGGCGGTAATCAAGTGCGCCAGCAGCGAGCGCTTGTGGCTCGCAGCCAGGCGGAACACACGCTGTTCGATACGCTCGACCGTGGTGTTCGGCGGCGTGACTTCGATGCGTTCCGGGTTGTGCAGCAACTTGCCGGCGAGGTCGGTGATGTCCTTGGAGAACGTCGCCGAGAACAGCAGGTTCTGACGCTTGGCCGGGAGGCGGGCCAGGACCTTTTTCACGTCATGGACAAAGCCCATGTCGAGCATGCGGTCGGCTTCGTCCAGCACGAGGATTTCCACGTGGGACAGATCGACGCTGCCTTGGCCAGCGAGGTCGAGCAGGCGGCCAGGGCAGGCCACCAGCACGTCAACACCACGAGACATGGCCTGAACCTGCGGGTTCATGCCGACGCCGCCGAAGATGCAGGCGCTGACGAACTTCAGGTCACGGGCATAGACCTTGAAGCTCTCGTGGACTTGAGCCGCGAGTTCGCGGGTTGGGGTCAGGACCAGTACGCGCGGTTGGCGCGGGCCATGACGCTGGGATTTGTCCGGGTGACCGTTGGGGAACAACCGCTCCAGAATCGGAAGGGCGAAGCCGCCGGTTTTACCAGTACCTGTCTGAGCCGCAACCATCAGGTCGCGACCTTGCAACACGGCGGGAATGGCCCGCTGTTGCACCGGAGTAGGCTCGGTATAGCCCGCTGCCTCGATGGCGCGGACTAAAGCCTCGGAGAGACCGAGGGAAGCAAAGGACATGAGTAATCCTGTTTTAGTTAGGGCTTGGCCCAATGGGAGTCTTGCCTGGCGCGAATGGCGTTTAAGAGGAACGCAATCCCGTCCGGTCCTGCTGGGCCTTGAAAGCTCGTCTGGAGCGCTCGCGCGGGCTGAAAAGCTGCGCTGTAGCGGGGTCGAGATGCCTTGAACAAGTCCGAGCGTCCGGGCGTGAGCCTGGCGGGAAGGCCGGAGTATAACAGAGCAATCACTGCGCGCCGCTTTCCTGCTGCTCAACGGTTTTTTCGCGGACGGCGGTGGCCCCGGCGGCTTTCTTGCTGGCTGCCGGCTCGGCGCCATAACGGGCACTCAGTTCGGCGTAGGCGGGCTCGCGCTTGAACCGCTTGAGTTCGGCGCCGAAGCGTTGCACCAGCAAGTCCATGCCCGCATTGCGGCGTACTGCCAGGAATTGGCTCTGTTGGCTGATGACCGTGGGGTTTTCGCTGATCTGGTCGCGGATGTTCAATTCGTCGAGCAAATGCTGGCCGACCCGGCGATCGGTGATCAGCAGGTCGATCCGCCCGCGCACCAGTTTGCCGAAGTTGGCTTCATGGGTGGGCGCCGGTTCGCGAGTGAACAGGGTCGATTCGCGAAAGTCCGGGCTGTACAGATAGCCCGGCGACGTGCCGATTGTCAGGCCTTTCAAGTCGTCGAGGGTACGAAATGGATGCGGGCGCTCGTTGGCGTAAAACATCACGAACTCGACTTCCGAGAGCGGTTCGCTGGGGTAGAGCAGGGTGGCGTCACGCTCTTCACTGTGAAAAATGTCCAGCGCGCCATCGGCCTGGCCGGTTTCGAGCATCGACAGGCAGCGTTTCCACGGCAGGAACTGCCACTCGACTTCGATCCCCAGGCGCTTGAAGACGATGGCCGTGGTTTCGTAGTCCAGGCCTAGTGATTTGCCGTTTTCCTCATAGACGTAAGGCGCCCATGGTTCGGTGACAATGCGCAATTTCTCGCCCCGAGCGGCGAAGCTCAGGCAAGTGAAAACCAGCACGGCGATTAACTGCGTGATCAATGGCATGGGCTTGAGATTACGACGAGAAACGGGAAAGAGCCAGAAACCGGCTGCAGATGCTCTATCTCCGTGTGTTGCATCACAATAAATGTGCGTAAAAAGCAAAAGATCGCAGCCCTCGACAGCGCCTACAGGGATTAAACATTCCCGAATGTAGGCGCTGCCGAAGGCGGCGATCTTTTGATCTTGCTTGTAACGATGTTTAGCGCGGCAACTTCAGGTTGTTCCACACCGCCAGACTCGCTTCAGCCTGGTTCAGTGTGTAGAAGTGCAGCCCCGGAGCGCCACCTTGCAGCAGGCGTTCACACATCTCGGTGATGACTTGCTCACCAAAACCTTGAATGCTCTGGGTGTCGTCGCCGTAGGCTTCCAGTTGCTTGCGGATCCAGCGCGGGATTTCCGCACCGCAGGCATCGGAGAAGCGCGCCAGCTTGCTGTAGTTGGTGATCGGCATGATCCCCGGCACGATCGGGATGTTCACGCCCATCGCCCGTACACGCTCGACGAAGTAGAAGTAGCTGTCGGCGTTGAAGAAGTACTGGGTGATCGCACTGTCGGCGCCGGCGTTGGCCTTGCGCACGAAATTGGTCAGATCGTCTTCGTAATTGCGCGCTTGCGGATGCATTTCCGGGTAAGCGGCGACTTCGATGTGGAAATGATCGCCGGTTTCTTCACGAATGAATTCAACCAGATCATTGGCGTGGCGCATTTCACCGCTGGCCATGCCCATGCCCGAAGGCAGGTCACCGCGCAGGGCAACGATACGTTTGATGCCGGCGGCCTTGTATTGCGCCAGCAGGCCGCGCAAGTCGTCCTTGCTGTCGCCCACGCAGGACAGATGCGGTGCGGCAGGGACTTTGACTTCGCTTTCGAGCTGCAACACGGTGTTGAGGGTTCGATCACGGGTCGAACCGCCAGCGCCATAGGTGCAGGAGAAGAAATCGGGGTTGTACGTGGCCAGCTGACGAGCAGTGGCGAGCAGCTTTTCATGCCCAGCGTCGGTCTTCGTAGGGAAGAATTCGAAGCTGTAGCGACGGTCTTGGGACATGGTCATATCCTTGGAAACGCGTAAGGCGAACTCTGGCCCCCTGTAGGAGCGAGCTTGCTCGCGAAGAATGTGAGAGCAACGCGTTTATCCAGCCAGCACGCGTTATCGTTAACGTCCATCGCGAGCAAGCTCGCTCCTACAGGAGAGCAGGCAACGCGGTGTATCAGAACACCGCGAAGCCGGTCAGCGAATCAGTAGCGGTAAGCGTGCGGCTTGAACGGACCTTCAACAGTCACGCCGATATAGTCGGCCTGGGTCTTGGTCAGTTGAGTCACGACGCCGCCGAAACCGCGGACCATTTCCAGGGCCACTTCTTCGTCGAGTTTCTTCGGCAGTACTTCAACGGTCAGGCGCTCGGCTTTCTGGGCTGGCGACAGGTCGGCGTACTTCTGGCCGAACAGGAAGATCTGGGCCAGAACCTGGTTGGCGAACGAGCCGTCCATGATGCGGCTTGGGTGACCGGTTGCGTTACCCAGGTTAACCAGACGGCCTTCGGCCAGCAGGATCAGGTAATCGTCGTTCTGGGCATCGAATGCGCCAGGGCCGGTACGGTGGATCTTGTGAACCTGTGGCTTCACTTCTTCCCATGCCCAGTTCTTGCGCATGAAAGCGGTGTCGATTTCGTTGTCGAAGTGACCGATGTTGCAGACAACAGCACGCTTCTTCAGGGCTTTGAGCATGTTCGCGTCGCAAACATTGACGTTGCCGGTGGTGGTCACGATCAGGTCGATCTTGCCCAGCAGTGCCTTGTCGATGCTGGCTTCGGTGCCGGTGTTGATACCGTCGATGAACGGCGAAACCAGTTCGAAACCGTCCATGCAGGCTTGCATGGCGCAGATCGGGTCGACTTCGGATACTTTAACGATCATGCCTTCTTGACGCAGGGACTGGGCCGAACCCTTGCCCACGTCACCGTAACCGATGACCAGCGCTTGCTTGCCGGACAGCAGGTGGTCGGTGCCGCGCTTGATCGCGTCGTTCAGGCTGTGACGGCAGCCGTACTTGTTGTCGTTCTTGCTCTTGGTCACCGAGTCGTTGACGTTGATGGCCGGGATTTTCAGCTCGCCCTTGGCCAGCATGTCCAGCAGGCGGTGAACGCCAGTGGTGGTTTCTTCGGTGACGCCGTGGACGCGGTCCAGGATCGCCGGGTATTTCTTGTGCAGCAGCTCGGTCAGGTCGCCGCCGTCGTCGAGGATCATGTTGGCATCCCAAGGCGCGCCATCTTTCAGGATGGTTTGCTCCAGGCACCACTCGTACTCTTCTTCAGTTTCGCCTTTCCAGGCGAAAACCGGGATACCGGCAGCAGCGATGGCGGCAGCGGCCTGGTCCTGAGTCGAGAAAATGTTGCAGGACGACCAACGCACTTCGGCACCCAGGGCAACCAGGGTTTCGATCAGCACGGCAGTCTGAATGGTCATGTGGATGCAGCCGAGGATTTTCGCGCCTTTGAGCGGTTGCTCGGCGGAGTACTTGCGGCGCAGACCCATCAGGGCTGGCATTTCGGATTCAGCGATGATGGTTTCGCGACGGCCCCAGGCAGCCAGGGACATGTCGGCGACTTTGTAATCGTTAAAATCTGCAGGCGTGATAACAGCGCTCATGATGAGCCTCCATTCGTAATGTATGCGAATGGGCGCCGTTGTGCGTTTAGTGTCTGGCCGTGGCCAGTCAACGCCCCATCCGAGCCTGACAGGTCGAACCTGCTGCAGCGCCCCTCGGACAGGTGGCGGGAAAACGGTAGTAGCCGTTTTAAATCGGTGGCGATTATAGCTTTCTTTATCCGGCTAGTGGCAAGTGACAAGCTCCAAGCGGCAAGTAAAAGCGAATCTGCTTTTAGCTTGCGGCTTGTCGCTTAAAACTTGAAGCTGGGGGGCATAACCTATCGCCCAAGCACCTCAAGCCCGGAGTCCCCCATGAATTTCCACACCCGCAAATGGGTAAAACCCGAAGACCTCAACCCCAACGGCACGCTGTTCGGCGGCAGCCTGTTGCGGTGGATCGACGAAGAAGCGGCGATCTACGCCATCGTCCAGTTGGGCAATCAGCGCGTGGTCACCAAGTACATTTCCGAAATCAATTTCGTCAGCGCCTCGCGCCAGGGCGACATCATCGAACTGGGCATCACCGCCACTGAATTCGGCCGGACGTCGATCACTCTGACCTGCGAAGTGCGCAACAAGATCACCCGCAAAAGCATCCTGACGGTGGAGAGGATGGTCTTCGTCAATCTGGGTGAGGACGGCTTGCCTGCACCGCATGGCCGGACGGAGATCAAGTACGTCAAGGATCAGTTTCAGGATGATGGCATTACCGAGTGAGATCGGCGGTGCGCCCATCGCTAGCAGGCTAGCTCCCACATTAAGATCTTCAGCGGCCACAAATTTTGTGTGCTGCTGAGAGTCAATGTGGGAGCTAGCCTGCTAGCGATAGCGGTCTACCCGCCCACGATGATTCAGCGGACCACTGAACAGCCCCGAACCCCACGTGTCGTACCTACATGACACGCCAAAGGCTCAGGAGCTTCAATGGACACGCAAAAAGAAGGCAAGACCCCCGACCTCTCGGCGAAAGAACAGCATGAGGTCGAAAAGAACCAGCCTCCACGCGCAGCGGTGCTGCACGAGATCATCCGTACCCAGGGCGATAAGGAGCTTGAGCGCAGCGTCGCCGCGTTGTGGTGGTCGGCGCTGGCCGCAGGCCTGACCATGGGCCTGTCGCTGATGGCCATGGGGCTGCTCAATTCCCGTCTGCCGGATGCCGAAGGCTTCAAGGTCATCGCCAGTTTCGGCTACTGCGCCGGTTTTCTCGCGGTGATCCTCGCCCGCCAGCAGCTGTTCACCGAAAACACCCTGACAGCCGTGCTGCCGATCATGAGCAAGCCCACGCTGGGTAACTTCGGCCGCTTACTGCGGTTGTGGTCGGTGGTGTTGGTGGGCAACCTCTGCGGCACCTTGCTGGTAGCGTATGTGATGCTGCATTTGCCGATTTTCGACAGCAAGACCGACCTGGCCTTTCTCGGCATCGGCCGCAAGGTCATGGAAAACGATGCCAGCCAGATGTTCGCCAAGGGCATCGTCTCGGGCTGGATGATCGCCACCATGGTCTGGATGATCCCGTCCATGGAGAGCGCCAAGATGTGGATCATCATCCTCATCACCTACTTCATGGCGCTGGGGGATTTCACCCACATCGTGGTCGGTTCGGCCGAAGTTTCGTATCTGGTCTTTGCCGGGGAATTGCCGTGGAAGGATTTCTGGCTGGTGTTCGCCGGTCCGACGCTGGTGGGCAACATCATCGGCGGTAGCTTTATTTTTGCGCTGATTAGCCATGCGCAGATTCGCAGTGAAAGCGGCGCGCCTAAAGAGAAGGGAAGCGAAGGCAGGCCGACCGCTGACGAGGACGCCAGGCGATGAGGCCGGGCGAGGTATCAGCTCGCTCGACCTGCTGGGCGCCGTGCGGTTATCTGGCAGGGATCAGCCATGCCCGGGTTTGTTCGACTGTCGTCGAGCTGACAAAACCCGAGAATGGGGAGTTGCGCGCGACATAATTATCCTCAAGTCGTATGCCTGCTCTCTCGAGATCCTCGGGTGTCTTGGCTTTTAGCAAGTCAATGATTACGTCTCCTATCAGCTCGACGTTCGAGTCAGGCTGGCCAACACGATACAGGGAGGGAAAGAGCACTTCACGAATGAAGTTTTCGCTCTTGGTGATGATGTCGCGGACACCCATTTCCTCGATTGCCGCGGTCATGACCACAGATTTCTGCATTGACTGCTTGGCATCCACTGGCTGGCTATCCATGTGTTTAACGACTTGGAGCAGCTCCATGTAATCCGGGTCGTTTCCGTGATTGAGCTTTTTTGCCAACCAATCGATTTTTGCTGGTGTGTCGCCGAGTTCGTCTAGCCTTCCGAACGCTGTAAGCAGTTCTGGGGTGAGTTCCAGTGTGGCGTTCCTTATGGCGTCGGCTTTGTCTTTGTCTGTTTCTTTTTCTGCGAGTTTGTTTTTTTCTTCGGAGATGGAAACCAGATCGCTTTTTAGAACGTCCAGCACCTGTTTCGCGAGCAGCCGGAAGATGATGACCGCTTCGGATGCTGGCTCTTTAAGCTCAATCATCACTTCGTTGAACGATTGATCGTCCAGGGCCAGTAGTGCGCTGCCAATGGAATTGAAGGTGTACGTTTCGCTGCGGTTATGGCTGATCAGGTGTTCTTCAACTTTAGAACGCAGTTTTTCCTGCAGTATGTTTCTGTGCTCTTTCGTCATGCTGAAGTTGACCGTGCCTCCCAACATCGTAGTGAAGTCGCCCTCATCGGTCTTCAGGGGAACGATGACTGTTTGTTCTTTAAACGCTGCGATGCTATTGTCTTCTTGTGCGTCTCGGGCCGCGTGGTCCACACCGATGAACTTGTCGATCGTTCTCGAGAGAAGTGTGCCTCTGTCGTTTTTTTTACCGCCATTCTCGCTCTCGAATTTTAGAATCAACTGTTCTCTTTCGGGAATTGCACTCATGGGGATTTGAGTGTCGTATAGATCCAGGACCGGAGTGTTGAGCATGATCCCGCCATCCTGAAAGGAAGTTCGCTCCCCCTCACCCTGAAAGGGAAGACCTTGTTGCGAAGGTGATTGGAAAACGACGGGCAATGAACCTGAAATAAGGGCTGCGCGAGCCACATCCATATCCGGGGTCAGGCTGGCATTGAACACCACCATTTGGGGGCGCCCGCCGAACATGGCGGTGCCGGTGATGTGCAGTTGTTTGATTTCAGGTATGTCCTTGCTCAGCGTTGCCAGATCACCAAAGGTCACGTAGCCCCTGGATTTTATT
This sequence comes from Pseudomonas sp. LBUM1651, assembly GCF_059716135.1. Taxonomy (NCBI): domain Bacteria; kingdom Pseudomonadati; phylum Pseudomonadota; class Gammaproteobacteria; order Pseudomonadales; family Pseudomonadaceae; genus Pseudomonas; species Pseudomonas sp. LBUM1651. The sequence continues at coordinate 5,776,039 of NZ_CP166805.1, read as the reverse complement.
TGTTCCACACAGGCGTTGCTCACATCCGAAAGCTGTCGCTGAGGATCGTTAAGGGCCTCGCTGAAGCGAGACAGGGTCGACTCAACCGTTTTCTCCTGGAGCAATGCCTCCAGCGGCGTGGCTTTGGTTTGAAGACGAGGCAGCAGGTCGAACAACAACCGTCCGATGTTGCCGGTCTTGCCCGGGATCTTTTCAATGCCTTTACCAATGGTGGAGCTGAGATGCTGTATCAGTGCAAGCACCTTGCTGGGACTGTCGAGCAGCGACACAAGGTCGATCTCGTCCAGCAGCTTGTCGATTTCCGCGTGTGTCATGCCGCAGGCGAGCACAGCCGCAACAATGGCGCCTGCCGATGAGCCGAAGATCTTCTCGATCCTGGCCAGATGACCACTTTCTTCCAGCGCTTTCACCATTCCTGAGTAGGAGACCCCCTTGGCCCCACCGCCGCTTAGCACCAAGACTTTAATATCCGGACGCTTTAGCTCAATTTCGACCACGCCATTTTCATAACGGCGGATCGAAAGCTCTCGGCCGGTCGATGAGCTCACCAGCGTTTCGCACCGGCCTTCACCTTTGCACGGGGTGCCTTGCATGAAGTCGCCCCAATCTTCGTCTGCGGGACTTGTCGGTGAACCTTGAATCGCGTTGTTCAGGCTGTTTGACGGAAGTGGTAAGGATGGACGTAGGAGGCTGATATTAGGCATGAGTGTCTCTTCCTTTGAGAGCAGTTGCGGAAGCTGCACTTTAGGAGAGACGAAGCCATGCGAGAGCACTGTGTATCAATTGGGAATACAAACGCGAAGTCGATTGGCGCAGAGTGCGGGTATGGGCTGAAAGGCTCTGGTCCGGGCGTTTCAGATTGATATTAGACAGCGGGTCAAGTGGTCTTAAGAAAATTCACACAGCGTGCGTCCTGAATGCCTCGAAGCATGAAGCCGATTTTCTAATCGGCGTCATGAGGTCTGTCCGATGATTCCATGGTCTGCCTTGTTAGCCCGGCACATTGACCGCAGCAACCCTGCGACGTTGCAGATAGATGAAAAACAGTGCCGCCAGCACTGTCAAACCACTGACCAATGCACCGGTCCACGGCAAGTCTGCCAGGTCCGCGCCGCTGGCAACCACCAGCCCGCCAATCCACGCGCCCGTCGCGTTACCGAGATTGAATGCGCTTTGGTTCAACGTCGAGCCCAGGTTCGGCGCTTCATGGGCCTGATCAATAATCAGCAGCTGCAGAATCGGGCACAGCGCGAAGGCAAAGATCCCCCACAGCACCAGCGTAATCGCAGCCGGGATCACCGAATGGCTGGTCTGAGTAAACGCCGCCAGCACGACCACCACCGCCAGTGCCATCCCCGCCAGCGAAGGCAGCAATCGACTGTCCGCCAATCGACCACCGAGCATGCTGCCCGCCGTCAGCCCCACGCCAAACAACAGCAACATGATGGTCACGCCATGGGGACTGACGCCGGTGATGTCCTGCAGGATCGGCGCGATGTAGGTGAACACGCTGAACAGACTGGTCGACGCCAGTACGCTCATGCCCAGGGCCAGCAGCACATTGACCTTGCCCAGCACTTTGAACTCGCTGGCCAGGTTGGCCTTGTCCATGGCGATGTCCTTCGGCAGCCAGACCCATTGCGCGATGGCGGCAATCACGCCGATCACCGACACCGCCCAGAACGTCGAACGCCAACCGGCGTACTGCCCGAGCGCGGTGCCCAACGGCACGCCCAGCACGTTGGCCAGCGTGAGGCCGGTGAACATCATGGCAATCGCCTGGGCCCGTTTGTTCGGTGCCACCAGGCCGGCGGCGACCACCGAACCGATGCCAAAAAATGCGCCGTGGCACAGTGCAGTAATCACGCGCGCGGCCATCAGCGTGGCGTAGTTCGGCGCGAGTGCACACAGGATGTTGCCGAGGATAAACATCAGCGTCATGCCCAGCAGTGTGGCTTTGCGCGGCATGTTGGCGGTGCCGACCGCGAGGATTGGCGCGCCGAACACCACGCCCAGGGCGTAGCCGGTGATCAGCAGGCCGGCGTCGGGAATGCTCACGGCAAGGTCGCGAGCGACGTCGGGCAGCAGGCCCATGATGACGAATTCAGTGGTGCCGATGCCGAACGCGGCAACAGCGAGGGCAAGTAAGGCGAGTGGCATGCGCAAGGTCTCTGTCGGTAGTCTTGACGCTGTGATCAGGCATACGCATGCCGACGACCGTTCTCGAGGAGAACGGACCGAGGCAGAAATTATTGGAATTAGTCTGTGCGCAACTGAGTGCGGCGTGGTCGCTTGCAGTATAAACAGCTGCTGACATATGGCGAATCAATTCTCCCCGATCACTGTAGGAGCGAGCTTGCTCGCGATGGTCGTCAACGATAACGCGTGCTTACTGCTTAAACGCGGTGTCTCGACGTTCTTCGCGAGCAAGCTCGCTCCTACAAGGGATCGCGGCGATACAAAAGGAGTGTGCCGTGCTTGCAACAGCACTGGTGTTGGTGGCAGCGCTGTTGCACGCGGCGTGGAATACCCTGATTAAATTCAGCGCGGAACGGTTGTTGGTCGTGGCCTGCATGGACAGCGTGGCGATGTTGTTTGTTGCTCTGATGCTGCCTTTCGTGGCGTTGCCGCCGATTGAAATCTGGCCGTGGATCCTGGCGTCGGCGGCATTTGAGTTGCTCTATCGCTATTTGCTGATTCAGGCCTATCGGGTCGGTGATCTGGGGCTGGTCTATCCATTGATGCGCGGACTGTCGCCGCTGGTGGTGTTGGCCCTGACGCTGATCTTTGCCGGAGAAGTGCTGACCCATCAGCAGATTTTCGGAATCCTGCTGATCCCGTTCGGCATGCTGTGTTTGCTGTGGCAGGGTGGTGGCGGCGCACGTTTGCCGTGGTCGATGCTGCCGGTGGTGGCGCTGATCGGTCTGTGCATCGGCTGCTACACCTTTATCGATGGCCAGGCGCTGCGGCGTTGGTCGCATCCGCTGGATTACCTGGTCTGGGTGACGTTGCTCAGCGCCTGGCCGTTTCCGTTGCTGGCACTGGTGCGCAAGCGACCGGCGTTCATGCTGTTCTGGCGTGAACAGTGGCGGCTGGGATTGGCGGTCGGGTTTTGCGTGTTGTTCAGCTACGCTCTGGTGCTGTGGGCGATGCAGCTGGGGTCGATTGCCGAGGCGGCGGCCTTGCGCGAGATCAGCGTGATTCTGGTGGTGTTGTTTGGCATGCGCTACCTGAAAGAACCTTTCGGCCGGCCACGGCTCCTGGCCTGTGGGCTGGTGTTGATCGGTATGTTGGTGATGAAGTTTTGACTGGCTCACTGTCGACGAACGCTCGACGCATGAAACTTGATGAAGGGATGACTCTATGACGGTTGCTTTGTGGTGCATTTTGATCGCGATTTTCCTGCCTTACCTGTGTACGGGCGTGGCCAAGATCAGTGGCGGTTACAGGCTGAAAGACAACCATGATCCCCGGGATTTTCTTGATTCACTGGAAGGTTTGGGCAGGCGCGCGAATGCGGCGCAACTGAACAGTTTTGAAATCACCCCGGCCTTTGCTGCGGCGGTGATCGTGGCGCATCTGGCTGGCAATGCCGAGCTGGTGACCATCAATGTGCTGTCGGTTTTGTTTATCACCAGCCGGTTGCTGTACATCATTTGCTACCTGGCGGACTGGCATATTTTGCGGTCGTTGGTGTGGTTTGTGGGGATGGGGTTGATCGTTAGTTTCTTTGTGGTTTCTGTCTGACAATATTCGGTGGTTTTATCGGCCTCTTCGCGAGCAGGTCGAATCGTCGCACCGTCGCACCCACATTGGATTTGCGTTGTTCACAAATCCCCTGTGGGAGCGAGCCTGCTCGCGATTGCAATTTATCAGGCGCAGCAGAACTCAAGGATTGGATTTAACTGCATCAGCCACCTGAGGCACTTGCGGCAATGCCGCACCTTTGGGCCACAGCATCCAGATCTGCCCCTGCTGTTTCATGTCGCCGGCCAATTGCCCGGCCGCCTCGCCGGTGCCCCAGAACAGATCCGCCCGAACTTCACCGGCAATCGCGCCGCCGGTGTCCTGGGCCGCCACCGGGCGAACCAGCGCCGTGCCGTCCGGCCGCGTTGTGGATAACCACATCAGACTGCCCAGTGGTATCACTTTGCGGTCCACGGCGGCGCTATAGCCTGCGGTCAACGGAACATTCAGCGAGCCGCGAGGGCCTTCGTTGCTGTCCGGGTTGCGGGTGAAGAACACATAGCTGGGGTTGCTGCCGAGCAGTTCCGGAATGCGCGTCGGATTGGCCTTGGCCCAGTTGCTGATCGCACCCATGGTCACGTCTTCTTTTTTCAGCTCGCCTTGTTCCACCAGCCAGCGGCCGATCGGTCGATAGGGATGGCCATTCTGGTCGGCGTACGCGATGCGCAACTGGCGGCCGTCATTAAGCTGGATGCGACCCGAGCCCTGGATTTGCAGGAATTGCAGGTTCATCGGGTCGGTGAGCCACGCCACCACCGGCGCCTTGACCCCCTTGGTTTCGATCGTTGCCGCATCGTCGTAAGGCTTGAGCACGCGGCCTTCGAGTCGTCCGCGCAGGCGTTTGCCTTTGAGCTCCGGGTAAATGCTGTCCAGGGAGACGATGATCATGTCTTCAGGCACGCCATACACCGGGATGTTCGCGACCGTAGTCTGAATCAGGCTGCCGGGGTAGACCGGTTCGTAGTAACCGGTGATCAACCCGTTGGGGTTGTCGTTGGCGGCACGCAGGCCGTAGACGTCGAGGTTCTGTTTGAGGAAGCCGCGAATGTCGGTGGCGGTTTGCGGCACATTCGCGGCAGCGGCGCAGGTCGAGCCCCAGACCGGGTCGGCCTTGAGTCGGGTGCAGGCGCTGCGCCATGAACCGAAACCGGCGACCAGATCGTTATCGGACACTGCGGGCAGTGCTTCCCAGGTGGCGCTGGAATAAGTCGCCAGTGCGTGGGTTTTCGGTTTGTTGTTGTCACCACCGGTGCAGCCTGCGAGCACGGCCACTATCGGGAGGGTCCAGGCGAGGCGATGACGCCATACCTTGAAACGGCTGTTCATGGAGTAATTCCTTTGCCGGTTGCGCGAGTGCTCCCTGCGCTCGAACAAGCCGTATTGATAATAGGGCTATTGGTGTTTGTCGGTGACGCGAGGATACTGGCCGCCGTTTCCCGTGACCTGAAGCCACCATGACATTTAAAAGACTTTCCGTTGTATTGCTGGCCTGCCTGACGTTGTCTGCGTGTGGCGGTGTCGACCCGAACTCGCCACTGGGTCAGCGCAAGGCGATCTTCAAGCAAATGCTCAAGACCGGCGAAGACCTGGGCGGCATGTTGCGCGGCCGCATTCCATTCGACGGTCCGAAGTTCGCTGACGGCGCGGTGAAGCTCGATGCGCTGTCCCATGAGCCGTGGAAGCATTTTCCGCAGGTGCGCGAAGAAGATCACACCAGTGCCAAGAGCGATGTCTGGCAGAAACAGGCACGTTTTCAGGAAATGGCCCGCACCCTTGAAGCCAGCACCGGTGAATTGGTGATTGCCAGCAAGGTCCAGCCTTACAAGGCCAGTAACCTCGGGCCGGCGGTGCAGAAAGTCGAAGATGCCTGCAGTGCCTGTCATAAAGAGTTTCGGGATCATTGATTTGCAACGCATTCCTGTGGCGAGGGGGTTTACCCCCGTTCGGCGGCGTAGCCGTCGTAAACCCGGCAGTTGCGGACTGTCTGACTAGCCGCGTTTGGGGCCGCTTCGCAGCCCAACGGGGGTAAACCCCCTCGCCACAAAAGCTCCGTCGCTCAGTTGGGGGGGCTTACTTGTCCAGCTCATCCAGCGCGTTCTGCAATTCCTTGCGAGATTCGGCGAGTTTGTCTTTGCGCTTGTTGATCTTCTCTGGATCGCCTTTCTTCATGGCTTTGTCCAGGTCTGCCTGACGCTGGCTGACTTCATGCTTGGCGTCGAGGACCTTGTTCTCCCGTTCCTTTTTCAGCGAGGCGTCAGTGCAATGAGCGGTGACTTCGCTCAGGGCTGTTTCCAGGCCCGCCTGCTGATCGGCGTTGCCGTGGGACTTGGCCAGTTCGATCTGATTGATGATGCCCTGTTTCTTGGCGGCGCAACCGGTCAGGCCCGGGGCCTCTTCGGCGGCCATCAGCGGAGCGGCCATCACACCGCAAAGAGTCAGCAGGGCGAGCGGTGAAAAAAATCTCATAAAAGCTCCATGTACAAAGTGCAAATCGGATCGATAGGGCGGTGGGCGTTTGAGCCCATCGGCACCTTTGGGTTCCCGGGTGGGCGAGCATCTGCGGTCGCTAAAACCCGTCGATTCCCGCCGCACGTAATGTGTCACTCAAGGCCAGGACCTGCGGGTCGCGGAAAAATGCGCTCAATTGCGCCGCACGTCCCGGGCCGATTCCGGCCTCGACCTGCCATTGTTCGGTGTTTCGTTGCGCCAGTTCCTGCCATGAATCGGCAAGTTGCGCCTGGCCGGTCGGTGGTAATCCCAGGGCTTTGAGCCAGCGAGCAAAAGGGCGTTGGCGGGCGCTGTTGAAACTGTTTAAAAGACGAGTCGTGCTGCGCTCGCCGAAACCGTCAATGTTAGCAAGCTCTTGAGCATCGAGGGTCAACCAATCCAGCAGGCCGTTCAGACGGCCTGTTGCGAGAAGTTTCTCCCAGATGCCGGGACCGACATGAGGCAAGGCCAGCCCTTGCTTGCCACTGAGCCAGGTCAGTCGCGCGAGGAATTGGCTTTCGCAACCGGGTGTCGGCTGCCAGCAACTCAACGGATGAAAGTCTGCTGCCAACGGTATGTTTAATTCGGCGCGTTCGGCGGCGCGCAGAACCACGCCGTCGAGCCTGGGAATGGTCAGCCCCGCCAGACTGATGGACACCTGATCGCCGGGGCGGATATCCAGTTCCTCCCAGCGTCGCAGGGAGCTGGCGCTCACGCGTTTGATCTGACGGTCATCGAGCGTCACCGGTTTCAGCTCCAGCACCGGTGTAATCCGTCCGGTACGACCGACCTTGAAATCGACTTTTCGCACCTCGGCCAGCGCCTGGGCAAAGGGGTATTTCCAGGCGACGGCCCAGTAAGGTGTTTTCACCTGCCAGCGCTCGGCCGAAAGGCGCTGGCTCTGGCGCAGGACGACACCGTCGCTGGCAAAGGGTAATGGAGAGCGGTACCAGTGATCGCGCCAGCGTTCGGCATCGGCGAATGTCTGGATCGGCTGGCTGTAAGGCGCGGTGCTTGGAAAACCCAGTTCATCCAGGGCGGCGACGCGGTCGGGCAAATTGGCCGGGCCTTGCGGCCAATCCCAGATAAACAGCCCGATGCCAGCGGCTTGCTCAGGGGGGAGTTCCTTGCGGGCCATCAGACCGGCCACCGTAGAACGGGCATTTAGGCTGCCGGCCCTGGCTTGTACATGGTCGATCAGGCGCCAGTAGAGTTCGCCTTGCACGAGCAAGTCCACAGGTTGCGCCAGTTGTCGGGGGATAACGGGGATCAGTCGTGCCGAGGCAGTCCAGTCCTGTCCGGTCATGCCGTCACCGCGACTGATCGCCTGATGCAGCACGCCGTTGCGATAGATCAGCGTCACGGCTACGCCGTCGACCTTGGGTTGTATCCAGATGTCCTTGCGATCGCGCAGCCAAGCCTCGGCCGCACGACCATCAAGCAGTTTTTCCAGGCCCGTGTGAGCGATGGGGTGGACGATCTTGCCTCCAGCCGTACGCAATGGCTCAGGCGCCAGACCTGAGTCAAAACACTCACTCCATTCGGTCAGCCGTTCGCGGGACTGATCGTAGAGTTCGTCGGTGACCAATGAGTGGCCACGGCGGTGATAGTTGTCGTCCCAGGTGTCGATTTGTTTTTGCAGGGCTGTGATTTCGTCCAGAGCTCTGGCGGGTGGCCAGTCGGGGCAATCTGCAGCGTTTGAGATCGAGCAGAGCAAGGTCAGGGAGAAAATAGTAAACAGGCGCAGAAGCATGCTGAGCGTCCTTGCTCAATTGGAATACTTGAAGGCTAGTCACTTATTGTCAGGCGGGAAGGGTGGGTGTTTTGCCTTGTGTTTCCGGGTGAATGAGCTGGCCTCATCGCGAGCAGGCTCGCTCCCACAGGGAAATGCATTCCAATGTGGGAGCGAGACCGGCTTGCCGGCGATGGCGGCGACACGGTCCAAGCGAAAGACAATAAAAAGCCCCACACGGCGAACCGTGCAGGGCTTTTGGTACCGCCGGGGAGGTCTTACAGGCCGGCAGCCGAACGCAGGTCGTCGGCGCGGTCGGTTTTTTCCCAGGTGAACGTGGTGAAAGTATCTTCGCCCACAGTCTTGGTGGCCGGAGTGCGACCGAAGTGGCCGTACGCAGCGGTTTCCTGGTACATCGGGTGCAGCAGGTCGAGCATGGTGGTGATTGCGTATGGACGCAGGTCGAACACTTCGCGAACCAGTTTGACGATTTTGTCGTCGCTGATTTTGCCGGTGCCGAAGGTGTTCAACGAGATCGAAGTCGGTTGAGCAACACCGATCGCGTAGGAAACCTGAATCTCGCAACGCTCGGCCAGGCCGGCAGCGACGATGTTCTTGGCCACGTAACGACCGGCGTAGGCCGCCGAACGGTCAACCTTCGATGGATCCTTACCGGAGAACGCGCCGCCGCCGTGACGGGCCATGCCGCCGTAGCTGTCGACGATGATCTTGCGACCGGTCAGACCGCAGTCACCTACCGGGCCACCGATGATGAACTGGCCGGTCGGGTTGATGTGGAACTGGGTGTCTTTGGTCAGCAGTTCGGCAGGCAACACGTGCTTGACGATCAGCTCCATCACGCCTTCGCGCAGGTCTTTGTACGACACTTCTGGGTTGTGCTGGGTCGACAGAACAACGGCGTCGATACCGACAACCTTGCCGCCTTCGTAACGGCAAGTCACTTGCGACTTGGCGTCCGGGCGCAGCCAAGGCAGCAGGCCGGATTTACGGGCTTCGGCCTGGCGCTGAACCAGTTGGTGCGAGAAGGTGATCGGTGCTGGCATCAGCACGTCGGTTTCGTTGCTGGCGTAGCCGAACATCAGGCCCTGGTCGCCAGCGCCCTGATCTTCAGGCTTGGCACGGTCGACACCCTGGTTGATGTCAGGGGACTGCTTGCCGATGATGTTCATCACGCCGCAAGTAGCGCCGTCGAAGCCGACATCGGAGCTGTTGTAGCCGATGTCGAGAATCACGTTGCGCACGATTTCTTCCAGGTCGACCCAGGCCGACGTGGTGACTTCACCTGCGATGATTGCCACGCCGGTTTTCACCAGCGTCTCGCACGCCACACGGGCGAACTTGTCTTCAGCAATGATGGCGTCCAGCACCGCATCGGAAATCTGGTCGGCGATTTTGTCCGGATGCCCTTCGGACACGGACTCGGAGGTGAAGAGGGAGTATTCGCTCATCTCGATTTTTTCCTGAATTTACCGATGGTGAGTGTCGCCAGCTGGCCGCTGAAAGTGGCGGACCTGAATCTGGAAACCATTACGTAAGCCTACATAGAGGCTTTCCCCGGGAACGAGTCCCGCAGCGGTGGCCCAACGGGCCAGATCGTCCTGTTCAAACCCCAACCAGAGATCACCGCAGGCCTCCCTGGCCCAACTCTGGTTGTGGCTACATAACTCTGTCACAAGCAGGCTACCGCCCGGTTGCAGCAAATCGGCCATGTGCTTGAGCGCATCGGCCGGCGCGGCAAAATGGTGCAGCACCATGTTCAGTACAACGCAATCGGCCTTGAGGCTTACACCATTCAATGCATCGGCCAGTTGCAGGCTGACGTTAGCCAGCGTTTCACGTTCGCAGACCTGGCGCGCCAGTTCGAGCATCGCCGTGCTGTTGTCCAGTGCGGTGACGTGCGTGAAACGGCGCGCCAGTTCCGGCAGAAAAGCGCCGTCGCCAGGGCCGACTTCAATGGCCGTGGCCCCTTCACTGAAGCTCAGTTTGTCGAGCAAGGCCACCACGCTTTCGCGGTACTGCGGCAGGCCGGCAATCAAGTCCTGCTGGGCACGAAACTTCTCCGCGACCCGTGAGAAAAAGTCCTGGCTGGCCGCCGCCCGTTGCCCATGGACCTGACCGATCCGCGACTGCACATCGGCCGGCAGGGTCAGGTTGTCCACTTCTTCGAGCAGCGCAGCGTGCAGTTTGCCGCCCAGCAGATCGGTGTGGGGCAGGGCGCGACGGTAAAAAATCGCATTGCCTTCACGACGCGTTGCCACCAGGTCGGCCTGGGCCAGCACCTTGAGGTGATGACTCATGCCCGACTGGCCGATGCCGAAGATCTGCGCCAGTTCCAGTACGCCAAACGAATCGTTGGCCAGCGCACGCAATACATTCAGCCGCAAAGGATCGCCGCCGGCCTTGCACAGGGCTGCCAGCTCATCGCACTCGTCATGTTGAATGGAAGGCACGCGTAAATTCATAGGGCCAGCAGTCTAGTGATGGTCAGAAATCCCCGCAAGAGCAATATCAAAAAGTTTTGATATTGCTCGATAGATGGCACTTCTCGGGGAAAGGGTCACTCTACAAATCGTCAGCGGAAAGGTTTCACCAGGCGAATGCGCCTTTATCCACCGGAAAAACGCCTTCAGATGATTATCTGTCATTGCCCCGAGGCGGCTCGGTGAGGGAAAATGCTCGCCTTTTTTCCGTTTCGTTTTATTCACTCTCGATTCAATATCCGCAGGAGAACAGCGATGCCCAGCCGTCGTGAGCGTGCCAACGCCATTCGTGCCCTCAGCATGGATGCCGTGCAAAAAGCCAACAGCGGCCATCCCGGTGCCCCTATGGGTATGGCAGATATCGCCGAAGTACTTTGGCGTGACTACCTGAAGCACAACCCGAGCAATCCATCGTTCGCCGACCGTGACCGCTTCGTGCTGTCCAACGGTCACGGTTCGATGCTGATCTACTCGCTGCTGCACCTGACCGGCTACGACCTGTCGATCGATGACCTGAAAAACTTCCGCCAACTGCACAGCCGCACTCCGGGCCACCCGGAATTCGGCTACACACCTGGCGTTGAAACCACCACCGGTCCACTGGGCCAAGGCCTGGCCAACGCGGTTGGTTTTGCCCTGGCAGAAAAAGTCCTGGCGGCGCAGTTCAACCGTCCGGGCCACAACGTTGTCGACCACCACACCTACGTGTTCCTGGGTGATGGCTGCATGATGGAAGGCATTTCCCATGAAGTCGGCTCCCTGGCCGGTACGTTGGGCCTGGGTAAACTGATCGCCTTCTACGATGACAACGGCATCTCCATCGACGGCGAAGTCGAAGGCTGGTTCACCGACGACACCCCTAAGCGTTTCGAAGCCTACAACTGGCAGGTGATCCGCAACGTCGACGGTCATGACCCGGAAGAGATCAAGATCGCCATCGACACTGCACGCAAAAGCGCGCAGCCAACCCTGATCTGCTGCAAGACCACCATCGGTTTCGGTTCGCCGAACAAGCAAGGTAAAGAAGACTGCCACGGCGCCCCGTTGGGTGACGCGGAAATCGCTCTGACCCGCACGGCGTTGAAGTGGAACCACGGTCCTTTCGAAATCCCGGCCGATATCTATGCCGAGTGGGACGCCAAGGAAGCCGGCCGCGCAGTTGAGGCCGAGTGGGATCAGCGTTTCGCTGCTTACTCCGCGGCTTTCCCTGAGCTGGCCAACGAGCTGATCCGTCGTCTGAGCGGCGAACTGCCGGCTGACTTCGCTGAAAAAGCGTCTGCCTATATTGCTGAAGTCGCGGCCAAGGGCGAAACCATCGCCAGCCGTAAAGCCAGCCAGAACGCACTGAATGCCTACGGCCCGATGCTGCCGGAATTCCTCGGCGGCTCCGCTGACCTGGCCGGTTCCAACCTGACCCTGTGGAAAGGTTGCAAAGGCGTCACCGCCGACGACGCAAGCGGCAACTACGTGTACTACGGCGTTCGCGAGTTCGGCATGAGCGCGATCATGAACGGCGTGGCTTTGCACGGCGGTCTGGTGCCTTACGGCGCGACCTTCCTGATGTTCATGGAATACGCCCGCAACGCCGTGCGCATGGCCTCGCTGATGAAGAAGCGCGTGCTGTTCGTCTACACCCACGACTCCATCGGTCTGGGCGAAGACGGCCCGACTCACCAGCCGATCGAGCAACTGACCAGCCTGCGCAGCACACCGAACCTCGACACCTGGCGTCCAGCCGATGCCGTTGAATCGGCAGTGGCCTGGAAGTTCGCCCTGGAGCGTAACGACGGTCCTTCGGCCTTGATCTTCTCGCGTCAGAACCTGCAGCACCAAACCCGCAACGCGATTCAGATCGAAGAGATTTCCCGTGGCGGTTACGTGTTGAAGGACTGCGCAGGCGAGCCTGAGCTGATCCTGATCGCCACCGGTTCGGAAGTGGGTCTGGCGGTTCAGGCTTACGACAAGCTGACCGAGCAAGGTCGCAAGGTGCGTGTTGTTTCGATGCCGTGCACCAGCGTGTTCGATGCGCAGGACGCCGGCTACAAGCAAGCGGTTCTGCCTTTGCAGGTCAGCGCCCGTATCGCCATCGAAGCCGCGCACGCGGACTACTGGTACAAGTACGTGGGCCTGGAAGGTCGCGTGATCGGCATGACCACCTACGGCGAGTCGGCGCCAGCGCCAGCCTTGTTCGAAGAGTTCGGCTTCACCCTGGAAAACATCCTGGGTCAGGCTGAAGAGCTGCTGGAAGACTAAAGCACAACACGGTGGCCCCGGCTGCCGCGGTCCCTGTAGGAGCGAGCCTGCTCGCGATGGTCGTTAACGATAACGCTGGCTGTCTGGATAAACGCGTTGTCCTGAAGTCCATCGCGAGCAAGCTCGCTCCTACAAGGGTTGTGTTGCACATTAGAATTTCGTCTGGCTGCGTATTATCGAGAACCCCATGCCTCAACCGCGTCCCTACAAAGTTGCACTCAACGGCTACGGCCGGATTGGTCGTTGCGTCTTGCGTGCGTTGTTCGAGCGAGGCGAGAAGGCCGGGTTTGAGATTGTCGCGATCAACGATCTGGCCGACATGGCCAGCATCGAATACCTGACACGCTTCGACTCCACCCACGGGCGTTTTCCCGGCGAAGTGCGAGTTGAGGGCGATTGTCTGCATATTAATGGCGACTGCGTGAAGGTTCTGCGCAGTGCCACCCCCGAAGGCATCGATTGGGCGTCGCTCGACGTCGATCTGGTGCTGGAGTGCTCCGGCGCTTACCACACCCGCGAAGATGGCCAGCGTTTCCTCGACGCCGGCGCACCGCGTGTGCTGTTTTCCCAGCCGATGGCCAGCGAGGCGGATGTCGACGCCACCATCGTCTACGGCGTGAACCAGGATTGCCTGACCGGCGAAGAGCTGCTGGTGTCCAACGCGTCCTGCACCACCAACTGCGGCGTGCCGCTGTTGCGCCTGCTGGATCAGGCCATTGGTCTGGAATACGTGTCGATCACCACCATCCACTCGGCGATGAACGATCAGCCCGTCATAGACGCCTATCATCACGAAGACCTGCGCCGCACCCGTTCGGCGTTCCAGTCGGTGATTCCGGTGTCCACTGGTCTGGCGCGCGGCATCGAACGCCTGTTACCGGAACTTGCCGGGCGAATTCAGGCCAAAGCCGTGCGGGTGCCGACGGTGAACGTGTCTTGCCTCGACATTACGATGCAGACCGTGAGCGATACCGACGCCACCGAGGTCAACCGGATTCTGCGCGAGGCTGCCACCAGCGGCCCGCTCAAAGGCCTGCTGGCCTACACCGAGCTTCCCCATGCAAGCTGTGATTTCAACCATGACCCACATTCGGCCATCGTCGATGCCAGTCAGACCCGAGTTTCCGGCCCACGGCTGGTGAACATCCTGGCCTGGTTCGACAACGAATGGGGTTTTGCCAACCGAATGCTGGATGTTGCAGAACACTATCTGCAAACAGCGACTTCAAAAAAACCGTAGGAAGTGCGACCCATGACCGTGTTGAAGATGTCCGACCTCGATCTGCAAGGTAAGCGCGTATTGATCCGCGAAGACCTCAACGTCCCAGTCAAGGACGGTGTAGTCACCAGCGATGCGCGAATCCTGGCTTCGCTGCCGACCATCAAGCTGGCCCTGGAAAAAGGCGCGGCCGTGATGGTCTGCTCGCACCTTGGCCGTCCGACCGAAGGCGAATTCTCGGCCGAGAACAGCCTCAAGCCTGTCGCCGACTACCTGAGCAAGGCTTTGGGCCGCGAAGTGCCGCTGGTTGCCGATTACCTGGGCGGCGTTGACGTCAAGGCAGGCGACATCGTCCTGTTCGAAAACGTGCGCTTCAACAAAGGCGAGAAAAAGAACGCTGACGAACTGGCCCAGCAATACGCCGCCCTGTGCGACGTATTCGTGATGGACGCCTTCGGCACCGCTCACCGTGCCGAGGGTTCGACCCACGGCGTGGCCAAGTTCGCCAAAGTCGCCGCTGCTGGCCCGTTGCTGGCCGCTGAACTGGACGCACTGGGCAAAGCGCTTGGCGCCCCGGCTCAACCAATGGCGGCCATCGTTGCCGGTTCCAAGGTCTCGACCAAACTCGACGTGCTGAACAGCCTGAGCCAGATCTGCAACCAGTTGATCGTCGGCGGCGGCATTGCCAACACGTTCCTGGCCGCTGCCGGTCATCCGGTCGGCAAATCCCTGTACGAGCCGGACCTGTTGGACACCGCTCGCGAAATCGCCGCCAAGGTCAGCGTGCCGCTGCCGGTGGACGTTGTCGTTGCCAAGGAATTCGCTGAAAGCGCCACCGCGACCGTCAAGCTGATCGCCGACGTGGCCGCAGACGACATGATCCTGGACATCGGCCCACAGACCGCGGCGAATTTCGCCGAGCTGTTGAAGTCGTCCAAGACCATCCTGTGGAACGGCCCGGTCGGCGTGTTCGAATTCGACCAGTTCGGTAACGGCACCAAAGTGCTGGCCCAGGCCATTGCGGAAAGCTCGGCATTCTCTATCGCGGGCGGCGGCGACACCCTGGCGGCCATCGACAAATATGGCGTCGCTGATCAGATCTCCTACATTTCTACCGGCGGCGGCGCGTTCCTTGAATTCGTCGAAGGCAAGGTATTGCCGGCGGTGGAAGTCCTGGAAAGTCGGGCCAAGGCCTGAGGTCGCTGATTTGACCAGGAAAGGGAGTGTTCAGATGGTCAAGACGCTAGCGCTGTTGATCGTTGCGGGTTCGCTGGCGGCTTGTGGGAGTAACCCGAAAGCCAAGCCGGAACCTGCGCCGCAATCGGTGGAAAAAGGCTGCTACCAGGCTGACTGGCAAGCGGAAACCAACCCGGTGATCAACAAGCGTTCCGGGCCTGATGGCCTGGACAAATACGAAACACAGACACCCGCCAAGGAACATGGTTGCCCTTGACGGGTCTGACTCCTTACTCAGGGCTGGCGGCGTGCGCCGTCAGTCGAGGAACACGGATGAAAGGTTTTATCGCCATTACGGCGCTGGCACTGCTGGCAGGTTGCTCTAATTTCAACCTGTTCAAGCCTGCCGAATCGACGGACAACTGGACCACCTGGACCTGCGACAGCCAGGCCAAAGTGCTCTGGCGCTACACCGACGACAGCCGCAAGGCCGTCGACGTGCGCCTCGGCGGGGCCGATCAGGTCTATCGCCTGAAGCTTGAACCGGGTGCGGAAGGTTCGCTGTACAGCAACGACATGCTGGCGTTTCACGTAAAAGGTGAGGAAGGCCTGGTGTACTGGGTCGCCACCAACGATTTGATCGGCCGCGGTTGTAAAGCCGAATGATGCGAGGCCGACGCCAAACCCTGTAGGAGCCGAGCTTGCTCGCGAAGAGGCCAGCACTTTCAACACAAGTGTTGGCAGTTAAACCGCCATCGCGAGCAAGCTAGGCTCCTACAAGGGCTAGCGTCAGCTCTCAGGATTTTTGTTGTACCGAATCCGCAGCCCGGACCAACCCCCGATCTGCAAAAACTTGAATAGCAGCCGCCGCTCCGGCAGGCTGGCACGATTAACGACCCAAACCGGGAGAGACACACACAATGGCACTTATCAGCATGCGCCAGATGCTGGACCACGCAGCCGAGTTCGGCTACGGCGTTCCAGCCTTCAACGTCAACAACCTTGAGCAGATGCGCGCCATCATGGAAGCCGCTGACAAGACTGACTCCCCGGTGATCGTCCAGGCTTCGGCCGGTGCTCGCAAATACGCCGGCGCACCGTTCCTGCGTCACCTGATCCTGGCGGCAATCGAAGAATTCCCGCACATCCCGGTGTGCATGCACCAGGACCACGGCACCAGCCCTGACGTCTGCCAGCGCTCCATCCAACTGGGCTTCAGCTCGGTCATGATGGACGGTTCCCTGGGCGAAGACGGCAAGACCCCGACCGACTACGACTACAACATCCGCGTTACCCAACAAACCGTGGCCTTGGCTCACGCCTGTGGCGTATCGGTAGAAGGCGAGCTGGGCTGCCTGGGTTCGCTGGAAACCGGCATGGCCGGTGAAGAAGATGGCATCGGCGCCGAAGGCGTTCTGGATCACAGCCAAATGCTGACCGACCCGGAAGAAGCCGCTGACTTCGTCAAGCGCACCCAGGTCGACGCCCTGGCCATCGCCATCGGCACCAGCCACGGCGCGTACAAGTTCACCAAGCCGCCTACCGGCGACGTGCTGGCCATCGACCGCATCAAAGAGATCCACAAACGCATCCCGAATACCCACCTGGTGATGCACGGATCGTCTTCGGTTCCGCAAGACTGGCTGGCAATCATCAACCAGTACGGCGGCGACATCAAAGAAACCTACGGCGTGCCGGTTGAAGAAATCGTTGAAGGCATCAAGTACGGCGTGCGCAAGGTCAACATCGACACCGACCTGCGCCTGGCATCCACCGGTGCGATGCGTCGCCTGATGGCCACCAACCCAAGCGAGTTCGACCCACGCAAATTCTTCGGCGCGACCGTGACGGCGATGCGTGACGTGTGTATTGCTCGTTACGAAGCTTTCGGTACTGCGGGCAACGCTTCGAAGATCAAGCCGGTCTCGTTGGAAGCGATGTATCAGCGTTATTTGAAGGGTGAGTTGAACGCGAAGGTTAACTAAGTGTTGGCTGTTCTGGTCGCATGAATAACCCGCCGAGAGGCGGGTTTTTTATAGGGAGAGTTTTTTCAGCCGCATTGCTGTTTTTTATTTTCACTGGCGCCGTAATTGCCAAAATGTATTAAGAACTGTCATTTATTACAGGTGATTTAACGATCGGTGCTGCGTATTGTTTGAGCCAGTTTAGAGCCCGTAATAATGCGGGTTTTTATTGCGTGCGTTTTGCTGCTGTTTAAGCGTGTCAAAGCCACGCTGATTCAGATCGTCCCCACGCGGGAGCGCAGGAACAATCAGTGACGGCTATTTATCGTGATCAATATCCAACTTGCTGAATGTCACTTTCCCGCCTTCACTGGTGTACCCGGTGTTGTCCTGCACATAAACCCCGGCCTTGAAGTACAGCGGTTTGACGCGCCATGTAGCGCTGATGTTGGTGTCCCACTGGTAACCCGCAGCGCTGATGCCCAGCGCGCCGCCAGGGCTGAGGTGGATGAGGTAGGAGAATTCCTGGTCCAGCTTCACGCCCGTTGCAATGGTGATCACCCGACCTTCGCCGTCATCGGGGTGCATGCGCACTTTGGCGACGATGTTGCCCGTCTTGCTGCTGGTCTTGTACTGATACTCGACCTTCACCATGGGCTTCTGGCTTTCATAGGCGTGGATCTGGCCGATGACGATTTTGCCCGAGCTCGGCACCTGGTTCACCGCCAGGGTGGCATGCAGGGAGTTGTCGGCGTCCGGGTAGTACCAGTTTTTCAGGGTGCCGTTGCTGTAGGTTTCCCGCAGTTCGGTGCGCGGATATTTCGCGTTTTCGGTTTTCGTGCCGGTCACCGGGGTCCAGAAAAACAGGGTGCCGGTGTCGGAATGGAAGTATTGATCCTTGAAACCCTTCACCAGTTTGGCTGTTTCAACGGTGTACGGCGGGTTGCCGACGGGAACACTGAGGTTCCAGGATGCGAGATCGATCATAGGAAAAGCTTCCACGAATTTTGCAGCACGGACGTACCAGAAGCTCTAGCACGCGCCTTGGAGGCGGTCTTTATAAGCGTAGAAAGGGCATTTTGTTAACGCCTGCCTGACAAATGGATGACATCAAAATCCTGTTAAAAGGCCATCTTTCCCGTTTTTAGCGGCCTGTAGCGGTGACCGTTAGTCGGTAAATGAACCTTTTAGTTAAATGATGGCGTACTGATATCTTCTGCTTTAGCGAATCCCGGTCTAGAGTGAAGGCTTGTTATATGTCCGGTTTTCACGAGAAACCGGCCTGACGCCCCAACAAGAGAAGCAGCATGGAATGCGCGCAACCCACGCCAGCCGAAGGCAGCTCAACCCTTTTAATCGTCGATGATTACCCTGAAAACCTGATCAGCATGCGCGCGTTGCTGCAGCGCCAGGATTGGCAGGTCATGACGGCTGCGTCCGGTTTTGAAGCCCTCAGTCTTTTACTCGAACACGATATCGACCTGGTGCTGCTGGATGTGCAGATGCCGGGTATGGACGGCTTTGAAGTCGCACGCCTGATGCGAGGCAGCCAGCGCACCCGCCTGACGCCGATCATTTTCCTCACCGCCAATGAACAGTCCCAGGACGCTGTGATCAAGGGCTATGCCAGCGGTGCGGTGGATTACTTGTTCAAACCGTTCGATCCGCAGATTCTCAAGCCCAAAGTCCAGGCACTGCTCGAGCATCAGCGCAATCGCCGGGCGTTGCAGCGCCTGAGCCACGATCTGGAGGTCGCGCGCGCCTTTAATGCGTCGGTGCTGGACAACGCCGCCGAAGGCATCCTGGTGGTCGGTGAGGACGGTCTGATTCGCTTTGCCAATCCGGCGATGTCGCGGCTGCTCAATGCCACGCTGCAAGACCTGCAGGGCAAAGAGTTTGTGGATTACCTGCAAAAGCCGCATATCCCGATCTGGGCCGATTCCGAATTGCTCGCCGGTTACAAACGCGGCGAAACCTTGCGCCTGCATGACGCGCTGTTGCGTACGGCCCCGGGCCAGCAGGTGCCCGTGGCGCTGTCTTGCGCGCCACTGCCCACCGAACAACATGCGATGGTGGTGACGGTGCTGGACATGTCGGTGGTGCGCCATCTGCATCAGCAACTGGAATTCCAGGCGGTGACCGACCCGTTGACCGGGCTGCTCAACCGCCGGGGTTTTTATCAGACGGTGGAAAACCTGCTGCTGCGTGGCGAGCGCTCCGACAGCGCGTGGGTATTGCTCTACCTCGATCTCGACGGGTTCAAGCGGGTCAACGATTCCCTTGGCCATGATGCCGGCGACCGCGTGTTGCGCTGGGTCTCCGAGCAGTTGAAGGCGTGCTTGCGGCCGTTCGACATTCTGGCGCGCATGGGCGGCGACGAGTTCACGGCGCTGCTGGATCTGGAGTTCCCCGAGCAAGCGGCGAAGATTGCCGAAAAACTCATCGAACGGGTGTCGATCTGTCAGCAGATCGATGGTCTGGATATCGCACTGGGCGCCAGCATCGGCATCGCCACGTACCCGGATTGCGGGGCCAATCTCGATGGTCTGATGCGGGCGTCGGACATCGCCATGTACGAGGCAAAACGGGCCGGCCGTCAGCAGTATCGCTTCTATGACCATGACATGAATGGCCGCGCGCGCTCACGGCTGATGCTCGAAGAAAGTGTGCGCGCCGCCATTGAAAATCGAGATTTCAATCTGGTGTACCAGCCGCAGGTGGCCATCGCCGGTGGACAGATTCGCGGGTTCGAAGCGCTGTTGCGCTGGCAGCACCCGAGTGTCGGCGACGTGCCGCCCGGGCTGTTTTTACCGTTGCTGGAAGAAGCGCGGTTGATCAGTCGTCTGGGCAGCTGGATCTATCATCGCGGCGCCGGGCAGCGCAAAGCCTGGGAAACCCTGTTTGCCGAGGACCTGGTGCTGGGTGTCAGTTTGAGCAGCACGCAGTTCGGCATGCCCAACCTGGTCACCGAGTTGCGCCAGGTGCTGGAACGTCATGGCTTGCAGGCGCGTCACCTGGAAGTCGAGGTCACTGAAGAGGCCTTGATGCACAACCCCGAGGAAACCCGCAAACAGTTGCGCCTGCTGCGTAACCTGGGCGTGCGGGTGGCGCTGGATGACTTCGGTTCCGGGCCGTGCTCGCTGGCTCATCTGCGCGACCTGGAGCTGGACACGCTCAAGCTCGATCGCCATCTGATCGCTCGCTTGCCAGCGTCTACGCGGGATGCGGCGTTGGTGCGCAATGTGATCGACCTGTGCAAACAATACGGAATGCTGGTGATCGCCGAAGGGGTGGAAACCGTCGCGCAATATGAGTGGTTGCAAGCCAATGGTTGCGAGTACGTACAAGGCTTCCTGGTTGCTCACCCGATGGTGGCCGAAGATGTCGGCGACTTTGCGCAGCCGTTCGACTGGAGCGCGCTGACGGACTGAATTCGCTACACTGGCGACCTTTTCGTAACCGATGTTGCCGCCCCGATGACTGCCTTGAAATTCCTCCAGGCCTATCCCGCTGCATTGCAGGACCAGGTGCGCCGACTGATCACCGAAGGTCGGCTGGGCGATTACCTGAGCCAGCGTTATCCGCAAAAGCACGACGTGCAGAGCGA
This sequence comes from Pseudomonas sp. LBUM1651, assembly GCF_059716135.1. NCBI lineage: Bacteria > Pseudomonadati > Pseudomonadota > Gammaproteobacteria > Pseudomonadales > Pseudomonadaceae > Pseudomonas > Pseudomonas sp. LBUM1651. The sequence goes on along the minus strand of NZ_CP166805.1, from coordinate 5,755,353 downwards.
CAAGGCGTTGTACACCTATGCGCTGGACCTGAAGCAGGAATACCTGCGTAACGCCCCGGCCATCGACAAGGTGTTGTTCGACAACCGTCTGGACCTGACCCACCGCGCCCTCGGCCTGCACACCACGATCTCTCGGGTGCAGGGCGGCAAGCTCAAGGCCAAGAAAGAAATCCGGGTGGCTTCATTGTTCAAGGAAGCCCCTGCCGAATTTCTGAAAATGATCGTGGTGCACGAGCTGGCGCACTTCAAGGAGTCGGATCACAACAAAGCGTTCTACAAGCTGTGCGAACACATGTTGCCGGGGTATCACCAGATCGAGTTCGATTTGCGGGTGTACCTGACGTGGCGGGAAATGCAGTAGCCAAGGAGTGTGTGGATGGACGTGAGCAAGACCAAGAGCAGCTTCTATCGCCGTTTGTACGTGGCGTACCTGATCGACAGCGGGCTGGCCAGCAGCGTCCCGGCACTGACCGAGGTGACCGGCATGCCCCGGCGCACGGCTCAGGACACCATTGCGGCGTTGGCGGATCTGGACATCGTTTGTGAGTTCGAGCAGGAAGAGGGCGCGCGCAACCATGCCGGGTGTTATCGGATTCGCGAGTGGGGGGCGATTGATCGGGGATGGATCGAGCGTAATCTGCGGCAGATTAAAGCGGTGTTGGAGTATCCCTGAAATTTGCGGCGTTGCGGCTGACGTCTTCGCGGGCAAGCCTCGCTCCTACAGGTTCACTGAAAACCTGTAGGAGCGAGGCTTGCCCGCGAAGAGGCCCTCAGGAGCGACGCATCCCGATATGCGGAATCCCGTCCTCCAGATACTCCTCACCCGCCACGACAAACCCGTACCGCCCGTAATACCCCTGCAAATGCGCCTGGGCCGACAGATAAACCGGCACTTCAGGCCAGCGCTTTTCCGCCTGCTTCAATGCCTGGGCGATCAGCTCATGACCCAGGCCCTTGCCGCGATAATCCGGCGCGGTAATCACCCGCCCGATCACCACATCGCCGCCCTGCAATTCAGGATCGAGCAAGCGCAGGTACGCCGCCAGTCGATCCCCGTCCCAGGCCATCAGGTGGCAGGTATCACCTTCCAGATCCTGGCCATCAACGTCTTGATAAACACATTTCTGCTCCACAACGAACACTTCAGCGCGCAGCTGCAGAACGGCGTACAGCTGCTCCTTGCCCAGATCACTGTGGTGTTTGCAGATCCAATCGATTGTCATCTTCACATTCCTTGAACAGCGTCCCTCCGATACTAAGCGTCCGCGCGAAAGATGTCTTGATGGCGGAGAAAACTGTGACAAAGGCCAAAATGCCATCATTCATTTTGCGCGGAGTTGTCTTCTTTGTGTAATCTGGGATGAAGCGCTGTGCAGTGGCTTCGATGAGCTAATGTTAGTACCTGGATTTTGCCGGTACGGGGCCTTGGAGTTTTGGCTGAAAACGTCGGGCAGCCGCCCGCTAAGGATTTTCGAGCATGCCGCGATTGCATCGAGCTTTGGCCTTGATCGGATTGCTGTTGCTGACTCAGAGCGCCGCAGCGGAAAAGCTGCGGTTGGTCGCCGATTTATGGCCACCCTTTACCGACGCCACGCTGGTCAACGGTGGGTTGGCCACCGACATTGTCAGTACTGCGCTGGCCCGCGCCGGCTATGCCAGCGATTTTGAACAGGTGCCGTGGGCGCGTGCGTTGCTGGGCATCGGCGAAGGGCGTTATGACGTGCTGGTGAACGCCTGGTACACCGACGAACGCACCAAGCTCGGTCAGTTTTCCGGCGAGTACCTGCTCAACCGCGTGCGCTTTCTCAAGCGCAAAGACGCGCCGATCGAATTCAATAATCTGCAGCAATTGCACATGTACCCGATTGCGGTGGTGCGCGGTTATGCCTATTCACCCGCGTTCGATGAAGACGCCTCGCTGCAGAAGGTCCCGGTGCACAGCTTCGCCATGGCCGTGCGCATGGTCGCCGCCGACCGGGTCAAGCTGACCCTGGAGGATGAATACGTCGCGCGTTACTACCTGGCACGGGAGTCAGCCAAGGTGCGCAATGCCGTGGAATTCCTGCCCAAGCCGTTGAGCGAGAACAGCCTGCATATACTGGTCAGCCTGAAAAATCCGCAACATGAACAGATCGTGGCCGGTTTTGATCGGGAGATTGCCGAGATGAAGGCGGATGGGAGTTATGAGCGGTTGATGAAGGAACATGGGATGTGAGCGGGCGGCGTTCCGACTTGCCCGCGAAGGGGCCCGCCGGGTCACCACAGATCTCAATCCTCGCTGGTGTCTTTGATGAGATGCGCTGCCAACGTCCGCAACGGCCCCAACTGCCGGCAAATCAGCGCCAACTGCGTCTGCACCAACCGCTGCCCTTCATCGATTTCATCCGGCATCTGCTCCAGCTCATTGGCCAGCGCCTCTTCCTCATCACTTTGAATCGCAATCGGCAGTTTGCTCGCCAGGCCTTGAGCGATTTCATCAATGCTCGCTGCCAGTTTCACGCCGGCACCTTCGATCAAATGCTCGCGCACGTCCGCCGGCAGCTGGGTTTCACGGTGTGCGCCCAGTCCTGACAAATAGCTGAGCAAAGTGTGCGACAACACCAGGAAGCGGAACCCGACATCCGCTTCCTTACGGAAATGCCCGGGCTCCATCAGCATGTTGGCCAGCGTCGTCGACAGTGCCGCATCCGCGTTGTGCGCGTTGCGCCGGGCCAGGCGATAGGCCAGGTCGTCGCTCTTGCCGGCGGCGTATTGCTGCATGATCTGACGCAGGTAAATGCTGTTGCAGGTCAGGGTATTGGCCAGCACTTTGTTCAGGCGTCGACCCTGCCAGTCCGGCAGGAACAGGAACACCGCGAGCCCGGCGATGAGGCTGCCGAGCAAGGTATCGAACAGTCGCGGCAGGAACAGGCCATAACCGTCGCCGACCTGGTTGAAGCAGAACAGCACCATCAAGGTGATCGCTGCCGTCGCCAGGGTGTAGCGCGTGGTGCGGTTGGTGAAGAACACCACCCCGGCGGCAATCGCGAAGCACGACTGGATCAGCGGGTTCGGGAACAGATCAAACAGCGCCCAGGCCAGGGTCAGGCCGATGGCGGTGCCGATGATCCGCTGGCCGAGCTTGCGGCGTGTGGCGCCGTAGTTCGGTTGGCAGACGAAGAGCGTGGTGAGGATGATCCAGTAACCTTGCGACGGGTGAATCAAATGCACCATGCCGTAGCCGATGCTCAACGCGAGGGGCAAGCGCAGGGCGTGGCGGAATAGCAACGAGGTCGGCGTCAGCTGCGTGCGCAAGCGCATCCACACATCCTTGAGGCTGCGTGGCGAGCGGTCGAGCAGACTGCTGTCGGTGGCGTCGGCGAGCGCGTCGGGGTTGCTCGCATCACTGAGCAAACGGTCGAGGGTGCCGAGGTTGGCGGCCAGTGCGCGCAAGGATCGCAGCAGTCCGCGCCAGGCCGGGTTGCTCTGGATGCGCAGGTGTTCGAGTGACGCGTGCAGGTCGCTCAGGGCTTCGGCGAAGCTGGCGTCGTAGATGAACGGCTGACGCATCTGGATCGATTCCGCCAGCGCCCGGCAAGCCTTGCCCTGCTGGCGCAGCAGGCGCTGACAGCGGAACAGTACGTCGCTGTGGAAGAAGGCGTCGGCCAGCGCGTTATACGGATAGTGCGAGGAGCTGGCGCGCTCGTGGATGTCCTGGGCGAGGAAGTAGAGTTTCAGGTAGCGGCTGACTTTCGAGCCCGGTCGACCGTTGCCGACCCGATGCAGAATGATTTCCTTGGCGGCGTTCAGAGCCGCGACGCCCCGGCCGTTCTGCTGCGCCAGTTCCAGACGACGCGCTTCCACGTCCATCTGCCGGATCGGCTCGAACAGCGACGATTTCAGCTTCAGGTAAAAACCCAGCTCACGGAATAATCGCGCGAGGCTCTGCTGCACCGGCTGGTTGGAAAACATCGCCTGCCACAACACTGAGAGTAAGCCGTACCACGCCGCGCCGGCCACCAGCAGCACCGGCTCGTGCCAGAAATCGGTCACCGCGCCGCCGCGCTGGTCCACGCCAATCATGGTGTAGACCGACAGAATCAACGTTGCCGAGGCAATCGCGCCATAGCGTTCGCCTAGGGCGCCGAGCATGGTCAGGCCGAAACTGGCCAACGCGAGGGCGATGACGAAGACGATGGGGTAGGGGAAGAGCAATTCGACGGAGAGGGCAGCGATGCTGAAGCACACCAGCGTCACGGCCAGCGAATTGAGGCGGCCCTGCCAACTGTCATCGGTCTCGGCCAGGGCGCTGGCGATGATCCCCAGGAACAGCGGGATCAGCAGCCCCATTTCATCCTGATACCAACACAGCGCCATGCTGCCGGTCAGGGCGATGAACACCCGCACGCTGTAACTGAATTTATCCAGCGCCCAGAGGCGACGCAGAGACTGACGAAAAGGGGTCGATGGCATGAAGTGCGAAGGCCTTCCGAGGCAATGACGCTAAATTGAGCCAGTAATGACGCCGACGCAATGGCGCCGATCACATCTGACAGCAAAATCTGTTCCTTCAAGACCGCCGCATAACCAATGTGGGAGCGAGCCTGCTCGCGAAGAGGCCATAACATTCAACATTTTTGTCGACTGTCAGGCCGCTTTCGCGAGCAGGCTCGCTCCCACATTGGGTTTGTTGTGTGGTCAGGCGTATTGCGCAGCGGCGTAACCGGAGGCCCAGGCCCACTGGAAGTTGAAACCACCCAAGTGTCCGGTCACATCGAGCACTTCACCAATGAAATACAAACCAGGGCTTTTCAGCGATTCCATGGTCTTGGACGACACCTCGTGGGTATCGACGCCACCCAGCGTCACTTCCGCCGTGCGATAACCCTCGGTGCCGGCCGGCACCACTTTCCAGCTCGCCAGTTTCTCGGCGATGTCGGCGATTTCTGCGTGGGTGTACTGCTTCATCGGTTTGGAGACGAACCAGTTGTCCGCCAGCAGGTTGGCCATTTTCTTGGTGAAGATCTCGCCAAGCAGGGTTTTCAGTTCGCTGTTCGGGCGCTCGGCTTGCTGCTGTTGAAGCCAGCTCGGCACGTCGTGGTCCGGCATCAGGTTGATCTCTACCGAGTCGCCGGATTCCCAGAACGAGGAAATCTGCAAAATCGCCGGACCGCTGAGACCGCGATGGGTGAACAGGATGTTCTCGCGGAAACTCTGGTCGTTGCAGCTGACCAGGCAATCGACCGACGTACCGGACAGCTCGGTGCAAAGCTCCTTGAGCTGATCGGTGATGGTGAACGGCACGAGGCCTGCGCGAGTCGGCAACAGTTCGTGGCCAAACTGCTTCGCAACCTGATAACCGAAACCGGTGGCGCCCAGGGTCGGGATCGAGAGACCGCCCGTGGCGATTACCAGTGATTCGCAGGTGATCTGGCCCAGCGTGGTGTCCAGCAAGTAACCGCTTTCAAGCTTCTCGATGGTCTGGATCGAGGTGTCCAGGTGCAGGCTGACGCCGACCTGATCGCACTCGTTGAGGAGCATCTCGAGGATGTCGCTGGATTTGTTATCGCAGAACAGCTGGCCGAGTTTTTTCTCGTGGTACGGCACGCCGTGTTTGGCGACCATCCCGATGAAGTCCCACTGGGTGTAGCGCGCCAGCGCGGATTTGCAGAAGTGCTCGTTCTGCGAGAGGAAATTGCCCGGTTCGGTATACATGTTGGTGAAATTGCAGCGGCCACCGCCCGACATCAGAATTTTCTTGCCGGCCTTGTTCGCGTGGTCGAGCAACATCACCTTGCGCCCGCGCCCGGCGGCGGTCAGCGCACACATCAACCCTGCGGCGCCAGCGCCAATGATCACGACTTCGGTAGAGCGCAAAACGGTGTCCTCACACAAGAGCTGATCTGGAATGCAATCAAATGTGGGAGCTGGCCTGCCGGCGATGGCATCGACTCGGTTTACCAGTCAGACCGAGTCGATGCCATCGCTGGCAGGCCAGCTCCCACAGGGGGCCGCGGCGTTCTTAGAGGATACGCACGCGCAACGAACGGCCTTTGATCTTACCGTCGTTCAGGCGCTGCAAGGCTTGCTTGGCGATCCCGCGTTCCACGGCCACGTAGGCCTGGAAGTCGAAAATCGCGATCTTGCCGACCTGCGCACCCGGAATCCCGGCATCGCCGGTCAGTGCACCGAGGATGTCGCCCGGACGAACCTTGTCTTTACGACCCGCGCCGATGACCAGCGTGCTCATCACCGGCAGCAACGGTCCGCCGCCCTGGGATTTGAGGTTGTCCAGCTGATCCCAGCTCAACGGCGACTTCTGCAGTTGCTCGATGGCCTGGGCGCGGTGCGCTTCGGACGGGGCGACCAGGCTGATCGCAATGCCTTTCTCGCCCGCACGACCGGTACGGCCGACACGGTGAATGTGGATTTCCGAATCACGGGCCAGTTCGACGTTGATCACCATGTCCAGCGCATCGATGTCCAGACCGCGCGCGGCGACGTCGGTGGCAACCAGCACCGAAGTGCTGCGGTTGGCGAACATCGCCAGCACCTGGTCACGGTCACGCTGTTCCAGATCGCCGTGCAGGCCGACGGCGGAGATGCCTTTGGCGGTCAAGTGGTCAACGGTTTCCTGAACCTGCTGCTTGGTGAAGCAGAAGGCGACGCAGGACGCCGGACGGTGATGCGCAAGGACCTTGACCACGGCATCCATGCGCTCTTCCGGGGAAATCTCGTAGAAGCGCTGCTCGATTTGCGTGTCGTCGTGGAACGCCTCGGCCTTCACTTGCTGCGGGTTGCGCATAAACTTCGAAGCCAGTTGCTTGATACCCACCGGATACGTGGCGGAGAACAGCAGGGTCTGGCGACGCTCGGGGCACTGGGCAATGATCTCTTCGATGGAATCGTAGAAACCCATGTCGAGCATGCGGTCGGCTTCGTCGAGGATCAGCGTGTTCAGGCCGTGGAGCACCAGCGAACCCTTGCGCAGGTGCTGCTGAATGCGACCCGGAGTGCCGACGATGATGTGCGCGCCATGCTCCAGCGAACCGATCTGCGGACCGAACGCCACGCCGCCGCACAGGGTCAGGACCTTGATGTTGTCTTCGGAACGGGCCAGGCGACGGATTTCCTTGGCAACCTGGTCAGCCAGCTCGCGCGTTGGGCAAATGACCAGCGCCTGGCAACCGAAGAAGCGCGGATTGATCGGGTTCAGCAGGCCGATACCGAAGGCGGCGGTCTTGCCGCTGCCGGTCTTGGCCTGGGCGATCAGGTCCATCCCTTTCAGGATCACCGGCAAGCTTTGCGCCTGGATCGGCGTCATCTGGGCATAACCGAGGGAGTCGAGGTTAGCCAGCATGGCGGCGGACAGCGGCAAAGTGTTAAAAGCGGTGGCGATGGTGGTCACGGGACTGGCCTGCAAAACAAAATGTCGCGCAGTGTACCAGCCCAGTGGCCATTCGCCCTAAGGCTCGATGTGTTCTTCCGGACGCTTGACGCGCCGTCCGTCTTCCCGCGAGAGCTGCGAGAAGATCGTCGCGGCCAGCATTGCCATGATGCCGACGGTCACAAAGGTCAACTGGAACGCGCCCAGCACCGTGTTCACATCGTCATTGCCGACTTCCGCCGTGAACCCGCCGAGCAGCGCACCGGCACACGCAACGCCCAGGCTTAGAGACAATTGCGCGACCACCGACAGCAGGCTGTTGCCGCTGCTGGCGCTGGCGTCGTCGAGGTCGATCAGGGTCACGGTGTTCATCGCGGTGAACTGCAATGAGTTGATCGCGCCGAGGATCGCCAGCATGCCCAGCAGCAGCCAGTACGGTGTCTGCTCGCTGACCAGGCCCATGCTCGCCAACATCAGCCCCAGCGCCAAGGTGTTGCCGGTGAGCACGATGCGATAGCCCAGCCGTTCGATCAGCGGCCGTGCCACCGACTTGGCGACCATCGCGGCAGCGGCCAGCGGCAACATGCTCATCCCGGCCTGCGAGGGTGAGTAACCCAGCGCCACTTGCAGCAGCAACGGTACGAGGAACGGCAACGCGCCGCTGCCCAGACGGGCGAACAGGTTGCCGAGGATACCCACGGCAAACGTCCGGGTCTTGAACAGCGACGGCGCGAACAGCGGATTCTCGATGTGCCCGGCCCGCAGCCAGTACGCCGCCAGACAGGCCATGCCACCGAACAACAGCAACATCACGCGCAAGTGCGGCAGGTGCAGTTCGCCGAGACCCTCCATGGCGATGGTGATCAGCACCATCGCCGCGCCAAACAGCAAGAAGCCAAGGCTGTCGAAACGCGTGCGCTCAGTGCCGCGCAGGTCGGGGATGAATTTCCACACCGCGTAGCAACCGACGGCGCCGACCGGCAGGTTGATCAGGAAGATCCAGTGCCAGGTCAGGTATTCCACCATCCAGCCGCCCATGGTTGGGCCGATCAGCGGCCCGAGCAGGCCGGGAATGGTGATGAAACCCATGATCCGCACCAGTTCCGAGCGCGGGTAGGCGCGTAGCACCACGAGCCGCCCGACCGGGAGCATCAGCGCACCGCCCAGGCCCTGAATCACTCGGGCGCCGATCAGCATGCTCAGGCTGCTCGACAGGGCGCAGAGCAACGAACCGATGCTGAACAACAGGATCGCGCCGAAAAAGATTTTCTTGGTGCCGAAACGGTCGGCGATCCAGCCTGAGGCAGGGATCAGAAGGGCGACGGTGAGCATGTAGGCGATGATCACGCCCTGCATGCGCAGCGGGTCTTCCGCCAGGTCGCGCGCCATGGCCGGCAGGGCGGTGTTGAGGATGGTCCCGTCGAGGGACTGCATGAAGAAGGCAATGGCGACGACCCACGGCAACCAACGGGCGGTGACAGCGTCGAGAGGTGGGCGGTTGGGCATGGGACCTCTTGTGGGATGGAGTTAATGCAAGGTCGCGGATGGCAGTAATCTCTGTGGCGAGGGAGCTTGCTCCCGCTCGGCTGCGAAGCAGTCGCAAACCCGGTAAATGCGGTTTGTCTGATGAACCGTGTTTACTGATTTTGGGGCCGCTTCGCAGCCCAGCGGGAGCAAGCTCCCTCGCCACAGGGTTTTGTGTTTACAAGGTCAGCGTCAGTTTGCTGATCAGCGCCCCCGGCAACAACGCCGAAGCCGTCGCTCGCTGACTGTAAGTGCTCGCCGACAGCAACAACTCGCGCTCTTCGGTCAACGCCTCCAGCTGTGAACCCAGCAAGCTGTAAGCACTGTCATCGAAGCGCATGGTGCTGACCGGCGCCTGTATCTCGCCATTCTCGACCCAGAACGTGGCAAACCGCGTCATGCCGGTCATGCGTGCCCCCGGTTGGTCCGAGTAGTTCAAGTACCACAGATTGCTGATGTACAGCCCCGTGCCCAGTTGCTTGAGAATCTCTGCATCAGGCAACGTCCCGGCCGCCATGTTCAAGGCGCTTGGCATTTCACCGCCGCTGGCGCCGTTGGCGGTCAGGCCGTATTCGGCGGCGCTGCGCGAACTGACCATTTGCGCGCCGGCCTTGCCTTCGACAATCAACTTGAGATCGCTGCGCGGATAACCCTCGCCGGAGAACGCCGGGCTCAACGAACCACTGACTTTTTCATCGACGGAAACGAGCGGGCTGAACGAGCTGTTGCCTGCGAAAAGCTTCTGCAGCGGACTGTTTTTGCTGGCAATCGACTGCGCTGAAAAACCGCCCCAGCCGAGCATGTCCATGATTTCGCCCATGGCTGCCGGTGCCAGATAGGCGCGGTACTGACCGGGCGGCAGAGTGCGCTGCGGCCTGCCGAGAAACGCCAACTGCTCGCGTGCCTGGGTAAAGCGTTTGACAAACCCTTCGCTGCTCCAGTCATGCCCGGCGTAGCTGGCTTTTACTGCCTGACCGTTGTCATGAAAGAGGCTGAAGTCAAAGTTGAAGCTGTTGGCCTGATGCCAGCCGAACGCGCCCGAAGAACTGGCGAAACCGCGACTGATCGGGCCGGCCGCATAGAAACCCACCAGGTCCAGCCCTTCGGCAGCCTGGGCGATTTCTGCAACCACTTGCTCGGTGTCCGGCAGTGGATGTTCCTGTACGTTCTTGCTCTGCCAGCCGTTGTGATTGAGCAGCAGGTACGGATCTTTCGGCAACAACGGCAAGGTCTCGCGCAACTGTTGCAGCCCTTCGGCCAAACGCTGGAGGTCGACTTCGGCATCGCCCGACAGCGTGATGTCGAGGTCGGCATGCCGGCCCTCGTTGATCAGTTTGAAGCCGACACTCGCTTGCTGAACCTGACCGGCCTGACGCACCTTCGCATGGTTGAAACGCACGAAGGCCGACGACTCGGCGGCGTAGCTGAGGGTGAACTGCTCCGGTTCGCGAATCGCGTCGCGCAGCCAGTTGACCAAGGCCTTGAACCCATCGGCCTGATTGTTTGACGTACTCATCAGGCGTCTCCCCCAAACACATCCACATTGCTGAACACACAGGCCGGCGACGCATGGCCGACACGGATCACCTGATTCGGCTCGCCCTTGCCGCAGTTCGGAGTGCCAAGGACCTTGAAGGTGCTGGCGTCGCCGACGGCGCTGAGGCTTTTCCAGAACTGCGCGGAAATCGCCCGGTAGTTCGGGTTTTTCACCACGCCTTTGAGTTCGCCGTTTTCAATCAACTGCGCCCATTCGCAACCGAACTGGAATTTGTTGCGCGCATCGTCGATCGACCAGGAACGGTTGGTGCTCATCAGAATGCCGTGTTCGATGTTGCCGATCAGTTGCTCAAGCGGCTGATCGCCAGGCTCGATGTTCAGGTTGGCCATGCGGTCGATCGGCGGGCGATTCCAGCCACAGGCGCGGCTATTGGCGACGCCGTCCATGCCGGCACGGAACTGCGACAGCGCACCGCCCAATGGACGCAGCAGCAAGCCTTCCTTGATCAGAAACTGTTTGCTGGCAGCGGTGCCGTCGTCGTCATGGCCGTAGCTGGCGAGCTGCTCGGGGATGTCCGGATCGAAGGTCACGTTGAGCAGTTTCGAACCGTATTGCAGATGGCCGAAGTCTTCTGCCTTGACGAAACTGGTGCCGGCGTAATTGCGCTCGTCACCGAGGATGCGGTCCAGTTCCAGCGGGTGACCGATGGATTCGTGGATCTGCAGCATCATCTGGTCGGGCATCAACAGCAGGTCGCGCGGACCTTGCGGAGTGTTCGGTGCCAGCAGCAATTGCAGCGCCTGATCGGCGATTTTCGGGCCGGCACCCACCAGGCCGCAGCGACTGATCACATCAAAGCCGCCCTGTTGGCCGAAGTTTTCGCGGCCGAGGGTGCGGGTCTGGCTGTCGCTGCCGTCGTAGGCGGTGACTTCCAGGCTCGGGTAGATGAAACGCTGGGCCTGGCGCAGTTCAGCGCCGGCGCTGCTGAGGTAGATCTGTTCGACGTTGGTGATGCCGATGCTCACCTGCCAGTTCACCAGTCGCTCGTCTTTTGGCACGGACGCGGATTCGGCGCCGAGCAGTTGATAGCAGTCGCTCAGGGACGGGAAGGGCTGGTCGAAGTTCGGCGAATAGTAGTCGGCGCGGTCGCTGGAAACGGCGTGGTCACGCAGGTCGAGCAGGGCGTGGAGCTTGAGCCGGCGGGCTTGTTGCTCGGCTTTTTCCAGCGCGGCCTGCAGGCCGGCTTGCGACAGGTCGTTGGTCGCGGCGTAGGCTTCGACGCCGTTGACGCGCACGGTCAGCATCGCGCCTTCGTCACGGCTCAGGCTCGGAGGTTCGGCGACGTTCTTGCGCACCGACAGGTATTGGCCGGACTCGCGCACATAACGCAGCGAAAAGAATTCAGCGCCCGTGCGCAAGGCAGTGAAGCGCTGCTTGAGCTGGGGGTGGAAATCGAACATTCGGGAACCTCCTTGGTATGGGGTTGCGATGTATCGGTGTTGCGAGGGGGGTGAAACGTTTGCGTGGCGCTAGATTAGGCCTGGGTGGGGGGGAGTTCAAGGGTGGGGCGGTGTGGGGAGGGATAACCGGGGTGTGTCAGGCAGAGATGTGTTGTTTGGTCGGGCCTCATCGCGAGCAAGCTCGGCTCCTACGGGATTGGGGATGATCACAAAAATGTGATTCAACCTCGAACCGTAGGAGCTGAGCTTGCTCGCGATGGGTACACCTCGGTGTTACGCCTTACTGAGCAGTCAGGCTCACATCCCGCAACGGCTTGCCACGCACCGGCGCATCGCCGGCCACGTAGTAATCGGCCGTGCTGCGCGGCAACGGCTTGCGACCACGGATCTTGTCGGCGATTTTCTCGGCGATCATGATCGTTGGCGCGTTGAGGTTGCCGGTGGTGATGATCGGCATGATCGAGGCATCGACCACGCGCAGGGCTTGCATGCCATGCACGCGACCTTCGGCATCGACCACGGCCATTTCGTCGGTGCCCATCTTGCACGAGCAGGACGGGTGGAACGCGGTTTCGGCGTGCTCGCGGATGAACTTGTCGAGCTGCTCATCGGTTTGCACTTCAATGCCCGGGCTGATTTCTCGGCCACGGAAGGGGTCCAGCGCAGGCTGTTGCATGATTTCACGGGTCAGGCGGATGCCGTCACGGAACTCCTGCCAGTCCTGCTCGGTGGCCATGTAGTTGAACAGGATGCTCGGGTACTCGCGCGGATCCTTCGACTTGGCCTGGATGCGACCGCGGCTCGGCGAACGCATGGAACCCATGTGCGCCTGGAAGCCATGCTCTTTCACGCCGTTGCTGCCGTTGTAATTAATGGCAACTGGCAGGAAGTGGTACTGGATGTTCGGCCAATCGAATTCCGGACGGGTGCGGATGAAACCGCCGGCTTCGAACTGGTTGCTGGCGCCGATGCCGGTGCCGTTGAACAGCCACTCGGCACCGATGGCTGGCTGGTTGCGCAGCAGCAGCGACGGATACAGCGAGACCGGTTGAGTGCAGGCGTATTGCAGGTACAACTCGAGGTGATCCTGCAGGTTTTCGCCGACGCCTGGCAGGTCGTGGACCACCGGGATGTCGAGCTTGTTCAGCAGTTCGGCCGGGCCGACGCCGGAGCGTTGCAGAATCTGCGGCGAAGCGATGGCGCCGGAGCACAGCAACACTTCTTTGCGTGCGCGGACTTCAACGCGCTCTTCAGCGGCGCCGATCAGGTAACGCACGCCGACGGCACGCTTACCTTCGAACAGAATTTTGTCGGTCAGGGCGTGGGTGACGATGGTCAGGGTCGAGCGCTTCTTGGCGATGTCCAGGTAACCGCGGGCGGTGCTGGCGCGACGGCCGTTCGGCGTCACGGTACGGTCCATCGGGCCGAAGCCTTCTTGCTGGTAACCGTTCAAGTCGGAGGTAGCGGGGTAACCGGCTTGCACGCCGGCTTCAACCATCGCGCTGAACAGCGGGTTATTGCCGGCTTTCGGCGTGGTCACGCTGACCGGACCGTCGCCACCGTGGTAGTCGTTCGGGCCGATGTCACGGGTTTCTGCCTTGCGGAAATACGGCAGGCAGTCGAGGTAGGTCCAGTCTTCCAGACCTGGCAGTTTCGACCAGTTGTCGTAGTCCATCGCGTTGCCGCGGATGTAGCACATGCCGTTGATCAGCGAAGAACCGCCGAGGCCCTTGCCGCGACCGCATTCCATCCGGCGACCGTCCATGTGTGGCTCTGGATCGGTTTCGTAGGCCCAGTTGTAGCGACGACCTTGCAGTGGGAACGCCAGGGCGGCCGGCATTTGCGTGCGGAAATCCATACGGTAATCCGGGCCGCCGGCTTCGAGCAGCAGGACGGTGACGCCTTCGTCTTCAGTCAGACGGGTCGCCAGGGTGTTACCGGCCGAGCCGGCACCGATGATGATGTAATCGAATTCTTGGGACATTGAATGCACCCTCTTTGAAGTTGGTCAGGTCAGACCGTTGCGAGTGCTGCGCACTCGATCGCCAGCAGGCTGGCTCCCACATTGGAATGCGTACTCCTGTGGGAGCCAGCCTGCTGGCGATAGCGGCCTCGCAGGCGAAGCAGATGCCGCCTTAGAAAACCGAGGCGTAATCGCCCAGTTCGACCTGTACCGATTTGATGCGTGTGAAGTTGTTCAGCGAGCTGATGCCGTTCTCACGGCCAACACCCGACTGCTTGTAGCCGCCGACCGGCATTTTGGCGTCGGACTCGCCCCAGGCGTTGATCCAGCAGATACCGGCTTCCAGTTGATGAATCACGCGGTGAGCGCGGTTCAGGTCCTTGGTGACGATGCCGGCGGCCAGGCCGAAGTCGGTGTCGTTGGCACGACGGATCACTTCTTCTTCGGTTTCGTAGGTGAGGATCGCCATGACCGGGCCGAAGATTTCTTCGCGCACGATGGTCATCTCGTCGGTGCAGTCGGTGAACACGGTCGGTGCCACGAATGCGCCTTTGGCGAAGTCGCCTTCGGTCAGACGGCTACCGCCGCACAGGACGCGAGCGCCTTCTTCCTTACCTTTGGCGATGTAACCCAGCACGCTTTCCATGTGGGCAAAGCTGACCAGCGGGCCGAAGTTGGTGTTTTCGTCTTCCGGGTTGCCGATGCGAATGCGTGCAACGCGCTCAGCGATCTTGGCTTCGAAAGCCGCTTTCAGGTGAGACGGTACGAACACGCGGGTACCGTTGGTGCAGACCTGACCGGAGCTGTAGAAGTTGGCCATCATCGCGGTGTCGGCGGCGCGATCGAGGTCGGCGTCGTCGAAAATGATCAGCGGGGACTTGCCGCCCAGTTCCATGGTCACGTCTTTCAGCGACGAGCCGGAAGCGCTGGCCATGACCTTCTTGCCGGTGTCGGTGCCGCCGGTGAAGGAGATTTTTTCAATGCGTGGGTGCTCGGTCAGCCAGGTGCCGACTTCACGGCCGCTGCCGGTCAGGACGTTGAACACGCCAGCCGGCAAGCCCGCTTCGGTGTAGATCTCGGCCAGTTTCAGCGTGGTCAGGGACGTGACTTCGCTTGGCTTGAAGATCATCGCGTTACCGGCCGCCAGGGCTGGAGCGGATTTCCACAGGGCGATCTGGATCGGGTAGTTCCACGCGCCGATGCCGGCCACGACGCCCAGCGGCTCGCGACGGGTGTAGACGAACGACGTGGTGCGCAGCGGAATCTGCTCGCCTTCGATGGCCGGAACCAGGCCAGCGTAGTACTCCAGCACGTCAGCGCCGGTGACGATGTCGACATACTTGGTTTCGGAGAACGACTTGCCGGTGTCCAGGGTTTCCAGGGCGGCCAGTTCATCGTTGCGCTCGCGCAGGATGTCCACGGCACGGCGCAGGATGCGCGAACGCTCCATGGCGGTCATCGCGGCCCAGATTTTCTGGCCCTTTTCGGCGCTGACCACGGCGCGCTCGACGTCTTCCTTGGTCGCGCGTTGTACTTTTGCGAGGACTTCACCGTTAGCCGGGTTGATGGCTTCGAAAGTGGCGTCGCTGCTGGCGTCACTGTAGCCGCCATCGATGTAGAGTTTTTGCAGTTCGAAACGGGCCATAAAGTCCTCGCAAGTGCATAAGTTAGTTGGCGTTAACCACCGGGCGTGCCGCGAAGCAGTTGGCATCGCCGTCGGTAGCGTTCAGGGGTTGAGCGTTTTATGTGTGCTCTAACTCACCTGCTTGGCCAGTTGGAAATCCATGTATTCGTAAGCGATCCGGTGCGCCTGCCCGGTGTCGAAAGCGTCTCCCGACAGCGCGCCGCGCAACCACAAACCGTCAATGAGGGCTGCCAGGCCCCGGGCTGCACTGCGCGCATCATCGAGCGGCAATACGCGGCGGAACTGGCAGCACAGGTTGGAATACAGACGGTGATCGTTGATCCGCTGCAATCTGTGCAAAGACGGGTGGTGCATGCTGGTGGCCCAGAAGGCCAGCCAGGTTTTCATTGCCGGGCCATTGACCTGGCTGGCGTCGAAGTTGCCTTCGATGATCACCTGCAGATGCGCCCGCGGGCTGTCATCTGTCAGCGCCTGACGGCGCGCGGTGACGTTCTCGCTGAGGACACTCATCAGATACTGCGCCGTGGCAGCTATCAGGCCGTTCTTGTCCTGAAAGTAATGACTGATGATGCCATTCGAGACACCGGCCAAACGGGCGATCAGCGCAATGCTGGCATCCCCCATCCCGACCTGATCGACGGCCTGCAATGTGGCTTCGATCAATTGCTGGCGGCGGATGGGTTGCATACCGACCTTGGGCATCTTGCACATCTCCTTAGGCCTTCCGGCAGACGCAAAACGTCTATCGGATTGAGGGCCAGTCTATTTTGTTTTGATTGAACGTTCAATCAACAAAGAATAAGATCTGCGACAAATCGTCGCTGCTTACAGATTTTTCCTACGTGTAAATGGCGATAAACCGACATCCAAAACGGCTCGAAACCTATACGCAACGGCCTCTACAGGCTTCGGGCTTTTTTCGGGGTGTCTTTATATCACCCGCCGGTCGGCTGCCAACTAATCGATTGGTCGGGTATCGCGTTGCCTTGTGTTCTTCTCTCGCACTGCCGGAGCATCTGTGCCATGAGTTCTGCCTCTCTTATAAAGACCCCGCCCGAGAAGGTGACGGTCAACGGTTGGGTGTTCTACACCTCTACCGCGCTGATCCTGCTGTTGACCGCCATTCTGATCATCGCCCCGCAAGAGGCCGGCAGAATGCTCGGAGTGGCTCAGGCCTGGTTGTCCCGCAGCTTCGGCTGGTACTACATGGTGGTGATCGCCGCTTACCTGGTTTTCGTGGTCGGCCTGGCGTTTTCGTCCTACGGCAAGCTCAAACTGGGCAGCAAGGACGACACCCCGGACTTCAGTTATGGCGCCTGGGCGGGGATGCTGTTCTCCTCGGGCATCGGCATCTCGCTGCTGTACTTCGGTGCTTCCGAGCCGCTGGACCACTACTTCAATCCGCCGGAAGGCGTTTCGGCCAGCAACATGGCCGCGCGTCAGGCGGTGCAGCTGACTTTCCTGCACTGGGGCCTGCATGGCTGGGCGATCTACGCCTTGGTCGGCCTGGCCGTTGCTTACTTTGCCTACCGTCACAATCAGCCGCTGGCGTTGCGTTCGGCGCTGTATCCGCTGGTCGGTGAGCGTTGGGTCAAAGGCGCGGCCGGTCATGCGGTGGACGGCTTCGGCATGTTCGTGACCCTGCTGGGGCTGGTGACGAACCTGGGGATTGGTTCGCTGCAAGTGTCGTCGGGCCTTGAAAACCTGTTCGGCATGGAACACAGCAACACCAACCTGCTGATCGTGATCATTGTGATGAGCACCGTGGCGACCATTGCGGCCGTGTCCGGCGTGGAAAACGGCATTCGTCGTCTGTCCAACCTGAACATCGTGCTGTTCAGCGGTCTGCTGATTTTCGTGCTGCTGTTCGGCCCGACCCTGCACCTGCTCAACGGCTTCGTGCAAAACGTCGGCGACTACCTGAACGGCGTGGTGCTGAAGACCTTCGACCTCTACGTGTACGAAGGCGACAGTGAGAAGTCCGACCGCTGGTTGGGCCTGTGGACCCTGTTCTACTGGGCCTGGTGGATTTCCTGGGCGCCATTCGTAGGCATGTTCATCGCGCGTATTTCCCGTGGTCGTACGGTGCGTGAACTGGTGGCCGGCGTGCTGCTGATCCCGCTGGGCTTCACCCTGGCATGGCTGTCGATCTTCGGTAACTCGGCGCTGGACCTGGTGATGAACCATGGGGCGGTGGAGCTCGGGAAGACGGCGCTGGAACAACCGTCCATGGCGATTTACCAGTTGCTGGAGCATTACCCTGCGTCGAAAGTGGTGATCGGCGTTTCGATCTTCGTCGGTTTCGTGCTGTTCCTGACCCCGGCGGATTCCGGCGCGGTGATGATGGCCAACCTTTCGTGCAAGGGCGGCAATGTCGACGAAGATGCGCCGCACTGGCTGCGGATCTTCTGGTCCGGCGTGATCACCCTGGTGACCATCGGCCTGCTGTTCGCCGGTAACTTCGAAGCCATGCAAACCATGGTGGTGCTGGCCGGTCTGCCGTTCTCGGTGGTGCTGGTGTTCTTCATGTTCGGCTTGCACAAGGCCATGCGCCAGGACGTGCAGGTCGAACAGGAGCAAGCGGAACTGGCTGCGCGCGGTCGCCGTGGTTTCAGCGAGCGTTTGACTCAACTGGACCTGCAACCGAACCAGTCGATCGTTCAGCGTTTCATGGATAAGCAAGTCAGCCCGGCGCTGGAAGAGGCCGTGGTGCAATTGCGTGGCAAAGGTCTGGACGTGCAAACGTTGCTGGGCAAGGCCAAGCGTTGCATGGGTCTGCGGATCGAGATGGAAGAGGGCAACCCTTTTGTCTACGAAGTGAGCCTGGATGGCTATCTGGCTGCGGCGAGCGACACTGTGTCGGCTGAAAGTGCCGATGAGCCGCGCGCACGTTACTACCGCGCCGAGGTGTACCTGCACAACGGCAGCCAGGATTACGACTTGATGGGCTTCACTCAGGATCAGATCACCCGTGACGTGCTCGATCAGTTTGAAAGCCATCGGCAACTCCTTGGCCGGGTCTATAGTTGAGTTGTGAGTGGCGCGGTGTTTCTGTCTGAAGCGCCGCGTCGGCTTCATCGCCGGCAGGCTGGCTCCCACAAGAGAATGCATTCCAATGTGGGAGCCAGCCTGCTGGCGATGGGGGCTTCAACTTCAACACTGCATCACCCGATATCCCATAAACAAAAACGCCGCGATCCTCTCGCGGCGTTTTTGTGTCTGCGGTCTTAGCCCAGGTTCTTGCCGAGCAGCGCGTGATACAGCTCGCTGTCGCCGAGAATGCCGACCACATGGTTCTTGTCGTGCAGCACCAGCTTGTTGCCGGTCTGATAACGAATCTGCAGCGCATCGCGCATGCCGATGTTCGAATCCACCAGGGTAGGTCGACGACCCAGGCCTTCCACGGCCTGACCCGGCACCCAGTTCTGCAGATCCAGGGCCGAACCATTCTGGCGTGCACCTTTGATGGTGTTGCCTTCGGCCAGGTCCAGCCACGAATCGCCGCCCGGATCGAGGCAGACCGAACCGTTGATGCGTTTGCAGTTGTCGAGGGTGCGCATCAGGCTGCGACCGCACAACACGTTCAGCGGGTTGGTGTGCGCGACGAAGGTCCGCACGTAGTCGTCCGCCGGGTTCAACACGATTTCTTCAGGCTTACTGTACTGGACGATGCGACCGTCTTTCATGATCGCGATACGGCTGCCGAGCTTCAGTGCTTCATCGAGGTCGTGACTCACGAAGACGATGGTTTTGTTCAGCTTGCTTTGCAGCTCCAGCAGTTCGTCCTGCAGGCCTTGGCGGATCAGCGGGTCGAGGGCCGAAAACGGTTCATCCATCAGCAGAATGTCGGCGTCCATCGCCAGGGCGCGGGCCAGGCCGACACGCTGCTGCATGCCGCCGGAGAGCTCGTCGGGCTTCTTGTTGCGCCACTGGGTCAGGCCCACCAACTCAAGCTTTTCGTCCACCAGTTTTTTCCGTTCCTTCTCCGGCCGACCCTGCATTTCCAGACCGAAACTGATGTTCTCGCGCACCGTGAGCCAAGGCATCAGGGCGAACTTCTGGAACACCATCGCGATACGCTTGGTGCGCATCATTTTCAATTCTGCCGGGGTACAGGACGCGATGTCGATCTGCTTGCCTTCGTGCTCGACAAACAACTTGCCGCGGCTCACGGTGTTGAGACCGTTGATGCAGCGCAGCAGGCTGGATTTGCCGGAGCCGGACAGGCCCATCAATACGCAGATTTCACCTTTTTCGACGTCCAGGCTGGCCTTTTCAACACCGACAATCTGTCCGGTCTTTTTCAGGATCTGGTCGCGGGTCATGCCCTGGTCGAGGAGTTTGAGCGCCTCGCGCGGATCTTTGGAGAAGATCACGTCGACGTCTTCGAAGCGAATAATGCTCATGCGTCACCCCCTACTTTAGCGTCGGGTTGTTTGCAGATACGGTCGAGCATGATCGCCAGCAGTACGATTGCCAACCCGGCTTCGAAGCCCAGGGCGATATCGGCGGTGTTCAGTGCGTTGACCACAGGTTTGCCCAGGCCGTCGGCGCCCACCAGTGCGGCGATCACCACCATCGACAACGACAGCATGATGCACTGGGTAATACCGGCCGCGATGCTTGGCATCGCGTAGGGCAGTTCGATGCGAGCGAGCAGTTGACGGCGCGAGCAGCCGAAGGCTTTGCCGGCGTCCATCAGTTCTGCGGGAACATCACGGATACCCAGGTAGGTCAGGCGGATAGGCGCGGCAATCGCAAACACCACCGTGGAGATCAGACCCGGGACCACACCCAGACCGAAGAGGGTCAGGGTAGGAATAAGGTAAACGAAGGTCGGTACGGTCTGCATCAGATCGAGCACCGGACGCATCAGTGTGTAGAACATCGGTTTGTGTGCAGCGACGATGCCCAGCGGCACGCCGATGACCACGCAGACCAGGGTGGCGAACAACACCTGGGCGAGGGTTTCCATGGTTTCCTGCCAGTACCCCAGATTGAGGATCAGCAGAAAGGAGGCAATGACGAAAACGGTCAGCCCCCACTTTCGTTGAATGAAGTGTGCCAGTAGCGCGATGAGGCCGATCAATGCCAGCGGGTTGAACCAGGTCAGCGCAAAAGTCACGCCGTGGATCATCGTTTCCAGTGTCACGGCGATCGCGTCGAAGGTGTTGGCGCCGTGTTGCGTCAACCATTCAACGAAGCCCGCGATGTACTGGCCTAAAGGGATTTTCTGATCAATCAGCATGGTAGTGAACGTCCGCATGCAAGGAATAAACAGCCCGGGCGAGCACGCTCGCCCGGCGTAAGCGATTTACTGTGCGAGCTTGGCTTTCACGGCCTCCAGGCCTGGTTTACCGTCAATGGTGGTCACGCCAGCGAGCCAGGTATCGAGCACCTGTGGATTCTTTTTCAGCCAGGCCTTGGCGGCCGCATCAGGCTTCATTTTGTCGTCCAGGATGTTGCCCATCAGTGCGCTTTCCATGTCGACGGTGAATTCCAGGTTTTTCAGCAACTGACCGACGTTGCTGCATTCCTGGACGTACCCCTTGCGGGTATTGGTTGCCACGGTGGCGGCACCGAAGTCCGGGCCGAAGAAGTCGTCACCACCGGTCAGGTACTGAATCTTGAAACGCTTGTTCATCGGATGCGGCGCCCAGCCGAGGAATACGACGGCGGTGTCGCGTTTCTGGGCGCGGTCGACCTGCGACAGCATGCCGGCTTCGCTGGATTCGACCATCTTGAAACCGGCGTCCTTCAAGCCGAAGGCGTTCTTGTCGATCATACTCTGGATCAGACGGTTGCCGTCGTTACCCGGCTCGATGCCGTAGATCTTGCCGTCGAGTTCTTTCTTGAATTTGGCGATGTCGGCGAAGTCATGCAGCCCTTTGTCGTACAGCGCCTGCGGCACGGCGAGGGTGTACTTGGCGCCGGTGAGGTTGGTGCGCACGACATCCACGGTGCCGGCATCGCGGTAGGCCTTGATGTCGTTTTCCATGGTCGGCATCCAGTTACCGAGGAAAATGTCCATGTTCTTGCCATCGGCCAGGGACTTGTAGGTCACTGGCACGGAAATCATGGTGGTTTTGGTCTTGTAGCCCAGGGCATCGAGCACGACGCTGGTGGTGGCGGTTGTCGCGGTAATGTCGGTCCAGCCGACATCGGAGAAGTTTACGGTACTGCACTGAGCGGGTTCTGCGGCTTGAGCCAGTAACGGCAGACTCAGCATGGCGGCCAACAACAACGACGGGGAACCTTTCATGGATGGACTCCTTGGTGTTTTTTTTGGCAGTGTTCCGACTGGACCACCGCACTTATAGGTTGCGGTTGGATGGCGTTTTGGAGACAGCTCTACCACGGCGCCTTGCAATCGAGTCGATACGATCATGTACCAGCGAAAATCTGACGCCTACAGGGTGCGTCGTAACCAGTACAGGGATGGTCGCATCCAGTGTCGGTGACGTCGTTTACAGATTTTTTCAGCCCCTTTTCCCCCTCTGCATCGCAAAAAAATGGCGAAAACATGGCGTAAAACGCACACGGCGTTGGTGGGCATGAGTGCGTCGGTGTGAGACGTCGAACGACACCGCAAAAGCCTGATGATGCGGCCATCCCGGCGGATTGCAGCTTGAGCGTAGCAGCTCCGTCACCGGGCGCTTCTGCGCCTGGAGTTGGCACATCCAGGAGTTCGGCAGTAATGGCTATCAGCGTTTTCGACCTGTTCAAAATCGGCATCGGCCCTTCCAGTTCGCACACCGTGGGGCCGATGCGTGCTGCGGCGCTGTTCGTGCAAGGTTTGCGTGAGCAGGGTCTTTTGGAACAAGTGCGGCGTGTTGAAGTTCAGCTCTATGGTTCATTGTCGGCCACCGGCATCGGTCACGGCAGCGACAACGCGGTGATCATGGGCCTGATGGGTGAGTGGCCTGACGCGATCGATCCGTCGCAAATCGGCATCCGCATTGAAACCCTGCGCGAAACCCATACGCTGCTGCTAGACGGCCGATTGTCAGTGCCGTTCATCTGGGCCCGGGACATGCGTCTGATCGACGAAAACCTGTCGTTCCACCCTAACGCCATGACCCTGATCGCCGAAGGCGATGACGGCGAGCTGCATCGCGACACCTACTATTCCATCGGGGGCGGATTTGTCGTCGATGAAGCACAAGCTTCCAGCGGTGTGGTGGATCTGGATCGCACGGTGTTGCCGTACGATTTCTCCAGCGCCGTCGAACTGCTCAGCCTCTGCAAGCAGCACAACCTGCGCGTCGCCGAATTGATGATGGCCAACGAGAAGGTCTGGCGCAGCGAAGAAGAAATCCGCGCAGGGCTGATGAAGCTCTGGCGGGCGATGCAGGATTGCGTCGAGCAAGGCCTCAAGCACGAAGGCATCCTGCCCGGAGGCCTGAACGTGCGCCGTCGTGCGGCCAAATTGCACCGTAGCCTGCAGGAGTTGAACAAGCCCAACGTGATCGGCTCGACGCTGAGCGCGATGGAGTGGGTCAACCTGTTCGCCCTGGCGGTCAACGAAGAAAACGCCGCCGGCGGGCGCATGGTCACGGCGCCGACTAACGGCGCGGCGGGGATCATTCCGGCGGTGTTGCACTACTTCATGAAGTTCAGCGAGGCGGTGACCGACGCCAACGTGGTCGACTATTTCCTCAGTGCCGCAGCGGTAGGGATTCTGTGCAAGAAGAACGCCTCTATTTCCGGTGCGGAAGTCGGTTGCCAGGGCGAAGTCGGTTCGGCTTGCGCCATGGCGGCGGCGGGGTTGGCGGAGATCCTTGGCGCCACGCCGGAGCAATTGTGTAATGCGGCGGAAATCGGTCTGGAGCACAACCTCGGCCTGACCTGCGATCCGGTCGGCGGACTGGTGCAGGTGCCGTGCATCGAGCGCAATGCGATTGCCGCGGTGAAAGCGATCAACGCGGCGCAGATGGCGTTGCGCGGCGATGGTCAGCACTTTATTTCGCTGGACCGGGTGATCCGCACCATGCGTGATACCGGGGCGGATATGCATGACAAATATAAAGAGACATCGCGAGGTGGGTTGGCGGTGAGTGCGGTTGAATGCTGATACCGAGTTGAACCTGTGGCGAGGGAGCTTGCTCCCGCTCGGCTGCGGAGCAGTCGTAAAATCGGCGACTGCGGTGTGCCTGAAAGAGTAGGGTCGCAAGGTTTGGGGCTGCTGACGCAGCCCAGCGGGAGCAAGCTCCCTCGCCACAGGACGGTTTCTGCCACACCAGACCAGTCAAAACTGCGCGCTAAGTGAACACAGAAATTGAAACGCGCCACGTTTTGGCGCGTC
This sequence comes from Pseudomonas sp. LBUM1651, assembly GCF_059716135.1. Taxonomy (NCBI): domain Bacteria; kingdom Pseudomonadati; phylum Pseudomonadota; class Gammaproteobacteria; order Pseudomonadales; family Pseudomonadaceae; genus Pseudomonas; species Pseudomonas sp. LBUM1651. Next base: position 5,731,592 of record NZ_CP166805.1, on the reverse strand, counting down.
GCTTACAGATAAGCCACTTGCAGCAAGTCAGGGATCCAAGTCAGCCCTGACCTTCCGTCCCCTGTGCTTGCGGTGACACTCTTTCCTGAGGCGCCGCAAGCCTGTTCCCACAAGTGCTACCGATTTGCTCACACGCAACGGAGCAGAGCGCTTGCTGCCTTTCCTGCCACTTATAACCCCCACTCGCGACGCGGCTTATATAGACACGCTGCGACGTCGTTTTCAGGAGTTATTGAACGCGCATTCAATTTTAGGCATGGCAATTGCTCTGTCATTACAAAGCCCGTCTCCCATGCGAGAACGATGGCAATAACAAGAGCCTCCGCCTGAGGCCATCACCTGCTTTGTGTGAGGAGATACCGCGATGACGACGTTCAACTCCGGGGCTCAACCCCAGAACCGTGCGCCTCAATCCATCGGCTTTCTGCTGCTGGACAATTTCACGCTTATTTCTCTGGCCTCCGCCGTAGAACCCCTGCGTATGGCCAACCAATTGTCCGGTCGCGAGCTGTATCGCTGGACCACGCTCACCGTCGACGGCGGTCAGGTCTGGGCCAGTGACGGTCTGCAGATCACCCCCGACGCCTCCATGCACAAAGCACCGTCCATGGACACCATCATTGTCTGCGGCGGTATCGGCATTCAGCGCACTGTTACTCGCGAACACGTCTCATGGCTGCAAAGCCAGGCGCGTCAATCCAAGCGCCTCGGTGCCGTCTGCACCGGCAGCTGGGCCCTGGCCTGCGCCGGCCTGCTGGACGGTTTTGATTGCAGCGTTCACTGGGAATGTCTGGCTTCGATGCAGGAAGCCTTCCCGCGCGTGGCCATGAGCACCCGTTTGTTCACCCTCGACCGTAACCGTTTCACCAGCTCCGGCGGCACCGCGCCGCTGGACATGATGCTGCACCTGATCAGCCGCGATCACGGTCGTGAACTGTCGGCCGCGATCTCGGAAATGTTCGTCTACGAGCGCATCCGTAACGAACAGGATCACCAGCGCGTGCCACTCAAGCACATGCTCGGTACCAACCAGCCGAAGTTGCAGGAAATCGTCGCGCTGATGGAAGCCAACCTTGAAGAGCCGATCGACCTCGACGAACTGGCGGTGTACGTCGCCGTGTCCCGTCGCCAGCTCGAGCGGCTGTTCCAGAAATACCTGCACTGCTCGCCGTCGCGTTACTACCTGAAACTGCGTTTGATCCGCGCCCGGCAGTTGCTCAAGCAAACGCCGATGTCGATCATCGAAGTGGCGTCGGTGTGCGGCTTCGTGTCCACGCCGCACTTCTCCAAGTGCTACCGCGAATACTTCGGCATTCCGCCGCGTGACGAACGCGTCGGTTCCAACACCACGCAGCAAGTGGCGATGATGCCGCTGCCGCAAGCATTGGTGCTGTCGCCGTTGTCCGGGCCGTTGTCGGCGTTGAGTCAGGCGCGCAATGAGTCGACGTTCGCCAGCGTTAGGCTCTAAACCATTGTGGCGAGGGGGCTTGCCCCCGTTCGGCTGCGCAGCAGTCGTAAAATCTTGGGGCCGCTGCGCGACCCAACGGGGGCAAGCCCCCTCGCCACAGATCAGGCGCTACGGCTTTGCTGATACTCCGCCAATGCCGGCAGCAGTTGCTTATCAATGGCCTGGCGCACCGCCGGCAGAATGGTCGCGCTGCTGGTGTACATCTGCTTGACCATGGTCCGCAGCGTCATCGCCCGTTCATCGTTCAAGCCCCGCACTGCACACTCGCATGCCTGCTCGGCTGTGGAGCCGTTCGGTACTTGAAACCCCAACGACTTCAGTTGGCCCAACAGGTCTTCCTGGTCAATCAAATCGGCGTGCATCATGACGCAATCCTTCTTCAGGGAACGGTGTCGTGGTTCGATTCTCGTAGGGGCCGTTGGCGTCGGCAAGGACGATTTGTCGCAATGGCCGCAATACCTATGAACAGGTCGTTTTCGGCTAACTTGCGAGAGGGGAGAGTGGGCACACTGGATTCAGCTGGCTTCACGAAGGTTTGGTCACCCTCGCGCAACGGCTCCTCAACAGTACCTTCTGCCCCGATCCTGTCACGGCTTGATCGGGGTTTTTTTTGCCTGTGAATCCGGGATCTTAGTGTTGCCTTTGCGGACGCCTTCGCGGGCAAGCCTCGCTCCTACAGGAGCAATACATAACCTGTAGGAGCGAGGCTTGCCCGCGAAGAACGATGACGCGGTTTAACGCTGTAAAACGAGGATCCGCGACAACAACTCATCCCGATCGACATAGCACCCCTGAAAATGCCGGGCGCCACTGGCAGGATCGAACGCATTGCGGGCATGAAGGGTGCGGCGATTATCGAAGCACCACATCTCACCCGGATTAAGCCGCGTCATCACGCGAAACCGCGCCTCGCGGGTCATGGCAATAAAGCGCCGGTAAGCGCGATACAACGTAGGCATCTCATCCACCGACGCATCAAACGGCCCGCGCAGGAAGTTCGCCATACGGATTTCCGACACCTGCCCCACCGCATCCAGAGCAATGATCGGCGCGAGGCAGCGATAGTCGCTGTGACGGTCCTTGTTGCGAAACTCCACGGGGATTTCGCACAGGGCTTTGAACGACTCGGGATCTTCCTCGCGCAACGCTTGGGCAATCGCAAAACCGTCGACAAAAATACTCTCGCCGCCGTCCGCGTCATTGACCAGGCAATGCAGGAATTGCAGGCCCGGTTGCAACTCCCGGGTCGGCAAATCGCTGTGCAACGGCAGGTTGAAAGCGGTGTAGGCATTGCTGTCGGCATCGGCCTTGGATTGCACGTTGAACAGCACGCCGAAATTGCTCTCGCGGATGAAGGAAATCCGCTGGGCAATCAACTTCAGCGAACCGGGTTCGGTGGGCACGCCGCGGACTTGGCTGAGGCCGATATCACGCACGGCCAGCAGCCACTGCAGCAAGGCGTCGTTGTCGTTCATCAGCGCCTGATAGTCGAACACCGGCAGACGCAAGTCGCTTTTCCACAGCCTGGATTTCGGCTTGCCGGCCCGGCGTTCGGCGCGGGAGTCGTCGTCATAGGCATGGGCCCGCAACCAGCCTGGATCAAAGCGGCTGAGGTGGCCGTCCTGCCACTGGACGCAGAGGCAACCTTCAGTGTCGACGCTCGTCTCTGCGGGTATCAGGTTTTCAGCAACATCGACGATTTCCAGCACTTGCTCACGGGTCACGGTGTAGACGCATTGCGGGCACGGGCAGTTGTCCCGCAGCCATTGATGATGAAAGGGGCTGACACGGTCATCTGCCCACTTCACGAGAACGCGATCCGCCAGGGCCTGCACGCCACTCAGCGCGCTGATCAACGGATAAGTACGAAAGTCGGCAAACGCAGCGGCGGTGTTCATGGCGATCTCCTTGTTATTTTTTTGCGGGTAGAGCGATCACTCGGCCAACGTAGTCGGGGGCAGGCAGGTCGGTTTGTTCGGCAACGATGGCTTGCAGCTTGCCCAGCGTTGCTTCGCTGAACGGCGCGGAACGCAGCCCGGCGAGGTCGACGTGCAGCAGCATTTGTTCGTTGCCCGCCAGTTCCTTGTCATCGCCGACCAGATGCAGGCTGTGATAGAGGTGCAGGCGTTTGCTGTCGTGAGCAATGATCTGGGTGTGTACTTCAACGTCGGCGTCGAGCTTCACTTCGTGCAGGTAATTGAGGTGCAGTTCGAGGGTGAACAGCGAGTTGCCGCTGGCTTCGCGGTTGTTGCTGTCCATGCCCAGACGGTCCATCAGTGCGTCGGTGGCGTAGCTGAAAATCAGCAGGTAGAAGGCGTCGCGCAGGTGGCCGTTGTAGTCGACCCAGTCGGGGATGATTGTGGTTTGGTAGGTAGTCAGTGCGGGCATGTCGTCACATCCGAAAGTGGTTGAAACCTGTAGGAGCAAGGCTTGCCCGCGAAGGCGGTATTCCTGCCGCAAGAAATCCGTCGGATGTACCGGCCTCTTCGCGGGCAAGCCTCGCTCCTACAGATACGGCGGTGGTTAGTCGGCGAACGCCATCCCATGCTTCTCTTTGGTGGTTTTCACCGCTTCAAGCACCGCCAGCAGGCAATCGTCACGATAGCGTTCCAGCGCCGAAATGCTGTGTTTGCCCAGCTGATCGCTGGTGCCATCCACCACATCATCAATCAGCTTGTCGGTCAGCTCCGGCGCCGGCAGATACGTCCACGGCAACTGCAGCGCCGGACCGAACTGCGCCATGAAGTGACGCATCCCCGCATCGCCACCGGCCAGGGTGTAGGTCAAAAAGGTGCCCATGAACGACCAGCGCAGACCCGCGCCAAAACGGATCGCGTCGTCGATTTCACCGGTCGTCGCCACACCGTCGTTCACCAGGTGCAGCGCCTCGCGCCACAGTGCTTCGAGCAAACGGTCGGCGATGAATCCTGGTACTTCCTTGCGCACATGCAGCGGACGCATCCCTAAGGATTCGTAGACTTTCATGGCCGCTTGAACGGCTTCCGGGGCGGTATTTTTGCCGCCGACCACTTCCACCAGGGGCAACAGATAAACCGGGTTGAACGGGTGGCCGACCACGCAGCGTTCCGGGTGGGTCGAGCTCTCGTAGAACTCGCTCGGCAACAGGCCCGAAGTGCTGGAGCCGATCAGTGCATTGGGCTTGGCCGCCGCGCTGATTTTGCTGTGCAGTTCCAGTTTCAGATCGAGGCGTTCCGGGGCGCTTTCCTGAATGAAATCGGCATCGCGAACACACTCTTCAATGGTCGCGACAAAGCGCAGGCGATCCTGCGAAGCGCCGGGTGCCAGGCCTTGCTTCTCCAGCGCGCCCCAGGCATTGGCGACGCGTTTGCGCAGGGCGGCTTCGGCGCCGGGCGCCGGGTCCCAGGCCACCACGTCGAGGCCGTGGGCGAGGGCGCGGGACACCCAGCCGCTGCCGATGACACCGCTGCCCAGGGCGGCGAAGGTTTTGATATCAGTGATAAAGCTCATGGCGACGTCCTAAAAGAATTCGGTGATCCCTGTAGGAGCGAGCTTGCTCGCGATGGTATTCCAGGCGCATAGGGGCGTCGGCTGTACCTTTTTCGCGAGCAAGCTCGCTCCTACAGGGTTTGGTGACACGATCAGCCGCGCTTGGTCAGGCCCATTTTTGTCCGGCCTTCCGCCGGCGTCAGAACCCGGGCGCCGAGGCGGCTGAGGATTTCCGAGGCGCGCTCGACCAGTTGGCCGTTGGTTGCCAGCACGCCCTTGTCCAGCCAGATGTTGTCTTCCAGACCGACCCGCACGTTGCCGCCGAGCAGCACCGCTTGTGCCGCCATCGGCATCTGCATGCGACCGATGCCGAAACCGGCCCACACGGCATTCGCTGGCAGGTTGTCGACCATGGCTTTCATGGTGGTGGTATCAGCCGGCGCGCCCCACGGGATGCCCAGGCACAGCTGGAACAGCGGGTCGTCGAGCAAGCCTTCCTTGATCAACTGTTTGGCGAACCACAGGTGACCGGTGTCGAAAATTTCCAGCTCGGCCTTCACGCCCAGCTCTTGAATGCGTTTGGCGCCAGCTCGCAGTTGCGCCGGAGTGGACACGTAAATGGTGTCGCCGTCGCCGAAGTTCAGGGTGCCGCAATCGAGGGTGCAGATTTCCGGCAGCAGTTCTTCGACGTGGGCCAGTCGGGTCAGCGGGCCGACCAGGTCGGTGTTCGGGCCGAACTCCATCGGGTTCTCGCCGGCGCCGATTTCCAGATCGCCGCCCATGCCGGCGGTGAGGTTGACGATGATGTCGACGTCGGCCTCGCGAATGCGCTCCATCACTTCGCGATACAGCGCCACGTCACGGCTGAATTTGCCGGTTTCCGGGTTGCGCACGTGGCAGTGGACGACCGTGGCGCCCGCTTTTGCTGCTTCTACTGCGGCGGCGGCGATTTGTTTCGGGGTGACCGGCACGTGTGGGCTTTTGCTGGTCGTGTCGCCAGCACCGGTAAGTGCGCAGGTGATGATGACGTCGTGGTTCATGAGGGGGTTCCTTGCAGGCGTGGTGGTGCCGTTCGCAGCCCGGTCGGGCTGCGAATCGGTGGTTTGATTCATAAAAAGTGAGCGGGTTATTTGCTGGTCAGTTTCAGGTTGTCAGCCGCCGGTTTGCCATCGAAGGTGGTGACGCCTTCGAGCCAACGTTGCTTGTCTTGCGGGTGATCTTTCAGCCATTGCTTGGCCGATTCGAACGCGTCCTTGTGATCCAGCAGCGGCTGCATCATCCGGCTCTCGTCTTCGGCGGTGTAGGTCAGGTTGCTGAGCAACTTGCCGATGTTCGGGCACTGCTGCGCGTAGTTCGGCGCGGTGACGGTCCAGACCGTGGCCATACCCTCGTTCGGGCCCAGCGCGTCGTCGCTGCCGGTGAGGTAAGTCATCTGCACGTTGACGTTCATCGGGTGCGGCGCCCAGCCGAAGAACACCACGGCTTCCTTGCGGCGTACGGCGCGATCCACCGCCGCGAGCATGCCGGCCTCGCTGGACTCGACCAACTGGAACTTGCCGAGGCCAAACTGGTTCTTGGCGATCATCGCCTTGATCTGGGTGTTGGCGCCCGAGCCGGGCTCGATGCCGTAGATTTTGCCGCCCAGTTCTTTCTCGAATTTGGCGATGTCGGCAAAGGTTTTCAGGCCCTTGTCGGCGAGATAAGTCGGTACGGCGAGGGTGGCGCGAGCGTCTTTCAGGCTTGGCGCTTCAAGGACCTTGACCTGATTGGCGTCGACGAAAGGCGTGATGGTTTGCGTCATCAGCGGGTTCCAGTAGCCCAGGAACAAATCCAGGCGCTGGTCGCGGATCCCGGCGAAGATGATTTGCTGGGACGCGCTGGTTTGTTTGGTGTTGTAGCCGAGGCCGTCGAGCAATACTTGGGTCATGGCGCTGGTGGCGATGACGTCGGTCCAGTTCACTACGCCCATGCGCACGTTCTGGCACGACGCAGGTTCGGCGGCCATGACGCTGGAGCTCAGGAAAGCGGTACCGCTGAGTGCAAGAACACAGCTGCTGATCAGTCGTTTCATCTCAGGTTTCCTCGGCAGTTCGTTATTGTGGGTCCGGTCGTCTGCATCCGGTCTTGCGGATAGCGCTCATATTTTGGCGAGTGGCTGTTGTCCTCAGGCAAGGCGCCGCGACGAGTCATAGCCCGCTATGACGAGGAGCGGCAACGCAGCTTGAGGGCAACAGACGCCGCAAAAATTGAGCAGCTATCCGCAAGACCGGATGCGCCGTGCGCCGGTGATGCCAAGTTACGCAGCTAAGCGCCCATGAAAGCGCACAGCGGCGACAAGCTCTTGCACTGCAGCGACCTGTCCTCTTGAATGCCGCGTGCAAGTGGCGTATCAACATCACACGCTACCCGCCAACCGAGTGCGCTCCATGTCCCAGGATTTCTACTTCATGTTGATGCCGGGTTTCTCGGCCATCGGTTTTATCTCGGCGATCGAGCCGCTGCGGGTTGCCAATCGCTTTCGCGGCGAGCTGTATCGCTGGCATGTGCTGAGCGCTGACGGCGGGGCGGTGCTGGCCAGCAACGGCATGTCGGTGAACGCCGACGCGGCGCTGGAACCGCTGAAGAAAGGCGCGACGCTGTTGGTGGTCGCCGGCTTCGAACCGCTGAAATTCGCCACCCCGGCGCTGGAACACTGGCTGCGTCGACTGGACAACGAAGGCGTGACCCTCGGCGCCATCGACACCGGCAGCTTTGTCCTCGCCGAAGCCGGCCTGCTCGACGGCCATCGGATAACCCTGCACTGGGAAGCCATCGACGCCTTCAAGGAGTCTTATCCACAGCTCAGCGTCACCCAGGAACTGTTCGAGATAGATCGTCGACGCATCACCTCAGCCGGCGGCACGGCCTCCATCGACCTGATGCTCGACCTCATCGCCCAGGCCCACGGCCCGGAACTGGCGATCCAGGTCAGCGAACAATTCGTACTCGGCCGCATCCGCCCGCGCAAAGACCACCAACGCATGGAAGTCGCCACGCGGTATGGCATCAGCAACAAGAAGCTCGTTCACGTTATTGGCGAGATGGAACAGCACAGTGAGCCGCCGCTGACCACGCTGGAATTGTCTGAGTCGATCAAGGTGACGCGGCGGCAGCTGGAACGGTTGTTTCGGTTGCACCTGAACGACACGCCGAGCAATTTTTATCTGCGATTAAGGCTGGAGAAGGCGCGGCAGTTGTTGCGGCAGACGGACATGAGCGTGCTGGAAGTGAGTATTGCGTGCGGGTTTGAATCGCCGTCGTATTTCACCCGGAGTTATCGGGCGCGGTTTGAGCGGTGCCCGCGGGAGGATCGACGGCGGTTGAGTGACGGGCGAGAACTGGTCTGAGTCAAACGCAAAACCAAATGTGGGAGCGAGCCTGCTCGCGAAAGCGGTAGAACCATCAACATCGATGTTGAATGTCAGTCCGCCTTCGCGAGCAGGCTCGCTCCCACATTTTGATCTGCTTTCGCTTTTACTTCTTCATCAGGGCGGAGCAAGCCGCCTTGTAAGCCTCATGCTGATACTTGTTCAGCGTCCCCGGCAGCTCAAAATCAAACTTCTTGTTCTGCGCATTGATCGTCTGCGGCGAAAGCAACGTCACCTCGCAACTCTCCAGCAACTGAAAAACCCCTTCGATCTTGAACGTCGTCGGCCCACCGGCGAACTCGCCTTTCTTGCTGCGCTTCTTGATCGCGATCCGGTCGATGGAATTCTCACGCACGAACGACGCGACCTGAGCGGCAAAGACTTTGACGTTCGCGGCTTCGTCATCATCATCGAGGGCGATTTTCTTGGTGTTCAGCGCGACGTGGCTCAAGGCCTGACCGTCGAGGGAGGCCACGGCGATGATCGCTTCGCTGCCTTTGATTTCGATGCCGCAGATTTTCATTTTCAATCCTTCCCCGAATGGTGATGTGCAGCTTACAGCTTAAGTTGATCCGCCCCGACGCAAAAAGCCCCGATGATTTTCCGCGGCGTTCGACCGGGTGAGGTCGGTAGAAAAAGAACTAAATATAAAAGATAATATATTGTCTTATAAAAATAAATTAATTCAATAAAAGACTATATGATGTCTATTATAGCTACTTGTCATGTTGCGCTGCTACACTTGCTAACACTCCAAATGAGGTCGGCTCATGGCCCTAACCCATATCCTTTACTCCCCCGGAGAGATCGCTTTACAGATCGCCGGAAATGCCAAACGGCTGAGGCTCAGCAAAAACCTTTCGCGGCGCTCGCTCGCGCAAAAATCCGGTGTCCCTGAGTCGAATATCAAGCGCTTTGAAACGACGGGCAAGATCTCTCTGGATGGCTTGTTGCTGATTGCAAGCTGCCTCGGAGCGGAGGAACCGTTGACAAATTTGTTCGCCTCGACTCAATCGCTGACGCTTCAAGAACTGAAAAACTACGAAAGGGCTCGTGGCCGACAATGAAATCCATCAACGCACTCAGCGTCATGCTTCAAGGATCACGGGTCGGTGAACTGGTCGTGATTCCTCGTCAGGGTATGTACTTTTCATATGATCCGGGCTGGTTAGCGAAAGGATTCAACCTTGCGCCGTTTCATATGGATTTCTCGGTCAAACCCCAGAAGGCGGCTGATCCGTTGCTGTTCGACGGCCTGCACGGTGCCTTCAGCGATTCGTTGCCCGATGGCTGGGGATTGTTGCTCATGGACCGGTTTTTTCGCAGTCAGTTGGGCGTCGAGCGCCACGCAATCGGCCCGCTGGATCGTCTGGCATATATGGGTAATCGCAGCATGGGCGCGCTTGAATACGTGCCGATGTTCGAAACCGTTGAAGGAGACGAAGACCTCGATCTGGCTGATCTCTACGAGGCTTCACAAACGATACTTTCAGGTAGCACTGGCGAGGTCATCAATTCTCTGCGACTGGCGGGCGGCTCCCCCGGTGGTGCCCGACCCAAAGTGGTGATTGGCCTTTCGCCGGACAAGCATCGCGCTATTTCGTCATTCGGTGAAATGCCCAAGGGATATGAGCACTGGTTGATCAAATTTCGTTGCGAGGAGGAGCATCGAGATAGCGGCGCTATTGAGCAGGCTTACGCTCTGACGGCTCGCCGCGCAGGGGTCGAAATTTCCGAGTCGAAACTGTTTCAGGTAGAAACCACCAAGGGCACAGAGCAATTCTTCGCCACGAAACGCTTCGATCGGGAAGAAGATACCAAGCGCCACATGCTCACCGCTGCGGCGATTCTATATGCCGACTTCCGTACGCCAAGCCTCGATTACAGTGATTTGCTGCGAGCGACCTGGGCAATGACCAAGGATGCGGCCGAGGTCGAGAAAATGGCCCGGTTGATGGTTTTCAACGCCCTCGCTCATAACCACGACGATCATGCGAAGAACTTCTCGTTTTTTGGCAGCAAGGATGGCTGGAAAATGGCGCCGGCCTACGACCTGACCTTTTCCAGTACCACAGGGCGCGGCATCGAGCACACCACAGCATTCGCGGGAAGAGGTAAACCCACACGCAAGGCTCTGATTGACGTGTGCAAACCTTTCAGTTTCCTTGAGCCCGTACGGTACATCGAACAAACGCTGGATGCTTTTTCCGAGTGGAATATTTGTTGCGCCGATCTGGAAATTGATAAAACGGCGAGCAAAAAACTGCTGACCGTTCTTGAGTCAGTGTGGCAGGTCCTCTAACGTCTTATTCCTGCCCAATCGACTCCAAAAACTCCGACCGCTCATCACTCATCCGCGCCACGCAATCATTTTGCGCAATGGTGAACGCCTTGCTGCCACTGGTCGCCGGAAACGCTTCAACGGCGCAATCCGCATCCCGGGTCTTCAGCCAATGCTGCTGGGCCGCCTTGATTTTGGCGGTGATGTCGGCCAGTTGCGTCGGGCTCTTGCCGTAGAGCGACTGCATACGTTCGATCAGGCTCTGGTAGTTGTCCTTGAGCAGATCTTCGGCGGTGGTTCGGCTGTAGACCGAGCATTCCAGGGTCTGGACGTCGTTTTCGACCGCATCGCAGGGGTTGGTGTCGGACTCTTCGGCCGCCTGTACGCCGGTCGCTATTAGTGCCAAAGCCAGGAAGATCGATTTCATTGCTTTACCCCAAATTCCGTAATGCCGCGAATTCTGGCCCATGCGAAAGCCCTTGAACAGGTGGCCTGCGACGTTCAACGACGACCCTTTGTCGCGGATTGACGCTTTCGGCAAACCCTCTGTCGTTTTTGCACCCGGCTGCACCGGTCCTCAGGCATATGCTGGCCCCAAAGCGCCGGCACACGATTCGGCGCATGAATCGCTAATAGGGGACAGCCTGATGAGCCCAGCCGAATTGCACGCCGACAGCATCGTTATCGACGGGCTGATTATTGCCAAGTGGAACCGCGAGCTGTTTGAAGACATGCGCAAGGGCGGTCTGACCGCGGCCAACTGCACCGTGTCGGTGTGGGAGGGCTTTCAGGCCACCGTCAACAACATCGCCGCCAGCCAGAAGCTGATCCGCGAGAACAGCGACCTGGTGATTCCAGTACGCACCACTGCCGACATCCGTAAAGCCAAGGAACAGGGCAAGACCGGCATCCTCTTTGGCTTCCAGAATGCTCACGCCTTTGAAGACCAGATCGGCTATGTCGAGGTGTTCAAGCAGCTCGGCGTCGGTATCGTGCAGATGTGCTACAACACCCAGAACCTGGTCGGCACCGGCTGCTACGAGCGCGATGGCGGCCTGTCGGGCTTCGGTCGCGAAATCGTTGCCGAGATGAACCGCGTTGGCGTCATGTGTGACCTGTCCCACGTCGGTTCGAAAACTTCCGAAGAAGTGATCCTCGAATCCAAGAAGCCGGTCTGCTACTCCCACTGCCTGCCGTCGGGCCTGAAAATTCACCCGCGCAACAAATCCGATGAAGAACTGAAGTTCATCGCCGATCACGGCGGTTTCGTCGGCGTGACCATGTTCGCGCCGTTCCTGGCCAAGGGCATCGATTCGACCATCGACGACTACGCCGAAGCCATCGAATACACCATGAACATCGTCGGCGAAGACGCTATCGGTATCGGCACCGACTTCACCCAGGGCCATGGCCAGGACTTCTTCGAATACCTGACCCATGACAAGGGCTACGCCCGCCGTCTGACCAGCTTCGGCAAGATCATCAACCCGCTGGGCATCCGCACCGTCGGCGAGTTCCCGAACCTGACCGAAACCCTGCTCAAACGCGGCCATTCCGAGCGCGTGGTGCGCAAGATCATGGGCGAGAACTGGGTCAACGTCCTCAAGGACGTCTGGGGCGAGTAAGCCGCCGCATCTCTGAATCCTTTCCCCCGGCCGTCCGTGCCGGGGGAAACACCAAAATTTTTCTGGAGTTAAGTTTCCATGGCCAAGATCGCCCCGCAATTGCCAATCGAAGTCGACAGCGAAACCGGTGTCTGGACCTCCGACGCCCTGCCGATGCTGTACGTGCCGCGCCATTTCTTCGTCAACAACCACATGGGCATCGAGGAAGTGCTGGGCGCCGAAGCCTACGCGGAGATCCTGTACAAGGCCGGCTACAAATCCGCCTGGCACTGGTGTGAAAAAGAAGCTGAATGCCACGGCCTGGGAGGCGTCGCGGTGTTCGAGCACTACATGAAACGCCTGTCGCAACGCGGCTGGGGCCTGTTCAAGATCCAGGACATCGACCTCGACAAAGGCACCGCCAGCGTCAAGCTCGAACACTCGGCGTTCGTCTACGTGTACGGCAAGGTCGGGCGCAAGGTCGACTACATGTTCACTGGCTGGTTTGCCGGTGCCATGGACCAGATTCTGCAGGCCCGCGGCAGCAAGATTCGCACGGTTGCCGAGCAAGTCTACGGTGGCTCCGAAGAAGGCCACGACGACGGTTTGTTCACCGTCAAGCCGTTGTAAGTCGAGGACCCCGCCATGGCTTTCGAAGCAATGTTCCAGCCGATCCAGATCGGCAAACTGACCATCCGTAACCGCGTGCTCAGCACCGCGCACGCCGAGGTCTACGCGACCGACGGCGGCATGACCACCGACCGGTACGTCAAGTATTACGAAGAGAAAGCCAAGGGCGGGATCGGCCTTGCGATTTGCGGCGGTTCCTCCAGCGTGGCCATCGACAGCCCGCAAGGCTGGTGGAAATCGGTCAACCTGGCCGACGACCGGATCATCCCGCACTTCCAGAACCTGGCCGATGCCATGCACAAGCATGGCGCCAAGATCATGATCCAGATTACCCACATGGGCCGTCGTTCCCGTTGGGACGGCGAGCATTGGCCAACCCTGCTGTCGCCGTCGGGCATCCGTGAACCGGTGCACCGCGCGACTTGCAAAACCATCGAGCCGGAAGAAATCTGGCGGGTGATCGGCAACTACGCCAGCGCGGCTGCGCGGGCCAAGGCCGGTGGCCTCGACGGCGTCGAACTGTCCGCCGTGCACCAGCACATGATCGACCAGTTCTGGAGCCCGCGAGTCAACAAGCGTACTGACGAATGGGGCGGCAGCTTCGAGAATCGCATGCGTTTCGGCCTGGAAGTGATCAAGGCTGTGCGGGCCGAAGTCGGCCCGGATTTCTGCGTCGGCATCCGTCTGTGCGGTGATGAATTCCACCCGGACGGCTTGTCCCACGAGGACATGAAGCAGATCGCCAAGTATTACGACGACACCGGCATGATCGACTTCATCGGCGTGGTCGGCTCGGGTTGCGACACCCACAACACCCTGGCCAACGTTATTCCGAATATGAGTTATCCACCGGAGCCGTTCCTGCACCTGGCTGCCGGTATCAAAGAAGTGGTGAAGGCCCCGGTTCTGCACGCGCAGAACATCAAGGACCCGAACCAGGCGACCCGTATTCTGGAAGGCGGCTATGTCGACATGGTCGGCATGACCCGCGCCCACATCGCCGACCCGCACCTGATCGCCAAGATCAAAATGGGTCAGGTCGACCAGATCAAGCAATGCGTCGGTGCCAACTACTGCATCGACCGTCAGTACCAGGGCCTGGACGTCTTGTGCATCCAGAACGCCGCGACCTCCCGTGAATACATGGGTGTGCCGCACATCATCGAGAAATCGACCGGTGTGAAACGCAAAGTCGTGGTGGTCGGTGCCGGTCCTGCCGGGATGGAAGCGGCTCGCGTGTCCGCCGAACGTGGCCACGACGTGACCCTGTTCGAGAAGAAAGAATTCATCGGCGGGCAGATCACCACGGCCTCGAAAGCCCCGCAACGGGACCAGATCGCTGGTATCACTCGCTGGTTCCAGTTGGAGCTGGCGCGTTTGAAAGTCGACCTGCGCCTGGGTGTGGCAGCCGATGCGGCGACCATTCTCGACCTGCGTCCGGACGTTGTAGTGCTTGCTGTCGGCGGTCATCCATTCCTCGAGCAAAACGAACATTGGGGCGCAGCTGAAGGCCTGGTGGTCAGCAGCTGGGACATCCTCGACGGCAAGGTCGCACCGGGCAAGAACGTGCTGGTCTACGACACCATTTGCGAGTTCACCGGGATGTCGACCGCCGACTTCCTCGCCGACAAGGGCAGCCAGGTCGAGATCGTTACCGACGACATCAAGCCGGGCGTAGCGATTGGCGGTACCTCGTTCCCGACGTACTACCGCAGCATGTACCCGAAAGAAGTGATCATGACCGGGGACATGATGCTGGAGAAGGTCTACCGCGAAGGCGACAAGCTGGTGGCGGTGCTGGAAAACGAATACACCGGCGCCAAAGAGGAGCGGGTGGTGGACCAGGTCGTCGTCGAAAACGGCGTGCGTCCGGACGAAGAAATCTACTACGCCATGAAGGAAGGCTCGCGCAACAAAGGCCAGATGGACATTGAAGCCCTGTTCGCGATCAAGCCTCAGCCTTCGCTGAGCCAGGCGGGCGACGGCTACTTGCTGTTCCGCATCGGCGACTGCGTGGCGCAGCGCAACACCCACGCGGCGATCTACGACGCGCTGCGGTTGTGCAAGGATTTCTAAGAGCTTGTGGATAACCCGTAGGAGCAAGGCTTGCCCGCGATAGCGTTGGAACATCCGATGCATCTTTGGCGGTAGAAATACCGCCATCGCGAGCAAGCTCTGCTCCTACAGGGATTCGAGCAAGGCATCCAGGTAGTTTGGCCTGCAAGACCCCGAGGTCTTTGGGAGCTCCACCATGTTGAACACCCTTCTTCCAATCCTGTTGTTCGCTGCCCTGGGCCTTGCGGTTCTGGGCGCGTTGCGGCGGGTGGCTATGTGGCGCCGGGGCCGGGCTTCGAAAGTCGACCTGATCGGCGGCCTGTTCGCCATGCCCAAGCGCTACATGGTCGACTTGCACCACGTCGTCGCGCGGGACAAATACATCGCCAACACCCACGTCGCTACGGCTGGCGGTGCGGTGGCGTCCGCTGTGCTCGCGATTCTGGTGCACGGATTTGGCCTGCATAACTGCTTCCTCGGTTATGCACTGTTGCTGATGACGGCGGTGATGTTCGTCGGTGCAATCTTTGTGTACCTGCGTCGGCGCAACCCACCGGCCCGTTTGTCCAAGGGCCCGTGGATGCGTTTGCCGAAAAGCTTGCTGGCGTTTTCGGCGTCGTTCTTCCTGGTGACCCTGCCGGTGGCAGGCATCCTGCCGGAAAACTTCGGTGGTTGGCTGGTGGCAGCGATCCTCGGGATCGGCGTGGTCTGGGGCGTCTCGGAATTGTTCTTCGGCATGACCTGGGGCGGCCCGATGAAGCACGCCTTCGCCGGTGCGCTGCACCTGGCCTGGCACCGCCGCGCCGAACGTTTTGGCGGTGGTCGTTCCACCGGTTTGAAGCCGCTGGACCTCAACGATCCAAACGCACCGCTGGGCGTGGAAAAACCCAAGGATTTCACCTGGAACCAACTGCTCGGTTTCGACGCCTGCGTGCAGTGCGGCAAGTGCGAAGCTGCATGTCCGGCGTTCGCCGCCGGCCAGCCGCTGAACCCGAAAAAACTGATTCAGGACATGGTCGTCGGCCTCGCCGGTGGCACCGACGCCAAGTTCGCCGGCAGCCCGTATCCGGGCAAAGCCATCGGCGAACACGCGGGTAATCCGCATCAACCGATCGTCAACGGTCTGGTGGACGCTGAAACCTTGTGGTCCTGCACCACTTGCCGTGCCTGCGTCGAGGAATGCCCGATGATGATCGAGCACGTCGATGCCATCGTCGACATGCGCCGCCATCTGACCCTGGAAAAAGGCGCGACCCCGAACAAGGGCGCCGAAGTCCTCGAAAACCTGATCGCCACCGACAACCCGGGCGGCTTTGCCCCAGGCGGGCGGATGAACTGGGCGGCGGACCTGAATCTCAACCTGCTCAGCGAAAAGAAATCCGTCGACGTGCTGTTCTGGGTCGGCGACGGTGCCTTCGACATGCGCAACCAGCGCACCTTGCGCGCCTTCGTCAAAGTGCTGAAAGCGGCCAAGGTCGACTTCGCGGTACTGGGCCTCGAAGAGCGCGACAGCGGTGACGTGGCCCGACGTCTGGGCGACGAAGCAACCTTCCAGTTGTTGGCCAAACGCAACATCCAGACCCTGGCCAAATACAGCTTCAACCGCATCGTCACCTGCGACCCGCACAGCTTCCACGTGCTGAAAAACGAGTACGGCGCCTTCGACGGCAACTACCTCGTGCAGCACCACAGCACCTACATGTCGGAAATCATTAGTGCTGGCGCACTCAATCTCGGCCAGCACAAAGGCAGCAGCGTGACCTATCACGACCCGTGCTACCTCGGTCGCTACAACGGCGAATACGAGGCGCCGCGTGAGGTGCTGCGCGCCCTCGGGATTGAAGTGAAAGAGATGCAACGCTCCGGTTTCCGTTCGCGCTGCTGCGGCGGCGGCGGCGGCGCGCCAATCACCGACATTCCGGGCAAGCAACGCATTCCCGACATGCGCATGGAAGACATCCGCGAAACCGGCGCCGAACTGGTGGCCGTGGGTTGCCCACAATGCACCGCGATGCTCGAAGGCGTGGTCGAACCACGTCCGTTGATCAAGGACATCGCCGAACTGGTGGCGGACGCGTTGCTCGAAGACGCAGCCCCAAGCAAACCGACCACACCGGCCCAACGTGAACCTGCGGAGGCCCACTGATGAGCGACATTATCCGCCGTGACCCCCGCGCCGAATGGATTGCCCGTAACCGCTTGCACCCGCTGCATGTGGCCATGCAACCGGCGCAACACAGCTGGATGGGGCCGAACGGCGTCATCCGCAAAAATCCCCATGGCATCGGTTTCATCGGCCCGAACGGCATTAAACGGATCGACCGCAGTGGGGCTCAGCAGGGCGGGGCGACCAAACGCTCGGCCGCCGTTGAAGTGCAATTGCCGTTGCATCAAGTGCCTGCACCGGCGTTCTACATCAGCGTGGTGCCGGACATGGTCGGCGGCCGCTTGAGCAGCCACGACCGCGACTTGCTCGGTCTGGCGCATCAATTGGCCGGCAAGGACGGCGCGGTATTGGCCGTGGTCTTCGGCGAACATAAAGAAAACGCCTTTGCCACCGCTGGCGTCGATCGCTTGCTGGTGCTGGATGGCGAAGAATTCAGCGGTTATGCACCGGAACAACGGGTCCAGGGCCTGCGGGCTGTGGATAACCAGTTCAGCCCGCGTCATTGGTTGCTGCCCGATAGCCGCAGTGGTGGCGGGGAACTGGGTCGACGCTTTGCCGCCGCACTGGGTGAGCGCCCGGCCACACGGGTCTGGCAGGTCAAGGATCAGGAATGCATCGGCCGTGCCGGCGCTGGCTTGCAAGACCTTGCGCGCCCGGTTGCACGCTTGATCCTGGCTGCCGTCGAATGTGCCGAACCGGTCAGCGAAACCCGACACGAAGCCTTGCCGGTGGAGTTATCCACAACCGTGGCGCGCAGCTTGTCGCGGATCGAGGATCTGGGCGCGGTGGCCGTGGACCCGGCGGCGATTCCGATGGCCGAAGCCGAGTTCATCTTCTCCGGCGGCAACGGGGTCAAGGACTGGGGACTTTTCCACAGGACTGCCGAAGCACTCGGCGCCACCGAAGGCGCGTCCCGAGTGGCAGTGGACGACGGCTTCATGGCGCGTGATCGGCAGGTCGGTGCGTCCGGCACCTGGGTCACCGCAAGGGTCTACGTGGCGGTGGGGATTTCCGGGGCGATCCAGCACCTGCAAGGCATCGGTGCCTGCGACAAGGTGGTGGCGATCAACCTCGACCCTGGCTGCGACATGATCAAACGGGCCGACCTGTCGGTGATCGGCGAGAGCGCCGAGATTCTTCAAGCCTTGATCGCGGCGGTAGAGGCTTACCGCAACGAAGCCAAGCGCGATGCGGCTTAAGGAAAGGAAAGGGTTATGAGCACGAAAATCATCAGCCTGGTGTCCATCGGCGCCCACCCGACCTCCGGCCGGCCACGTCGCGCGGAGCAGGATGCGCGGGCGGTGGAACTGGGTCTGCAACTGGCTGGGGATAATCTGCAAGTGCTGCATGCCGGCGACGTCGCGGAACCGGCGTTGCGCGCTTACCTGGGCATGGGCCTGGAGCAATTGCATGTGCTGGAACAACCGCAGGGCGCCGATGCATTGCCGGCGTTGACCGCCTATCTGCGCGATGCCGGTGCGCAAGTCGTGCTGACCGGCAGCCAGGCGGAAACCGGTGAAGGCTCGGGCATGCTGCCGTTTCTGCTGGCGGAAAGCCTTGGCTGGCCGCTGGTGGTCGGGCTGGCTCAGGTGGAATCCATCGACGGAAGTTCGGCGCTGGTGCTGCAAGCCTTGCCCCGTGGTCAGCGTCGTCGTTTGAAGGTACGGCTGCCGTTTCTCGCAACGGTGGATAACGCCGCGCCGAAGCCTCGGCAGAGCGCCTACGGCCCGGCCCGGCGTGGGGTGTTGCAGGCGGATGAAGTCGAAGTGATCGACGATGACCTGCTGGCGGTTGCCACCCTGCAACCTGCCAAACCCCGGCCTAAACGCTTGAAAGTGATCAAAGCGAAAAGCGGCGCAGACCGGATGAAAGCCGCGACGGCCAAGGCCAGTGGCGGCGGCGGACAGGTGCTTAAAGGCGTGACTGCGCAAGCGGGTGCCGAGGCGATTCTCAAGTTGCTGATCGAAGAAGGCGTGGTTCGCTAACACATAAAATCAGCGCAAATCTAATGTGGGAGCGAGACCGGCTTGCCGGCGATAGCGTTGGGTCAGTCGACATCACTGGTGGCTGACCCAACGCAATCGCCGGCAAGCCGGTCTCGCTCCCACAGGGAAAAACAATGACCGTTGAATTTCGTTCGGCAGTACGCGCGGATGCGCGGGAGATTGCTCGTCTGTTCCAGATTTCGTCGGAGGGCGCTTCGGATTACATCTGGAGCCAACTGGCAGAGCCCGGCCAGGATCTGTTGGACGTGGGCGCCAGTCGTTACGCCGGCGACGATGTGGATTTCTCCTGGCAGAACTGCCTGATTGCCGAAGCAGACGGGCAGGTCATCGGCATGATGCACAGCTACACAATGCGTCACGATCCCCTGGCCGAACCCACTACCGACCCGGTGCTGGCGCCGTATGCCGACATGGAAATCCCCGACACGCTCTACATCTCCAGCCTGGCGCTGCACGACGGCTGGCGAAATCAGGGCCTGGGCAAACAGTTCCTCGCGCACGCTCACGAGCGCGCCAACCAGTTGGGCCTCAAGGGATTGAGCCTGATCGACTACGCCGTCAACACCGGTGCCCGTCGGTTCTACGAGCGTCATGGCTTTCGAATCGTCGATACCTGCCAGATCACCCCTCACCCGATGATTCGGGTGACCGGTGAGGCCTACCTCATGCAGTGGCCCTAGTGAGCTACATTTCTCTATGAGCTGTCCGGGTTGGCTGCAGCGCTAATTCAAACAATGCGTTTTCAGGCATGGGTCGATCATGAACGCGGTCAGTCGGCGTGAGACATGTCTGATCTGTGCCCTGATGGTTTTTCTGGTTGTATCCACGAATTCGACGGCTGATAACGAAGCGCCGGATTTCTACACATGGATCGAGTCCGAACAGGGGCGCAGCGCTTCCCTGGCGCAGATGAAGCAGCAGTGCGACGACGTGCGCGATGCTGGAAAAAACCTGCAATGTTCAGTGTCCGTTCTCGCCAGAATGTTCGAGGCCAAAGCCGCCAATCAGCTTCCCGATTACTACCTGGCGATCAAGCGCCGTCACGCCCGGGCCATCGCGAATGACCCTGAGCTCAAACTGTTGTTCTCCATGTTCGGCAGCGAATCGTTCGCAATCTTGCGCCAGGTCGCCGATTTTTCGGTGACCCGGACAAAGCACCACGAGGTATTGCCGATCCATCCTCACCCCAGTGAAAGCCACGTGACGGACGAAGCGCTGCCCTACGTCGATGTCAAAGCGGCCAATGGTGTTTCGGCGCGGTTCATTCTTGACACGGGAGCCCCTCAAACCCGGGTCAACACTGAAACCGCGAAGCTGATGGGAATCAGGTTGTTAACCGACTCCCATTATGGCTACAGCACGTTTTACGGTGAGCGAGACCTGGCAGCCCAACTGGGAATCCTGGAATCCTTGAAGATAGGCACAAACGAATTCAGGAATGTCCTGGTGTTTGTCAGTGACCGGGATAACTTGTTGGGGCTTGATCTGATCGGTCAGTCAGGGCGTTTGAAGGTCACGAAAAAGACCCTTGAGATTAACGCTGCACCGCCCACGCGATGTGATTCGCCAATCACCTACGTGCGTATGGACATCAATCAAAGACTGACCATTTCTGCGCGACTGGATCGTCGGGCAACGCTGGCGATAATCGACACCGGCAACGTGGATTACCTGACCTCGTCCTCGCCCGGCCATTCAGCAGACAGCGTCACGCCGAGCCAGCGGACCTACAGGGGCGAGTTGAGCCTGTCCGGACGCATCCGGTCGATCACCTATAAATACTACCCGGACTACACCATTCCGCCGTCCATGCTGCTCGGGCAGTACGTGCCTTCGATCCTGCTCGGCTGGGGTGCATTCAATGACTATGAGTTGAACCTGGATATCGCCTCGGGCCTGTCCTGTTTCAACAGGGTTTGATGACGGTTACCCACAATCCCTGTTAGCGCTTCTGTGGATAACATGTTCGCCCCTCGCTGCACGCCATGAAAATAAAGCCCTGCAAGCCTTCGTACAAAAAACAACCAGCCTAACTTGCGGTTTTTACGGGCTTTTCCCCAAGGATAAGTTTAGGCGGGCGACGATACTTGCCCCCAATCTCTGTTGGCGCTTCTGTGGATAAGATGTTCGCTGTCCGCTACAGGCCATATAAAACGGGCTTGTCAGGCGTCTGATTAAAAAACAACCAAATCACCGCTTTGACCAGGTAAACCTCTCGCAAACCGCGATTTATCGCGGCTTTC
The DNA here is from genome assembly GCF_059716135.1 of Pseudomonas sp. LBUM1651. NCBI lineage: Bacteria > Pseudomonadati > Pseudomonadota > Gammaproteobacteria > Pseudomonadales > Pseudomonadaceae > Pseudomonas > Pseudomonas sp. LBUM1651. Next base: position 5,710,263 of record NZ_CP166805.1, on the reverse strand, counting down.
AGCGGTTTTCCACAGATCCGCAAAAGTTGCCCCCAAAGTCTGTTGGCGCTTCTGTGGATAAGGTGTTCGCCATCCGCTACAGGACACGTATCGCGTGGCTTTCAAGTGTCAGGTCAAAAAACAACCAATCGCTGTTAAAAACCCTGCTTCTGGATAAGTCACGGATTTTCATCAGTTTCTGTGGAGAAAGTTATTGGTTCTCACACACTTGTCCCCATTAGCTGTGGGTGGAGGTGTGGATAACTTGTTTGCGGAAGGCTGGGAGCCACGTCCGGTATAGGCCTGAACGTTATAGATCATATTTCGTACAGTTCTAAGTTCGCGGTGGGTCAGAGGGGGATGCGTCGCGTGGAATGGCGCTATCGCGAGCAGGCTCGCTCCCACATTGATTGATGTCGTTCACAACATTTGTGAACACCACCGATCCCCTGTGGGAGCGAGCCTGCTCGCGATGCTTTTGCTCTTAGCCTTGTACCGGAACGCCTTTGAGATACGGGGCCGGTTCAGCCCCAAGGTTGTTCAACAGACGCTCGCTGTACCAGTCCACAAAGTTCACCACACCAAACTCATAAGTCTTCGAGTAAGGCCCAGGCTGGTAAGCGGTGGAGTTGATCCCGCGCTGGTTCTCTTCAGCCAGTCGACGGTCCTGGTCGTTGGTCGCATCCCAGACCTGGCGCATGCGCTCCACGTCGTAGTCCACGCCTTCGACCGCGTCCTTGTGCACGATCCACTTGGTGGTGACCATGGTTTCCTGCGCGCTGATCGGCCACACGGTGAACACAATGATGTGGTCGCCCATGCAGTGGTTCCACGAGTGCGGCAGGTGCAGGATGCGCATCGAGCCCAGGTCCGGGTTCTTGATGCGGCCCATGAGTTTGGCGCAGCCCTGTTTGCCGTCCATGGTCATCGACACGGTGCCCTTGAGCAGCGGCATGCGCACGATGCGGTTACGCAGGCCGAAACTGGCGTGGGCGTAAGGGATCTTCTCGGCTTCCCAGGCAGCGGCGGAGGCAGCGACGTGATCCTTGAACGCTTGATCGGCGCGCGGGTCGGTGACGTCGTCCCATTCCAGCAGGGTTTTCAGCAGTTCAGGGTGCGACGCGTTGCAGTGGTAGCACTCGCGGTTGTTTTCCAGCACCAGTTTCCAGTTGGCTTTCTCCATCAAGGTGGTGGTAATCGCCACCTTGGTGTTCTCCATGTCGTACGGTTCCATGTAATGGTTCAGCGTCGACAGGAAGTCATCGATGGCCGGCGGGTTCTCCGACAGGCTGATGAAGATGTAGCCACCGGCGGTCTTCACGTTCACTGGCTTGAGGCCGTACTGCTTCATGTCGAAGTCGGCGCCCATTTCGGTGCCGGCGAACAACAGGCGACCGTCCAGTTCGTACGTCCACTGGTGGTAGTGGCAGACCAGCTTGGCGACCTTGCCTTTTTCACTGGTGCACAGCCGCGAACCGCGGTGGCGGCAGACGTTATGGAAGGCATGGATCACGCCTTCGGCACCGCGAATCACGATGATCGGGTTCTTGCCGACTTGCAGGGTCAGGTAGTTGCCCTTGGTCGGGATCTCGCAGGCCATGCCGGCGATCAACCACTCTTTCTGGAAGATTTCCTGCATGTCGATATCAAACAGCCGCTCGTCAGAGTAAAACGGCTGCGGCAGCGAGAAAGTACGTTCGCGCTCTTGCAGCATCTGCGCGGTGGCCTTGCGTGCGGGTTCCAGTGGATCGCCCAGGCTCAGGGTAGTGGTGACGTCCATCATTTAATCCTCAAGGCCATTCTGTGTGGCCGGCGAAAGTGGCTAATCAGGTTTGCTACGCAAGGTGTAAAGAATGTGTCTTGGTATGGGGCGAGTGTGGGGCCGGCGTTACCCGGAACCTTATCCACGAGCGACATGGCCCACTCTGTTCCCGACGCGCAACCCCCGGTAGTTGGGGGCTGGTCGCGATAAGTATGTGAATGTCGCAGATAGGTAAATGGGTGTTCTGCGCTATACGCAGAATCGCCAACATAAGGCCGACCATCGGCGGTGGAGAACAGCATGTCCAACAGCTTCCTGAATCCGGTAACCACCCAGACCTGGGCCAACGGTCGACACATCGTCCGTTGCGTCAAAGTCATCCAGGAAACCTGGGATGTGCGCACCTTCTGCTTCATGGCCGACCAGCCGATCCTGTTCTTCTTTAAACCAGGTCAGTTCGTCACCCTGGAGCTGGAAATCGAAGGCGTGCCGATCATGCGCTCCTACACCATTTCCAGCTCGCCGTCGGTGCCGTACAGCTTTTCGGTGACCATCAAGCGCGTACCGGGCGGCAAGGTCTCCAACTGGCTGCACGACACCCTGCATGAAGGCCAGGAACTGGCGGTGCACGGGCCGGTCGGGCTGTTCAACGCCATGGACTTCACCGCGCCGAAAGTGCTCTACCTCAGTGGCGGTGTCGGCATTACGCCGGTGATGTCGATGACGCGCTGGTTCTACGACACCAACGGCAACGTCGACATGGTGTTTATCCACAGCGCCCGTTCGCCCAAGGACATCATTTACCACCGCGAGCTGGAACACATGGCGTCGCGGATCGACAACTTCAGCCTGCACCTGATCTGCGAGAAGCATGGTCTGGGTGAGCCGTGGGCCGGTTATCGCGGTTACCTGAATCACAAGATGCTGGAGCTGATGGCGCCGGACTTCCTTGAGCGCGAAGTGTTCTGCTGCGGCCCGACGCCGTACATGAACGCGGTCAAGCGCATGCTCGAAGCCGCCGGTTTCGACATGAAGCGGTATCACGAGGAATCCTTCGGTGCCACGCCACCGGAAGCCCGCGCCGATGCGGTGGAGCAAGCCGAAATTGCAGCAGATGCACCGGACATCGACGTGGCGGATCTGCATCAAGTGGAATTCACCGCGTCCGGCAAGAGCATTCGCGTTGCACCGGGGGAAACGGTCCACGCCGCTGCTGCCAAGCTGGGTCTGTTGATTCCAAAGGCCTGCGGGATGGGGATCTGCGGGACGTGCAAGGTGATGAAGCTGGGGGGCGAGGTGGAAATGGACCACAATGGCGGGATCACCGAGGAAGACGAAGCAGAGGGATACATTCTTTCGTGCTGCAGCGTGCCGAAGGGTGACGTGCGCATCGAGTTTTGATGGACCCTTGTAGGAGCGAGCTTGCTCGCGATGGACTTGAAGGCGCCGCGCTCATTCAGGCAGCCCACGTCATCGTTAGCGTCCATCGCGAGCAAGCTCGCTCCTACAAGGGTGATCAGTCCACAAACAGGTCAGGCATCAGTTTGTCTTCGGTGCCGGGCTCAAAGCGGTAATGATCGAATTCGGTCACACCATGCTCCCGCAGAATTTCCTCATCAATCAGCAATCGTCCGGTAATGCTGCGACCGCTGCTGTCCAGAATCACATGGGCGGCATCCGCCATAATCGCGGGCGTGCGCGCATGCTTGAACGACTCGCGAGAACCCAGCTGAAACTCGATAGCGGCGGTGGCGATCATGGTCTGCGGCCACAGCGAGTTGACGCTGATGCCGTAGTTCTTGAATTCCTCGCTCATGCCCAAAGTGAGCATGCTCATGCCGTATTTGGTCACGGTGTACGGACTGTATTGGGCGAACCATTTGGTTGCCAGGTTGAGTGGCGGTGACAGATTGAGGATATGGCCGCTGCTCTTTTTCAAATAGGGCAGAGCGGCCTGACTGCACAGCAACACGGCGCGGGTGTTGATCTGGTGCATCAGGTCAAAGCGCTTGAGCTCGATGTGCTGAACGCCGGTCAGCTTGATTGCGCCGGCATTGTTGATCAGCGCATCAATACCGCCGAAGTGCTCGTTGGCCTGGGCCAAGGCTTCACGCACCGCGACCTCATCGCGCACATCCACCTGCAAGGCCAGCGCCTTGCCGCCTGCGTCCTCAACTTCCTTCGCCACGCTGAAAATCGTGCCCGGAAGTTTGGGATGCGGCTCGGCACTTTTGGCCGCGATCACAATGTTGGCCCCATCCGGCGCAGCCCGCAGCGCGATCTCACGACCAATCCCGCGACTGGCGCCGGTAATGAACAGGGTTTTGCCTTGTAATGACATGCGTGCGCTCCTGATTGTTATTGTCTGAGCGAATCGAGTGGCTCGCAGGACAATGTAGACCAAGACGCTGTGGTGAATGGCGAGTGAGCTTTTGTGGCGAGGGGGCTTGTCGGACCGCCGCACCGCCCCGTTCGGCTGCGCAGCAGTCGTAAACCCTGTAAATGCGGTGTGGCTGGCAAACCGCATGTTCAGGTCTTAGGGCTGTTTCGCAGCCCAACGGGGCGGTGCGGCGGTCCGACAAGCCCCCACGCCACAGGGGATCGGGTTGCTGCTTAGCGGGACATGACTTCCCGGATATCCGCCGCCAGTTCACGGACGCGCTCTTCTTCGGTGTCCCACGAGCACATGAAGCGTGCGCCGCCGTTGCCGATGAAGGTGTAGAAGCGCCAGCCCTTGGCGGTCAGCGCGGCGATGGCTGGTTCCGAGAGTTGCAGGAATACGCCGTTGGCCTGTACCGGGAACATCAATTCAACGCCCTGAATGTCGCTGACCAGTTCGGCCAGCAACTGCGCGCAGTGGTTGGCGTGGCGGGCGTATTTGAGCCAGGCGTCGTTTTCCAGAATCCCGACCCACGGCGCCGAGAGGAAACGCATCTTTGACGCCAGCTGACCGGCCTGTTTGCAGCGATAGTCGAAGTCTTCGGCCAGTTTGTGGTTGAAGAACAGAATCGCCTCGCCCACGGCCATACCGTTTTTCGTGCCGCCGAAGCACAACACGTCGACGCCGGCCTTCCAGGTCAGGTCGGCCGGCGTGCAGCCGAGGAATGCGCAGGCGTTGGAGAAGCGCGCGCCGTCCATGTGCAGGTTCAGGCCCAGTTCTTTGCAGGTGGCGCTGATGGCGCGGATTTCTTCCGGGGTGTAGACGCTGCCGACTTCGGTGGCCTGGGTCAGGGTCACGACGCGCGGTTTCGGGTAGTGGATGTCCTGGCGCTTGAGGGCCACTTCGCGGATCGATTCCGGGGTCAGCTTGCCGTTATCGGTGCGGGCGACCAGCAGCTTGGAGCCGTTGGAAAAGAATTCAGGCGCGCCGCATTCGTCGGTTTCGACGTGGGCGGTTTCCGAGCAGATCACGCTGTGGTAACTCTGGCACAGCGACGACAGGGCCAGTGAGTTGGCGGCGGTGCCGTTGAAGGCGAAGAACACTTCGCAGTCGGTTTCGAACAATTTGCGGAATTGATCGGACGCGCGGGCGGTCCATTCATCGTCGCCGTAAGCGCGCTGGTGGCCGTGGTTGGCCTGTTCCATCGCCGCCCAGGCCTCAGGGCAGATACCGGAATAGTTGTCGCTGGCGAATTGTTGGCTCTTATCGGTCATGGCCCTGCTTTCCGTGGTCGAGACGCTTATGGTGAAGCGTCTCGTGGTCAATGATGGTGCGCACTTTACCGAAGATCATCCGGGGAGCACACGGGATGCGTCTGACAGAACACTACAAAGACGACGGGCAATTATGCACATGACGCAACGGGATGGGGCACTGGATCTGCTGAAGTGGCTGGCGCTGCTGAGCATGGTGCTCGATCACCTGCGATATGTCGGTTACTCCGTCGATATTCTCTATGTTCCCGGGCGGTTGGCGTTTCCGTGGTTCTGTCTGGCGATGGCGGCGAATGTTTCGCGGGCACGGGAAGTCACACATCAGTGGCGGTATTTGGGCTGGTTGATGCTGTTCAGTGCCATCAGCGAAATCCCTTACCGGATGTTCATCCCTGATCCCGACACCTTGAACGTGTTGCCTACGCTGGCGCTTGGGCTGCTGGTCGCGCGCGGCTGGCAGCAGGAAACGCTGCAATCGCGACTGCTCGCGGTCGGCGCTGTGACGCTGGCGGCGCTGTTCTCGGAACGCCTGATGTTCGGCTTCTTCGGCGTATTGTTGCCGCTGGTGATGTTGCTGGTGATCAGGCGTCCCTGGTATTTCAGTCTGTTTCCGGGATTGGTTTGCATGGCCGCCAATCAATGGCATGTGCTGTATGCCTCGGCCCGGTTCGGCAACAGTGCCGCCCTGTTCGGCATCGCCACTTGTCTGATCGCGCCATTGCTCGGGTTGTTCTTGTTGCGACATGCCGGGTATTTCAAGCCACCGCCGATGCGGCGTTGGGCGTATGCGCTCTATCCCGTGCATTTCCTCGTGCTTCTGGCCTTGCGCCAAATCCTGGCCTGACCCCGCCCCTGTGGCGAGGGGGCTTGCCCCCGTTGGGCTGCGAAGCGGCCCCAAATCCTGAGAATGCGGTCTATCAGGCAGACCGCATTGGCCGGTTTTACGACGGCTACGCCGCCGAACGGGGGCAGGCCCCCTCCCCACAAGAGCCTTCCCCGGCCCACCCATTTCAGTCCATGTCGTAAACGCACCTTTGCGTGGCGTCCGTAGGCATTTGACCTGTCTGCGCCGGTCATACCATCGCATCAAAGGGCACTACCGACAGGTACGTGCCTCACCGAGACGAATGGCGCACCGCCGCCGCTGGGAGAGACGCGATGTTCAGCAAGCAAGACCAGATCAAGGGTTACGACGATGCGCTGCTGGCGGCGATGAATGCCGAGGAGCAACGCCAGGAAGATCACATCGAGCTGATCGCGTCAGAGAACTACACCAGCAAACGCGTCATGGAAGCGCAAGGCAGTGGCCTGACCAACAAATACGCCGAAGGTTATCCGGGCAAGCGCTACTACGGTGGCTGCGAGCACGTCGACAAGGTCGAAGCCCTCGCCATCGAACGCGCCAAGCAATTGTTCGGCGCCGATTACGCCAACGTGCAGCCGCACTCCGGTTCCTCGGCCAACAGCGCCGTGTACTTGGCCCTGCTGCAAGCCGGCGACACCATTCTGGGCATGAGCCTGGCCCACGGCGGTCACCTGACCCACGGTGCCAAGGTGTCGTCCTCGGGCAAGCTGTACAACGCCGTGCAGTACGGTATCGACACCAAGACCGGCCTGATCGACTACGACGAAGTCGAGCGCCTGGCCGTCGAGTGCAAGCCGAAGATGATCGTCGCCGGCTTCTCGGCCTACTCCAAGACCCTCGACTTCCCACGCTTCCGCCAGATCGCCGACAAGGTCGGTGCGCTGCTGTTCGTCGACATGGCTCACGTCGCCGGTCTGGTCGCTGCCGGTCTGTACCCGAATCCGCTGCCGTATGCCGATGTGGTCACCACCACCACCCACAAGACCCTGCGCGGTCCACGTGGCGGCCTGATCCTGTGCAAGTCCAACGAAGAAATCGAGAAGAAGCTCAACGCGGCAGTCTTCCCGGGTGCCCAAGGCGGCCCGCTGATGCACGTGATCGCCGGTAAGGCCGTGTGCTTCAAGGAAGCTTTGGAACCCGGTTTCAAGGCTTACCAACAACAAGTGATCGACAACGCCCAGGCTATGGCCGGCGTGTTTATCAAACGCGGCTACGATGTAGTGTCCGGCGGCACCGACAACCACCTGTTCCTGGTCAGCCTGATCCGTCAGGGCCTCACCGGCAAAGAGGCGGACGCAGCACTCGGTCGCGCCCACATCACTGTGAACAAGAACGCTGTCCCGAACGATCCACAGTCGCCGTTCGTGACCTCCGGCCTGCGCATCGGCACCCCGGCGGTGACCACGCGCGGCTTCAAGGTGACCCAGTGCGTCACGCTGGCCGGCTGGATCTGCGACATCCTCGACAACCTCGGCGACGCCGATGTCGAGGCCAACGTCGCGCAGCAAGTGTCGGCCCTGTGCGCGGACTTCCCGGTTTATCGCTGAGCGCGGTTTTGGAGTAAATGACTATGCAACGCTACTCGGGCTTCGGCCTCTTCAAACACTCCCTCAGCCATCACGAAAACTGGCAGAAAATGTGGCGCACGCCGACCCCTAAAAAGGTCTATGACGTGGTCATCGTCGGCGGTGGCGGGCATGGTCTCGCCACGGCTTACTACCTGGCCAAGGAACACGGCATCACCAACGTGGCCGTGGTCGAGAAAGGCTGGCTGGGCGGCGGTAACACCGCGCGCAACACCACCATCGTCCGCTCCAACTACCTGTGGGACGAGTCGGCGCACCTGTACGAACACGCGATGAAACTGTGGGAAGGCCTGTCCCAGGACCTCAACTACAACGTGATGTTCTCCCAGCGCGGCGTCTACAACCTGTGCCATACCCTGCAGGATATCCGTGATTCCGAGCGTCGGGTCAGCGCCAACCGTCTCAACGGCGTCGACGGCGAACTGCTTGATGCCAAACAAGTGGCCGACGAGATTCCGTACCTCGACTGCTCGAAAAACACCCGCTACCCAGTCATGGGCGCCACCGTTCAGCGTCGCGGCGGCGTAGCCCGTCACGATGCCGTGGCGTGGGGCTTTGCCCGTGCTGCTGACGCACTCGGCGTGGACCTGATCCAGCAGACCGAAGTGATCGGTTTCCGCAAGGAAAACGGCGTGTGCATCGGCGTTGAAACCAACAAGGGCTTCATCGGCGCCAAGCGCGTCGGCGTAGTGACCGCCGGTAACTCCGGGCACATGGCCAAGCTGGCCGGTTTCCGTCTGCCGATCGAATCCCACCCGCTGCAAGCGCTGGTGTCCGAGCCGATCAAACCGATTATCGACAGCGTGATCATGTCCAACGCCGTGCACGGCTACATCAGCCAGTCCGACAAGGGCGACCTGGTGATCGGCGCCGGTATCGACGGCTACAACGGCTACGGCCAGCGCGGTTCGTACCCGGTGATCGAACACACCATCCAGGCCATCGTCGAGATGTTCCCGGTGCTGTCCCGCGTACGCATGAACCGACAGTGGGGCGGCATCGTCGACACCACGCCGGATGCGTGCCCGATCATTTCGAAAACCCCGGTACCGAACATGTTCTTCAACTGCGGTTGGGGCACCGGTGGCTTCAAGGCTACACCTGGCTCGGGCAATGTGTTTGCCGCGAGCCTGGCCAAGGGTGAAATGCACCCATTGGCCGCACCTTTCTCCATCGACCGTTTCCACAACGGTGCGTTGATCGACGAACACGGCGCTGCTGCGGTTGCCCACTAACAGGAGAAATCCCCATGTTGCATATCTTCTGTCCTCACTGTGGCGAGCTGCGCTCCGAAGAGGAATTCCACGCATCCGGCCAGGCGCACATCCCGCGTCCACTGGATCCGAACACCTGCACCGACGAGGAGTGGGGCGACTACATGTTCTTCCGCGATAACCCTCGCGGTCTGCACCACGAACTGTGGATTCACGCCGCCGGTTGCCGTCAGTACTTCAACGCCACCCGCGACACCGTGACCTACGAGATTCTCGAGACCTACAAGATCGGCACCAAGCCACAATTCACCGACAAGACCGATAGCCCGAAAGCGGCCACCACGGCTCTGGGAGAGAAGGTATGAGCCAGATCAATCGCCTGTCCAACGGCGGACGGATCGACCGCAACAAAGTGCTGAGCTTCACCTTCAACGGCCAGGTCTACAAAGGCTTTGAAGGCGACTCCCTGGCCGCTGCCCTGCTGGCCAACGGTGTCGACATCATCGGCCGCAGCTTCAAGTATTCCCGTCCACGCGGCATCTTCGCTGCCGGTGCCGAAGAGCCGAACGCCGTGCTGCAGATCGGCGCGACTGAAGCCACGCAGATCCCGAACGTACGCGCCACGCAACAAGCGCTGTACCAAGGCCTGGTCGCCACCAGCACCAACGGCTGGCCGAGCGTGAACAACGATATGATGGGGATTCTCGGCAAGGTCGGCGGCAAGCTGATGCCGCCGGGCTTCTACTACAAAACCTTCATGTACCCGCAATCATTCTGGATGACTTACGAGAAGTACATTCGTAAGGCCGCCGGCCTTGGCCGCTCGCCGACCGAGAACGATCCGGACACCTACGACTACATGAACCAGCACTGCGACGTGCTGATCGTCGGCGCTGGCCCTGCCGGCCTGGCCGCTGCCTTGGCCGCTGCGCGCAGCGGTGCTCGCGTGATCCTCGCCGATGAGCAGGAAGAGTTCGGCGGCAGCCTGCTCGATTCCCGCGAAAGCCTCGACGGCAAGCCAGCCACCGAGTGGGTCGCCAGCGTCATCGCCGAACTGAAAGACACCCCGGACGTGCTGCTGTTGCCGCGCGCCACGGTCAACGGTTACCACGACCATAACTTCCTGACCATTCACGAGCGCCTGACCGATCACCTCGGCGACCGCGCCCCGATTGGCCAGGTGCGTCAGCGCATTCACCGGGTCCGCGCCAAGCGCGTGGTCCTGGCGACCGGTACTCACGAGCGTCCGCTGGTTTACGGCAACAACGACGTGCCGGGCAACATGCTCGCCGGCGCTGTGTCGACTTACGTTCGTCGTTACGGCGTGGCACCGGGCAAGAAACTGGTGCTGTCGACCAACAACGATCACGCCTACCGCGTTGCGCTGGATTGGCTCGACGCCAGCCTGCAAGTGGTGGCCATCGCTGACGCCCGCAGCAACCCGCGTGGTGCGCTGGTGGAAGAAGCCCGCGCCAAAGGCATTCGCATCCTGACCGGCAGCGCCGTGATCGAGGCCCGTGGCAGCAAGCACGTGACCGCCGCTCGCGTCGCCGCGATCGATGTCAAGGCACACGCCGTGACCAGTCCTGGCGAATGGCTTGATTGCGATTTGATCGCCAGTTCCGGCGGTTACAGCCCGGTGGTTCACCTGGCGTCGCACTTGGGCGGCAAGCCGATCTGGCGTGAAGACATCCTCGGTTTCGTACCGGGCGAAGCACCGCAGAAACGCGTGTGCGTCGGTGGCATCAACGGCGTCTACGGCCTCGGCGATTCCCTGGCCGATGGTTTTGAAGGTGGCGCCCGCGCAGCCAGCGAAGCCGGTTTCAGCGTGGTCGAAGGCACATTGCCGAAAGCCCTGAGCCGTCTGGAAGAGCCAACCCTGGCGCTGTTCCAGGTGCCGCACGAAAAGAACACCGCACGTGCGCCGAAGCAATTCGTCGACCTGCAGAACGACGTCACCGCCGCCGCCATCGAACTGGCGACCCGCGAAGGCTTCGAGTCGGTCGAGCACGTCAAGCGCTACACCGCACTGGGCTTCGGCACTGACCAGGGCAAGCTTGGTAACGTCAACGGCCTGGCCATCGCCGCCCGTTCGCTGAACGTGACCATCCCGCAGATGGGCACCACCATGTTCCGTCCGAACTACACGCCGGTCACCTTCGGCGCTGTGGCCGGCCGTCACTGTGGGCACATTTTCGAGCCAGTCCGTTTCACCGCGCTGCATCACTGGCACGTGAAAAACGGCGCCGAGTTCGAAGACGTCGGTCAGTGGAAACGTCCGTGGTACTTCCCGAAAAACGGTGAAGACATTCACGCCGCGGTGAAACGCGAATGCAAAGCCGTGCGCGACAGCGTCGGCCTGCTGGACGCGTCGACCCTCGGCAAGATCGACATCCAGGGCCCGGACGCGCGCGAGTTTCTCAACCGCATCTACACCAACGCCTGGACCAAGCTCGACGTGGGCAAGGCGCGTTACGGCCTGATGTGCAAAGAAGACGGCATGGTCTTCGACGACGGTGTAACCGCTTGCCTCGCCGACAACCACTTCGTGATGACCACCACCACCGGCGGCGCTGCACGCGTGCTGCAATGGCTGGAAATCTACCAACAGACCGAATGGCCAGACCTGAAGGTGTACTTCACTTCCGTGACGGATCACTGGGCAACCATGACCCTGTCCGGGCCGAACAGCCGCAAGCTGCTCAGCGAAGTCACCGACATCGACCTGAGCAACGAAGCGTTCCCGTTCATGACCTGGAAAGAAGGCCTGGTCGGCGGTGTGCCGGCGCGGGTGTTCCGCATTTCGTTTACCGGTGAGCTGTCGTACGAAGTCAACGTGCAAGCCGACTACGCCATGGGCGTGCTCGAGAAAATCATCGAGGCCGGCAAGCAGTACAACCTGACGCCATATGGCACCGAAACCATGCACATCCTGCGGGCCGAGAAGGGCTTCATCATCGTCGGTCAGGACACCGACGGCTCGATGACCCCGGACGACTTGAACATGGGCTGGTGTGTCGGTCGCACCAAACCGTTCTCGTGGATCGGCTGGCGTGGCATGAACCGCGAAGACTGCGTACGTGATCAGCGCAAACAACTGGTCGGCCTGAAACCGATCGATCCGACCACATGGCTGCCGGAAGGGGCGCAGCTGGTGTTCAACACCAAGCAGACGATCCCGATGACGATGGTCGGTCACGTCACTTCCAGCTACCTGCACAACTCTCTTGGCTATTCGTTTGCCATGGGCGTGGTCAAGGGCGGCTTGAAGCGCATCGGTGAGCGGGTGTTCGCACCGCTGGCGGATGGCAGCGTGATCGAGGCGGAAATCGTTTCTTCGGTGTTCTTCGATCCTAAGGGTGATCGCCAGAACATCTAATGGCCTCGAGAACTGTGGCGGGCTACCAATCGCTAGCAGGCTAGCTCCCACAGGGGAACGCGGTCCAATGTGGGAGCTAGCCCGCTAGCGATAGCGGTAGTGCAGCCACCACAGGAACCAACAGAATTCAGGAACAGGTGCTTTATGACCGCAGCCAATGTTTACCAACAACGCCCAACCACCGGGGCCAAGGCCGAGTCGTCGCTGCATCATGCCGACCTCGCCAGCCTGGTCGGCAAGGGTCGCAAAAACGCCGGCGTGATCGTGCGTGAGAAAAAACTCCTCGGCCACCTGACCATCCGTGGCGATGGCCACGACACCGCGTTTGCCGCGGACGTGCACAAGGCCCTCGGCATCGAATTGCCTGGCGCACTGAGTGTCATCGTCAAAGGCGAAACCAGCCTGCAATGGATGGGGCCGGATGAATGGCTGCTGATCGTGCCGACCGGCGAAGAATTCGCCGCCGAGCAAAAACTGCGTGAAGCGCTGGGCGACCTGCACATCCAGATCGTCAACGTCAGCGGTGGCCAGCAGATCCTCGAACTGAGCGGCCCGAACGTGCGCCAGGTGCTGATGAAATCCACCAGCTACGACGTACACCCGAATAGCTTCCCGGTCGGCAAGGCCGTGGGCACCGTGTTCGCCAAGTCGCAACTGGTGATCCGCCACACGGCCGAAGATACCTGGGAACTGCTGATTCGCCGCAGCTTCTCGGATTACTGGTGGTTGTGGTTGCAGGATGCGGCGGCCGAGTACGGGCTTAGCGTTCAGGCTTGATCACAACCACCCTGTAGGAGCGAGCTTGCTCGCGAAGGACTCCAGAGCGACGCGTTAATCCAGAAAGCACGCGTTATCGTTGACGTCCATCGCGAGCAAGCTCGCTCCTACAGGAGGCCGTTTCGTTTATCGATGCCTTAGGAGTCACCGCACTATGAGCCGCGCCCCAGACACATGGATTCTGACCGCCGACTGCCCAAGCGTTCTCGGCACCGTGGACGCGGTGACCCGCTTTCTTTTCGAGCAGGGCTGCTACGTCACCGAGCACCACTCCTTCGATGACCGGCTTTCGGGCCGGTTCTTCATTCGCGTGGAATTCCGTCAGCCCGACGGCTTCGACGAACAAGCCTTCCGCGCGGGCCTCGAAGAACGTGGCCAGGCCTTCGGCATGATCTTCGAACTGACTGCACCGAACTACCGGCCAAAAGTGGTGATCATGGTCTCCAAGGCCGATCACTGCCTCAACGATCTGCTCTACCGCCAGCGCATCGGTCAGTTGTCGATGGACGTCGCCGCCGTGATCTCCAACCACCCGGACCTCAAGCCGTTGGCCGACTGGCACCAGATTCCGTATTACCACTTCCCGCTCGACCCGAACGACAAGCCGTCGCAGGAGCGTCAGGTGTTGCAGGTGATCGAAGACTCCGGCGCCGAACTGGTGATCCTTGCGCGCTACATGCAGGTTCTGTCGCCGGAGTTGTGCCGCAAACTCGACGGCAAGGCGATCAATATTCATCACTCCCTGCTGCCGGGGTTCAAGGGTGCGAAGCCGTATCACCAGGCCTACAACAAGGGCGTGAAACTGGTGGGCGCCACGGCGCACTACATCAACAACGACCTGGACGAAGGACCGATCATCGCCCAGGGCGTGGAGGCGGTGGATCACAGCCATTACCCGGAAGACTTGATCGCCAAGGGGCGGGATATCGAGGGGCTGACGTTGGCGCGAGCCGTGGGTTATCACATTGAGCGGCGAGTGTTTTTGAACGCCAATAGAACCGTCGTTCTTTAGGTCGCCATCGCTAGCAGGCTAGCTCCCACAGGGTTTTGGGTTGTTCACAAATCCTGTGCTCACCCGAATCACTGTGGGAGCTGGCCTGCCAGCGATGAGGCCATAACAAACAACACAAAACACACAGGCAATAACCCGAGCAATCAACGCGCCGCCGATCCATGGCGACGCGACCGCTACATAAAAACAACAGCGAGGTGAAAGCATGTCTGGCAATCGTGGTGTGGTGTATCTCGGCGCTGGCAAGGTCGAAGTACAGAAAATCGACTATCCGAAAATGCAGGACCCGCGTGGCAGGAAGATTAATCACGCTGTCATCCTGCGCGTGGTTTCCACCAACATCTGTGGTTCCGACCAGCACATGGTGCGCGGCCGTACCACCGCTCAGACCGGTCTGGTGCTGGGCCACGAAATCACTGGCGAAGTGATCGAGAAGGGCAGCGACGTCGAGAACCTGCAGATCGGCGACCTGGTGTCCGTACCGTTCAACGTGGCTTGCGGGCGCTGCCGTTCCTGCAAGGAAATGCACACCGGCGTCTGCCTCAGCGTGAACCCGGCGCGTCCGGGCGGTGCTTACGGTTACGTCGACATGGGCGACTGGACCGGCGGCCAGGCTGAATACGCGATGGTGCCGTACGCCGACTTCAACCTGCTGAAACTGCCTGATCGCGATCGTGCGATGGAAAAAATCCGCGACCTGACCTGCCTCTCCGACATCCTGCCAACCGGTTACCACGGCGCAGTGACGGCCGGCGTTGGCCCAGGCAGCACCGTGTACATCGCGGGTGCCGGTCCGGTCGGTCTGGCGGCTGCCGCTTCCGCTCGCCTGCTGGGCGCGGCGGTGGTGATCATTGGTGATGTCAACACTGTCCGCCTGGCACACGCCAAGGCCCAGGGTTTCGAAATCGCCGACCTGTCTTTGGACACCCCGCTGCACGAACAAATCGCTGCGTTGCTGGGCGAGCCAGAAGTGGATTGCGCCGTCGATGCCGTGGGCTTCGAAGCGCGCGGTCACGGCCATGACGGTGTGAAACACGAGGCCCCGGCCACCGTGCTCAACTCGCTGATGGGCGTGGTTCGGGTCGCCGGCAAAATCGGTATCCCTGGCCTGTACGTGACCGAAGATCCGGGTGCCGTGGACGCGGCCGCGAAAATGGGCAGCCTGAGCATTCGCTTCGGTCTGGGCTGGGCCAAATCCCACAGCTTCCACACTGGCCAGACCCCGGTGATGAAGTACAACCGCCAGTTGATGCAGGCGATCATGTGGGACCGCATCCATATTGCTGACATCGTCGGTGTCGAAGTGATCAGCCTCGATGACGCGCCACGTGGCTATGGCGAGTTCGATGCGGGCGTGCCGAAGAAGTTTGTGATCGATCCGCACAAGCTGTTCAGCGCGGCATAAGGCTTCACGCAATACAAAACGGCGACCTTCGGGTCGCCGTTTTTGTTTAGTCATACATCAATCCGCAGACGAGCGGGTTAAAAATGGGCGCAGCGCTGAGGAACATGCCGACAGAAGCCCGGTCAAAACGGCAGCTTTTCCGCCCGTTACCGGGCGGTTTTCATGGCACAAGAGGATGTCTGGATGAAGATTTCACGCGGTTTTGCACTGGCATCGCTCATGACCCTGGCGGCCAGCCCGGTCTTTGCTCAGTTCAGCCTGAGCGATGCGGCTAATGCCATTTCCGGCATGAAGGGCGATAACGCCGCCACAGCGGCAGCGCCGACCTCTGAAACCGCTGGTCTGCTGGGTGCGCTCAGCCAATTGAACGTGACGCCACAACAAATGGTTGGCGGCACCGGAGCGATGCTCGGCCTGGCGAAGAATCAATTGAGTTCGACCGACTATTCGGAACTGGCCAAAAGCGTACCGGGCATCGACACGCTGTCGGGCGGCGGTGAACTGGGTGCGCTCGCCGGTTTGCTCGGTTCGTCCGGCAAGGCGGCCGGTCTGGACAATGCCTTGGGCAACGTCAAGGACACCAATGACCTGAACAATGCGTTCAGCGCATTGGGCATGGACAGCGGCATGATCGGTCAGTTTGCCCCGGTGATTCTGCAATACCTCGGTCAGCAGGGTGTGGGCGGTTCGGTGCTGCAGAGCCTGGGCGGAATCTGGGGCGCCGGCAGCTGATTCAGCGGCGCTCGGCGCGCAAGGCGTCGATGCGCCGGTCCTTCTCGATCCAGAGCTGGTTGACCCAGTTCTGGACCGTCTCGCGAAACGCCGCATCATTCTCGTAATCGCCCTGCCACAGCGCGGGGTCGAGTTCGCGGGTGTTGATGTCGATGATGACCCTCGGCACGTTGCCGCTGATCAAATCCCAGAACCCCGGAATCTTCTGCTGCGGATACACCACCGTCACATCGAGAATGGTGTCCAGCTGTTCACCCATCGCTGCCAGTACAAACGCCACGCCGCCAGCCTTGGGCTTGAGCAGATGCGTGAACGGTGACTGCTGCTGAGCGCTTTTCACCGAGGTGTAGCGGGTGCCTTCCAGATAATTGACCACCGTTACCGGCTGGCGCTTGAACAGTTCGCACGCGGCTTTGGTGATGTCCAGATCCTTGCCCGCCAACTCCGGGTTTTTCGCTAGAAACGCCTTGGTGTAGCGCTTCATGAACGGGTAATCCAGCGCCCACCACGCCAGGCCCAGAAACGGTACCCAGATCAGTTCTTTCTTGAGGAAGAATTTGAAAAACGGCGTGCGCCGGTTGAGTGTCTGGATCAGCGCCGGGATATCGACCCAGGACTGATGGTTGCTGATCACCAGATAAGACGTGTCGCGGCGCAAGTCATCGCCACCCCACACGTCCCATTGGGTGGGGATGCACAGACGGAAGATCAACTTGTCGATCTCGGCCCAGGTCTCGGCGATCCACATCACCGCCTTGGATGCGTAATCACGCCAGCGGCCGGGCAGGACCAGTTTGAGCAGGGCAAACACCATCAATGGCCCGAACAGGACCAGCGTGTTGAGCAACAGCAGCAGGGTAACGAAACAGCCGGTGAGCAGGCGGCGCATAAGTAACTCTTGAAAGCGTTTGGGCGCGTCATGATAAGCAGCTTCGGGCGACAGGCCAAATCGGTGGTGACGAATGTTTCACCTTCTTGGCAGTATGCTTGCAGCGTTGTGAGAGCACTTGTGGCGAGGGAGCTTGCTCCCGCTCGGCTGCGCAGCAGTCGTAAAACCGGTTCGTGCGATTTCCCTGAGACGCCCCGGTGCATGGTTTTGGGGCCGCTTCGCAGCCCAGCGGGAGCAAGCTCCCTCGCCACAGAAGTTTGTGGCAGTCCAACTATCGTTGTGTTTTGCGGTCTAGAGTTCGGCCTCTGCGCTCCTATTTTCCAAAAAGGACATCCATCACGTGAAATCCCTCCTCGCACTGCTTTCCCTCGTGGCCCTGCCGGTCCTGGCCGCCGAGCCGACCCTGTACGGGCGCTACGAATACATTGCGCTGCCGGAAATCGGCGGCGAAGTCCTCAAGGCCAAAATGGACACCGGCGCCCTGACCGCGTCGCTGTCGGCCAAGGACATTGAAACCTTCACCCGTGACGGCGATGAATGGGTGCGCTTCCGCCTCGCTACCAAAGACGCCAGCAACAAGGTCTACGAGCACAAGGTCGCGCGGATCAGCAAGATCAAGACCCGCTCCGAAGAAGACGAGGATGAAGATGCAGCGGCGCCCACCAAGCGTCCGGTGGTCGATCTGGAACTGTGCCTGGGCAACGTCAAGCGCACGGTCGAGGTCAACCTGACCGACCGCAGCAGCTTCAACTACCCGCTGCTGATCGGTGCCAAAGCCCTGCGTGAATTCGGCGCGGCCGTGAACCCGGCGCGGCGTTTCACCGCCGACAAGCCCGACTGCTGATTTCCAGTGGTCTCATTGACGTGAGGTGAGGCTTGGGGCACCGTTCGCCCACTCAACTGCCGGGCTCGGACGCCATGCCTCATATCCTGATTGTCGAAGACGAAGCGGCGATTGCCGACACCCTGATTTTCGCCTTGCAGGGCGAAGGGTTCACCACGACGTGGCTGAGCCTCGGCGCCGCCGCGCTGGACCATCAGCGGCAGACACCGGCCGATCTGATCATTCTCGACATCGGCCTGCCGGACATCAGCGGCTTCGAAACCTGCAAGCAACTGCGGCGTTTCAGCGACGTGCCGGTGATTTTTCTCAGTGCCCGCGATGCGGAAATCGACCGCGTCGTGGGCCTGGAGATCGGCGCCGACGATTACGTGGTCAAGCCGTTCAGCCCACGGGAAGTGGCAGCGCGCGTCCGAGCCATCCTCAAACGCATGGCGCCTCGCGTAGCGGTCGAGACGGGATCGTTACTGTTTCGCATCGACAGCGAGCGGGTGCAGATCAGCTATCGCGGCCAGTTGCTGACCCTGACGCGCCATGAATTCCGTCTGCTGCAATGCCTGCTCGAACAACCTGAGCGCGTCTTCAGCCGCGAGCAATTGCTCGATGCGCTGGGTGTTGCCGCCGATGCCGGGTACGAGCGCAGCATCGACAGCCACATCAAGAGCGTGCGCGCCAAGTTGCGTCAGGTGAAGGTCGACGCCGAGCCGATCCAGACCCATCGCGGCCTCGGTTACAGCTACAGCCCGGGGCACAGCTGATGCCATTGGGGATCCGGATTTTCCTGGTCTATGTGCTGTTCATCGGCCTGACGGGTTACTTTGTGCTCAGCACCGTGATGGAAGAAATCCGCCCCGGTGTGCGTCAGTCCACCGAAGAAACCCTGGTCGACACCGCCAACCTGATGGCCGAAATCCTGCGCGACGACTTCAAGGCCGGCACCCTCAACCAGAACCGCTGGCCGGAACTGCTCAGGGCCTATGGCGAGCGGCAGCCAAAAGCCAGTATCTGGGGGCTGCCGAAGAATCAGGTCAACCACCGGATCTACGTCACTGACGCGAAGGGCATCGTGGTCCTGGATTCCAGTGGTGTGGCGGTGGGCCAGGATTACTCGCGCTGGAACGACGTTCTGCTGACCTTGCGCGGCGAGTACGGCGCGCGCTCCAGTCGCAGCGACCCGAACGATGCCAACTCCTCGGTGATGCACGTTGGCGCGCCGATCCGCGATAACGGCCGGATCATTGGCGTGGTCACCGTGGCCAAACCCAACAGCTCGCTGCAGCCTTATGTCGATCGCACCGAGCGTCGATTGCTCGCGTATGGCGCCGGGCTGATCGGCCTCGGTCTGCTGTTCGGCGCGCTGCTGTCGTGGTGGTTGAGCGCGGCGCTGCGGCGCTTGACCGCTTATGCGAAAGCCGTGAGCGAAGGGCGGCGGGTCGAGGTTCCGCATTATCGCGGCGGCGAAATGGAGCAACTGGCGACCGCTGTGGAGCAGATGCGCACGCAGCTCGAAGGCAAAGCCTATGTCGAGCGTTATGTGCACACGCTGACCCATGAACTGAAAAGCCCGCTGGCGGCGATTCGCGGCGCGGCGGAGTTGCTGCAGGGTGAGATGCCGTTGGCTCAACAGCAGCGATTCGTCAGCAACATCGACAGCGAAAGCGTGCGGATGCAGCAGTTGATCGAGCGACTGCTGAATCTGGCTCAGGTTGAGCAACGCCAAGGGCTGGAAGAACGAGTGGCCGTGCCGTTGGCGGGGCTGGTCGATGAGTTGCTGAATGCGCAGGCCGCGCGCATCGAAGGCAAGCAGTTGCGCGTGGAGCAGGCGATTCCAGCGGATCTGACGATCACTGGCGAGCCGTTTCTGTTGCGTCAGGCGCTGGGCAACCTGCTGGAAAATGCGCTGGATTTTACGCCGGCGAATGGCGTGCTGCGATTCAGCGCGAAGCCGGTTGGGGAGCAGATTGAATTCAAACTGTTCAACCAGGCCGAGGCCATTCCCGACTACGCGTTGCCGCGATTGAGTGAGCGCTTCTATTCCTTGCCGCGTCCGGACAGCGGGCGCAAGAGCACCGGGTTGGGGCTTAACTTTGTTGAGGAAGTGGTGAAGTTGCATGGTGGGGCGATGAGCATTGGCAATGTCGAGGGCGGGGTTGAAGTGACGTTGCGCCTGGCTTAGGACCGAGTCGCGGCCAATCGCGAGCAGGCTCGCTCCCACAAGGGGGCGGTGGTGTTCACACAATGTGTGTTTCACCGCAAAACCACTGTGGGAGCGAGCCTGCTCGCGAAGAGGCCGGCCCAGTCTCCACACACTCTCCATATTCCCTCCATAAACCCCACACACTCCGATCCCAGACTCTCCCCATCCAAACAGGGAGAGTCCCATGAATCGAAATCTGACCATAAAACTCGGGGCCATTGCCCTGCTGATTCTGTTGTTGCTGATCCCGTTGCTGATGATCAACGGCGTGATCCAGGACCGTCAGCAACTGCGCGATGGTGTACTCGAAGACATCGCACGCAGTTCCAGCTACAGCCAGCGACTGAGCGGACCGTTGATGGTGGTGCCGTATCGCAAAGTGGTGCGCACCTGGAAACTCAACGAAAAAACCAACGAGCGTTACCAGGAAGTCGGAGAAGAGCGCGGCCGTTTGTACTTCCTGCCGGAGCGTTTCGAACTCGACGGCCAGGTTCAGACCGAGCTGCGTGCGCGGGGCATTTACGAGGCGCGGCTGTTCCATGCCGATAACCGCATCAGCGGGCACTTCTCGGTCCCGGCACAACTGGGCATCAAGGAAAACTTCGCCGATTACCAGTTCGATCAGCCGTTCCTTGCAGTCGGGATCAGCGACATTCGTGGCATCGAGAACGCGCTGAAACTGGAACTCAATGACCTGCGCCTGGACTTCGTGCCGGGCAGCCAGGTGGGCTGGCTGGGCGAGGGTGTGCATGTGACGTTGCCAGCGCTGAACACCACGCAAGCCACAGAGCTGGCTTTCGGTTTCGACCTGCGTTTACAAGGCACTGGCCAGTTGCAAGTCCTCCCGGTGGGCAAGACAAGCAAGGTGTCGCTGGAGGCCAACTGGCCGCATCCGAGCTTCATTGGCAACTATCTGCCGGCCCAGCGCGAAGTCTCCGATCAGGGCTTCACGGCCAACTGGCAGACAACGTTTTTCTCCACCAACCTGCAAGAAGCCCTGAGCAGCTGCGTATCCGGCAACGACTGTGAAGCGTTCAATGGCCGCAGCTTTGGCGTGAGCTTCATCGATCCAGTGGACCAGTATTTGAAAAGCGACCGGGCAATCAAATATGCACTGCTGTTCATCGTCCTGACCTTCGCGGGTTTCTTCCTCTTCGAAGTCCTGAAAAGCCTGACGGTGCACCCGGTGCAATACGCGCTGGTGGGCGTGGCGCTGGCGTTCTTCTACCTGTTGTTGCTGTCGTTGTCCGAGCACATCGGTTTTGCCCTGGCGTATCTGTTGTCGGCGAGCGGTTGTGTGTTGTTGATTGGTTTCTATGTCTGCCACGTGCTGCGTAGCGTGCGCCACGGTTTGAGTTTTTCGGCGGGATTGGCGGCGTTGTATGGCCTGCTCTATGGCTTGTTGAGTGCAGAAGATTACGCGCTGCTGATGGGCTCGTTGCTGCTGTTCGGCTTGCTGGGCGTGTTCATGGTGCTGACCCGCAAACTGGATTGGTACGGGATCGGGCAGAAAGCAGCCAAGCCGCTGGAGTTTGATATCGGGGTGGTGGAATGAGCCGGTCGTTGGGGTTGCGTGAGGATCAGCGGGAGGGTGAGGTGTTGGCGACGCTGATATTCGGGTTGTTTCCGGTAGATCCGGTGTGGTGCATTCGCGAGCAGGCTCGCTCCCACAAGGGATCTTCAGTGAACACAAAATGTATGCACACCACGGATCAAAATGTGGGAGCGAGCTTGCTCGCGATGAGGTCGGCCCAGTCAGCGAAAATCTAAACCTTCGGCATCGTCGCCACCATCGAAGGCCGCTGACTCACCTCGAAATACCACGCGGCCAACTGCGGATTCGACTCGCGCCATTCCAGATCCGGATGGCGCAGATCCAGGTAACCCAACGCACACGCCACACTGATCGCCGCCACATCGAAATGGCTGGTCAGCTCGGCAATCGCGTCTTTTTCCAGCAGCGCCAAACCGCGACGAATCTTGTCGCGCTGGCCGTCGAGCCATTCGTCCCAGTGTTTTTCCGGGGCGCGCAGGGCGACTTCGTAACGCACCAGCACCGCAGCGTCCATGATCCCGTCAGCCAGGGAGGCCAGGGTCAGGCGGCGCCAGCGGGCCGAGCCTTCGCGCGGGATCAGCGGGTTGCCGACGTGCTGGTGGTCGAGGTAATCGAGGATCACCCGGCTGTCGTGGATGACGTTGCCGTCCGCCAGGCGCAGGGCCGGGATTTTGCTCAGCGGGTTGTCGTCGATAAGCGGCAGGTCCGGGGCGACCGGGGTCAGCACACAGTTCTGCAGGGCGACGCGGTCTTGCTGACCGGTTTCGTGCAGCAGCACCATGACTTTGCGAACGAAGGGTGACAACGGGTTGTGGTAAAGGGTCATGCTGGGGGCGGACATGGCAGCGTCTCGGTCGGTGGACAGTGTCGGGAGCATAGCGCGTTGGGCCGACAGCCTGTAGGAGCAAAGCTTGCTCGCGAAGGGATCGCCTCGGTGAGTCAGTCAGGCCGCGCTGACCCCTTCGCGAGCAAGCTTTGCTCCTACAGGGTTTTGCGCTGGAGCAAGCCGCGCAGGGCGAGGATTGCAGGAACGCCCAGCCCCAGCCAGCTAAGGGCATCCCACACGCCATCGCCCAGTAACGCAGCAAACAACCCCGCCGCGCTGAGCAGGGCGATGACGGTTGGCGTGGCGAAGACCTTCCAGAAATTTGACTGTCGGGGTTTCATGCCACGCTCTCCGCTTTCTCCAGTACGGGTTTTGCGGCTTTGCGCCGGACCACCCACAGGTAAACCCCGCTGCCGAGCACGATGATGGTCAGCACATCGAGGGTCGCCCAGAGGATCTTCATCGGCATGCCGCCGTAATCGCCGAAGTGCAGCGGCTGCGACATGCCCATGGCGTCCATGTACCACGGCCTTTCAGCCACGGCGGTGACCTGCAATGTACTGGCGTCGATCAGCACCGGCGTCAGCAAGTGCGAGGTCAGGTGCGTGCTGCCCTTCATGAACACCGCGTAATGGTGTTCGCTGGAAAATCGCGTGCCGGGGAAGGCGATGAAGTCTGGCTGCATACCGGGCGCGACTTCCTTGGCGATGTCGAGCAGGCGGGTGGCCGGCGCCAGTTGTGTCAGCGGCGGGGCGTCGCGGTACGGCGCGACCATCGCACTCAGGCTGTCGTTGCGCCACGCGGCAATCAACAGATCGGCGCAAGCACTGATGACGCCGGTGACACCGACCACCAGCGCCCAGGTCAGGGTGACGACACCGATCAGGTTGTGCAGGTCGAGCCAGCGCAGGCGAGTGGATTTGTCCTGGCGCACGGTGGCGAATTTCAAGCGGCGCATGAACGGCAGGTACAGCACCGTCCCGGACACGATCGCCACCACAAACAGAATGCCCATGAACGCCAGCAGCAGCTTGCCCGGCAGGCCGGCAAACATGTCTACGTGCAGGCGCAGCATGACCATCATGAAGCCGCCGTTGGCCGACGGCATTTCCAGCGCCTCGCCGGTGCGGGCGTCGAGCATGAAGGTGTGGGACGAATTCGGTTCGGTACCGGCGGTGGCCGCCATAATCGCGATCGCGGCGTTGGGTTCGTCTTCATCGAAGCCGAAATACTGCATGACTTCGCCGGGACGATGTTTTTCCGCGGCCTGCACCAACTGCTGCAAATTCAGCTGCGGGGTATCGGCCGGCATTGGCTTCAGCTCGGCGGCATCGCCCAGCAAGTGGTCGATCTCGTGATGGAAGATCAACGGCAAGCCGGTCAGCGCCAGCATCAGCAGGAAGACCGTGCAGATCAGGCTGGTCCAGGTGTGGACGAAGGACCAGCGGCGAATTGTTTTGCTTTTCATTTCTCAGCCTTCAGAAATACCAAAGCCGTCCTCGAAGGACGGCCTGGTTGCAGCGCGTATCAAATCAAGTGTTTACCACTTGTAGGTGGCACTGGCGACGACACTACGTGTGTCGCCGTAGTAGCAGTAGAAACTGTCGCAAGTGGAGATGTATTCCTTATCGAACAGGTTGGTAGCGTTCAGTGCCACGGACGCACCTTTCAGACTGTTGTCCAGGCGACCCAAGTCGTAATGGACCGAGGCATCGAACACGGTATAGGCATTGGCCTTGCCCAGCTCGGTGTTGCCCTGATCGCCATAGGTGTTGCCGGTGTAGCGAACGCCGCCGCCGATACCGAAGCCATCCAGCACGCCGTTGTGCCAGGTGTAATCAGTCCACAGCGAAGCCTGCTGGTTAGGCATCAGTTGCAGGCGGTTGCCTTTGAAGTTGCCTTTTTGCACTTCGGACTTGGCCAGGGTGTAGGCGGCAATAACCTTGAGGTTCTCGGTCACGTCGGAAACGGCTTCCAGCTCCAGGCCCTTGACCTTCACTTCACCGGTCTGGCTGGTGATCGAGGCGCCGTTCGAGTTGGTGGTGGTGACGGAAACGTTTTTCTGGGTCAGGTCGTACACCGCGGCGCTCAGCAAGGTATCGCTGCCCGGTGGCTGATACTTGATGCCCAGTTCCCATTGCTCGCCTTCGGTCGGTTTGAAGGACTCGGTCGGTGAGGCGGTGGCGTTGCTGGTTGGCTGGAACGACTCGGCGTACGACAGGTACGGCACGATGCCGTTGTCGAACACATAGCTGATCGCGGCGTTGCCGCTGAAGTTGCTATCGCGCTCGGTGTTGGTGGCATCGCCCTTGTTGATGAACTTGGTGCCGGTGTGGACCCAGTCCTCACGACCACCGAGGGTCAGGCGCCATTGGTCCAGTGCCATCTGGTCCTGGACGTACAGACCGGTCTGATAGGTCTTCTGGTTGTAGTCATAGAACGCAGAGGAGCGTGGCGGACGAACGATTGGTTGGCCATAGATCGGGTTAATGACGTTAGTGGTCAGGCCATTGCCGAAGATCGAGGTGTAGTTGGTATTGCTGCGTTGGTGATCGAGGCCGATCAACAGGGTGTGGCGAATGTCGCCGGTGGCGAAGTCGGCCTGGAAATTGTTATCCACGGCGAACTGGCTGATGTCTTCGTCGGTCGTTGTACTGGTACGGCCGACATTACCGTTGGCATCGACCTGGGTGAAGGGGTAAGCGCCAGGGGTGAGGCCCTGGAAGGCCAGGTCGGACTTGGTATAGCGCAGGTTCTGCCGGAACTGCCAGACATCGTTCAGACGATGTTCGAAGGCATAACCCAGTGCGTAGTAGGTACGGTCGTAGTATTCCCAGTCCGGGTCGCCCAGATTCTTATGGTGGGAAATCTCGCCCAGTGGCGAATGAATCCGGGTGCCCTGTACTGGCAGGAACTGGCTGGTGATGCCGGTATCGTCACGGGTGAACTGCGTGAGCAGGGTGAACTTGGTGTCTTCGTCGATGTTCCAGGTCAGGCTCGGTGCGATGTTGTAGCGCTTGTTATCGACGTGATCGATCTGGGTGCCACTGTCGCGCACTACGCCGCTCAGGCCATAGAGGAACTGGCCTTCGTCGTCGATCTTGCCGGTGCTGGCGAAGTTGATCTGGCGGTGGTTGTCACTGCCGTATTGCACCTGGATTTCATTGCTGGATTCGGCGCTGGGACGACGGCTGACCATGTCCAGCAAGCCGCCCGGCGGGGTCTGGCCGTAGATCGACGAAGCCGGGCCGCGCAGCAGGGCGAGGCGGTCGAGGTTCCAGGTTTCCGGTTTCGGGTTGGCGTACACGCCTCTTGGCAGCGGCAGGCCATCGAGGAACTGGGTCGGTTCAAAGCCGCGCACGCGCAACCAGTCGGCGCGGGTATCGCTGCCATAGCTGCTGGCGGTGATGCCGGGCATGTAGCGCACGGCGTCATCGAGGCTGTGCACGCTGCGGTCGTCCATTTGTTCGCGGGTGGCGATCGAAATCGAACGCGGTGCTTCGACCAGCGCGGTGTCGGTCTTGGTGCCGGCGGCCGTACGCTTGGCCAGGTAACCCTCCACCGGGCCCCAGGCGCTTTCAGTGTTTTCCACGCCGATGATGGCCGTTTCCGGCAGCGCCATCACACCTTCAGGCGCGGCCACAAGGCTGTAGGTGCCGGTGCTGCTCTGTTCCAGTTGCAGACCGGTGCCATTCAGCGCCGCGCGCAGGGCGCCAACGGCATCGTACTGGCCGTTGACCGGTGCCGACGTCTTGCCCGCTGCCAGCGCCGGATTCAGCGACAACGCCAGGCCAGACTGGCTGGCGATCTGGTTCAACGTGCTGGCCAATGGCGCGGCCGGAAGGTTGTAGGCGCGAACGCTGGATGCCTGTTCAGCTGCGACCAGTTGGCTGCTGGCCAGAGGGGTGCAAAAGGCAATGGCGACCGCCAGCAAACTGGGGCGCAACAAGGTGTCTAGTGAACGCGACATACGGCGGCTCCTGAAAGGGAATACTTCTCAATTGCCTAGGTGCCGAACGAAAAACCAAAAGTGATAGGGCTGGATGAAAATAATTTCGATTCAGTAATTGTGGTGAGGCTGAGGGCCTCTTCGCGGGCAAGCCATGCTCTACAGGTTTTGTGTCGAACGGTAATTCTGTGGACGACACAAAACCTGTAGAGCATGGCTTGCCCGCGAAGGCGTCCGCTCAGACGACATCATGCTCAGGGCTTGGCATCCGCCTTCGCCACCGTCACCCACCATTGCGTGTGCTGCTCGATCTGCACCGGTAAGGTCGGCAACAGGGCGCTCAACGCCAGATCGGTATCGTGCAGCGGAAAACTGCCGGTGATCCGCAGGTCGGCAACCTCTGGCGCAACGCCCAGATGCCCTCGACGATAGCGCCCGAGTTCATGGACCAGATCCTCCAGGCGCGCGTTGTCCACCACCAGCATGCCGCGGGTCCAGGCATCGGCGCCGAGGTTGAGCGCGATGATCGGACCCAGTCCATTGCTGCGCATCAGCACTTGCTGGCCTTCGCGCAGAATCTGTTCTTCAGGGCTCGACTCGGGATGGGCGGCCACGGCGGACTGCAACACGCTCAGGCGCGTGCCTTCTTCCTCGCGCTTGACCAGGAAACGCGTGCCGAGTGCGCGCATGCTGCCTTCGCGGGTTTCGACGATAAACGGCCGGGCATCGCCATGGCCGGTTTCGACGAGGATTTCCCCGTCCTGAAGAATCACCCGGCGCTGCTTCTCATCAAAGCGCACGTCCACGGCACTGTGGGTATTGAGGTTGATCACGGTGCCGTCGCTCAGGCGCAAGGTGCGTTGCTCGCCGGTGGCGGTGCGCTTATCGGCCAGCCAATAGTCGACCGGCAGATAACGCTCACCGGCGAACAGCGCCAAACCAATCACCGCCACGATGCTCGCCACGCCGCTGCCCAGCTTGCGCACACGTCGGCGAATGCTTTCGCGCGATTGCAGCAACGCGGAGCGGGCCGGGCCGCTGGCCACGCTGAAACGCTGATCGAGCATGCCCAACTGGCGCCAGGCACGGGCGTGCTCTTCGTGGGCGGCGTGCCATTTGGCGAACTCTTCGCGCTCCACCGGGTTGCTGGAATCCAGCGACAATTGCCAGGCAATCGCCGCGTCCAGCACTTGCGCCGAAACCGGTTTGGAACTGACCGGGCTCATACCGGCTCACCGTACAACGCGATGTAGCACTGACGAATGCCCTGAGCCAGGTATTGACGCACCCGCGGCACCGACACCCCCAGTCGCTGGGCGATTTCCGCGTGGCCAAGGCCGTCGAGACGGTTGTAGAGAAACGCTGCCCGGGCTTTGCTGGAGAGTTTGCCGAGCAGGCGATCGATGTTTTTCAGGTCTTCGAGGATCAGTTGCTGTTCCTCCACCGACGGTTGCTCGCCTTCGGGGATCAGCATCAGTTCAGTGAGGTAAGCCTGTTCCAGCGCGGCACGGCGGAAGTAGTCGAACAGCAGGCCCTTGGCGATCGCCACCAGAAACGCCCGAGGTTCGCGGGGTTCGTTCAGTTGATCACGGCCCAGCAAGCGCACGAAGGTGTCCTGACTCAGGTCTTCGGCCCGTTGCGGACAGGCGACATTGCGTCGAAGCCAGGCCAATAGCCAGCTGCGGTGGTCGCGATATAACGCACCGACGAGCTCACTGTGGGGGCTTTGGACTGACGACACGCAGCATCACCGATTGGGAAGTATTAACTAACGAGAATTGTTCGCGATTGTGGCAGAGGCGGGGGAGGTAAGCAATTGGCCACTGGTCAGGTGGGTGCAGTTAGACCGCGTTATCGTTCTTCGCTGGCAAGCCATGCTCCTACGGGTTTTGTGTCGTTCACAGAATTAGGGAACGACACAAAACCCGTAGGAGCATGGCTTGCCCGCGAAGGCGTCAGAACAGGCACCGGAAATTTAGAACGAAGGCGTTCGCTGCCTGCGCTTCCACTGACTCACCCGCTGCTGCAGATTCAACGGACTATGAATCTGCTGCTGCCGCGCCCGGCTGAACAGGATCAACGCCAGTTCCGCAGTCGCCAGCGCATCGGCACTGGCGTTATGACGCTCGAACACTTCGAGCTTGAACCAGTCGATCCACTCATCCAGCCCCGCCTCGCGGATATGCGCCTGCGGGCACAGCAGCGGGGCGATGTCCGCCACATCAAGAAACGGATGCTGCAGCTTGTAACCCAGATGATCCTTCAACGCGCGCCCGAGCATGTGCTGGTCAAACGGCGCATGAAACGCCAGCACCGGACTGTCGCCCACAAACTCCATGAATTCGAGCAAGGCCTGCGCCGGATCACTGCCGGCAGCGATCGCACTCGGCCCCAAGCCGTGAATCAATACGCTGGGCGCCAATTTCATATCCGTGCATTGCAGGGTACGTTCGAACTGCTGACTGAAGTCGATCCCGCCGTCTTCAATGACCACCGCGCCAATGGACAGCACCCGATCCTTGTTTATATTCAACCCGGTGGTTTCCAGGTCCAGCACCACCCAGCGCTGTTCGCGCAGGCTGCATTCGCTCAGATCTGCTCCCACCGGCAAGTCTTTCAGACGTTGCTGCAACTCGCTGGACAGCATCGGACTTGCCGGGCGCAGCCATGAAAACAGGCTCATAGCTGATACCGCAGCGTCAGGCTGCTTTGCAGGCGTTGGGCCTGGCGCAGGGATTCGCGCAGGATGCGTCGGTCCAGATGATTGAGGCTGTCGGGATCGACCCGGTTGGAGTAGGGCAAGTTCTCCCGGGTCTGTAGCTGATGTTGCTGCATGCGGGTTTGCTGGATGAAGTGATACGCCTCTTCGTACGCCGCACCGTCCAGCCGTTCGATGACCTCTTTTTCGACCAGTTGGCGAAAGCGCTCCAGCGTATTGTTGGCCTCGATGCCGTGGGCCAGTGCGAGCAATCGGGCGCCATCGACAAAGGGCGTCAGGCCCTGGACTTTCAGGTCCAGCGTCGCCTTCTCGCCATTCTTGCGCGCCAGCACGAACTCGCGGAAACGGCCTACGGGCGGGCGGTTACGCAGGGCGTTTTCGGCCATCATCCGCTGGAACAGCCGGTTGTCGGCGACCTGATCGAGAATCCCACGGCGCAACTGATCGCAGCTTTGCTCGTCACCCCAGACCACGCGCAGGTCGAAATAGATGCTCGAACCCAGCAGGTTCTCCGGCGTCGCTTCACGAATAAACGCCGCAAAACGCCGTGCCCATTCGGCCCGGGACAAACACAGCTCGGGGTTGCCGGCCATGATGTTGCCCTTGCACAGGGTGAAACCGCACAGCGCCAGGCTCTGGTTGATGTGTTGAGCGATGGGCAGCAACTTGCCGCGAATCTCGGCGGCATGCGCCGCGTCCCGCGCTTCGAACAGAATGCCGTTGTCCTGATCGGTGTGCAGCGTTTGCTCGCGGCGACCTTCGCTGCCAAAACACAGCCAACTAAACGGCACGCCGGGGTCACCTTTCTCGGCGAGGGTCAGTTCGATCACCCGGCACACGGTGTGGTCGTTGAGCAGGGTGATGATGTGGGTGATCTGGGTCGAAGACGCACCGTGGGCCAGCATGCGCTCCACCAGTTGGCCGATTTCGCCGCGCATCGCCACCAGGTTTTCCACCTTCTGGGCGCTGCGGATGGTTCGCGCCAGGTGCACCAGATCGACCCGTTGCAGGGAAAACAGGTCACGTTCCGAGACCACGCCACACAGGCGCTGATCCTTGACCAGGCAAACGTGGGCGATATGCCGCTCGGTCATGGCAATCGCCGCATCGAAGGCGCTGTGGTCAGGCGTCAGGAAAAACGGCGCGTGGGTCATGTGCAATTCGATGGCTTCGTTGAAGTCGTTGGTGCCTTCGGCCACCACGTGACGCAGGTCGCGCAGGGTGAAAATGCCCAGCGGCGACTTGTGTTCATCGACCACCACGATGCTGCCGACCTGCTGCTCGTGCATCAGGGTCACGGCTTCGCGCAAAGGCGTTGCGGGGCTGCACGTCACCGGATGGCGCATGGCCAATTCGCCAAGGCGCGTATTCAGTGAATATTGAGTGCCGAGGGTTTCCACGGCTTTTTGCTGGACTTGCTGGTTGACCTGATCCAGCAAACTGCTGACGCCGCGTAGGGCAAAGTCGCGAAACGCGTTGGAAAGCGCGAACAGTTTGATGAATGCCAGCTTGTTCAGTTGTAGGCAAAAGGTGTCTTCGGCTGCCAGATGTTCGGTGCGCGTCGCACGTTCACCCAGCAGCGCGGCGAGGGGGAAGCACTCTCCGGTGGTGATTTCGAAGGTGGTTTCGGTGCCGCCCTTGGCCGTGT
This sequence comes from Pseudomonas sp. LBUM1651, assembly GCF_059716135.1. NCBI lineage: Bacteria > Pseudomonadati > Pseudomonadota > Gammaproteobacteria > Pseudomonadales > Pseudomonadaceae > Pseudomonas > Pseudomonas sp. LBUM1651. The sequence continues at coordinate 5,679,274 of NZ_CP166805.1, read as the reverse complement.
GGGGGCGTTCACCCACGACGCGGCCCTGTTTGACGATGTAGAAATGCTCAACCGGGCCATCGGCGGGCTTGATGATGCTTTCGCCGGGCGCATAAAAACGCAGCTGACACTGTTCCACCAGGTACGCCAGGTGAGCGTGTTCCATTTGATTGAAGGGCGGGAAACGCTGCAGGAATTGCAAAGTGCCCTGGATGTTCTGCAACACCGCGGTTTTCCCTGCCTGTATGAAGGCGTCCGTTTTACTCATAACCATGACCGCAGTCTTTTTTTCGAATTGTTGTTGTCGGATGACTTGTCCATGGTCGGCCCCGGAACGCAGGGTGCCCATTGGACGTAAGTCTAGGTCGGGCCTTCCGGTGATGAAGTTTCGGAAAAACCTTACGCAATTGTGGGAAGAATCTATCCTTTCCCCTATAGGAAATAAATCCGACGAAGTGCACATTCAAGGTCTGCTTAGCGATGTCTCACCACAGTGCTAGGAATGAAATTGAACATTTAGAGAACGCTATGTCCGACCACGATATTTTGAGCGACGCCGAGCGCGAGGCGCTGAGTGCCGTCATGCTGGAGCCCGACCTGCCGCCGCAACGGGTGCTGATCGTCGATGACGATAAGGATGCGCGTGAGCTGCTGTCGGAAATTCTGGGTCTAGATGGCATTCGTTGCATGACCGCGGCCAGCGGTGAAACCGCGCTCAAGATGCTGGATGAGATGCCATCGATCGGCTTGGTGATTACTGACCTGCGGATGGGACACATTGACGGCCTGGATTTGATCCGCAAAGTCCGTGAATCCGTTCGGGCAGCCATGCCGATCATCATCGTTTCGGGCGATGCCGACGTGAAGGACGCGATTGCCGCCATGCATTTGAGCGTGGTGGATTTCCTGCTGAAGCCAATCGATACCCGCAAACTGCTGGAATTGGTCAAGCATGAGCTGGGGATGGAGCCGTAGCGCTGAGGGCTTTTTGTGGCGAGGGAGCTTGCTCCCGCTGGGCTGCGAAGCGGCCCCAATATGGGCGACCTTATGTCGCCTGACATACCGCATCCGCTGAATTTACGACTGCTTCGCCGTCGAACGGGAGCAAGCTCCCTCGCCACAGGAAACGCGGCCACATGAAAAAGCCCTGATCTTTCGATCAGGGCTTTTTAATGACACGGCATCAACGCTCAGTTACAGGCCATTCGCAGCCTTGAACTCGCGACGACGACGGTGCAGGACCGGCTCGGTGTAGCCGTTCGGCTGTTTGGTGCCTTCAACCACCAGTTCGACCGCCGCCTGGAAGGCGATGTTGCTGTCGAAATTCGGTGCCAGCGGACGGTACAGCGCGTCGTTGGCGTTCTGACGGTCAACCACCGGGGCCATGCGCTTGAGGCTTTCCATCACTTGCTCTTCGGTGACGATACCGTGGCGCAGCCAGTTGGCGATGTGCTGGCTGGAAATCCGCAGCGTGGCACGGTCTTCCATCAGGCCGACGTCGTTGATGTCCGGCACTTTCGAGCAGCCAACACCCTGGTCGATCCAGCGCACCACGTAACCGAGAATGCCCTGGGCGTTGTTGTCCAGTTCGTTCTTGATCTGTTCCGCGGTCCACTGCGGGTTTACCGCCAGCGGGATGGTCAGGATGTCGTCCACCGACGCGCGGGCACGTTTGGCCAGTTCGGCCTGACGGGCGAACACGTCGACCTTGTGGTAGTGCAACGCGTGCAGTGCAGCTGCTGTCGGCGATGGAACCCAGGCGGTGTTGGCACCGGCCAGCGGGTGAGCGATTTTTTGTTCGAGCATCGCCGCCATCAGGTCCGGCATGGCCCACATGCCTTTACCGATCTGCGCGCGACCTTGCAGGCCGGTGCTCAAACCGATATCGACGTTCCAGTTCTCGTAAGCGCCGATCCATTTTTCAGCCTTCATGTCCGCCTTGCGCACCATCGGGCCGGCTTCCATGGAGGTGTGGATTTCATCGCCCGTGCGGTCGAGGAAACCGGTGTTGATGAACACCACGCGCTCGCTGGCCGCCTTGATGCACGCCTTGAGGTTGATCGTGGTGCGGCGCTCCTCGTCCATGATTCCGACTTTCAGCGTGTTGCGCGGCAGGCCGAGTACGTCTTCGATGCGCCCGAACAGTTCGTTGGTGAACGCCGCTTCTTCCGGGCCGTGCATCTTCGGCTTCACGATGTAGACCGAACCGGTGCGGCTATTCTTGCGCGAGCTGTTGCCGTTGAGGCTGTGGATCGCCGCGAGGCTGGTCACCAGACCGTCGAGAATGCCTTCCGGAACTTCGTTGCCGTCTTTGTCGAGGATCGCGTCGATGGTCATCAGGTGACCAACGTTGCGCACGAACAGCAGCGAGCGACCGTGCAGGCTCAGTTCCTTGCCATCAACGCCGGTGTAGGTGCGGTCGGCGTTCATGGTGCGGGTAAAAGTCTGACCGCCCTTGGAGACTTCTTCCGACAGGTCGCCCTTCATCAGGCCGAGCCAGTTGCGGTAGATCACCACTTTGTCATCGGCATCGACGGCAGCAACGGAGTCTTCGCAGTCCATGATGGTGGTCAGCGCGGCTTCCATCAGGATGTCTTTGACACCGGCAGCGTCGGTCTGGCCGACCGGGGTGCTGGCGTCGATCTGGATTTCGAAGTGCAGGCCGTTGTTCTTCAGCAGGATCGCGGTCGGTGCATCCGCATCGCCGTGGAAACCGATCAGCTGAGCGTCGTTGCGCAGGCCGCTGTTGCTGCCACCTTTCAGGGCGACCACCAGTTTGCCGTCAACGATCTTGTAGCCGGTGGAATCGACGTGGGAGCCGGCGGCCAATGGCGCGGCTTCATCGAGGAAGGCGCGGGCGAAGGCGATGACCTTGTCGCCGCGAACCTTGTTGTAGCCTTTGCCTTTTTCCGCGCCGTCAGCTTCGCTGATGGCGTCGGTGCCATAGAGCGCGTCGTACAACGAGCCCCAGCGGGCATTCGAGGCGTTGAGCGCGAAGCGGGCGTTCATGACCGGCACCACGAGCTGTGGGCCGGCCATGCGGGCGATTTCGTCATCGACGTTTTGCGTCGTTGCCTGGAAATCAGCCGCTTCTGGCAGCAGATAACCGATGTCTTGCAAGAAGGCTTTATAAGCCACGGCGTCGTGCGCCTGACCGGCACGGGACTGGTGCCAGCCATCGATACGAGCCTGGAAATCATCGCGTTTGGCGAGTAGGGCTTTGTTCTTCGGCGCCAGGTCGTGAATGACCTTGTCGGCACCGGCCCAGAATTTGTCGGCGGTGAGGCCGGTTCCGGGAATGGCTTCGTTGTTCACGAAGTCGAACAGGACTTTGGCGACCTGCAGGCCACCGACTTGAACGTGTTCAGTCATTGCTTGCCTCACTCTGCTCAGCTATTTCGCTTTTCAGCTCTTCAAATTAACAATGAAGCCTCTGGCTATTTAAACCACAAACCCCTTCCACCAGTACATGCCATTTCGGGCGGCTGGGATGGAACCGATCAACGGCGTTGAGGCCTTGCTGATAGGGCTTTCAGGGCTGCGACCGCGCCTGTGGCAGACATCGATCCAACGTTATGTAGTGCGCGCTGCGGCATACTACATGATGAATTGCGGTTGTGAAAATTAGACTAATTACGTCGTTCTGCGACCCCATGACGCATTGCAGTCACGTCGGGGATGGGGATGTTCTCAAAAAAGTATGAGATTGTTCCAGTTAAATATAAAAAGTTGTACACGATTTGTGCTTTTCAGTTGAATCGCTGGTGCGCCATTCGCGGGCAAGCCTTGCTCCTACAGGTTTTGGGCCCGGTTACCAATTTTGTGAACGACACAAAACCCGTAGGAGCAAGGCTTGCCCGCGAAGGCGTCGGCCGATTCAACGTAGCAACAACCCTTGCCTATACTTCTCTTTCTATAACAAAAGAGGGCTGCGCCATGGACCACCTCGTACTCACTGTTTTCGCACCGGACAAACCTGGGCAGGTCGAGCGCATCGCCCAGTGCATTGCCGAGCACGGCGGCAACTGGCTGGAAAGCCGCATGTCACGCATGGCCGGGCAGTTTGCCGGGATTCTTCGGGTGGGCGTGCCGGCCGAGGCCTACGACGAATTGGTCGATGCCTTGCAGGCGTTGTCGGCCCATGGCATTCGCGTGCTGATTGCCGAAAGCGGCATCGAACAATCCTGCACCTGGAAACCAATTGCCATGGAACTTGTGGGCAATGATCGTCCGGGGATCGTGCGCGACATCACGCGTCTGTTGAGTGAGCAGGGGGTCAATCTGGAACGACTGGTTACCGAAGTGCGCCCGGCGCCGATGAGCAGCGAGCCGCTGTTCCACGCCGAAGCGATTCTCGCCGTGCCGCTGACGCTTTCTCTGGATGTGTTGCAGTCGCGCCTGGAAACCCTGGCGGACGATTTGATGGTGGAATTGGTCCTGCGCAGCGAACCCTGACAGGGTTATCCAAGTTATACGTGCACCTGCCTGTGGATAACCTGTAGAGACAGCCCGCCAGCCCACGCCGGCCGGGCTTCTTCATGAACTGATCAAAAAACCATCAGATTCAACAAGTTGCGCACAAACGCCGGGGATCACGCTGTGGATAACCTTGGGAAGGATCGATGCAGGCCACGAAATACGTGGCCTGTAGAGGTTCGTACGATTTTTGATCAGCTGCGACGGCGCAAACTTATCCACGCATCGACGCTGTAAACCGCCAGCCCGGCCCAGATAAAGATAAACGCCACCAGTGTGCTGGATGACAAGTGTTCGCCAAACAGCAGTACGGCTTGCAGCAGCACCAATGTCGGCGCCAGGTACTGGAGGAATCCCAGCGTGGTGTAGGGCAAATGCCGCGCGGCGGCGTTAAAACATACCAGCGGCACGAGGGTTACCGGCCCGGCGGCGACCAGCCACCAGGCTTCGGTAGTCGTCCAGAACTCGGGCTGAGCGCTCATGGCCGTCTGATTGAACAGCAGCCAGGCCATGGCAATCGGCACCAGCATCCAGGTTTCCACCACCAGACCGGGCAAGGCTTTGACCGGCGCCTGCTTGCGGATCAAACCGTAGAAGCCAAACGTCAGCGCCAGCACCAGCGACACCCACGGCAGACTGCCGACCTGCCACACCTGTTGCGCCACACCGACCGCGGCCAGACCCACCGCGATCCACTGCATGCGTCGCAGCCGTTCGCCGAGGATCAACATCCCCAACAACACGTTCACCAGCGGGTTGATGTAGTAACCGAGGCTGGCTTCGAGCATGCGCCCGTTGTTCACCGACCAGACGTACGTCAGCCAGTTGGCCGCGATCAGCGTGCCGCTCAGCGCGAGGATCGCCAGCCGTTTCGGGTTGTCACGCAGCTCGCGCCACCAGCCCGGATGCTTCCACACCATCAGCAGCAAGGCGCCGAACAGCGCAGACCAGAGCACGCGGTGGATGATGATCTCCACGGCGGGCACGTTGGCGATGGCTTTGAAGTAGATCGGGAACAGGCCCCAGATGATGTAGGCACTCAGGCCCAGGATGTACCCGCGACGCGGGTTGGCGGCTTGCATGCAGAATCCTTGCTTAGGCAGCTAACAAAAAGGGGATTGTATAGGCATGTCAGGAGTTTTGTAGGAGCCGGCTTGCTGGCGATGAACGATAACGCGGTGTGTCAGGAGGACGGTGTCATCGTTCATCGCCAGCAAGCCGGCTCCTACCGGGGCTAGAACAACTTCAACGGTTCTTCGTTGAGCGCGGCCAACTGCTCACGCAACGCCAACACCTGATCCCCCCAATACCGCTCCGTACCGAACCACGGAAAACTGTGCGGGAACGCCGGGTCGTCCCAGCGACGCGCCAGCCAGGCGCTGTAGTGCATCAGGCGCAACGCGCGCAGCGGTTCGATCAGCGCCAGTTCCCGCGGGTCGAAGTCGTGAAATTCGTTGTAGCCGTCCATCAATTCCGACAACTGACCGAGACATTCCTGACGGTCGCCGGCGAGCATCATCCAGATGTCCTGCACCGCCGGGCCCATGCGGCAGTCGTCGAGGTCGACGATGTGGAACATCTCGTCGCGGCACATCATGTTGCCGGGGTGGCAATCGCCGTGCATACGGATGTTCTGGTGCGGCGTGGCTTTGTAGACCTCTTCGACACGCTTGAGCAGGTCGCGGGCGACGGACTCGTAGGCCGGCAGCAGGCTTTTGGGGATGAAATTGCCTTCGAGCAGCGTCGTCAGCGAATCGTGACCGAAGTTCTTCACGCCCAGCGCTTCGCGGTGATCGAAGGGTTTTGTCGAGCCCACGGCATGCAGGCGGCCGAGCAGTTGGCCCAGTCGATACAGCTGATCGAGATTGCCCGGCTCCGGCGCGCGTCCGCCACGGCGAGGGAACAGGGTGAAACGGAAACCGTTGTGTTCGTGCAGGCTGGCACCGTTGTGAATCATCGGCGCCACCACCGGCACGTCGCACTCGGCGAGTTCGAAGGTGAACTGGTGCTCTTCAAGAATCGCTTCGTTGGTCCAGCGCTGCGGGCGGTAGAACTTGGCGATCAGCGGTTCGGAGTCTTCGATGCCGACCTGATAGACGCGGTTCTCGTAGCTGTTGAGCGCCAGAATGCGCGCGTCGCTGAGAAAGCCGATGCTTTCGACGGCATCGAGCACGAGGTCTGGGGTGAGGGTTGCAAACGGGTGGGCCATGCTGACTCCTGCGCGCAGCAGGCTGCCGCGTCCGGCCAAGCATGGTAGCGCAGACGGGGCTTCTATAGTGGTTGGGCTTGAGATGAGTGTTGGTTGGGCTGGCGCCATCGCGAGCAGGCTCGCTCCCACATTCGATCTGCGACACACCGCAAATCACCTGTAGGAGCGAGCGGGCGGCGATCCGACTTGCCCGCGAAGAGGCCCGATCAGGCGCCGACGATCCCGCCATCCTCACGGGAAATCGCCATCACCGAAGACCGCGGCTTGCCATTCGGCAGATGCTCAGGGAACGTCGACCCACCGTTTTCCCCCGGATGCTGAATCCCGACAAACAGCGTCTTCTGATCCGGCGAGAAGCTGATCCCCGTCACCTCGCAGCCAATCGGCCCGACCATGAAGCGGCGGATCTCCCCGGTGACCGGGTCGGCGCAGAGCATCTGGTTGTTGCCCATGCCGGCAAAATCACCGGCGTTGCTCGAGTCGCCATCGGTCAGGATCCACAAGCGTCCGGCCTTGTCGAAATCCAGGCCATCCGGGCTGTTGAACATGTTTTGCGGCGTGATGTTCGACGAACCGCCCTTCGGCGTGCCGGCGTGGACACCCGGGTTGCCGGCGACCACAAACAGATCCCAGGCAAAGCTTTTCGAACCGTGGTCATCACGGTCGGTGCGCCAGCGCAGAATCTGCCCGTACACGTTCTTCTCGCGGGGGTTAGGCCCGCCCACCGGTTGACCGTCTTCACCGCGCTTGGCGTTGTTGGTCAGCGTGCAATAGACCTGGCCGTCCTTGGGGCTGACGACGATCCACTCCGGACGGTCCATGCGCGTAGCTTTCACCACCGTGGCCGCGAGGCGCGCGTGAATCAGCACCTCTGCCTGATTGGCAAAACCGCTGCTGGCGTCGATGCCGTTTTTGCCGTGGGTCAGTTCGATCCACTCGCCCTGGCCTTTCGGGTGATCGGCGTTGCCGTCGCCCGCGTCGAAGCGCGCCACGTACAAGGTGCCGTGGTCCAGCAGGTCACGATTGGCTTTCGGGTTTTTGTGGTTGATCTTGTCGCGGCTGACGAACTTGTAGATGAACTCGCCGCGCTCGTCGTCGCCCATGTACACCACGGCGTGGCCGTCATGGGTTTCGGCCAGGGCAGCGTTTTCATGTTTGAAACGGCCCAGTGCGGTGCGCTTGACGGGTGTCGACAGCGGATTGAACGGGTCGATTTCCACCACCCAGCCGTGACGGTTGAGTTCGTTGGGGTTTTTCGCCAGGTCGAATCGCTCGTCGTGTGGGTGCCAGTTGATCTCTTTGCTGGCGGCCACCACACCGTAGCGTTTCTGCGCGGCGTCGAATTTCTGTTCGGCATTGCTGCTGCCGAAGCAGTCGGTGAAGTTCTCTTCGCAGGTCAGGTAGGTGCCCCACGGCGTCTTGCCGTTGGCGCAGTTCTGGAAGGTGCCGAGGACGTTCTTACCGTGCGGGTCGGCGCTGGTTTTCAACAGGTCATGGCCGGCAGCGGGGCCGCTGAGGCTGATCGGCGCGTTACCGTGAATGCGACGGTTGTAGCGCGAGCCCTGAACGAATTGCCATTGCCCGTTCTTGCGTTGCACTTCGATCACCGACACGCCTTCGCAGGCCAGCGCCTTGCGCACTTCTTCCTTCGATTGCGGCATGCCGCCATGGGGGTAGAGGTAACGGTAGTTGGTGTATTCGTTGTTGATCGCCATCAGCGCGCGGTCTTTTTCACCCGGAAACTCGAACAGGCTCATGCCGTCGTTGTTGTCGCCGAACTGGCTTTCCTGATGTTCGGCGGAGCCGTTACCGCTCGGGTCGAATGCCGGACCGTTCTGTTGCAGCGGCTGGCCCCAGCTGATCAGCACCGAAGACTTGTAGCCCGGCGGCAGGGTAATGGCGTCGCTGGTGGCGGCGGGGATGCTGTCAAAACCCAACAGTTTGCTGGTGCCTGCGCTGACACTGGCCGCGAGCACGCTGCGGCTCAGCAGGTTGCCGCCGAGGAACATGGCTGCACCGCACAGGGCGCCCGCGCTGATGAAACCACGACGGCTGAGGCCGACCATGTTCTCGAGGTCGGTGTTCTGGTTGTCTTCTAATAGGCTCACATCAGGCTCCCTGCGGGTTTTTACAGTCACCTTAAAGAGCGTTAATGACGCTTGTGTTTCAGAGCGGTGTACCGAGCAACACGTTGGACGGCGCAAATTGCACCCGTACCGGTTTATCGGTGGCGAGGCCGTGGGTTTTCAAGTGCAGCGGTTCGGCCAGCGCGCATAACGTCTGGCCATTGGGCAGGCCGATGCGCACTTCACTGGGGCCGTCCTCGGCGTTGAGGATTTCTTCGATGGTGCCGGTCAGGTCATTGTGTCCGGGTGTTGCAGTGTCTTCGATGGCCAGCAGTTCGAGCCAGCCGGCCTTGATCAGGGCGACCACTTCCGTGCCGGGCTCCAGTTCCAGGCGCACGGTGCTGTCGTGGGTGATCTGCGCATCGAGACCCAGGCCTTCGGCCAGTTCAAGACGAATCAGGTCGTTGCGCCCCTGAGCTTCAATCGCCATGACCTTGCCGTGCAACTGATTGCGCGCGCTGGTTCTGAGCATCAGGCGGCCGAGCAGGTCCAGGTCGCTGGCGTCTTCGGCGGCTTCCAGCACCTGGGCCTGCAGTGTTTGCAGCTTTTGATACAGGCGCAATACGCGTTGGCCTTCGCTGGACAGCTTCGCACCACCACCGCCCTTGCCGCCGACACTGCGCTCCACCAGCGGCTTCTGCGCCAGGTTGTTCAACTCGTCGATGGCATCCCACGCGGCTTTGTAACTCAGCCCCGCGCTTTTCGCAGCGCGGGTGATCGAGCCCTGTTCGGCGATGTGTTGCAGCAATGCGATGCGCTGCGGGCGACGGACAATGTGCTGGGACAACAACGTAGGCAAGGACATGGCAAGGCGCTTTGGGCTGTGACGATGGGAGGACGTTGGCGGCTTGGGCTGCGGGAGTCAAGTCATGTGGAAATCCCTGTGGGAGCGAGACCGGCTTGCCGGCGATGGACGTTAACGATAACGCGTGCTTTCTGAACAAACGCGTCGCTCTTGAGTCCATCGCCGGCAAGCCGGTCTCGCTCCCACAGGTTTTGTGTTCTTGAGTCAAACCGCGTCGCCGGGTTTGGGCGTGCGCGCCAGGCAATAGACATCGACCCGCGAGGCGCCGGCATCCATCAACAGGTGTGCCAGGGCCTGGGCGGTCGCGCCAGTGGTCAGCACGTCGTCGACCAGCGCCAGGTGACGCCCCTTGATCACCGCATCGGGCATCTGGGCGAATGCGTTGTGCAGGTTCTTTTTGCGAGCCTCGGCCTTCAGGTCTTGTTGCGCGCTGGTGTCTTGAATCCTCTTGAGCAGCTGTTCTTCGCAGGGGATATCCAGGCTCGCGCTTAACCAGCGGGCCAGCATTGCAGCCTGATTGAACCCCCGGTGCCGCAGACGCCTGGTCGCCAGCGGCACCGGGACCAGCGCATCGGGTCGCTCCAGCGCTTCATCGAAGCGATGTTGTAGGTAATGAGCGAGAAGTTCGGCAAGCAGGCGGCCAAACGGCCATTTCGCGCTGTGCTTGAAGCGGGTGATCAGACTGTCGACTGGAAAACTGTAGGTCCACGGGGCGATCACTTGTTCGAAGGAGGGCGGCGCCTTCAAACATTGGCCGCAGGTCATGTCCGCCGCGGGCAAGGGCAGGGCGCAGGTCCGGCAGTGATCGCCGAGCCAGGGCAGGTCGGTTTCACACGCCGTGCAGATTGGCGTAGCTTCATCTGCCATCTCACCGCAAAGCAAACAGGGTTGTTTGTTTTTTAACCAGATGTAAACCGGTCCTTTGTATCGTGGTTGACAGCGCATCGCTCTTCCTTAAATATGCCGAACATCCGTGTCGCGTCTGTGGGTATTCCATTCCCCAGCCGCTAGCCAAGCATAATCAAGGAAACGCCCATGAGCGCCAGCACCTCTGCAACACTGCGTCATGACTGGTCTTTGGCCGAAGTCAAAGCACTCTTCGTTCAGCCATTCAACGACCTGCTGTTCCAGGCGCAGACCGTGCACCGCGCGCATTTCGACGCCAACCGCGTCCAGGTTTCCACGCTGCTCTCGATCAAGACCGGCGCCTGCCCGGAAGATTGCAAATATTGTCCGCAGTCCGGTCACTACAACACCGGCCTGGAAAAAGAAAAACTGATGGAAGTGCAGAAGGTCCTCGAAGAGGCTGCCCGCGCCAAGGCCATCGGTTCGACCCGTTTCTGCATGGGCGCGGCGTGGAAACACCCGTCGGCCAAAGACATGCCGTACGTGCTGGAGATGGTCAAGGGCGTGAAAGCCATGGGCCTGGAAACCTGCATGACCCTCGGTCGTCTGGATCAGGACCAGACCGAAGCGCTGGCCAAGGCCGGCCTCGATTACTACAACCACAACCTCGACACCTCGCCCGAGTTCTACGGCAGCATCATCACCACCCGCACGTACAGCGAGCGCCTGCAAACCCTGGCCTACGTGCGTGATTCGGGGATGAAGATCTGCTCCGGCGGCATCCTCGGCATGGGCGAGTCCCTCGATGACCGTGCCAACCTGCTGATCCAGCTGGCCAACCTGCCGGAGCATCCGGAATCGGTGCCGATCAACATGCTGGTGAAAGTCGCCGGTACGCCGTTGGAAAACGCCGAAGACATCGACCCGTTCGACTTCATCCGCATGCTCGCCGTCGCGCGCATCCTGATGCCGCAATCCCACGTGCGCCTGTCCGCCGGCCGCGAAGCGATGAACGAGCAGATGCAGGCCCTGGCGTTCTTTGCCGGTGCGAACTCGATTTTCTATGGCGACAAACTGCTGACCACCGCCAACCCGCAGGCCGACAAGGACATGCAACTGTTCTCGCGCCTGGGGATCCTGCCGGAAGCGCGTGAAGAGCATGCCGACGAAGTGCACCAGGCAGCCATCGAACAGGCGCTGGTGGAGCAGAAGAGCAGCGAGATGTTCTATAACGCTGCTGTTTGATCACCGCTGACCCCCTGTAGGAGCAAGGCTTGCCCGCGATCGGATCGCCACGGTCATTCAAACAGACAGAGGCGCATTCATCGCGAGCAAGCTTTGCTCCTGCAGAAGCTTTATCTCCTTCCTACTCGCGAGGCCTGCATGTCTTTCGATCTCGCCGCACGCCTTGCTGCCCGTCGTGCCGAACATCTCTACCGCCAACGCCCATTGCTCGAAAGCCCTCAAGGCCCCGAAGTGGTGGTCGACGGTCAGCCGTTGCTGGCGTTCTGCAACAACGATTACCTGGGCCTGGCCAATCACCCGCAAGTGATCGAAGCCTGGCGCGCCGGCGCGTCCCGTTGGGGTGTCGGTGGCGGCGCTTCGCACTTGGTCATTGGCCACAGCACGCCACATCATGAGCTGGAAGAAGCGTTAGCTGACTTGACTGGCCGCCCGCGTGCGTTGCTGTTCACCACCGGTTACATGGCCAACCTCGGCGCTGTGACCGCGTTGGTGGGGCAGGGCGATACGGTGCTCGAAGACCGCCTCAACCACGCCTCGTTGCTCGACGCCGGCCTGTTGTCCGGCGCGCGTTTCAATCGTTATCTGCACAACGACGCGGTGAGTCTCGCCAACCGTCTCGAGAAAGCCTCTGGCAATACGCTGGTGGTCACCGACGGCGTGTTCAGCATGGACGGCGACATCGCCGACCTGCCAGCGCTGGCCCGGGAAGCAAAGGCCAAAGGCGCGTGGCTGATGGTCGATGACGCGCATGGTTTTGGTCCGCTGGGCGCCAATGGTGGCGGGATCGTCGAGCATTTCGGCCTGAGCCAGGAGGACGTGCCGGTGCTGGTGGGCACCCTCGGCAAAGCTTTTGGCACTGCAGGCGCCTTTGTTGCCGGCAGCGAAGAACTGATCGAGAGTTTGATCCAGTTCGCTCGTCCGTACATTTACACCACCAGCCAACCGCCTGCCCTGGCCTGCGCAACGCTGAAAAGCCTGGAACTGCTGCGCACCGAGCACTGGCGTCGTGAACATCTGAACATCCTGATTCGTCAGTTCCGACAAGGTGCCGAGCAGATCGGCCTGGAGCTGATGGACAGCTTCACTCCGATCCAGCCGATCATGATCGGCGATGCCGGGCGTGCGGTGCGGCTGTCGCAAATGCTGCGCGAGCGTGGATTGATGGTGACCGCGATCCGCCCACCGACCGTGCCCGCCGGCAGCGCCCGACTGCGTGTGACCCTGACCGCCGCGCACAGCGAGGCGCAGGTGCAGCTATTGTTAAATGGACTGGCCGATTGTTTTGCACAACTGGGACCGGAGCCAAGCCATGCGTGATCGTCTGATTCTGCTACCTGGCTGGGGGCTCGGGATTTCACCTCTGGAGCCATTGGCAGCTGCGTTGCAAGGGCTGGATGAGCATCTGCGGGTCGAGATCGAGCCGCTGCCGGAGCTGGAATCGAGCGATCTTGAAGAATGGCTCGATGAGCTGGATTCGACGATCCCGCAAGACGCCTGGCTCGGCGGCTGGTCCCTCGGCGGCATGCTCGCTTCCGAGTTGGCGGCGCGGCGCGGCGATCGTTGCTGCGGCTTGTTGACCCTGGCGAGCAATCCTTCGTTTGTCGCCCATGAGCAATGGCCAAACGCGATGCCCGGCGAGACCTTCGACGCGTTTCTGACCGGATGCAGCGCCGATCTGCGCACGACGCTGAAGCGCTTTTCGTTGCTCTGCGCTCAAGGCGCCGAAGACCCACGCGGATTGTCGCGGTTATTGCTCGGTGGCGCGCCCCACACCTCTGCTGCGGTATTGATGAGCGGCCTGGAGCTGCTTGCGCAACTGGATACCCGTCAGGCATTGCAAGCATTCCGCGGCCCGCAGCTGCATTTGTTCGCCGGCCTCGACGGGCTGGTTCCAGCCGAAGCGGTGGCGGATTTGCTGGCATTGCTGCCGGACGTCGAAATCGGCCTGATTGAACAGGCCAGCCACGCGTTTCTCCTGGAAGACCCGCACGGTGTGGCAGGGGCGATCCAGGCCTTTTTGCATGAGTCCGGTGATGACTGATTTATCCCTTCCGCTTCCCCTTCCAAAGCAGCCCGGCGGCTTGCCGGACAAGCGCCAGGTTGCCGCGTCCTTTTCCCGCGCGGCGGCCAGCTACGACAGCGTCGCCGAATTGCAGCGTGATGTCGGCAGCCAGTTGTTAAGCCGTTTGCCGGGCAATTTCGTACCAGGTCGCTGGCTCGATCTTGGGTGTGGCACCGGGCATTTCAGTCGTGTGCTGAGTGAGCGTTTTCCTGCCGGTCACGGCGTGGCGCTGGACATCGCCGAAGGCATGCTCAATCACGCGCGCCCGTTGGGTGGGGCCACGCATTTCATCGCCGGCGATGCGGAACGACTGCCCTTGCAGGATTCGACCTGTGATCTGATCTTCTCCAGCCTGGCGGTGCAGTGGTGCGCGGACTTCGCTTCGGTGCTCAGTGAAGCCCATCGTGTGCTTAAACCTGGCGGAAAGTTTGCATTTGCTAGTCTGTGCGTGGGCACACTGTCAGAGCTGCGTGACAGTTGGAGGCAAGTGGATGGCATGGTGCACGTCAACCGCTTCCGCGAGTTCGGGGTTTATCAACAGCTGTGCGCGGCCAGCGGCTTGAAGGTCGCGAGTCTGCAAACCCGTCCTCACGTGCTGCATTACCCGGATGTGCGCAGCCTGACCCACGAACTCAAGGCGCTGGGTGCGCACAACCTCAATCCCGGGAGGCCGGGCGGTTTGACCGGCAGGGCGCGGATTCTCGGCCTGGTCGAGGCTTACGAGCAGTTTCGTCAGGCCGAAGGCCTGCCGGCGACTTATCAAGTGGTGTATGCCGTTTTGGAGAAACCCTTATGAGCGCAGCGTATTTCATCACCGGTACTGACACCGATGTCGGCAAGACCACTGTGGCTGCGGGCTTGCTGCATGCCGCGCGGTCGGCGGGCCTGAGTACGGCGGCGGGGAAACCGGTTGCTTCAGGTTGCGACGTGACGCCCAAGGGCTTGCGCAACGCCGACGCGTTGGCGTTGCTGGCGGAATGCTCGGTGCCGCTGACGTATGCACAGGTCAATCCGGTGGCGTTCGAACCGGCAATCGCTCCGCATCTGGCGGCACGCGAGGCGGGCGTGGCGTTGACGGTGCAATCCTTGTTGGCACCGATGCAGAAGATTCTGGAGATGCAGGCCGATTTCACCCTGATCGAAGGCGCCGGTGGCTGGCGCGTGCCGCTGGCGGATCAGGACAACCTGTCGGACCTGGCCATGGCGCTGGATCTGCCGGTGATTCTGGTGGTCGGCGTGCGGCTGGGTTGCATTAACCATGCGTTGCTGACAGCCGAGGCGATTGCGCAGGACGGTTTGCAGCTGGCGGGTTGGGTGGCCAACATCATCGATGCAAAGACGGCGCGCCTTGAAGAAAACCTTGCCACGCTTGCCGAGCGGATCCCCGCGCCGTGTCTTGGACGAGTGCCGAAACTCAAGCTGGTGACAGCGGAGGCGGTGGCGGAACACCTTCAGCTGGATTTGCTGGACTGAAGCTTCAAGCAATGGTTTTACCTATGACAAGGCACTGTGCCATTAGTGTTTTTGTCGGGTGTTTTTTGCGTGCGTCTGTTTCAATGCCCGCTGTTGATCCTTTGTAGGACGAGTTCTCCCATGGAAATCTCAGGAAGTACCGCTTTTTACGCCGGTCTGAGTACTATTCAGACAGGGCAGAACCGTGTCGATCAGGCTTCTGGCCAGATCGCCAACAATACAATCGAACGCTCGGTTACCAGCCAGTCTTCCGAGGTTCAGGTTGATCGTCTGCGTTCAGTTGATCGCAGTCAGCAATCAGACTTGGCCAGCAACATGGTCGAGATGGCGCAGGGCAAGTTTCAGGTCGAGGCGGGCGTAGCAGTCGCCAAGTCTTCCGATAAAATGCTCGGCACGCTGATCGATACTTTCGCCTGATCATCCGCTTCATCCGCTTCATCAGCACTTCAAACGCCGCGACCTTTCGCGGCGTTTTTGTGTGTAAGTCCTTCTTCCCCAACTAAACTTTTTTATACGGCGTGTTGCCTGGGCAACGGCGCAGTGTTGTCGTGCGTTCGGGATTTGCGCCGAGCGATGACGAACGGCAAAAGATCGACGCTTGACAAGGTTTGGGCGTAAACGTATGTTTCAAACAACTGTTTGACCGTTACAACAAATCACCACGGTCGTTCATTCCCGGTTACATCAGCAGAGGTTTATCGCTATGCCTGACTACAAGGCCCCCTTGCGTGATATTCGCTTCGTTCGTGACGAACTGCTCGGCTACGAAGCGCACTATCAGAGCCTTCCGGCTTGTGCAGACGCAACTCCGGACATGGTTGACGCCATTCTCGAAGAAGGCGCCAAGTTTTGTGAGCAGGTGCTGGCTCCGCTGAACCGCGTGGGTGACACCGAAGGCTGCACCTGGAGCGAGTCCGGCGTTAAAACCCCGACCGGCTTCAAAGAAGCCTACAAGCAATTCGTCGAAGGCGGCTGGCCAAGCCTGGCCCACGACGTAGAGCACGGCGGCCAGGGCCTGCCAGAGTCTCTGGGTCTGGCTGTCAGCGAAATGGTCGGCGAGGCCAACTGGTCGTGGGGCATGTACCCAGGCCTGTCCCATGGCGCGATGAACACCATCTCCGAGCACGGTACGCCTGAGCAGCAAGAGGCTTACCTGACCAAGCTGGTTTCCGGCGAGTGGACCGGCACCATGTGCCTGACCGAACCGCACTGCGGCACCGACCTGGGCATGCTGCGCACCAAGGCCGAGCCTCAGGCCGACGGTTCCTACAAAGTCTCCGGCACCAAGATCTTCATCTCGGCCGGTGAACACGACATGGCCGACAACATCGTCCACATCGTGCTGGCCCGCCTGCCGGATGCACCGGCTGGCACCAAAGGCATTTCGCTGTTCATCGTTCCGAAGTTCATGCCGAACGAAGACGGTTCGATCGGTGCACGCAACGCCGTGTCCTGTGGTTCCCTGGAACACAAAATGGGCATCCACGGTAACGCCACGTGCGTGATGAACTTCGACGAGGCCACCGGTTTCCTGATTGGCCAGGCGAACAAAGGCCTGAACTGCATGTTCACCTTCATGAACACCGCACGTTTGGGCACCGCGCTGCAAGGTCTGGCTCACGCAGAGATCGGCTTCCAGGGCGGCCTGAAATACGCTCGCGATCGTCTGCAAATGCGCTCCCTGACTGGCCCGAAAGCGCCGGAAAAAGCCGCTGACCCGATCATCGTGCACCCTGATGTCCGTCGCATGCTGTTGACCATGAAAGCGTTCGCCGAAGGCAACCGCGCAATGGTTTACTTCACCGCCAAGCAAGTCGACATCGTCAAGTACGGCGTGGACGAAGAAGAGAAGAAGAAAGCCGACGCACTGCTGGCGTTCATGACGCCAATCGCCAAAGCCTTCATGACCGAAGTCGGTTTCGAATCCGCCAACCACGGCGTGCAAATCTACGGCGGCCACGGCTTCATCGCCGAATGGGGCATGGAGCAGAACGTTCGCGACAGCCGCATTTCGATGCTGTACGAAGGCACCACCGGCATCCAGGCACTGGACCTGCTGGGCCGCAAGGTGCTGATGACTCAAGGCGAGGCCCTGAAAGGCTTCACCAAGATCGTCCACAAGTTCTGCCAGACCAACGAAGGCAACGAAGCCGTTCAGGAATTCGTCGCGCCGCTGGCTGCACTGAACAAAGAATGGGGCGAGCTGACCATGAAGGTCGGTATGGCCGCCATGAAAGATCGCGAAGAAGTCGGCGCGGCTTCCGTGGATTACCTGATGTACTCCGGTTATGCCTGCCTGGCCTACTTCTGGGCTGATATGGCGCGTCTGGCAGCCGAGAAACTGGCGGCCGGCACCAGCGAAACGGCGTTCTACACCGCCAAATTGCAGACGGCGCGCTTCTACTTCCAGCGCATCCTGCCGCGTACCCGCACTCACGTTGCAACCATGCTGTCGGGCGCCAACAACCTGATGGACATGAAAGAAGAAGACTTCGCACTGGGCTACTAAGTCTCGGGTCGTCGCTTCAGCAAGCCGCTGTTTCCTTCGGGAACAGCGGCTTTTTTGTGGGCGATTTACGTGCGCAAATATTCCTGACTAAAACGCTAAGAAGAACGACTTTGCTGCCGTTAAAGAGGATGGCGATGTGACATGTCGCTCGATGAGAGGGCACAATGCCATCTCAGTTTGCCGGGTCGGAGCTTTACCCTTGCCGCGTTCTTCTGCTGTACGTTTCAGTCATTTCCTACCGTCACTTCTACTGTTGATTGCGGGGCTGGCGGCTGCCTACGTCAAGGATCTGAACGTCTTCTTCACGTCGCTGTTCAACGTGTTGCCCACCCTCGTTTTGTTGCTCGGCGGCGCTTACTGCGCGGTTTACCGACGTCAGCGCGAGCTGTTTCTGATGGTCACGGTGTACATCGCCTACTACCTGCTCGACACCCAGACCGACTATTACCGCGACAACGGCAAGGTGCGCGAAGACGCCGCTGTGGTTTTTCACCTGTGCTGTTTGCTGCTTCCGCTGCTGTTTGGTGTGTTCGCGGCGTGGCAGGAACGCACCCATCTGTTCCAGGACATGGTCGCCCGTTTCGCGGTGTTGCTGGCCGTCGGCAGTGTGGCGTTGGGACTGGAGCAAAGTTACCCACAGGCGTTGCTGATGTGGCTGTCGGAAATCCGCTGGCCCGCCCTGCATGGTGCCTGGATGAGCCTGATCCAGCTGTCCTATCCGGTGTTCATCGCTTCGTTCCTGCTGCTGAGCTGGCAATACTGGCGTAACCCGAGACCGTTGCACGCCGCACAACTGGTGGGTTTGCTCGGGTTGTTCTGGGCATTACCGAAAACCTTCATCCTGCCGTTTACCCTGAACATCATGTGCAGTCAGGTGATGTTGATGATCGCCGCGGCGGTTGCCCATGAAGCCTATCAAATGGCTTTCCGTGATGAGCTCACCGGGCTGCCGGGGCGCCGCGCGTTGAACGAGCGCATGCAGCGCCTGGGGCGCAATTACGTACTCGCCATGAGCGACGTCGACCACTTCAAGAAATTCAACGACACCCACGGCCACGATGTCGGCGATCAGGTGCTGCGGCTGGTTGCCAGCAAATTATCGAAAATCGGCGGTGGCGGTAGGGCTTATCGCTATGGCGGTGAGGAATTTGCACTGGTGTTTGCGGGCAAGACGCTCGAGGAGTGCATGCCGCACCTGGAAGTGATCCGTGAATCCATTGCAACCTACAACATTCATCTGCGTAATCAGGACAACCGTCCTCAGGACGACCAGCAGGGGCGTCAGCGTCGTTCCGGTTCCGCGGCCTCGAGTGTATCGGTCACCGTGAGCATCGGCGTCGCCGAACGGGTGGACCAACGTAACCCTGAAAAAGTGCTCAAGTCTGCCGATGAGGCGCTCTACGCTGCCAAAGGTGCCGGGCGAAACTGTGTGGTGGCTTACGGTCAGAACCGTCGTGGTGCGGTGCGCGAGGCGGCTGCGGGTTGAGTGATGATGGCGCATTCAGCGTCTGGACTGTGATTGTGAGGAGTGGTCGGCGGCAGTAGGTTTAAGGCATCTGCTGCCGGAGAAATGACCATGCCCGAGTACAAAGCTCCCCTGCGCGACATGCGCTTTCTGATCGACCACGTCTTCGATTTTCACAGCAACTACGCGGCGCTGGGTGCCACCGAGGCCAGCCCGGACATGGTCAATGCGATCCTCGAAGAAGGTGCGAAATTCTGCGAGAACGTGCTGGCACCGCTCAATCGCAGCGGCGACGAAGAAGGCTGCCATTTCGACAATGGCGTGGTGACAACGCCTACAGGCTTCAAGCAAGCCTTCGCACAATACGTGGAAGGTGGGTGGCATGGTCTGGCGGCTGATCCCGCTTACGGCGGCCAGGGCTTGCCGAGTTCTCTGGGGCTGGTCATCAGCGAAATGGTCGGCTCCAGCAACACTTCCTGGGGCATGTACCCCGGTCTGACCCACGGTGCGATGTCGGCCATTCACGCCCATGGCACCGACGAACAGAAAAACACCTACCTGAGCAAACTCACCGCGGGTCAGTGGACCGGCACCATGTGCCTGACCGAAGCCCATTGCGGCACCGATCTGGGCATCATCAAGACCCGTGCCCTGCCTGCGGCGGACGGCAGTTACGCAATCTCCGGCAGCAAGATCTTCATCTCCGCCGGCGAACACGACATGAGCGACAACATCATTCACCTCGTGCTGGCGAAACTGCCGGATGCGCCTGCAGGCACCAAGGGCATTTCGCTGTTTATCGTTCCCAAACTCCTGCCGGATGCCGACGGTGAAGCGGGCGAGCGCAACGGCGTTTCCTGCGGCTCGATCGAGCACAAGATGGGCATCAAGGCTTCGGCCACCTGCGTGCTGAACTTCGACGAGGCCAAGGGCTTCCTGATCGGTGAACCGAACAAGGGCCTGAACTGCATGTTCACCATGATGAACCATGCGCGCCTCGGCACCGGGATGCAGGGTTTGTGTCTGGGCGAAGCGAGCTTCCAGGGCGCGATCAAGTACGCCAACGACCGCCTGCAGATGCGCTCGCTAACCGGCCCGAAAGCGCCGGAAAAAGTCGCCGACCCGATCATCGTTCACCCTGATGTGCGGCGGATGTTGCTGACCATGAAAGCCTTCAACGAAGGCAATCGCGCGCTGACGTACTTCACCGCGCAATTGCTGGACGCTGCGCATTTGAGCCCGGATGAAACCGCGCGGCAGGACGCCGAAGACCTGTTGGCCTTCCTGACGCCGATCTGCAAAGCTTTCATGACCGACACCGGGCTGGAAGTGACCAACCTCGGCATGCAGGTGTTTGGTGGCCACGGTTTCATTCGTGAGTGGGGCATGGAGCAACTGGTTCGCGATTGCCGGATCGCACCGATCTACGAAGGCACCAACGGCATTCAGGCGCTGGATTTGCTGGGGCGCAAAGTGCTTGGCAGCCAGGGCAAACTGCTGCGCGGCTTTACCAAAATCGTTCACAAGTTTTGCGCGGCGAACGCCGGGCATCCGCAACTCGCCAGTTATGTGGCGCAACTTAACGGGTTGAATCAGCAGTGGGGCGAATTGACCACTCAGGTCGGCATGGCCGCGATGAAGAATCCGGACGAAGTCGGGGCCGCGTCAGTGGACTACCTGATGTTCAGCGGTTACATCATTCTTGGTTATCTGTGGTTGCGCATGGCTTTGGTGGCTCAGGCGCAGTTGGATGCAGGCAGCGGTGATGCCGATTACTGCCGGGGTAAACTGGCGACCAGCGAGTTTTACTTCAAGCGCTTGCTGCCGCGCACCGCCGCTCATCGTGCGGCCATCGAAGCGGGTAGCGATTGCCTGATGAAGCTCCCGGCGGAGTTGTTTGCGCTCTGACCAATAGCGGAAAAGCTTCGCGGGCAAGTCAGTTAAGGAAATTGTAGGAGCGAGCTTGCTCGCGAAGGACTCAAAAGCTCCGCGTTTAGCCAGTAAACACGCGTTTTCGTTAAAAACCATCGCGAGCAAGCTCGCTCCTACATCGGCATTAGGGCTTGCCCGCGAAGGCGTTCTGGCAGACATAAAAATTCAATGACTAAAAATTACAAAACGGTCACGGGCTGACCCTATGTGTCTCAAAAGTTCTTGGGTTACACTCGGCCCCCTACGAAACTTTCTTCCTTCGATTTACCTGTAAAGATCCTGCGAGGTTTGCCATGGCTGACTACAAAGCGCCCCTGCGCGATATGCGCTTCGTCCTTAATGAAGTGTTCGAAGTCGCTAAACTCTGGGCCGAGTTGCCTGCACTGGCCGAGACTGTCGATGCGGAAACCGTTGAAGCCATTCTTGAAGAAGCCGGCAAGGTCACCGGCAAAAGCATCGCGCCCCTGAACCGTGCCGCTGACGAAGAAGGTTGCCATTGGGCGGACGGTGCTGTCACCACGCCGGCAGGTTTCCCACAGGCTTATCAGACTTATGCTGAAGGCGGTTGGGTCGGCGTCGGTGGCGATCCGACCTACGGCGGCATGGGCATGCCCAAGGCGGTTTCGGCCCAGGTCGAAGAGATGGTCAACTCCGCGAACCTGTCGTTCGGGCTGTACCCGATGCTGACCGCCGGTGCTTGCCTGTCGATCAACGCCCACGCCAGCGACGAGCTGAAAGCGGCCTACCTGCCGAACATGTACGCCGGCGTCTGGGCCGGTTCGATGTGCCTGACCGAGCCGCACGCCGGCACCGACTTGGGGATCATCCGCACCAAGGCCGAACCACAGGCCGACGGTTCCTACAAAGTCAGCGGCACCAAGATTTTCATCACCGGCGGTGAACACGACCTGACCGAGAACATTATCCACCTGGTGCTGGCAAAACTGCCGGACGCGCCAGCAGGGCCGAAAGGCATTTCGTTGTTCCTGGTGCCGAAGTTCATGGTCAATGCCGATGGCAGCCTGGGCGCGCGCAACCCGGCGACTTGCGGTTCGATCGAGCACAAGATGGGCATTAAGGCGTCCGCGACCTGCGTGATGAACTTCGACGAAGCCGTGGGCTACCTGGTCGGCGAGCCGAACAAAGGCCTGGCGGCGATGTTCACCATGATGAACTACGAGCGTCTGGGCGTCGGCATCCAGGGCCTGGCCTCTGGCGAGCGCTCTTACCAGAACGCCATCGAATACGCCCGCGACCGTCTGCAAAGCCGTTCGCCGACTGGCGCGCAGAACAAGGACAAAGTGGCGGACCCGATCATCGTCCACCCGGACGTGCGTCGCATGCTGCTGACCATGAAAGCCTCGAACGAAGGCGGCCGTGCGTTCTCGACGTACGTGGCCATGCAACTGGACACCGCCAAGTTCAGCGAAGACGCGGCCACCCGCAAGCGCGCTGAAGAACTGGTGTCGCTGCTGACCCCGGTAGCCAAGGCGTTCCTGACGGACCTCGGTCTGGAAACCACCATTCATGGCCAACAGGTTTTCGGCGGCCACGGTTACATCCGTGAATGGGGCCAGGAACAACTGGTTCGCGACGTGCGCATCACCCAGATTTACGAAGGCACCAACGGCATTCAGGCGCTGGACCTTGTAGGCCGCAAGATCGTCGGTAGCGGCGGGGCGTTCTACAACCTGTTCGCCGACGAGATTCGTCACTTCACCGCGACTGCCAGTGCTGACCTGGCCGAGTTCACCAAGCCGCTGAACGATGCCGTGACCACCCTCGACGAATTGACCGCGTGGTTGCTGGACCGGGCGAAAAACAATCCGAACGAAATCGGCGCGGCCTCGGTCGAGTACCTGCAAACCTTCGGTTATGTGGCCTACGCCTACATGTGGGCACTGATGGCCAAGGCGGCCTTGGGCAAAGAAGCGCAGGACGATTTCTACGCGAGCAAACTGGGCACCGCGAGGTTCTATTTCGCACGCCTGCTGCCGCGTATTCACTCGTTGAGCGCGTCGGTGAAGGCCGGTAGCGAATCGCTGTTTCTGCTGGACGCAGCGCAGTTCTGACGTTGTAACGTCATGTAAGCCTTCGCTTACATGACGTGCTGCTCTTCTCCCATAGATGCAGATTGGATCCACAGCTAATCTATTCTCATGGACGTCGCGCAGGAAGCGCAAAGCAACAACACGGACACGTAGGATTCTGCCAGGACGGCGGAGTGAAATGGATGTCAGGGAAACAGTCTGCAAAGCCCCGCTTCGGCGGGGTTTTCTTTTGCCCGCAGAAAAGTGATCAGCTCAGCCCATCCACGGTTGCCGAGCGCTCATCCGGTGCGTTCATCACTTCTTCCAGCAAGGCTCGCAATAAGGCCAGCGAGGCTTGTTGTCGCTGCACATCCCGACATACCAACCCGACTTTCAGCGGCACCCGCGGTTCGGTCAGCGGTTTCCAGAGCAGTTCTTGGTTGCCGAGCGCTTTCTGCGAGCGCCCCGGAAGCACAGTCGCCAGCCGGGTGTGGGGCAGACTGTCGAGAATCCCCGCCATATTGTTCAGTTCCGCCTGCACCTGCGGGCGCCGCCCCAGGCTGGCCAGTTGCGTCTGCCAGATCTGCCGCACCTGAAACTCTTCACCCAGTAGCAACATCGGCAACTCGGCAGCCTGACTCATGGAGACTTTCTTGAATTCGCGCAACGGGTGATCCGCCGGGATGACGAGCGTCAGTTCATCTTCGTACAGCATCACGCCGTGCAGCCCCGGCTGACGGGGCGGCAGGTAACTGATGCCGATGTCCAGAGCGCCGTTGAGCAGCCGCCGCTCGATCTCCAACCCGGTCAGTTCATAGATCTGCACCACCAGGTGCGGCTGCGCCTTGCGTACACGTTCGAGCATTTGCGGCACGAGACTGGTGTGGACGGTTTGCAACACACCAATGGCCAGTGTGCGCAGCGCTTGCCCCTTGAAATTGCCCAGCGCTTCACGGGCCCGTTGCAAACCATCCAGCAAGGGCAGGGCATGGTTGTACAACGTGTGGGCGGCCAGGGTAGGCAGCAGGCGTTTGCTGCTGCGCTCGAACAGGCTGACATCAAGGTTTTGTTCGAGGTGGCGGATCTGTTGGGACAGTGCCGGCTGAGAGATCGAAAGTCGCTCGGCGGCCCGGCCGACATGGCCCTCTTCGTAGACCGCGACGAAATAACGCAGTTGTTTGAAATCCATAAGATTTACTTATCGAAAATGCTGGGAAATCGAAATGGCCCGAGGCCTGGTCTGGGCCTAGTCTAACCGCATTCACAAGGCTTACAGGGCCATAGAGCGCGATGAATACCGTTTACGCCGAGGTTGTTTACATAGGTCAGGCAAAAAACCTCGAACGAGGTTTTTTCGGATGAATCTGTTCAATTTACGGCGTAGCGCGCCCAGCCTTGATGACTTGGCCGCGGACAATTTCCTGCCGTCCAGAGGTGACAATCTTTCCAGCGAGTGCCTGATGCCCAGTGTCGAGCGGCCGAAACAGATTTTTGTGCGCGGCCAGGGCTCCTGGTTGTGGGACAGCGACGACCGTGCCTATCTGGATTTTTCCCAGGGTGGCGGGGCCAATAGCCTCGGACATAGCCCTTCTGTACTGGTCAATGCGATTACGGCGCAGGCTCAGTCGCTGATCAACCCAGGCTTCGGCTTGCATAACCGCGGCATGCTCAACCTCGCCGAGCGGCTCTGCGTCAGCACCGGCAGTGATCAGGCGTACCTGCTCAACAGTGGCAGCGAAGCCTGTGAAGCGGCGATCAAACTGGCGCGCAAGTGGGGGCAGCGAAATCGCGGCGGTGCTTCGCGGATCATCGTGGCCAAGAAGGGTTGTCATGGCCGTAGTCTTGGGACGATTCCCGCGTCGGACAGTTCCACTCTGACCAACCGCTTCGAGCCTCAGCTCCCCGGTTTCAGCCACGTTCCGTTCAACGATCTTGCAGCCTTGCATGCAGCGGTTGATGCCCGGACCGTGGCAATCATGCTCGAACCGATCCAGAACGAAGCCGGGGTGATCCCCGCCACCGAGTTTTACCTCAAAGGTGTCGAACGCCTTTGTCGTGAGCTCGGCATTCTGTTGATCTTCGACGAAGTGCAGACCGGTGTCGGTCGTCTCGGGACATTGCTCGCGGAACAATCCTACGGCGTGCGGGCAGATATCGTTGTCCTCGGCAAAGGGCTGGGCGGTGGCGTGCCTCTGGCAGCGTTGCTGGCGCGGGGCAAGGCTTGCTGTTTCGATATCGGCGAACTGACGGGCACCCATCATGGCAATGCACTGATGACCGCTGCCGGCCTTGCGGTACTCGATAGCGTGCAGGACAAGGGATTTCTCGAGCATGTCCGGGAAACCGGCCAGCACCTGCGCGAAGGCCTCGCCCGTCTGACGCATCGCTATGGGCACGGTGAGTTACGCGGACAGGGGCTGCTCTGGGGTCTTACCCTGTCCGAGGATTCGGCTGACGCCGTCGTTAAAGCGGCGATGTACGAAGGGCTGCTGCTCGACGCCCCGCAAGCCGATTGCCTGCGTTTCACCCCGGCGCTCACCGTCAGCAAGGCCAACATCGACGAAATGCTCCTGCGCCTGGCCCGAGCCTTTTCCCGCGTACGCACCGCACAGCTGCAATGCCGAAAAGGCATTGCCGTCTGATCAGACCCGTCGTGCACGAATTCCCGAACCGTCTCGCGGTATAACGCATCGCCCCACGTTTGATTCTTTTGACGTGGGGTGTTTTTTTGTCTCTGCGTTTTGCCAGATGCCAATCGGAGCTTGAGCAATAGCGGGATCAATGGCTTTTTAGAGGGCATCGGCAGGAGTGCCGATGCCCTACATTGTCGTGGGGATGGTTTTGATTTCTATACCACTGAGTGGTATGTTTTTGCGGAAGGAATGCCGATGTTGCCCAGGTTATTCAAGACCAGGCGTTTTGCGGTGCAGGCTGGTAAGGCCTGGATTTGTGATGATGAGCTTCGTGAGGCGTTCACCGAAATGCTCAATGGCCAGGCTGAAAGTCTCGGCGGCGGGGTCTGGAAGAAGCGCCTGAATGCCAATCGACACCGCTCGATTGTCGTGGCCAAAGGCGGTCGATACTGGGTTTATCAATTTCTGTACGCCAAGAAAGATCAAAGCAATATCAGTCCGGCTGATCTGATCGGTTTTCGGAAAGTGGCGAAGACCTACGAAGGACTGACAGATTTGGAAGTCCAGCACCTACTGAATAGCAGAGAGTTTTTGGAGATATTCATGAACAAGAAATTTAAAAGTGAGGCCTTGGAATCGGTACATGAATCCGCCAGTGCCTTGTATGCCATCGGTGCTATCAGCAAAGCGACCATGCGCGAATTCGACGAATCCTGTCTTGCAACCGTTCCGGACGCGATGCCGGCGGAGCAAATCAAAGCGCTGCGCGAGCGCAACAACGTCAGCCAGCCAGTGTTTGCGCGTTACCTGAATACCAGCGCGTCGACGGTCAAGCAGTGGGAAGCAGGGGACAAACATCCCAGTGGCATGGCCCTGAAGTTGTTGAGCATCGTGCAGAAGCACGGTCTAGAGATACTCGCCTGAAGAACCGCACTGAACCCCGACGAACAGCGCAGGTCGATTGGTTGTGTGGCTCACACGAGCCCACTTCACATCAGGAGCTGACCCATGGACTTCATTCGCATCATCATCGCCATTCTGTTGCCGCCACTGGGTGTGTTTCTGCAAGTCGGTTTCGCCGGCGCGTTCTGGCTGAATATTCTGCTGACGCTGTGCGGTTACATCCCGGGGATCGTGCATGCGGTGTATATCATCGCCAAGCGCTGATAGCGGCGGCGCCAGATAGATCGCATTCGCGAGCAAGCTACGCTCCTACAGGTACGGTGTTGGCTCTGTAGGAGTGAGCGGTGCGGCGATCCGACTTGCCCGCGAAGGGGGGCGCCACGGTATCAGTCCGCGAGCGCCATCACCCGCCGATAAAACAACCACTCCTGCTCCAGCGCATGGGCCTGATTGCCGGCCTTGCGAAAACCGTGACGTTCGTCCGCGTAGTAATGCGCTTCAACCAGAATGCCGTTGTTCTGCAGCGCCTCGACCATGTCGCGGGTTTGCTGCGGCACGACCACGGCGTCGAGTTCACCCTGAAAGAAAATCACCGGCACGCTGATATTGCTCGCATGCAGCAGGGGTGTGCGTGCGGCGTAGCGCTCGGCGTCTTTGACGGGATCGCCGATCAGCCAATCCAGATAATCGCCTTCGAACTTGTGCGTCGCGCGGCCCAGGGCAACGGGATCGCTGACGCCGTAAAGGCTGGCGCCGGCGCGGAAGAC
Organism: Pseudomonas sp. LBUM1651; assembly: GCF_059716135.1. NCBI lineage: Bacteria > Pseudomonadati > Pseudomonadota > Gammaproteobacteria > Pseudomonadales > Pseudomonadaceae > Pseudomonas > Pseudomonas sp. LBUM1651. The sequence continues at coordinate 5,651,814 of NZ_CP166805.1, read as the reverse complement.
CTTCTCGAACGCCAACGCGCACAGCGTGGTGTACCCGCCGGCGCTGCCACCGCGAATAAACGCCTCGTCGCCATCGATCAGCCCGCGCTCGGCGAGATGGGTGACCACCGCACAGGCATCTTCCACATCCACGTCTCCCCAACTCAAATGCAGCGCCTGGCGATAGGCCCGGCCATAGCCGCTGCTGCCACGGTAGTTGAGGTCGGCCACGGCGAAACCGCGTTGCGCCCAATACTGGATGCGCGGATCGAGCATCGGGTAGCACGCCGATGTCGGGCCACCGTGGATGAACACCACCAACGGCGGCTTGGTGTCGCCAGTCATTGCCGGATAGAAGAATCCGTGAGCCTCGCCTGCACCGCTCGGGTAGCGCAGGGTTTGCGGGACGCTGATTTGCCCGGCGGGCAACGGTGCTATTCCCCCGGCCAACACCTTGACCTGTCGGGTTGTGCGGTCGATGGCAATCACGGCGGACGAACTGACCGGCGAGGCAGCGATGCAATAGATGAATTGGTCATCCAGTGCGAGATGTCGGAAACGGCTGTAGTCCCCGGTGAAATCTTCAGGTGTTTCGCCGCAAAGTCCCAGTCGGCCGAATCCGCCTTCGGTCCAGCTGGCCAGATAGGTGTTTTCGCTGAGGGGCAGCCAAGTGCAACCACCCAACTGCCAGGGCGCTGGCCCATGATCAGCCGCAGTGCTGGGCAACGGGCGCAAAGCATCGGAAGACTCGACCCACGGCTGCCAGTAGCCGCCACGATCCGTCAGACAATACAGACGACCACTGTCATCGAATCGCGGCTGCTGCAGCGACTCCTGAACATCATCGCCCGCCACACAACGGGCTTGAGTGAAACGGCTGTCGTCCTGGCGGTCGGCAACCATCAGGCGAGTCGCGGTCCATGGTTGGTCCGGGCGGCTCCATTCGATCCAGGCCAACCGTTGAGCGTCAGGGCTCAACGTCGGCGCGGCATAAAAGTCCGCACCTTCGGCCAGCAGATGACGCGCGCCGTCCGCCAGATCGATGGCCACCAGACGATGCCGGTCTCGATGCTCTTCAACCGCCAACACCTGCCCGTGCGCAAACTGCAGGTCGCCATAGCGGCACTCGCCGGATGTCAGCACCTCGGGGGGGGCGTCTTTCAGCGATTGGCGGTACAGCTGCTGATCCGCCTCGTTGACGAAAACCACCCCGTCATCTGTCAGGCAAAACGCCCCACCGCCATATTCGTACACCCGACTGCGCACACTGAAACCCGCTGGCGTCAGGCAATGTGCCTGGCCGTCCCGCCAATGCCAGATGCGGCAAGCGGCGTCCTCGGGGCGGTATTCATTCCAGAACAGGCCATGCCGGCCAACCTGCAATTCGGCAAAGTCGATACCGGCAGCGACAGCCTTGGCGGCGCTGAAAGGTTCAGCTTTTGGCGATGAGTCGTGAGTTTCGTTCATTGCGAAAGGCCAGTTGTTCAATGGTCTGGGTCGAGTGTTCGGCTTCTTCGCGGGCCTTGAGAATCAAGCCGTGATGTTCCGACTTGCTGCACACCGGGTCGGCATTACTCGCGTCACCCGTGAGCATGAACGCCTGGCAGCGGCAACCGCCGAAATCCTTTTCTTTCTCGTCGCAGGAGCGGCACGGCTCGGGCATCCAGTCGTAGCCGCGAAAGCGGTTGAAGCCGAACGAGTCGTACCAGATGTGCTGCATGCTGTGGTCGCGCACGTTGGGAAACTGTACTGGCAACTGTCGGGCGCCATGACAGGGCAGGGCGGTTCCGTCCGGAGTCACTGTCAGAAAAATACTGCCCCAGCCATTCATGCAGGCTTTCGGGCGTTCTTCGTAGTAGTCCGGCGTGACGAAAATCAGCTTGCACGGATGCCCTTCGGCTTCGAGTTTGGCGCGGTATTCGTTGGTGATGCGTTCGGCGCGGACCAGTTGTTCCCTGGTCGGCAACAGACCGACCCGATTGAGCTGCGCCCAGCCGTAAAACTGGCAAGTGGCGAGTTCGACGAAGTCCGCCTCAAGGGCGATGCACAACTCGATGATCCGGTCGATCTTGTCGATGTTGTGCCGATGGGTGACGAAATTCAGCACCATCGGATAGCCATGAGCCTTTACCGCGCGAGCCATTTCCAGCTTCTGCGCGAAGGCCTTTTTCGAGCCGGCCAGCAAGTTGTTCACCTGCTCGTCGCTGGCCTGGAAGCTGATCTGGATGTGGTCCAGGCCGGCTTTCTTGAAATCGCTGATTTTCTGCTCGGTGAGGCCGATGCCGGAGGTGATCAGGTTGGTGTAGAAACCCAAGTTGCGCGCCTCGGCAATCAGTTCGGCGAGGTCTTGGCGCACCAGCGGTTCACCGCCGGAAAAGCCCAGTTGCGCCGCGCCCATTTCCCGCGCTTCGCGGAACACCTTGATCCACTGCTCGGTGCTCAGCTCTTTGCCCTGCTCGGCGAAGTCCAGCGGATTGGAGCAGTAGGGGCATTGCAGCGGGCAGCGATAGGTCAGCTCGGCCAGCAGCCACAGCGGCAGGCCGATTTCCGGTTTGGGCGGTAACTTGCCTGACACGGAATCAGGCAAGTTCGATCCAGTGCTGAACACGGGCGACCTCCATGAATTGCTCGATGTCATCACCGAGCTCCGGCACGCCGGGGAACTGCGCGTCCAGTTCGGCGATGATCGCTGCGACATCACGTTCGCCGTCGATCAAACCGCCGATCAGTGCGGCGCTTTCATTGAGTTTGATCATGCCTTCCGGGTAGAGCAGCACATGGCCTTTCTGCGCCGGTTCGTACTGAAAGCGGTAGCCGGGACGCCAGGTCGGGGTCTTGCTGCGATCGAAACTCATAAGGTGATTCCTTTATGCCAGACCCGTTGCTCGGTCACGCTGTGATACGGCGGGCGTTTCAGTTCGTAGGCCATGCTCATGGCATCGAGCATGCTCCAAAGAATGTCCAGTTTGAACTGGAGAATTTCCAGCATGCGCTCCTGGCCTTCCCGCGTCGTGTAGTGCTGCAACGTGATCGCCAGACCGTGCTCCACATCGCGGCGCGCCTGGCCCAGACGGGTGCGGAAATACTCATAACCGGCCGGGTCGATCCACGGGTAATGCTGCGGCCAGCTGTCGAGGCGCGATTGGTGGATCTGCGGCGCGAACAGCTCGGTCAGTGAGCTGCTGGCGGCTTCTTGCCAACTGGCCCGGCGGGCGAAGTTGACGTAGGCGTCCACGGCGAAACGTACGCCGGGCAGCACCAGTTCCTGGGAGCGCAGTTGGTCCGGGTCGAGGCCGACGGCTTGACCGAGACGCAGCCAGGCTTCGATGCCGCCGTCTTCACCGGGGGCGCCGTCATGGTCCAGCAGACGTTGAATCCACTCGCGGCGGATCTCGCGGTCCGGGCAATTGGCCAGGATGGCGGCGTCCTTCAGGGGAATGTTCACCTGGTAGTAAAACCGGTTGGCAACCCAACCCTGGATCTGTTCGCGGGTCGCCCGGCCTTCATACATCGCCACGTGGTACGGGTGATGGATGTGGTAGTAGGCGCCCTTGGCGCGCAGGGCGGCTTCGAATTCGGTGGGGGACATTGCGGTGTCGGTCATTTCGGTTCTCCGGGTGCAACCGGTGGATTTTGTGGTGTCTGGACCGGCCTCATCGCCAGCAGGCTGGCTCCCACAGGTGATCGCATTCCCCCTGTGGGAGCCAGCCTGCTGGCGATAGACCGCGCAGCGGTCTCGATGCCCTACAACACAATACTCATGCCGTCATACGCCACTTCAACATCGCGCCGAACCAGCTCGGCACGCTCCGGCGAATCCTCATCGAGGATCGGGTTGGTGTTGTTGATGTGGATAAGCACCTTGCGCTGCTTGGGCAGTTGCTCCAGCACTTCCAGCATGCCGCCGGGGCCGTTTTGCGCCAAGTGACCCATTTCCCGGCCGGTGCGGGTGCCGACACCACGGCGCTGCATTTCGTCGTCGTCCCACATCGTGCCGTCCACCAGCAGGCAGTCGCTGCCGGCCATGATTTCCAGCAGCGGCGCGTCGACCTTGCCCAGTCCCGGCGCGTAGAACAGCTTGCCGCCGGTGTTCAGGTCTTCGACGATCAGCCCGATATTGTCGCCCGGATGCGGGTCGAAGCGGTGCGGCGAGTAAGGCGGCGCAGCGCTGCGCAGCGGCAACGGGGTGAAGCGCAGACTCGAGCACGCCGGGATGGTGAAGCTGCGGTCGAGTTCGATGCGGTTCCAGTTCAGGCCGCCGTTCCAGTGAGTCAGCATGGTGAACAACGGGAAACCGGTGCTCAGGTCTTCATGGACCATGTCGGTGCACCAGACATTGTGCGGGCAACCTTCGCGCAGGCTGAGCAGGCCGGTGGTGTGGTCGATCTGGCTGTCCATCAGGATGATCGCGCTGATGCCGGTATCGCGCAGGGCGCGGCCCGGTTGCATTGGGGTAAAACTCTGGAGTTGGGCACGGATGTCCGGCGAGGCGTTGCACAGCACCCAGTTCACGCCGTCGTCGGAAATCGCGATGGACGACTGGGTCCGCGCATTGGCGTTCAGGCTCCCGTCGCGAAAACCCGCGCAGTTCACGCAGTTGCAGTTCCACTGGGGGAAACCGCCGCCGGCGGCGGAACCTAGAATCTGGACAAACATGGGTGCTCCATCATTTCAACGCTGGAAATAAAAACGCCTCGGCAAACCGAGGCGCTGAACGGCAGGACAAACTTAGCGGCTTGCGAAGTACATGGTGACTTCAAAGCCGATACGCAGGTCGGTGTAAGCAGGTTTGGACCAGGACATGGGAGCGCTCCTTCAGGTGATGGGACGGATGAGATCTATACATATAGTCCACCTCCAGCCGGAGATGTTCAGATAGTTAGGTGGCTATGTTACTCAAAATTACAGAGTGATTGGCCGGCAATCTCGGAAAAAGCTAATTGCACCAGCGGTAATGATCATTTTGTCACTTGCCAAGGTGCTTGCGGTTCCGAACTGCTGGCCAGGCAGCGCCAGCCACCTTCGGCGTTGTTCAGTCGATGGGCGGAGGCGCACAGGGTCGGGTGGTCGATGGCCAGAATCGACAAGGGCAGTTGCGTCAGGTAATCCGACGAGCGGCCAGCCAGCTTGCCTTGCCAGAGCAGTTCGGCAGCCTGGGCCAAGGGTAAGGCCGCTATGTCGAATTGATCGGCCAACGCCTGGCGCTGGGCGATGAAAGCCGCCTCGTCGATCGCCTCGACCAATCCGGGCAGGTCGCTCAGGAAGCACTCCATGTGTTCAAGCAACTTCAATGGCGCGGTGCCCGGAGACTGCACGCCAAACAGGATTCCGGTCTGCCCATGGATCTGACGCAGTGCGCTGAACACCGCGTAACCCAGTTGCAGCTCAACCCGCAGGCGCTGGTAGAACGGCGTCTGACAGACATGGGCCAGCAAGCGCCATGCGGCTTCGTCGCAGATGTCCTGGGTAGCCGTCGGACAGAACAGCAACAACGCGTGTTCGCTGGATTCAGTGTCGAGCGTTGTCCACAGGCGCTGTGAGTTGATCGAGGCCGGCGGGGACGATTGGGTGTCCGCTGCGCCGGGCACTCGGCTCAGGGCCAGCCCCATCGCTGCTTGAGTCTGTGCCGACAGGCCGGTGGCCAGGCCTTCCCAGCGCGCACTCGACCATAACTGCTGCAAGTCATCAGAGACACCGGTGTGCTCAAGGCAATGACCGGGCAGCGCCTTGAGCAGTTGTTTAATCGGGATCAGCGCTGTGCTTTTCGATTCTTCCTGTGAGAAACCGTTGGCAGGTTTTGTCAGCTCTTTCAGCGCATGTTCGAGAACGGTCGGCATCGGTTCCTGCAGTCCCGTCACCTTCAGCAGCCATTCATTGCCTGATGCGCTGAAGGAAACGTCGACGCCCGCCTGACGCGCATCCTCGCGCAGTGGCTGCAGGCTGTTTTCCAGACACTGTTGAAGTCGGGGATGAGGTTCGGCCTCGAGTCGCCAGCGCAAATAAATCGCGCCTTCAGCGGTGTTATCCGGCAAGGCCTGGCTGAATTGCATTGGAGAGTTTTCACGACGGCTGCGCGAACGGTCCTGGGCAAATGTGCGAAGGCCGCGGTGCTTGCTGGTTTGCCCGCGAATCAGTCCGGCGTTTTGGGGCGGCGCTTCGGTGCGCAAGAACGGATTCGGTGCCGGCAGTTGCCATTCACCGCTGAAGTTATCCACAGCACCGATTTTCTTAAGGATGTCCTTGAGCGCTGCAACGCCTTGTTCGGATAGGCCGGTTTCCAGCTGTTCGCTGTCGAGTCGGGCCAGTTGCAGCGCACCGCTGACTTGTTGCTGACGCTGAAGCACGACCGCGTACTCTTCACGCAGAGCGGCCCAGTCTTGCTGCGAGGCAAAAAAACCCAGCCAATCCAGCAGCTTCTCGTGCAGGACGCTCGCCGATGCGGTCGTTGTGAATTCAACGTGCAGCACGGCTTGCCCGGCAAATTGGTACAGCGGCTCGGCGTTCATGTGCTCAGCCAAACCACGTGCGTGCAATTCAGCCAGCAGCCCGCCGGGTTTCGAGGCGTTCAAACAATGGCACAGAAACGCCAATGCTTCGGTCGATGAAGTGGGCAGCGATTCGAAGGTAAACAGCAGATCAAGCCTGCGCTCGTTCACCTGTTGATAACTTGCGTCCGAAGATTCCATCAGCGGCACAGGAGCCTGTTGCGGGACGTTTTCTCCCACGGGAATCGCCGCGCCGAAACTCAGCGCCATTTGCTTGAGCTCTTCGATACTTTGCGGGCCGGCCAGGCTCAGCGTCATCTGTCCGGTCCGGTAAAACCGTTGATGGAAATCCTTCAACGCATTCTGAAATTCTGGCTGCGGCACCGGCAGGCTGTCGCGGTTGCCGGCATGAAAGCCGCGCAACGGATGAGTCGGCGAAAGTCCATCGAACAGCGCCAGTTGCTGTTGCGCCGTCGCGTCCTGTGACCAGGCAACAAACTCTGCCTGCAGCACTTCCCGTTCCCGCTGCTGATCGTCTGGATTCATACGTGGATGAGCGAGCATGTCTGACAGACGTTCCAGCCCACCGCTGAACGCCTGTGGCGGCAGTTCGAAAAAGAAGTCCGTGGTGCGTTCACTGGTCCGTGCATTCACCTGCCCGCCATGACCTTGAACGTAGGCCATCAGCCCTTGTTCCGCAGGAAAATGCTCGGTACCGAGAAACAACAGATGCTCAAGAAAATGCGCCAGGCCGGGCCATGCCAATGGCACGTCATGACTGCCCGCAGCGACACGCAACGCCGCCGCACAACGCTTCAAATTCGGGGCATGACGTAACGTCACTCGCAGGCCGTTGGCCAGGGTTTCAGTGTGGGGGCGAGGTTGATTCAACGCAGGCATGAGCACTTCCAGAACAGAGAAGCGCTAATGCTAGCGGATAACGGTCGGTCAGCGCTTGTTCAGCTCGCCGTAAAGCTCCGGGCGGCGATCGAGGAAGTAGCGATTGGCCGCACGGGAATCGACCATCAACTGACGATCCAGCTCACCGACAATCAGCGCTTCATCGAGACCTGCCTGAGCAATGCGGCTGCCATCCGGTGCGGCGATGCTGCTTTGGCCGCAGTAGTGGATCTCGCCTTCGTTTCCGCAGTAATTGGCGTACGCCACGTAACACTGGTTTTCGAAGGCGCGTGCGCGGACGGTGACGTCGGCAACGAAGTCGTAGGGAATCATGTTCGCCGTCGGCACCAGGATCAGCTCGGCGCCGGCCAGGGCCAGTCGCCGCGCATTTTCCGGAAACTCAACGTCGTAGCAGATCAGGAAACCCAGCTTCCAGCCGTTGAGCTCCACCAGCGGAAAATCACCCTGCCCGGCGCTGAACATCGAGTGATCGAGGTCGCCGTACAGGTGAGTCTTGCGGTAGTTGCACAGGCGCTCGCCATTGGCGTCGATCAGCTGCACGGCGTTGTAGATCTGCCCGTCTTCGGTGCGCTCGGGATAGCCATACAAAATGGCGATCCCCGCCGATTTGGCTATGCGCGCAATTTGTTGCGCCGATTCACCGTTGTACACCTCCGCCAGCACGCTGACGGCATCGCTGCCGATGTTGTAGCCGGTCAGGAACATCTCCGGCAGCACCAGCAAATCGGCGCCTTTCGCTTCCTGCGCCAGTTGATGCAGGCGTTGCAGATTGCCGGCGACGTCCAGGGGCAGCGGCGGACATTGGTAAAGGGCTACGCGCATTTAGGATTCCTCTTACTCGGGCAGGGCGATCGGACCGATCTCGTTGAACACATCTCCTGGACCCGGGTTCTCGGCGTGAGTTTCACCGCCAAAGTGTTTCATGATGCCCCACACCGCGTTGAGCGATGTCTGCACCGCGCCTTCGACCCACGCCGGCGTCCACGAAACGTCGTCGCCCGCGATGAAAATCCCGCGTTGTTCGGCTGGCATGTCGTCCTGCATGAAATGCGCGTACATGCGTTGGTTATAGCGATAGTGGCCGGGCAGGGCGCCTTTGAAAGCACCGAGGAAATGCGGGTCGGCTTCCCAGGACACGGTGATCGGATCGCCAATGATCCGTGCGGCGATGTCGACTTTCGGGTAGATCTTTTTCAACGCGTTCAACGCCAGTTCGACGCGTTTTTCCACTGGGTGCGGAAGCATTTTCAACGCGTCGCTCATCCACGAGTACGACAGGCAAATCACCCCGGGTTTGTCGTCGCCGTTGTCGAACAGATACGTGCCACGGGTCAGGCGATCGGTGAGGGTCATGCTCATCAGGTCGCGGCCGGTTTCCGGATCCTTGTCCTTCCAGAACGGCCGGTCGACCATCACGAAGGTTTTCGACGACTGCATGTAGCGGGTGCGGTCGAGGGCCATCCACATCTTTTGCGAGAACAGGGTTTCGTCGCATTCGATCTGGGTGGTCAGCAGCCAGCTCTGACAGGTGGTCAGCACTGCCGCGTACTCGCGGGTGTCGCCGTTGTTATCGGTGACGGCAAAACGGCCGTCCGCGGCGTGAGCGATTTTTTTAACCCCGGAGCGTGGCGCGCCTCTGTGCAGCGACTTGAGGCTGGTGCCTTCGGGCCAGTGCACGCAACGTTCCGGTACGTGGCGCCAGATGCCTTGCGGCACTTGTTCGACGCCGCCGACGACCAGATGTTGGTGATCGTCGCAGTTGGTCATCACTACGCGGAAGATTTCCAGCATCGAGTTCGGGAAGTCCGAGTCCCAGCCGCCGGTGCCGAAACCGACCTGGCCGAACACTTCGCGGTGATGGAACGAGAGCTTGGCGAAGGCTTCGGAGGTGGCGACAAAGTCGTAGAAAGTGCGGTCGTCCCACAGCGGAACCAGGGTGTTCCAGAGCTCTTTGAGGCGCGGCACGTCACGGTCACGGATCGCTTGCTGGATATCGGAGAACTGCGAGCCGGCCTCCAGGGCGTCGGCCCAGGCGTCAGCCACTTCCTGGAACAATGCAGGAAGATCGGCCAGCTTCTGTGCGTAGTGGGTTTTGCCTTCCAGGTCGATCACGGTGCTGCCAGAGGCAGGCGTCAGCGGATTGGGAAAGGGCTTGGTTTCGAGGCCGAGCTTGTCGACATAGTGGTAAAACGCCGTGGACGACACCGGGAAGCGCATGCCGCCCAGTTCGGCGACGATGCCATCGGTCCCGTTGAACGCCTGGGAGCGCAGACGGCCGCCCATTTTCGAGGCTTCGTAGACGACGGGCTTGAGGCCCAGTTTCATCAACTCATACGCGGCCACCAAACCGGCAATCCCCGCGCCGACGATCGCCACTTCGGCGCCGTGGTTGTGCGCAGGAATACTGCCGAGGCCGGCCGGGTGCTCGATCCAGTCGTCAAAGCCGAATGGAAAGTCCGGGCCGAAAATGGTGACTGGTTTTTTACCGTCTGCAGGATGGCGATTGTTCTTGTTCATGGCTGACCTTGCTGGCGACCGGACGCGGGATGCGCGTCTGAGTATAGGAAAAGATGGCAGCCATTCTAGAGAGCGTAGAACACGTTAATAAGACGCAATGTGTCGTCGTTTTGCTAATTAATAGATCAGAGTGACGATCTATTGATACACACTGTTCACTGTGGGAGCGAGCCTGCTCGCGAATGCGGTGTGTCAGTTATGTTGATTTTCATTGGCACACCGCTTTCGCGAGCAGGCTCGCTCCCACCTTGGACCGCATTTAAACCGGCTGCCCGCGATCAATCTTGCTGCTGAGAATGATCGACGTGGTGGTCTTCTCCACCCCATCCACACTCCCGATCTGATCCAGCAACTGATCCAGCTGCTCCGGCGATTCAGTCCTTAACCACGCCACATAATCAAATTCGCCACTTACCGCGCACAACTGCTGCACCTGTGCCATCGCACTCAACCGCCGTAACACTTCCTTGCCCGAGCGCGGCTGTACCGTGATCCCGACATACGCCTGCAACCCGCCATCCACCACCCGTTGGCCCAATCGCACGCCGTAACCGGTGATGACCTTGGCCTTTTCCAGTCGCGCCAACCGCGAAGTCACAGTGGTGCGAGCGATGCCCAATTGCCGAGCGAGCATGGCCACGCTTTCGCGGGCATTGATCTGCAGGGCCGCGATCAATTGGCGGTCGATTTCGTCGAGAACGGGCGGGCGGATGTCGGGCAAGGGTGGTCTCCAGCGATACAGATCTATGGTTCAGCATGTTACAGGCACAGCTCGCACTGCGGATGCTTGATGGCGCCTCGGCGTTGGTTTGCCAGGACACTGATGTCACGAAACAGTTAATGGCTGATTCAGGCGAGGGCACAACACGATGGACGCCAACCGTAAGGCGTAGTCGAATGGGCTATCGAGGGATGTGAGGCGATGGACATGACAAACAGGATGCCTTCCGTTGTGCGGAATCACGCATTGCAGATCGCCAATCACGAAATGGGCCACTACGTCGTGGCCCGCGCATTGGGGTTTGCAACGGGCGGCGTGACTCTGTCCGTGACCATGGACCTAAGGCATCAAGGGGGCGCCTCCATTACCTTGGCGCGCCCGATTTCGTCGATGGAAACGCTGACCACGTATTTGGAAGCGCGAATGATGGTCCTCTTGGCTGGCGTTATGGGGCAGACATTAGCTTCAACACTTTCGTCCGGGAAACGCGTCGACAAGTCGAAAGCAGCAGCCATCCTGAAAGGCGCGCAGGGGGCGGAACAGGATTACGCCAAAGTAAAAGAGTTACAGCATTTGCTGCGCAACATCACCTGTCCCGATACGGCCCCTGCGTCATCTGACCGTATTGCGGCTGAGCTTCAAGCGATGACTGATCGCGTATGGGGCCGGACTCAAAAAATCGTCGATGATCTGGCGGATACGATTACCGAATTGGGAAGTGTGCTGGTCGACAGCATGGTCATCGTGGAGCAGTGGGGCAGGGCGGCGGATACGTATGAAGTCGTTTTTACGCGTGAAATGCTTGAGCGGTTGCGGCCAGTGCAGGCGATTCCAGCGTTGGGTGTTTGGGCGTAAGACAGCGCAGCGCCGAACATCCTGTGAAAGCCCCGAATTCTCGGGGCTCATTCCATGGCCAATCGGCCGCTATTTTTTGGGCTTCGTATCGGTGCGATCAGGCCCGTGCTCCAACACCTTCATCACGTCGTCGACCACGGCTTTGCTCATCGACGTCAGGCAATGCGCGGCCCAGGCGTGGCGGTCGGTGTCTTTGGCGTAAGCGGCGTCCATGGTCAGTTCCTTGGCGAGAAACAATAGATTGGAGGCTTGCGCCAGAGCATCGGCAAGGGGGACGCCGCGACCGACACGGAACAGTGCTTGGTTTGAGCAGTAGATGAAGGGGGTGAGGCCGATGGTTTGTAGTTCTGAGGGGTGGAGCGGATTTGTTTTTGTCATGTTGAAAACTCCTAATTTGAAGTGCCGTCGCATTCGTTTCCAAGCGAATGGGTGACGGCTATGCGCAGGTTGGAAAACCGGGAAATTAGGAAACCGGCACGTCCGAAGACGTCCCGCGCACAGCCGCCATAAATCAAGAGCGCAAGCTTTATAGCTGTCATTCTTGAAGCGGTGCTGTTGCGATTCATTTCGACGGGTTTCCAAGCCCGATCGCTGAATGGTCAGCGACGTCTGGAGCCTATCCCGTCGAAGAAAGGCGCAACAAGGCATCAAAGTGCCCAAAACGCACGATTCGGAGTTTGCCTACAAGGTCTGCGGACGTCATCCGGTATTCCGACACTTTAAGTAAACACCGCTAAACGACACGCGCCGAACACCGAGATCTAACCAGAAACCATCGATAACAATTTCATTGGCAACCAAGGTGGTCGCATGGCCGCTAAAGCCTAGAGTTATTCCCTTGAGATCATATTCCTTGGGTGGCATATTGGTATGGGTTGGGAAATTGAATACACCGATGAATTTGAAGGCTGGTGGGATCGCCTCAACGAAGCAGAGCAGGACTCCGTACAGGCAACAGTCATGTTGCTAGGCGATGACGGACCGCTGTTGGGTTTTCCCTACACCAGCGATATCAAGGGCTCCCGGCATGGCAACCTCCGAGAGTTAAGGGTGCAACATGCTGGTAGACCCTACCGTGTGCTGTACGCCTTTGATCCACGGAGATGCGCGATTCTGTTGATCGGCGGTGATAAAACCGGCCAGGATCGTTGGTATCTGCTGAAGTACGTGCCGCTAGCCGAACGTCTGTACGACGAGCATTTGGAAACTTTGAAGAACGAGGGCTATGAGAATGGCTAAAAAATTCGCTGATTTGGTGGCGCGGCGCTCACCTGAGTCTCAAGAGCGTGTCGACGCGCTGGTTCGAAAACTGCGAGCGGAAATGCCGTTGCACGAGTTGCGTCAGGCTCAGGCATTGAGCCAGGAAACGCTGGCCAAGACGCTGCATGTCAATCAGGCGGCGATTTCCAGGATGGAGCGACGCACTGACATGTACATCAGCACGTTGCGCAACTACATACGCGCAATGGGCGGTGAACTGGAAATCATCGCGACCTTTCCTGAGGGACAGGTAAAGATCGAAAACTTTGCGAACTGAGCGACTCAAAAATCAGTGCTACAAAAACCCAGCCACTCAGACACGAAAAAGCCGCGCATTCAGCGCGGCTTTTTTGTTTGGTGGGCCCACACGGACTTGAACCGTGGACCAAAGGATTATGAGTCCTCTGCTCTAACCAACTGAGCTATAGGCCCTCAGTAGGCCGCGGATTATAGCGACGGTTTCTCGGCTGTGCTATCCGAAAAATCCGATACGGCTATACGAAGAAACGTCGCGGCGAATTCGTCCGGCGGCAAGGGCAGGCTGACGATGTAGCCCTGAATCTGTTCGCAGCCTTCCTCCGCGAGGAATTGCTGCTGGGCGAAGGTTTCCACGCCCTCGGCAATCACAGTGAATTGCATGCTGCGGCCCAACGCGATGATCGCGCGAACAATGGCCGCGTCATGGGGATCATCCGGCAGGCCGCGGACGAACGACTGGTCGATCTTGAGGATGTCCAGCGGCAGGCGCTTGAGGTAACTCAGGGATGAATAGCCGGTGCCGAAGTCATCGATGGCCAGTTGCACGCCCAGGTGTTTGAGTTGATGCAGCACCGCCAGCGCTTCCTCGGCCTGGCTCATGATGAAGTTTTCGGTAATTTCCAGTTGCAATAATCCGGGCTGAAGACCGTTGTCCTTGAGCAGTTGTTCGATCCGGCCGAGCAGGTTGGGCTGGCGCAGTTGTGCGCCGGCGAGGTTGACCGACAATGGGCCGAGGCATTCATAAGTCAGGTTCCATTCGTACATCTGCCGGCACGCGGTCTCGAGCACCCAGTCGCCGATTTGCAGAATCATCCCGTTCTCTTCGGCCAAGGGGATGAAGTGCTCTGGTGGCACGGCGCCGAAGGTCGGGTGATGCCATCGGATGAGGGCTTCTGCACCCACCAGGCGATTGTCGTCCAGGCTGATTTTCGGCTGGTAGTGCAGCAACAGTTCATTACGCTCGATGGCGCGGCGCAGTTCGTGCTCCAGTGCGACGCGCTCGCTGGCCTGAGCGGTCAGGTCGCGGGTATAGCTTTCGACCCGGTTGCGGCCCTTGGCCTTGGAGCGGTACATCGCCGCGTCGGCGTTCTTGACCAGTGTGGCGACGTCGCAACCGTCCTTGGGGTAGAGGCTGGTGCCAATGCTGGCACTGATGAAGAACTCGTGCTCGCCAGCCTGGAATGGCGCAGAGAAGCAGTTGAGCAGTTTGGTGGCAATGTTGTCGGCGTCGCTCGACTGTTGCAGGCCGGGCAGCAGGATGATGAATTCGTCACCACCGAGGCGCGCCACGGTATCGATGTCGCGCAACTGGTCCTTGAGGCGCATGGCGATGCCCTTGAGCAGCAGGTCGCCGACCGGGTGGCCGAGGCTGTCGTTGATGTGTTTGAAGCGGTCAAGATCGAGGAACAACACTGCGCCCTGGCCGCCGTTTTCCTGCTGGTTGTTGAGTGCGGTCAGCAGTCGGCTCTCGAACAGCGTGCGGTTCGGCAAGCCCGTCAGCGGGTCGTGGTGCGCCTGGTAATCGAGTTTGGCCTGCGCGTGCTTGAGGCTGGAAATGTCCGCGAATACGGCGACAAAGTGGGTGATGAATTTGTCGCGGTTACGCACGGCGCTGATGGTCAGCCAGCTCGGGTACAACTCGCCGTTTTTGCGCCGATTGGAAATCTCGCCCTGCCAATGCCCTTCGGCCGTCAGTTGATGCCACATGGCCGCGTAGAAAGCGCTGTCATGCAGGCCTGAGGCGAGCAGGCGAGGGGTGTGGCCCAAGGCCTCGCTTTCGCTGTAGCCGGTGATTTCGGTAAACGCGCGGTTGACCGCGCTGATGTGCTGCTGGGTGTCGGTGATCAACACGCCCTCGGCGGTGCTCTCGAACACGGTCGCGGCCTGTTGCAGTTTTTCCTGCATCAGGTGGCGCTCGGTGATGTCCCGGGCGATGGTCAGCATGCAGTCTTCATCGCCGATCGGCAGCGGACGGCTCGATACCTCGCAAAGGCGGATCTGCCCGTCGCTGCGGCGGATATGGCAACTGAAGTCGCGGACGAAACCGTCCCGATGCAGCAGGTCGAGCATCTGTTTGCGTTCGTTGAGATTGACCCAGATCCCCAACTCCAATGCCGAGCGGTCCACGGACATCGCGCTGTTGAAACCGGTAATGCGGCTGAAACCCTCGTTGACCTCCAGCAGCAAACCGTCGCTCTGCCGGGACAGCAATAAACCGTCGGGGGACGCGTGGAAGGCCTTGGCGAATTTTTCTTCGGAGGTTTGCAGCTGTTGCTGGGTTTCCTTGAGCTGACTGATATCCCGGACGACCACCACCAGCGCCGGGGTGGTGTCGAGGTCGAAGGGTTCGGCAGAGATCAGGCCGGTAAATACCTGGCCATTGTTGCGGCGAAAGGGCATCTCCAGGTTACGGATGCTGCCGGCCTGCAAGCGCTGCAACAAACCCGGCCCGACGCCGGGGATGCCCCAAATGTTGAGGTCGGTGGCGGTCTGGCCGATGACGTCTTCTGCCTTGAGGCCGATCTGTTCTTCAAACGCTTCGTTGACCTCCAGCAGGCAGCCGTCGGAGAGTCGCGCAATGACCAGGATGTCCGGGCATTGCTGGAATACCGAAGCGAACTTCTGTTCCGACAGACGCAAGGCCTCTTCGGTGCGCTTGGCCTCGCTGATGTCGATCATCAGGCCACGCATCACCGGTTCATGCCCGTGCTCGATCAGGCTGACGATGTCGCGTACCCATATGCAGCGTCCGTCGGCAGTGATGACTCGGTAATCGAGGCTGTGATCGCGGCCGGCCAGGACTTCGTGATCGCAGAATGTCTGGGCACGGGTCAGGTCGGCGGGGTGGATGATGTTGCGCCAGAAGCCCGGAATCAGCCAATGGGCCAAGGGGTAGCCAAGCAATTCTTCGGCGTGGGGCGACACGTAGCTGTAGGTGAAATCGGTGATCCGCGCTTCCCAGGCGATGGCCGAAAGACTCTCCACCAGCCCGCGGTAGTGGTATTCGCTGCTGCGCAGTTCCTGTTCCAGGTCGACGCGGCGGGCGATTTCCGAACTCAGGCGGCGGTTGATCCGGATGACTACCCCGAGCACCGTCGTCAGTAGCAATAATCCCGGCAGGCCGTACACCAGCAGGTCGGACCAGAACGTTCGATGATCGAGAACGTTGCCGACCCAGTGCTCCTGGATGGTGCTGATTTCGTCCGGGGTCATATCCGCCAGGACTTTGTCCAGAATGCCGACCAGAATCTTGTTGTCACGGGGCACGCCCATGGCCAGTTGATAGCGATAGGGCGTCTCACCGCTGACATACAGTCCGTCGAGTTTGAGCTGGCGCAGGCTCCAGACGCTGGAGGCGAGATCGCCGACCACCGCGTCCACTTCATCGGTCGCCAGTGCCTGCAAGGCTGAGCTGACGTTAGGCAACGCCACCAGATTCAGGTCGGGATGGTGGGTGCGCAGCAGTTCATGGGGCGCGTAGTTTTCCACCACGGCGATTTTCAGGCCGTACAGGTCTTCGAGTTTGCGCGGTTGAGCGCCGCCGACGTGGGCAAGAATGACAATTGGAAAGTCCAGGTAGGGACGCGTAAATGACAGGTACGTCTGGCGTTCCGGGGTCGACATGATGCCCGGTAACAGGTCCAGTCTGGCTTGTTTGGCCTGTTCGAGAACAACCGTCCAGCTCACGGGTTCGATGGGCGTGAGCTTGATAGCCAGGCGTTGGCGGATCAGGTCGATGTAGTCCGCCGCAAGGCCTTGATAGCGGCCCTGATCATCGCGAAACTCGAAGGGTGGCCATGACGCATCGACACCCAGGCGCAAGTCCGGGTGGGCCGCCAGCCAGCTACGTTCTTCGTCGGTCAGAGTCAGCGCGCCAGCCGTTGCGGTCCAGGTCATCAGCGACAGCAAAAAAAGCACGGTCGGCAGTCTGGGCATAACGGTCTCGTTATGGCTCGGGGAATGCTTCGAGTGTAGACGGGCTATTCGGCGGGAGGGAAGTGCGGGGGATTTTATCTGCACAAAGCAAAACCCCCGGCCTGGGCCGGGGGTTTTGTGATCACTCGTCGAGGAAGGAGCGCAAATGCTCGCTTCTCGTCGGGTGGCGCAGCTTGCGCAGCGCCTTGGCTTCGATCTGGCGAATCCGTTCACGGGTCACGTCGAACTGCTTACCAACCTCCTCGAGGGTGTGGTCGGTATTCATGTCGATACCGAAGCGCATGCGCAGAACCTTGGCTTCACGGGCAGTGAGGCCGGACAGAACTTCGCGAGTCGCTTCTTTAAGGCTCTCAACGGTAGCGACATCGATTGGCGACTGCATGGTCGAGTCTTCGATGAAGTCACCCAGATGGGAGTCTTCGTCATCACCGATCGGGGTTTCCATGGAAATCGGCTCTTTAGCGATCTTCAATACCTTGCGGATCTTGTCCTCAGGCATTTCCATGCGTTCGCCCAGCTCTTCCGGGGTCGGTTCGCGACCCATTTCCTGCAACATCTGCCGGGAAATACGGTTGAGCTTGTTGATCGTCTCGATCATGTGCACCGGAATACGGATGGTGCGGGCCTGGTCGGCGATCGAGCGAGTGATCGCCTGACGGATCCACCAGGTGGCATAAGTCGAGAATTTGTAGCCGCGGCGGTATTCGAACTTGTCTACCGCTTTCATCAAACCGATGTTGCCTTCCTGGATCAGATCGAGGAATTGCAGGCCACGGTTGGTGTACTTCTTGGCGATGGAGATCACCAGACGCAAGTTCGCTTCAACCATCTCTTTCTTCGCGCGGCGGGCCTTGGCCTCACCGATCGACATGCGACGGTTGATGTCCTTGATCTCGGCGATCGTCAAACCGGTTTCGGTTTCCAGCGCGGTCAGCTTCTGCTGGCAACGAATGATGTCCGGCTGCAGGCGACCAATGGCTTCAGCGTATTTGCTTTTGCCTTTGGCCAGCGCGTCGGTCCAGCTTTCGTCAACTTCATTGCCCGGGAACTGGCGCAGGAAATCGGCACGCGGCATGCGGGCATCACGAACGCACAGTTGCATGATCGCGCGCTCTTGCTGACGCAGACGATCAAGGGCACTGCGAACACGCTCGACCAGGCCTTCGAATTGCTTCGGCACCAGTTTGATCGGCATGAACAGCTCAGCCAGGGCCAACAGTTCGGCGATTGCCTGCTTGTTGCCACGACCGTGCTTTTTCAGCGCCTTGCGGGTGATTTCCATCTGATCGGAGACAGCGCCAAAACGCTGTGCCGCGATAATCGGATCCGGACCGCTTTCGGCTTCTTCTTCGTCATCCGTCGCTTCGGCGTCATCGTCGTCGGTGTCGTCGGCAGCTGGAGCGGCTTTCGGGTCGACTGGCGGCGGCACTTCTGCAGCAGGCGGCGCAATGCCGTCGTCCGGGTCGATATAACCGCTCAGGACGTCGGACAGGCGGCCACCTTCGGTGGTGACGCGAGTGTACTCGGAGAGAATATGGTCAACCGTGCCAGGGAAGTGCGCAATTGCGCCCATCACTTCGCGGATGCCCTCTTCAATACGTTTGGCGATTTCGATTTCGCCTTCACGTGTGAGGAGCTCTACCGTACCCATTTCGCGCATGTACATGCGCACCGGGTCGGTGGTGCGACCAATGTCGGTCTCGACCGCTGCCAACGCTGCTGCTGCCTCTTCGGCCGCGGCTTCGTCGGTATCGGCGTCGGCCAGCATAAGGGAATCCTTATCTGGCGCAACCTCGAATACGTTGATCCCCATGTCATTGATCATGCGGATGATGTCTTCCACCTGTTCCGGATCTGAAATATCCTCCGGCAGGTGGTCGTTGACCTCCGCGTAAGTCAGGTAGCCCTGCTCACGACCAAGTGTGATCAACTCTTTGATACGAGACTGCTGTTGCGCTTTTCCGGACATAACACCCTATCCACTGAAGGTCTTGGCGGGCAAAAAACAAGCCGAGGATTATACCTGAGCTATGACCTCACGCGCCAGTTGAGGTCGGGTTTGGTGTGGCCATATTGCGTTTTAATAGGTCACGCATCTGATTTGCGATCTGATTTGCTTCCTCTGCGGTCAATCCTGGCTGCCTTGCTTTTCTGATAAGTGCTTCAAGGCTGTCGGTGTGTTGACCGGCTGATAGCCTAGTAATGGTGTCTAAAAACTGTTGTTCAAGGTTATCGCCTTTAATCAGCCATTCCTTTTCCGCCAATGCTTTGAGAAGGCGTCCCTGTTCAGTCCCGTGCCAGCGGGCCATTAACTGAATTGAGTTTAGCTTAGGATTTTTTTGCACAGCCTCGATAAGGGCCACCAGCAGTTGTGCGTAGGTGTTGCTCTCATTGGCGAAGTGATCGGCGGTTTCTACCTTGCCAGCCAGTTCCGGGTGATGAATGAGCGTGCGAAGTGCAATCAGTGTCGGGGCTTCCACGGCAATCGGTGTGCGCGGAGCACTCGGTTGATCGCGATCACCGCCACGTTTGCCATTCTTGTCCCAGGGTTTCTTGTCCCATTTCTTGCCGCCGGCGCCGGGTTTCTTCGGCGTCCATTCCTGCTGCGGCACATACATCTCTTGTGCCTGCGGCTGATGGTAGTCGCTGTAGTCCGGCATGGCGTCGTAATCGATGCCTGGATCGTAGGCGGGTGGCGCTTCCTGAGGTGCGCTTTGCACCAGTTGGCTCACGGCTTCACCGCTCAGTCCGGTGATTTCGGTCAGGCGCTGACGCATCAGGATGCGCAGGTTCGCACCCGGGACCTTGTCGATCAGCGGCGCGGCGAGGGTGGCCATGTGGGCCTTGCCTTCGAGCGAGCGCGGATCGGATTCCTCGGTCAGCTGCTGGAAGAAATAATCTGCCAGTGGCTGTGCGTGCTGATTGATTCGCGCGCGGAATGCGTCAGTGCCTTCGGAGCGGACCAGCGTATCCGGGTCCTCGCCCTCTGGCAGGAACAGGAATCGCGCCCGTCGTCCATCTTGCAGGCAGGGCAGTGTGGCTTCCAATGCTCGCCATGCGGCGTTGCGGCCAGCCTGGTCGCCGTCGAAGCAGAACAGCACGTTGGGCACGACGCGAAACAGTCGCTTCAAGTGCTCTTCGCTGGTGGCGGTGCCTAGTGTGGCAACGGCATTGCGCAGGCCTTGCTGGGCGAGGGCGATGACGTCCATGTAGCCTTCGACGACGATGATTTCGTCGAGGTTACGGTTATTTTTGCGTGCTTCATAAAGGCCGTAGAGTTCCTGGCCCTTATGGAATACCGGGGTTTCCGGTGAGTTCAGGTATTTCGGTTTGTCATCGCCCAATACCCGGCCGCCGAAAGCGATGATGCGCCCACGGCTGTCGCGGATCGGAAACATCACGCGATCGCGGAAGCGGTCATAGCGTTTGCCGGTTTCAGCGTTTTCGATCAGCAGGCCGGCATCGACCATGGCTTTCTGTTGCAGGGTGTCGCTGCTCAAGTGCTTGAACAGATTGTCCCAGCCAGGCGGGGCGAAACCAAGGCCAAAGTCCCGGGCAATCTCGCCGGTCAGTCCACGACCCTTCAGGTAGTCCACAGCGGCTTTGCGCGATGGATGGCTTTTCAGTGCCTGGCGGTAGAAATCGGCGGCGGCGGTGAGCAGCGGGTACAGCGGCGAATCGGTTGGCTGGCGCGGTTTGTGCGGCCGGCCGCTTTCTTCGCGGGGGATTTCCATGCCGGCGGCTTTGGCCAGTTCTTCGACAGCCTGGATGAAGTCCAGGTTGTCGTGGTCCATCATGAAGCCGAGGGCGTTACCGCCAGCGCCACAGCCGAAGCAGTAATAGAACTGTTTGTCGGGGCTGACGCTGAAGGAGGGGGTTTTCTCTTTGTGAAACGGGCAGCAGGCGGTGTAGTTCTTGCCGGCCTTTTTCAGTTGCAGGCGCGAGCTGACCACATCGACGATGTCGGTGCGGTTCAGAAGGTCGTCAATGAAGCTCTGGGGAATTAGCCCGGCCATGGCGTTCTCGTCATCTGCGCTGAAATGGACCCGAAACGAAGTACGGCCGTACGCGGGTCGATGTTTGAGGCGCGCAAAATGTGCGGCTCGACCAGTGTCGTCTGCGTAATCGCTATCGGGAAGTGTATCTGCCGAAAATCCACTGACGTTAATACCAATCAGTATTCGACTATTTGAAAGTGTTTCGCTGAATCCGCTGCGGCCAGTCGATGGCCCCGGAAAGCTCATAAGCGGGCACGCAAGAAGGTGCCTTGGGCTGATCGTCGTGAGAGGAATCAGTGGGTGTGCTCGTCAGTAGCCTTGGAAGGCTCGTCAGAAAAGACGTGCACCGCTGGCAAAAGAGCCAGGTCTGACGCTGTGAAGCAGGTTTGTCTCGGTCGCGTGTGCGGCTTTGACGGTGAAGCATCAAGCGTTTTACGCAAATGCCATTAGCCCGGCTGAGGGCCGGGCTTGGCAGAAGCTTGCTACGATCGTCTGTGTATTAGTACAGACGAACGGCGCGGCGCTGTTCGCGCTGAACTTTCTTGGCGTGACGCTTAACAGCGGCTGCTGCTTTGCGCTTACGCTCAGAAGTTGGCTTCTCGTAAAATTCGCGGCTACGAACTTCAGCCAGTACACCGGCTTTTTCGCAGGAGCGCTTGAAACGACGCAGAGCTACGTCGAAGGGTTCGTTCTCTTTTACTTTGACGGCTGGCATCCAGAGCTACCTTCATTCATTACCGGGGTCAACATCCTCGCGGCAAAAGAGCACTTGAAGACGTCGGTTTTTAAGGGTTGCGGATGTTAACCCCTCATCGCTCGGAATGCAAAGCCTCTGATCGAAAACCGCTAGTCGGTGCATCGCATGGCGACTATTATGCGCGCCTTCGAATTCAGCCTAAACAAGGCGCAAACCCATGCTAGTACTGGGATTAGAAACCTCCTGCGACGAAACCGGTGTCGCATTATATGACAGTGAACGCGGCCTGCTGGCCGACGCGCTGTTCAGCCAGATCGACCTGCACCGCGCCTATGGCGGTGTGGTACCGGAGCTGGCCTCGCGCGATCACGTCAAACGCATGCTGCCCTTGATTCGTCAGGTGTTGGCCGAGGCCGGCTGCGTGCCGACCGAGATCGATGCGATCGCCTACACCGCAGGTCCCGGGTTGGTCGGTGCATTGTTGGTGGGCGCTTCCTGCGCTCAGGCGCTGGCCTTTGCCTGGGGCATTCCGGCCCTTGGCGTGCACCACATGGAAGGCCACCTGCTGGCGCCGATGCTGGAGTCGAAACCGCCAGAATTCCCGTTCGTCGCTTTGTTGGTGTCCGGCGGTCATACGCAGCTGGTTCAGGTCGACGGGATCGGTCAATACACGCTCTTGGGCGAGACCCTTGACGATGCGGCCGGTGAAGCCTTCGACAAGACCGCAAAGATGATGGGACTGAATTATCCGGGCGGTCCGGAAATCGCTCGTCTGGCGGAGCAAGGCGTTGCAGGACGTTTCACCTTCCCGCGTCCGATGTGCGACCGCCCGGGCCTGGCGTTCAGCTTCAGCGGGCTGAAGACATTTGCCCTGAACACCTGGCAGCAGAGCGTCAGCGCCGGGGACGACAGCGAGCAAGCCCGTTGCGACATCGCGCTGGCGTTCCAGCAGGCCGTGGTGGAGACTTTGACCATCAAGTGCAAGCGTGCCCTGAAACAGGCGGGCATGAAGCGTCTGGTGATCGCTGGCGGCGTCAGTGCGAACAAGGCGTTGCGATCTTCCTTGGAGAAAATGCTCGGCGACCTGAAGGGCGATGTGTTTTACGCCCGTCCGGAGTTCTGCACCGACAATGGCGCGATGATCGCGTTCGCTGGTTGCCAGCGTTTGCAGGCCGGTCAGCATGAAAGCCTGGCGATCAGCGTTCAGGCGCGCTGGCCGATGGAGCAATTGTCGGGGCTGTGATGAGCGGCGCTCACGTCCGGTATCTAAAAATGCCGTTCGCGCCCGGCAAACAGGTCGCGTAGATTGCCGCGATGACGCCAGACGATCAGGCCCGTGAGCGCGCTCATGGGCAGCAACGCCGCTGGCTCTTGCCAGGCCAGTAGCGGCAGGGTCAGCGGTGTGGCGATCAGGGCGGCGAGTGAGCTGGTGCGGGTCAGGTAGAACGTCAGCAGCCACGCGCAGACCGCCAACAGGGCTGCAGGCGGGTAAAGGCCCAGCAACATGCCAGCGGCGGTGGCGACACCCTTGCCGCCGCGAAAGCGAAAATACAGGGGGAACAGGTGACCGATGACGGCGCAAACGCCGATCCAGGCCTGTTCTTGCAGCGAAAGGCCCGCAATGCCTGCGATCAACACCGGCAGCAGGCCTTTGCAGAGGTCGCCGACCAAGGTCAGGATGGCGAGTTTTTTGCCGGCCAGGCGCAACATGTTGGTGGCGCCGGCATTGCCCGAGCCACTCATTCGCGGATCGGGGTTACCGGTCAGGCGGCTGAGCAAAATGGCGAAGGACAGAGAGCCGAGCAGGTAGGCGAAGGTCGCCAGTAACCAAAACATGCTAACTATTCCGGGCGAGGACGCCCTGATTCTAACGGCGCATTGCGCCCTTGTCGTGCAGCGGAGAAGAGTGCTTGGACAGAGTGTTTATCGAGGGCCTGGAAGTCGACACCGTGATTGGTGCCTACGACTGGGAGCGAGGCATCCGACAGTGCCTGCGTCTTGATCTGAGCTTCGCCTGGGATAATCGCCCGGCTGCGGCCGGTGACGACCTGACCTTGGCGCTCGATTACGCGAGCGTTTCGTCGCGCATCCAGGCCTTTGCCGAGCAGGCGCAGTTCCAGCTGGTCGAGACCTTTGCCGAGCGACTGGTGGAAGTCCTGATGAGCGAATTCAATATCACCTGGATGCGCCTCAAACTGACCAAGCCAGGCGCCGTCCCGGCGGCCACCGGTGGTGTGGGCGTGGAGATCGAGCGCGGATGTCGCTGACTCAGGTGTATCTCGGGCTCGGTAGCAATATCGAGCGCGAAACCCATTTGCAGGCTGGCCTGGAAGCCCTGGCGGGTTTTCTGGTGGATATACGCTGCTCGGCGGTGTTCGAAAGCCAGCCTGTGGGGATCAAGAGCGGGCCCTTCTTCAATTTTGTGGTTTCGGCTTACACCGATCTGCCGCTGATGGAGTTGGACCGCCGGTTGAAATTCATTGAGGCGGACAATGGCCGCTATGCGCCGGACCGCAGGGGTTTGCCGCTGGATATCGACGTGTTGCTGTTCGGTGACCTGGTGGGCAACTTCGATGGCCTGATACTGCCAAGGGCTGAAATTCTCAAAAATGCCTTTGTGCTGTGGCCGTTGTCGCTGATTGCGCCGGATCGTGTGCATCCGGGTGTGGGCAAAAGCTTTGCGACCTTGTGGAGTGAAGCGCAGATTGATCAGGTGTTGGCGCCGGTGGCGTTTGAGTGGCGAGGCGATCAGCTAACCCCTTTGAATTTGTTGTGAGGCGGATGACGCCTTCGCGGGCAAGCCTCGCTCCTACAGGGCTGCAGTGCCACCCGTAGGAGCGAGACTTGCCCTCGAAGCTTTTCAGGCAGACGCCGCCTCTTTGTAGGCTTTCAAAGCCTTGAGCCGTTCGCGCTTGATCGCCTCACCCAACTCCGGCCCCTTGAATCCCTTCTCCAGCAACGGCTGAACCGCCACGCTTCGCGCAGCATTCGCCGCCCCACGCAAATAATCCGCCTGTGGATAACTTCTCTGCTCCAGCCCTTTGCGCCCACGCGCGTCCATTTCACACGCTGCAATAAACTCTTCAAATCGCTGCGGCCGACGGTAGACATCGAAACTCTGCAGCAACTCCAGCAAGGTCGAAGGCTTTAGCTCCAGAGCGCGATGGCCATGGGTGTGATATTTGCCCACCAGCAGCGCCAATTCCTGACAGTCCTTCGGCGCCTTGAAGCGTTCATTGACTGCTTTGATCAGCTTCAGGCCCTTGTGTTCGTGGGCAATGTGCCGGGGCCATTCTTCTTCCGGCGTCAGTCCTTTGCCCAGGTCATGCAGCAGGCAGGCCCAGCGCACAGTTAGCGGCTGTTTGTGCAGTGCGGCTTGTTCGAGCACGCTCAAGGTGTGGGCGCCTGTGTCGATTTCCGGATGGTGGGCTTCGGGCTGCGGGACACCGAACAGTGCGTCGACTTCCGGCATCAACACCTTCAGCGCGGCACAGTCGCGCAGCACCTGGATGAACACTTGTGGCTGATCTTCCATCAGTGCGCGGGAAATTTCCTTCCAGCTGCGTTCTGCCGTCAGCGCTTCGAGTTCTCCTGACTCGCTGAGCTCACGCATCAGCTCCAGCGTTTCAGGTGCAACGGTAAAGCCGAGCTCGGCATATCGCGCGGCAAAGCGCGCAACACGCAGAACACGGAGTGGATCTTCGGCGAACGCGGGGGAAACGTGACGAAGCAAGCGAGCCTCGAGATCACGTTGGCCATGATAGGGGTCGGTCAGCTTCTGCTGATCGTCTTCGGCCATGGCGTTGATCGTCAGGTCACGACGGATCAGGTCTTCTTCGAGCGTCACTTCGGGGCTGGCGTGAAAGGTGAAGCCGCCATAGCCGCGCCCGCTTTTGCGTTCGGTCCGGGCAAGGGCGTATTCCTCACCGCTTTTCGGGTGAAGAAACACCGGGAAGTCCGCACCTACCGGACGAAAGCCCTTGGCGAGCATTTCTTCGGTGGTGGCCCCGACCACGACCCAGTCGATATCCGTGACAGGTTTGCCCAGCAGGCGATCACGAACCGCGCCGCCGACTTTATAAATCTGCATAAAAAACCTCCGTTAGCTCGACAGAATAACCGTTGCGTCGAACTTCCGGAGGCCGAAAAAGGTTCAAAGATGGATGACGGCCAGGTCCAGCCGGCCGTAATCGCCTTCGCTGTGCTCGTTTCTGGGCGGAACATGGTGGGTTTTCATCACCTGATCCCCTTGCAGGGTTTCCAGGTGAATGTCGAAGCCCCAGAGACGGTGCAAGTGCTTGAGCACCTCCTCGGTAGACTCGCCCAGCGGTTTGCGGTCGTGTTGCTGGTGACGAAGGGTCAGGGAGCGGTCGCCACGGCGGTCGATGCTGTAGATCTGGATGTTGGGCTCGCGATTGCCCAGGTTGTACTGCGCTGCCAGGGTTTCACGGATTGTGCGGTAGCCATCTTCATCGTGAATGGCCGGCACCAGCAGATCGTCCTTCTGGTCATCATCGAGAATGCTGAACAACTTCAGGTCGCGGATGACCTTGGGTGAAAGGTACTGCAGGATGAAGCTCTCATCCTTGAAGCTGCTCATGGCGAACTTGATGGTCGGCAGCCAGTCGGTGCCCGCGATGTCCGGGAACCAGCGGTAATCCTCCTCGGTGGGGCTTTCACACATGCGCCGAATGTCCCGATACATCGCAAACCCCAAGGTGTAGGGGTTGATACCGTTGTAGTACGGGCTGTCGAAGCCTGGTTGAAAAACCACGCTGGTGTGGGACGTCAGGAACTCCATCATGAAACCGTCAGTGACCAGGCCTTCGTCGTACAGGTCGTTCATCAGGGTGTAATGCCAGAACGTCGCCCAGCCTTCGTTCATCACCTGGGTCTGGCGTTGTGGGTAGAAGTACTGCGCGATCTTGCGCACGATGCGCACGATCTCGCGCTGCCACGGCTCCAGTAGCGGCGCATGTTTTTCGATGAAGTACAGGATGTTTTCCTGAGGTTCGGCGGGGAAGCGCGCGTTGTCCTTGTCGCTGTACTTGTCCGCGCCTTTTGGAATGGTGCGCCACAGATCGTTGATCTGCTTCTGCATGTGCTCTTCCCGATCCTTTTGCCGACGACGTTCCTCTTCGGCGGAAATCGGATAAGGGCGTTTGTAGCGGTCAACCCCGTAGTTCATCAGCGCATGGCAGGAATCCAGCAGGTCCTCGACCGCATCGATGCCGTGGCGCTCTTCGCACTGCATGATGTACTGCTTGGCGAACACCAGATAATCGATGATCGAACTCGCGTCGGTCCAGGTGCGGAACAGGTAGTTGCCTTTGAAGAAGCTGTTGTGCCCGTAGCACGCGTGGGCCACCACCAGGGCCTGCATGCAGATGGTGTTTTCTTCCATCAGATAGGCAATGCAGGGGTCCGAATTGATCACGATCTCGTAGGCCAGCCCCATCTGGCCTCGAGAGTAGGATTTCTCGGTGCTGAGGAAGTGTTTGCCGTAGGACCAATGGTGATAACCCAGCGGCATGCCGACAGAGGCGTAGGCGTCCATCATCTGCTCGGCGGTGATCACTTCGATCTGGTTGGGGTAGGTATCGAGTGCATAGCGAGCCGCGATACGGCTGATTTCTCGGTCGTAGGCCTGGATCAGCTCGAACGTCCATTCGGAGCCGGTGGAAATGGGTTGGCGCTTCTGCTCTTTGGCGGTCATGTCACTAACCTGCGCTGGAAGAGTTCACGGAAGACCGGATAGATATCCCCGGCCGAGACCAGTTGTTGCTGGGCAAAAGTGTCAGAAAAGGCTTCGGCGATGCGTTCATATTCGAACCACAAGGCCTGGTGTTCGCGCGGGGTGATCTCAACGTAAGTGTAGTACTGCACAAACGGCATGATCTGGTTGATCAGGATGTCGCGGCAGATCGGCGAGTCGTCATTCCAGTTGTCGCCGTCGGAGGCCTGGGCGGCATAGATGTTCCACTCGTTGCTTGGATAGCGTTCGGCCATGATCTCCTGCATCAGTTTCAAGGCGCTGGAAACGATGGTGCCGCCGGTTTCGCGGGAGTAGAAAAACTCTTCCTCATCCACTTCCCGGGCGCTGGTGTGGTGGCGGATGAACACGACGTCGATCTTTTCGTAGTTACGCTTGAGGAACAGGTACAGCAGGATAAAGAAACGCTTGGCGATGTCCTTGGTCGCCTGGGTCATGGAGCCGGAGACGTCCATCAGGCAGAACATCACAGCCTTGGAGCTGGGGTTGGGTTGTTTGATCAGCAGGTTGTACTTGAGGTCGAAGGTATCGAGGAACGGAACGCGGTGGATGCGCGCACTGAGTTTTTCGATTTCGGCCTCGATTTCCTGAATATCGCCGAAGTTGTCCGGTTCATCCCGCTTGAGTCGCAGCAGTTCTTCTTTGGCTTCGCGCAGTTTCGCCCGGCTGCTGCCGGACAGGGCGATGCGCCGTGCATGGGCGGAGCGCAAGGTGCGGATGATGTTTATCCGCGACGGGTTGCCTTCGTTGCTGATCCCTGCGCGTACGGTCTTGAAGGTGTCGGTGCCGGTCAGGTTGCGCTTGACCAGGTTCGGCAGCTCAAGGTCCTCGAACATGAACTCGAGGAATTCTTCCTGGGTGATCTGGAAGACGAATTCGTCCATCCCTTCGCCCGAGTTGCCGGCCTTGCCCGGGCCTCTGCCGCCGCCACCTCCCGGTGGACGGGCAATGTGCTCGCCACTGGTGAATTCCTTGTTGCCCGGGTGCACGACGGTCTGCTTGCCACCGCGACCGTGGTGAAGCACCGGCTCGTCGATGTCGCGGCCGGGAATGCTGATCTGTTCGCCGTGCTCCATATCGGTAATGGAGCGCCGGCTGACCGCCTCTTCGACAGCCTTCTTGATGTGATCACGGTAACGCCGCAGAAACCGCTGACGGTTTACCGTGCTCTTGTTCTTGCCATTGAGACGTCGGTCGATCACATAGCTCATAGGCCCCTCCGGGGAGCTTCAAGTCGTAAGCTTCAAGCTGCAAGCGAAAGCGCCATTAACTCCCGAGGCTGGGATTCAACCGCTTTTCCCTTGCAGCTTGTAGCTAGAAGCTTGCAGCTGCTTCACTGCGATTTCCGGACCCGTAGGTACCATTCGGAAAGAAGCCGTACCTGTTTGTCGGTGTAACCCCGCTCGACCATCCGTGTGACGAAGTCGTTGTGCTTCTGCTGGTCCTCTTTGCTGGCCTTGGCGTTGAAGCTGATGACCGGCAGGAGGTCCTCGGTGTTGGAGAACATTTTCTTCTCGATGACCACCCGCAGTTTTTCGTAGCTGAGCCAGGTCGGGTTCTTGCCGTTGTTGTTGGCCCGGGCGCGCAGCACGAAGTTGACGATTTCGTTGCGGAAATCCTTCGGATTGCTGATGCCGGCCGGTTTTTCGATTTTTTCCAATTCCTCGTTCAACGCTACACGGTTGAGAATCTCGCCGGTTTCCGGGTCGCGATACTCCTGGTCCTGGATCCAGAAGTCGGCGTACAGCACGTATCGATCGAAGATGTTCTGGCCGTACTCGCTGTAAGACTCGAGATAGGCAGTCTGGATTTCCTTGCCGATGAACTCGATATAACGCGGCGCCAGGTATTCCTTGAGGAAGCGCAGATAGCGTTCACGGGTTTCGGCCTGGAATTGCTCCTGTTCGATCTGTTGTTCCAGTACGTACAGCAAGTGCACCGGGTTGGCGGCGATTTCGTGCGGATCGAAGTTGAAGACCTTCGACAGAATCTTGAACGCGAAGCGGGTCGACAGACCGTTCATGCCTTCGTCGACACCCGCGTTGTCGCGGTATTCCTGGATCGACTTGGCCTTCGGATCGGTGTCCTTGAGGTTTTCACCGTCATACACACGCATCTTGGAGTAGATGTTGGAGTTTTCCGGCTCCTTGAGGCGTGAGAGTACGGTGAACTGGGCGAGCATCTTCAGCGTGTCGGGTGCGCAGTGGGCCTTCGCCAGCGAACTGTTGAACAAGAGCTTGTCGTAGATCTTCACTTCGTCGCTGACCCGCAGGCAGTACGGGACTTTGACGATGTAGATCCGGTCGATGAAGGCTTCGTTGTTCTTGTTGTTGCGGAAGGTGTGCCATTCCGATTCGTTGGAGTGGGCCAGCAGGATCCCGGTAAAAGGAATCGCCCCCAGACCTTCGGTACTGTTGTAGTTGCCTTCCTGAGTGGCGGTCAGCAATGGGTGCAGCACCTTGATCGGCGCCTTGAACATTTCGACGAATTCCATCAGGCCCTGGTTGGACCGGCACAGTGCACCCGAATAGCTGTAGGCGTCGGCGTCGTTTTGCGGGAATTCCTCCAGTTTACGGATATCGACCTTGCCCACCAGTGCCGAGATGTCCTGGTTGTTTTCATCTCCCGGCTCGGTTTTGGCTACGGCGATCTGGTTGAGGATCGACGGATAGAGTTTCACCACGCGGAACTGGCTGATGTCGCCACCGAATTCGGCCAGGCGTTTAGTGGCCCATGGCGACATGATGGTGTTGAGATAGCGCCGCGGAATGCCGAAGTCTTCCTCGAGGATCGCGCCATCTTCAGTGGCGTTGAACAGACCCAGGGGCGATTCGAAAACCGGCGAGCCTTTGATCGCGTAGAAAGGCACCTTCTCGATCAGCTGTTTCAGCTTCTCGGCCAGGGACGATTTACCGCCACCGACCGGGCCGAGCAGGTAGAGGATCTGTTTCTTCTCTTCCAGGCCCTGAGCGGCATGGCGGAAATACGAGACGATCTGGTCGATGCATTCTTCCATCCCGTGGAAGTCTTCAAAGGCCGGATAGCGTCGGATTACCTTGTTGGAAAAGATTCGCGAAAGCCTCGAGTTGGTCGAGGTGTCGAGCAGCTCCGGTTCTCCGATGGCCAGCAAGAGACGCTCGGCGGCGGAAACGTAGGCGCTGCGGTCCTTTTTGCACAGCTCCAGGTACTCTTGTAGCGAGAGTTCTTCCTGGCGTGTGGACTCGAAGCGTTGTTGGAAGTGGCTAAAGATACTCATGACGTCACCTCGCTCGATACGTGGAGCCGACGCCGGATCATTCAGTCGATGCTGGCAGCAACCGAACAGGCAGTCGCTGTTTACCCCCCAGAACTCTCTCGAAGCTGACTACTTCGAAAGCTACTCCCGATGATCCGCGCGCCGGTGTACCGGCTCTCCCCTGTTTTGGATGGCCTGCGCTTAAGGATAGTTGGGAATTCAGGAGGTAAAGGGCGGATACGTAATTAGTTGTGGCTGACCGTTCGTCTGCCACCGCGCTAGCCCGCGGGAGCCGGGGGCTTGCGCGTTACAAAAATATTATTCGGAAGTGCCTTGCGCTGTTTCCGAAGGATAAGTCGTACGCCACAGCTCAAAACCGCCATCCATGCTGTAGACGTCAGAGAAGCCCTGGCTGATCAGGTAGGCCGCTGCGCCCTGGCTGGAATTGCCGTGATAGCAGACCACGACCGTCGGGGCATCCAGGTCGGCGCCCTGAATGAAAACGTGCAGAGAATGGTTGTCCAGATGCTTCGAGCCGGCGATATGCAGCGCGGCAAATGTTGCAGGATCTCGAACATCGACCACCACTGCGCCTTGTTCGCGCAGGGCCTGGGCCTGTTCTGGGGGGATGCGTTTGAATTCGCTCATGGCGGGCTCCTGTGGCTCGGATGAAAGCGCAGTCTAGCGCTGGGCGCTGACCGACGTTTGTTCGGGAATAGGGGAGGCGACTGGCGGCAGGGTATGGCCATGCTCGTCGCATTTGCACTGCAGGCGCTCAAAGGTGTCGACGTTCATCAGGGTCATCGAACCACCCCAGACGCAACCGGTGTCGAGGGCGAAGATGCCCGGCTCGTTGCACTGGCCCTCAAGCGCTGCCCAGTGACCGAAGATGATTTTCACACCCTTGGTCTTGCGCTCCTTGAACTGGAACCAGGGTTTGTAACCCTCCGGTGCAGTGTCGAGACCTTCCTTGCTCTTGAGGTCCAGCTTGCCTTCGCTGGTGCAGAAACGCATGCGGGTGAAATAGTTGGTGATCACGCGCAGGCGGGTCACGCCTTTGAGGTCATTGTCCCATTTCAACGGTTCGTTGCCGTACATCCCGTCGAGGTAAGGAGCAAAACGGTTGTCGTCGCGCAGGGCCTCTTCGACCTCGGCGGCGCACTTCAAGGCTTTGCGCAGCGACCATTGTGGCGGTATGCCAGCGTGGACCAGGGCGATGTCGCGCTGTTCGTCGTAATGCATGAGCTTTTGCTGGCGGACCCACTCCAGCAGTTCCGCGCGATCCGGTGCTTCGAGAATCTCGCGCAGGGTGTCGGCTTTCTTCAGGCGTTCGATGTTATGCCCGGCGGCCAGCAAGTGCAGGTCGTGGTTGCCCAGTACGCACACCAGTGATTCGCGCAGGCTATAAAGGAAGCGCAAGGTTTCCAGCGACTGCGGGCCACGGTTGACCAGATCGCCGACCAGCCACAGTTTGTCCCGGGCAGGGTCGAAGGCGACTTGCTCGAGCAGGCATTTCAAGGGTTCGAGGCACCCTTGCAGGTCACCGACGGCATACGTCGCCATCAGTGCAGGGCCCCAGGCACCGCCAGGCGGAATGGGGCGATGATGGCGTCGAAGTGCTTACCGTCATCGGCAATCATTTGATAGGTGCCTTGCATGGTGCCGACCTTGGTCGTCATCACCGTGCCACTGCTGTAGGTGTGGTTGTCGCCGGCCTGGATCAGCGGCTGCAAACCCACAACGCCGGCACCCCGCACCTCCTCGACATGCCCGTCGCCATCGGTGATCACCCAGTGCCGCGACAACAGCTTGGCCGGTAATTCGCCATTGTTGTGCACGGTGATGGTGTAAGCGAAGGCAAAGCGGTTTTGCTCGGGTTGCGATTGTTCTGCCAGATAGCGGGTGACGACGCTGACGTCGACCTGATAACGAGGATCGGACATGCAAGAGGCCTTAAAAACGAAGCGGGACGCGGGGCGTAGCTGATGTTACTCAGTCTAGGCCAAGTATCGGGTAGTAAACCAGACATGGGGGCTGGTGTCCTACCCGATAACGCTTGTTGCCTGTCAGTCGGCGGCGGGTTTCTGTAGGACTTGTTCGCTGAGCTTGTCAGCCAGGCGCACAAAGGCGGCCAGATCGAGCTGCTCTGGGCGCAGGCTGCCGTCGACACCGGCGGCGGTGATTTCGTCGTTGCTCAGCAGCAATTTTAGGGTGTTGCGCAGGGTCTTGCGGCGCTGGTTGAAGGCTTCGCGCACGACGCGCTCCAGCAGCCGGTGATCCTTGGCCGGGTGTGGCAGTACCGCGTGTGGCACCAGGCGTACGATGGCCGAATCGACTTTCGGCGGTGGGTTGAACGCGCCCGGGCCAACGTTGAACAGGTGCTCTACGCGGCAGTGGTACTGAACCATGATCGACAGGCGACCCCAGTCTCCACCACCAGGGCCTGCCGCCAGACGCTCGACCACTTCTTTCTGCAGCATGAAGTGCATGTCGCGGATGATGCCTGCGTTGTTCAGCAGGTGAAAAATCAGCGGCGTAGAGATGTTGTACGGCAGGTTGCCAACCACCCGCAGGCTGTTCGGTGCGGCGTTCAGACTGTTGAAGTCGAACTTCAGCGCGT
The DNA here is from genome assembly GCF_059716135.1 of Pseudomonas sp. LBUM1651. Taxonomy (NCBI): domain Bacteria; kingdom Pseudomonadati; phylum Pseudomonadota; class Gammaproteobacteria; order Pseudomonadales; family Pseudomonadaceae; genus Pseudomonas; species Pseudomonas sp. LBUM1651. The sequence continues at coordinate 5,618,559 of NZ_CP166805.1, read as the reverse complement.
CACCCTGATGCAGGTTGAAGTTGCTCTTGCCGGCGAACTGTTGGTTGAGGATCGGGATCAGGTCTTTGTCCAGTTCCACCACGTCCAACTGGGCACCGCTGTTCAGCAGGCCTTGAGTCAGCGCACCCTGGCCCGGGCCGATTTCCAGCAGGCGGTCTTCGGGTTTGGCATGGATGGAGCGCAGGATGCGGTCGATAACGCCGGCATCGTGCAGGAAATTCTGGCCGAAACGCTTGCGCGCCCGGTGTTGGTAATGCTCGGTCATAAACGGGTCTCGGCCATCTGGTAGGCGGTTTTCAGGGCGACTTGCAGGCTGCCGGTGTCGATTTTACCGCTGCCGGCCAGGTCCAGGGCAGTGCCGTGGTCGACCGAGGTGCGGATGATCGGCAAGCCGAGGGTCACGTTGACTGCCGCGCCGAAGCCTTTGTATTTCAGCACGGGCAGGCCCTGGTCGTGGTACATCGCCAGCACCGCGTCGCAGTGCTCCAGATATTTGGGGGTAAACAGAGTGTCGGCGGGCAGGGGGCCGCGAAGGTCCATGCCCTCGCCGCGCAGGCGCTCTAATGTAGGTTCAATGATGTCGATTTCTTCATGGCCCAGGTGTCCGCCTTCACCGGCGTGCGGGTTGAGCCCGCAGACCAGGATGCGTGGCCGGGCGATGCCGAATTTTTCTTGCAGGTCTGCGTGCAGTATCCGCGTGACCCGTTCCAGACGCTCCGGCGTGATTGCATCGGCAATCTCGCGAAGGGGCAGGTGAGTGGTGACCAGCGCCACGCGTAATCCGCGAGTCGCGAGCATCATCACCACTTGCGCGGTATGCGTCAGGTCAGCGAGAAATTCCGTATGACCGGAAAAGGCGATGCCTGATTCATTGATCACACCCTTGTGCACAGGGGCGGTAATCATCCCGACGAAATGCCCGTCGAGGCAGCCCTGGCCCGCGCGGGTCAGGGTTTCCAGAACGAAAGCAGCATTGGCTTTGTCGAGTTGACCAGCAGTCACCGGTGCACTGAGCGGTGTATCCCAGACATACAGGCTGTTGGCTGGCGCGGGCACATCCGGCCAGGCATCAGGCGTGACTGGCAGCAAATCGACAACCACACCCAGTTGCGCGGCCCGCTCTATGAGCAGGTCGCGGCTGGTAATGGCAATCAGGGGGTGTGGCTGGGCTTGCGAGGCGAGCAGCAGGCACAGGTCAGGACCTATGCCGGCCGGTTCACCGGGTGTCAGCGCGAAACGCTTGGGTTTCACTGCGCTGCCTGGTCTGCACCAGGGAGTTTGATCTCTACGTACGCTTCGTCACGGATCTGACGCAGCCAGGTTTGCAGCTCTTCGTCGTATTTGCGGTTACGCAGTACGGTCATGGCTTGCTGCTCACGGGCCTGGGTGGTGCTGTCGGTGGCGCGACGGCCAAGGACTTCCAGAACGTGCCAGCCATATTGAGTCTGGAACGGCTTGGACAGCTGACCTTGTGGGGTCTTGGCCATCACTTCGCGGAATTCAGGCACCAGTGCATTCGGGTCGATCCAGTTCAGGTCACCACCATTGAGGGCAGAACCCGGATCTTCCGAGAAGCTTTTCGCCAGCTCGCCGAAATCTTCGCCCGATTCGATTCGGGTGTAGAGCGACTCAGCCAGGGCTTTGGTTTTCGCTTCGTCGCGGATCGGGCTAGGTTTGACCAGGATATGACGCACGTGCACTTCGTCACGCGTCTGGGTCTCACCGCCACGCTTGTCGAGGATCTTCAGGATGATGAAGCCGCCCGGCGTGCGCATTGGCTGGGTAATATCGCCGACAGCCATGGTGCTCAGCATGCGATCGAACGGAGGTGGCAGCTGACCGGCTTTACGCCAGCCCATGTCGCCGCCTTCCAGTGCGGTTTCGCTGGCGGATTTGGCAATTGCCAACTGACCGAAATCAGCGCCTTGCTTGAGCTGCTGGTAAACCGCGTCTGCCTGTTTGGCTGCATTCTGAATTGCGTCGGAGTTAGCGCTTTCCGGCGTAGGGATCAGGATGTTGGCCAGACGGAATTCTTCGGACAACTGCATCTTGCCAAGGTCGGAGGCGAGGAAGTTCTTCACTTCCTGTTCGGACACCTGGATGCGCTCGGCCACACGACGCTGGCGCACACGGCTGATGATCATTTCGCGGCGAATCTGTTCACGGGCGTCGTCGTAAGACAGACCATCGCGAGTCAGTGCGGCGCGGAATTGCTCAATCGACATGTTATTGCGCTGGGCAATGGTGCCGACAGCCTGGTTCAGCTCTTCATCGGTAATGCGGATGCCGGAGCGTTCACCGATCTGCAGTTGCAGGTTCTCGACGATCAGACGCTCGAGCACCTGCTGATCCAGCACACCGGCCGGCGGTGCAGAAGCACCGCGTTTGGCGATGGTTTGCTGAACTTCATGAACCCGTTGGTCCAGTTGGCTCTGCATGACCACATCGTTATCGACAATGGCCACCACTTTATCGATGGACTGTACCGCGGCATTCGCCGCAGTACCCAGGAACAGCGCGCCCAGCACTAGCGGGCGCAGACAATCAGAAAGCTTGGTCTTCACGTTCACGATAACCTTGGATGCCTTTGTCGAGGAAGCTCTCTACTTTGGCGCCGGTGAGGCCGCCGAGACCTTTCAGAACGATTTGTAGGAAGATGCCATGGTCGCCTTTTTCGTTTTCCGGGGCGTTCTGACTGAATTCGTCATACGACACCCAGTACCGATTGATCAGGCGCAGTTTCCAGCAGCAGTTGTCGTACTCGAAACCACCGAAGGCTTCCAGGGTACGGTTGCGGTTGTAGTCATACTGCCAGCGGCTGATGGCGTTCCATTGCGGCACGATCGGCCAGATCACCGAGAAGTCGTGCTGCTGGATCTTGTAGTAGTCCTTCACGTAGCCCGGGGTGCCCGGAGTGCCGTAGTCACCGCCGCCCACCGACCACTGGCCGGTGTTCTGGTCGTAACGGACCTGGTCATTACGATAGCGATAACCGGCGTTGATGACCTTGTTCGGGTTGTCTTCAGGCTGGTAGTGGAACATCGCGCTGCCCGAGCGAGGGCTGCGGCTGTCCGGATCCCAGTTGTAATCGGCAGTCGTGCGCCAATCACGGTTCCAGCGGTATTCGTATTCCAGCGCATAAGGCGAGACATCAGATTGCGCATCCTTGCGGGTATTCGCATCGATACCCGGCAACTGGACTTTGCGGTCCTTGAAATACAAGGCCTGGCCGACACTGATGCGTTGACGCTCGAAACCGTCTTCTTCGATCCAGCGGTTGGTCACGCCCAACGACAGTTTGTTCTCGTCGCCGACACGGTCGGAGCCCGAGAAGCGGTTTTCACGGAACAGCGACGCATAGTTGAAGGTGTATTCGCCAGTGTCGAAGACCGGGATGTCCTTCTGGTCTTCTTCAGGCACATACAGGTAGAACAGGCGTGGTTCCAGGGTCTGGCGATAGTTTTTACCGAACCAGGTGGTATTGCGGTCGAAATACAGGCCGCTGTCGATGCTCGCGATCGGGACGCCACGGTTCTGGTTGCTGCTGAAGGTACCGTTGAGGCGATCGCCTTCGGCGCCCTGACCGGCGATGTCGGCTTTACCCTGACCGTCGAGATCCAGCTGGTACTGAGTGTACTGATACTTGAGCGACGGCTTCACGAAGCCATAGGTCCAATCTAGCGGCAGGCTGACGCCTGGCTTGACGTTGAGGCGGTCACCGTTGGCGCGGGCAAGGCCAAATACATTGGTGTCCAGACGAGGCGACAGGTTGCCGTCTTCATCGGAGAACTGACCCGTTTTCAGGTCACGATCGAAACGTACGATTTCTGTTTCGTAGTCGAAATTCAGGCCGTTCGGGTGCGTTGGCAGCTGACCACTGAAGGTGATCTGCGGCAAACGATCATACGGTGTGATGTTCGAAACGGTTGCAAGCTGATACGCCTGGGCGTTCAAGCGAGCGGTGTAGCTGTCGCCACGGTAGGTGACGGAACCCTGCTGATTGACGTAATCCTCGCTTTTCACGCCAATCTGATCAGTCTGCAGATCCTGGAAGTAGTACGGATCGCTGATCTTGGTGTAATCCACTTGGGTGAAAACGCGAGAGTCAAGACCACCCTTGTGCTGCCAGTTGTACATGTAGCGGGTTTTTTCGTAGTCGGTTTGCTGGCTACGATCGGTGTTGTCATCGTTGAGGTACGCGGCGCCGAACTGACCTTCGCTGGACTTGGTCAGGTAACGGAATTCGCCTTCCATCAACAGGCCGCGCTTGCTCATGTAGCGCGGGTACAACGTGGCATCGTAGTTCGGCGCCAGGTTGAAGTAGTACGGAGTGACCAGCAGGAAGCCGGTATCGCTGCCGGTGCCAATGGTCGGCGGCAGGAAGCCGGACTGGCGACGGTCGTCGATCGGGAAATAGATATACGGCGTGTACAGAACCGGAATGTCCTTGACCCGCAGCGTCACGTTGGTCGCGGTACCGAAACCGGTGGCCGGGTTCAAGGTGATGTTGTTGCCTTTGAGCTGCCAGGCGTTGCTGTTCGGTTCGCACGTGGTGTACGTACCATCCTTGAGGCGGATGATCGCGTTCTCGGCACGCTTGGCGTACAGCGCATTACCGCGGATACGGGATTTGTGCATCACGTATTCGGCGTTGTCGATCTTGGCTTCCCCGGTGTCGAGCTGCACTTCGGCGTGGTCGCCGACGATCAGCGCGCCGTTGTCGCGAATGCGCACGTTGCCGTCCAGCTCGCCACGGCTCTCGGCCTGATAGAGGTTCGCTTCGTCGGCTTCAGCCTGCATGCTGCCCTGACGCAAGACCACGTCGCCCGCGAGGGTAGCGATCTGCTCATCCTGCTTATAGCGGGAGGCCTTGGCGCCGACAAAGGTCGGAGCGTCACTTTTATTCGTCTTGTCATTCATGCCAGGACGAATCGGTTCGATATAGGAACCAGAGCAATAAGGACCGGTTTCGGCCAATTGCGCTGCAGTGAGCTTCTCGCGCGGAACCCAGTCGAGGTGACTGTAGTCTTCGCTACGGGACTTGAGTCCGCGACCTTTGGATTCGGTGACCAGCGCAGTCTTGGCGCCAGTGTCTTCGCCGGTGGCGCTCTCGGCCGGGGCTTCACCGGTCGCGGAGACTGCGCTGCCGTCATGGGCGGGACGTGGAGGCAATGCAGCCGCCGGCGTCTTTGGCGCACAGTTCCAGGCACCCGAAGCAGAGACTGAGCAGTCATACTGTTCCGCGGCGACCACGAACGAAGTGGCTAGAGGTTGCAGGGCCAGCAGACTGCCGGTGACCAACAACGGAAATTTTTTACGAAACGCGGGGGATTTCAATGCCATCTTATTAGTCCGGGCTTCCTGCGTGCCATCTGCCCGCGGTGTGGGCCGCACGCCTCTCGATGGTCTGAAAAAGATGCTGGATAATAAAGCATGACCCGCTTGACGGCTAGCGCCGTCGGAGACCCTTGCAATGCCTGACCAAGATGTACGTTTGCAACACCTGAAAGTTTGGCTCGATGAGCAGTTGGCGACCCTCTTTGCGGAGCAAGGTTGGGGCGCCGTACCCCCGGCCACGTTGACCGCGGCCAGTAGTGATGCGAGTTTTCGGCGCTATTTTCGCTGGGAAGGCGCAGGCAGAAGTTTCGTCGTAATGGACGCGCCACCGCCCCAGGAAAACTGCAAACCCTTCGTGGACATCGCTTTTTTACTGGCGAAATCCGGAGTAAATGTTCCGAAAATTTATGCCGAGGACCTGGAACGCGGTTTTCTTTTGCTCAATGACCTGGGCAACAAGACGTATCTGGACGTCATCGACAGTGAAAATGCCGACGATTTGTTCAAGGATGCCCTGCAGGCACTGCTCGCTTTTCAGCAACTGCCGATGGTTGCGCCACTGCCGAGTTACGACGTGGCGCTGTTACGCCGCGAGCTGGAATTGTTCCCTGAGTGGTATGTGAAGCGTGAGTTGGGCATCGAGTTCGACGCTGCGCAGCAAATGCTCTGGCAGAACGTCACGGAGCTGTTGATCGACAGCGCGCTGGCGCAGCCCAAAGTGCTGGTGCATCGCGACTACATGCCGCGCAACCTGATGCTCAGCGAGCCGAATCCCGGCGTGCTGGATTTCCAGGACGCGGTCTACGGCCCGGTGACCTACGACGTGACCTGCCTGTTCAAGGACGCGTTCCTGAGCTGGCCCGAAGAGCGTGTGCGCGGCTGGCTGGAAGCTTACTGGCAGCAAGCGGGCGCCCTGGACATTCCGGTTCAGCCGGACTTTGAAGACTTCCTGTGCGCCAGCGACCTGATGGGCGTGCAGCGTCACCTGAAAGTCATCGGTATCTTCGCGCGCATCTGCCATCGCGACGGCAAGCCGCGCTACCTGGCCGACGTGCCGCGCTTCTTTGCTTATATAGACGCCGTGATCGCCCGCCGCCCTGAACTGGCCGAGCTGGATGTGTTGCTCCTCAGTCTGCGTGCTGGAGCGACTGCATGAAGGCAATGATTCTGGCAGCGGGCAAGGGCGAACGCATGCGCCCGCTGACCCTGACGACGCCCAAACCGCTGGTTCGTGCCGGCGGCGTGCCGTTGATCGAGTACCACTTGCGTGCGCTGGCCGCCGCCGGGTTTACCGAGATCGTGATCAACCATGCGTGGTTGGGTCAGCAGATCGAAGACTATCTGGGTGACGGCTCGCCGTATGGCGTGAGCATTCAGTACTCGGCGGAAGGTGAGCCACTGGAAACCGGCGGCGGGATTTTTCGCGCGTTGCCGTTGTTGGGTGATGAGGCGTTTGTGGTGGTCAACGGTGACATCTGGACCGACTACGACTTCAGCGTGTTGCATCAGCCCATCAACGGTCTGGCGCATCTGGTGCTGGCGGATAACCCGAACCACCATCCGGCGGGCGATTTCACCCTGGTCGACGGACAAGTGCACGATGGCCAGCCTGATACGTCGACCCTGACTTACAGCGGCATCGCGGTGTTGCATCCACAGTTGTTCGACGGCTGCCCGGCCGGAGCTTTCAAGCTTGCACCGCTGTTGCGCAAAGCCATGGCTGACGGCCAGGTGACGGGTGAGCGGCTGCACGGTCGATGGGTGGATGTTGGCACTCACGAGCGTCTGGCTGAAGTCGAAACGCTGATTGAAGCGAGTCGCTGACATGCTGTGGCCAGGGACTCTCATTGGAGCCGGAGCGGGCTATGCCATCGCCAGCATTCCGGGGGCCATGCTCGGCGCGTTGTTGGGGCAGGCGCTGGATCGGCACTTGAAACTGCAGAGCTGGGGGCATTTGCGGGAAGCGCTCGGTGGTCGTCCGGTGCTGCGCAACGATGAACTGCTGTTTGTGTTGCTGGGGCGGCTGGCCAAGTGTGACGGACGGGTGGTGGATAGCCACATCCAGCAGGCGCGTCAGGAAATGCAGGCGCTGGAAATGACCGAGTCGGCAAAGCGCCGGGCGATCGCGGCGTTCAATCGCGGCAAGTCAGGGCATGACCGGTTGCGCGGTTATCTGCGACGCTTGAGTGCCCAGCCCCATGCGGCGGAGGGCGTGTTGCGCGCCTGCTGGCGAATGATCTGGGCCGATGGCCGCGCCGGTCATGCCGAGCGCAAGCTGATTGCCCAATGGGGCAAATGGCTCGGCTGGACGTCGTACCAGGTTCAGGCGCTGGCGGCGGACTACGTACCGTCCAGGCCATCGGTCGCCAGCAGTGCGGTCACTTATCAGGAAGCGATGTTGCTGTTGGGCGTGTCCGCCACCACCGACCCGGCGCAGATCAAGCGCGCTTATCGACGTTTGCTGAGTCGCCATCATCCGGACAAGATTGCCGGCAGTGGGGCGACGGCGTTGCAGGTGCGTGAAGCGACTGACAAGACGCGCGAATTGCATAGCGCCTATACGTTGATTCGTCAGCGGCGGGATTTTCGCTAGCCGGTGAGTTATGTATCGACAGCGCTGACGCCTTCGCGGGCAAGCCTTGCTCAGGTTTTATGTCGTACGCAATTTTTATGATCGACATAAAACCTGTAGGAGCAAGGCTTGCCCGCGAAGGGAGCAACTCGGTCTGTCAGTTCACCTCTGGCTTGGGGTTCAACCACCCCCGCACCCGCCGCACCAACTGCTCCTGCTCAGCCTTGCTATCCCCCGGCAATGCCTTGAGCGATACCTGACTGAACGCCGAAGCCTTCAAACGCTTGCTGGCCTGCAAGCGTTCCAGCGCCGCGTTGCGATCCAGTGGCTTGTCCAGATAGAAGATGTCGGCCGTCGGCAATTTAAGGGTCGGCGTCAATTCAGCCAGTTCCGTCTTCGCCGCAACGGGCGTCTGGGCGGCGACCATCGCGAATTTCTCGACTTGCGAAGGCTGCTTCTCACTCAGGTAACGTGCGGCCCAGTACGCGCCAGTGCCATGACCGAGCACCACTATGCGGCGAGCGCTCTGTTGTTCGGCGTAGGCAATGGCCGCATCGATGCGTGCGAAGATTCGCTCGGCGTCGGCTTTGGCCTGCTCGTCGCTGGTTTCGGCGATGGCCTTGTCGACGACTTCCGCTTCACCGCCAGCCGCTTGCTCGATGGGGGCTGCGGTGGTCGAGTCCTTGCTGCCGACGTCAGGCGCCTTGGGCGTTGGCGCTACTTCAACGGTACGTGGCGCAATGGCATCGCTTTGCAGGTCAGGCAAGGTGATACTCAGGCTGCTCCACTCGGCGTCCGGCAGTTTGCGTCGCAGGGGGCCGATTGCTTGCGGCCAGTCAACGGTTTCACCGGCGCCCGGGATGATAATCACCGCTCCTTTGGGATCCGCCGTATTGGCCGGTTTCCACAAGGCCAGAAAGGTATCGCTGCCCGCTTGCAGTTGTTGCTGTTCCTGAGCAGGGATTTTTCGCTCAAGTGCTGTCGCTTCTTCCTGACTACGCTCAAGCAGCGGCTGACGTTCGACCGGTTTTTCGTCTGCGGATTTTTCCGCGGCAGCGGGTGCGGGATCAGCGGCCTGGACGGAAAAGGCGCAAGGCAGGATCAGCGACAGGCACAATGCTGGCAGTGCCAGGCGGTAGACAGGGGGCATCGGATATTCCAGGCCAGAAGTTATTCCGGCAGCCTAATGGGTTGGTCAGTATTTGTCAGTGTGTGAGACTTCGATGAAGCGTTTTCGCTGCCTGTGGGTTATCGGCTGTTTGTGGTTTCCCTTGATGGGCTGGGCGGCGCCTGCGCCACCGGCGCACGTCGCCCAATTGTCCGCACGTCAGCAGCAATGGCTGGCGCAGCATGATGAATTGCGCGTCGGGCTGGTGTTGCAAGTGCCCTATGCGCAATACGATCGCCGCTTGCAGCGGTTGTCCGGGGTCAACGTCGAGTTGATGAAGTGGCTGGCCAAGTCGCTCAAGGTCGAGCTGAGCTGGCGCAACTTTCCCGACCTCGCGCAGTTGGAGGCCGCCGCCCGCGAAGGTGAAATCGACATCGCGCCGGGGCTGGCGCAAACCCCCGGTGGCCTGCGCCTGTGGCAGTTTTCCGACCCGTACATGCGGGTGCCGCAACTGGTGGTCAGCGACCAGAAGGCGGCCGGCGTGGTGGAGCTGGAAAAACTCGACAGCCAGACCCGCGTTGCCGTGCGCATGCCCAGCGCCACCGCCGATTACCTGCGCAGTAATTATCCGCACCTGAACCTCCAGGGCGTCCCGATCGAGCGCCAGGCCTTGCAACTGTTGCTGAGTCAACAGGCCAGTTACGCCGTGGTCGACGAAGCACAGTTGGGGCGTCTGTCTGTCGAGCCGGAGTTTGCCGGGCTGGTGGTGGTCGGCGACATCGGTCTGCCGCAATTGTTGCGCGTGGCCACGCGGCGGGACTGGCCGGAACTCGCCGGCATTGTCGAAAGCGCGCTGCGAGCGATCCCGGCCAAGGATCTGGAGCAACTGCACAACCAATGGCTGCAACCCAAGTACCCGCGACTGACGGAGTCCCCGGGGTTCTGGCAGAACCTCAGTCTGCTGTTGGCGGTGCTGATGCTGAGCTGCATGGCGATCGTATTTTGGCAGCGGCGGCAGCAACACAGCCTGGAGCATCGTCTGTTAGCGGCGCGGGAAGACATTGCCTTGCGAGCCGCCAGTGAAGAAGCGTTGCGCCTCACGCAGTTTTCCATTGATCAGAGCACGGTCGGCATTCTCTGGGTCAACTGGGACAGCCATGTGCGCTACGCCAACCGGGCCGCCGAAACCATGCTCGGCTATCCGGCGGGAGGCATCATCGACCGACCGCTGATCGACTTCGAGCCCGGTCTGCACATGGACCGCTGGCTGAACCTGTGGAAACGCGCCCGCGCCAGCGAGGAAGGCCCGCAAAGTTTCGAAACCAATTGCCTGCGGGCCGATGGCAGCCTTTTGCCGACGGATGTTTCGTTGAGCTTCTTGCGTTTCCGTGACGGCGAATACCTGGTGGTCTACCTCAATGACGTCACCGAGCGCCGTCGCGCCCTGGCCGCGTTGCAGGAAAGCGAGGCGCGCCTGCAAGGGATCGCCGCCAACGTGCCGGGATTGGTCTTTCGCCTGGAACGGGCGCCGGTGACGGGGCAGATCGACTTTGCCTACATCAGCGAAGGCAGCGAGAGCCTGGTGGGTTATTCGCCGGCGACCCTGGCCCATCGCGACAAAGGCCTGCGCAGCCTGGTGCATCCGGACGACAAGGCCAGCTACCACCGGACGCAGGATCACGCGCTGGACACTGACAGCGACTGGTCGTGGCAGGGGCGGATTCTCACGCGTCAGGGCGAGCAGCGCTGGGCCGAGATCAAAGCCATCACTCGACGCCTCGAAGATGGCGCCTATGTCTGGGACGGCATCGTCTGGGACATCAGCGAGAGCAAACGCATCGAACTGGAACTGGCCAGCTCCCGTGAGCAGTTGCGTGAGTTATCGGCACACCTTGAAAGCGTGCGGGAAGAGGAGAAGGCCCGTATCGCCCGGGAAGTTCACGATGAGTTGGGTCAGATGTTGACCGTGTTGAAGCTGGAAACGTCGATGTGCGAATTGGCCTACGCCCAGCTCGACCCTGGTCTGAACGAACGTTTGAACAGCATGAAGCGCTTGATCGCTCAGTTGTTCCAGTTGGTGCGCGATGTTGCTACGGCGCTGCGCCCACCGATTCTCGATGCCGGTATCGCCTCGGCCATCGAATGGCAGGCCCGGCGCTTCGAGGCGCGCACGCAGATTCCATGTCTGGTGCAGGTGCCGGACAACTTGCCGGCGCTCAGTGATGCCAAGGCGATTGGCCTGTTCCGGATCCTTCAGGAGGCGCTGACCAATGTCATGCGGCATGCCCAGGCGCATACTGTCGAACTGACGTTGACGCTTGAAGGCGACGAGTTGTGTCTGACGGTCAGTGATGATGGCGTAGGATTTGTCGCCGCTACCGGAAGGCCGACATCCTTTGGGGTTGTTGGCATGCGCGAGCGGGTGTTGATCATGGGTGGGCAGTTGTCGCTCGAAAGTGAGCCGGGGGAGGGTACGACCCTGAGTGTGCGCGTGCCGTTGGATGAGTTCTGAAGCATTTGTGTTGGTTTTACTGACGCCTTCGTCGGAACGCCGCCCGGAGCAAGCCCGCACACAGGGATTCGTGTAGGGGCATAAATAGCTGACACACCCCAATCCACTGTGGGAGCGAGCCTGCTCGCGATAGATTTTGAATCTGGAGAAGTCTGTGATCCGTGTACTGGTAGCCGAAGACCACACCATCGTTCGCGAAGGCATTAAACAATTGATCGGCCTGGCCAAGGATTTGCTGGTGGTGGGGGAGGCGAGCAATGGCGAGCAGTTGCTCGAGACCTTGCGTCATGTTCCCTGCGAAGTGGTGTTGCTGGATATCTCCATGCCTGGGGTCAATGGCCTGGAAGCGATTCCGCGGATCCGTGCGTTGAACAATCCGCCCGCAATCCTGGTGTTGTCGATGCACGACGAAGCGCAAATGGCTGCACGGGCCTTGAAGGTCGGTGCTGCAGGCTACGCGACCAAGGACAGCGACCCCGCGCTGCTGCTGACGGCGATCCGCAAAGTCGCGGCGGGCGGGCGTTACATCGACCCGGAGCTGGCCGACCGCATGGTCTTCGAAGTCGGCCTGACCGATTCGCGGCCGCTGCATTCACTGTTGTCGGAGCGTGAGTTCTCGGTGTTCGAACGCCTGGCCCAGGGCGCCAACGTCAACGACATCGCCCAGCAACTGGCCCTGAGCAGCAAGACCATCAGCACCCACAAGGCGCGGCTGATGCAGAAACTCAACATCACCTCGCTGGCCGAACTGGTGAAATACGCGATGGAGCACAAACTGCTCTGAAAGTACCCCATCACCTGTAGGAGCAAGGCTTGCCCGCGAAGCCTTTAGCGCCTGTGAGGACGCCTTCGCGGGCAAGCCTTGCTCCTACAGGAATCTCGTCGTCATATCCAATTGCGACACGCCTGCAAACCCGCTTTTGCCCGGTCTTGCGGCTTGCAGCTTGAAACTTGCCGCTGCCGCTATCCAATCCCGCCATCCTTGTAGGGCAATCCCTACCCCCAACCTTCCATCCGGCTGAGGCGATTCTCTCCTGCGCCCCGATTTGCGTGCTCACCAGCGTCCACTAGGCTTAGTCCACAGCAGTCATCAACAACATAGGTGTGGGTATGAGCCAGGTCGATTCAAACGCAGGGGCCAGCGACATTCTGGTCAGCTTTCGTGGAGTGCAAAAGAGCTACGACGGCGAGAACCTGATCGTCAAAGACCTCAACCTGGACATTCGCAAAGGCGAGTTCCTCACCTTGCTCGGGCCGTCCGGCTCGGGCAAGACCACCAGCCTGATGATGCTCGCCGGATTCGAAACGCCGACCGCCGGCGAAATCCTCCTGGCCGGGCGCTCCATCAACAACGTGCCGCCACACAAACGCGACATCGGCATGGTGTTCCAGAACTACGCACTGTTCCCGCACATGACCGTCGCCGAGAACCTCGCGTTTCCGCTGACCGTGCGCGGCTTGAACAAGAGCGATGTCAGTGACCGGGTCAAACGTGTCCTGAGCATGGTTCAGCTCGACACCTTCGCCCAGCGCTATCCGGCGCAACTGTCCGGCGGACAGCAGCAGCGTGTGGCTTTGGCCCGCGCGTTGGTGTTCGAACCGCAACTGGTATTGATGGACGAGCCCCTTGGTGCACTCGACAAACAACTGCGCGAACACATGCAGATGGAAATCAAGCACCTGCATCAGCGCCTCGGCGTGACCGTGGTCTACGTGACCCACGATCAGGGCGAAGCCTTGACCATGTCCGACCGCGTGGCGGTGTTCCATCAGGGCGAAATCCAGCAGATCGCCCCGCCGCGCAGCCTGTATGAAGAACCGAAGAACACCTTCGTCGCCAACTTCATCGGCGAGAACAACCGTCTCAACGGCCGTTTGCACAGCCACACCGGCGACCGTTGCGTGGTCGAACTCGGTCGCGGTGAAAAGGTTGAAGCCCTGGCGGTCAACGTCGGCAAGACCGGCGAGCCCGTCACGCTGTCGATTCGTCCGGAACGCGTGAGCCTCAATGGTTCGAGCGAGTCCTGCGTCAACCGCTTCTCAGGGCGGGTGGCGGAATTCATCTATCTGGGCGACCACGTCCGGGTTCGCCTGGAAGTCTGTGGCAAGACCGACTTCTTCGTGAAACAACCGATTGCCGAGCTCGATCCTGCGCTCGCTGTCGGCGACGTGGTACCGCTTGGCTGGCAGGTCGAACACGTTCGCGCGCTCGACCCACTTCTAGAGGCGAACTGATCGCCCCCTGCTTCAACCAACCCTGCACGTGGAGAGAACAATAAATGTTGAGATCCCTGAAATTCACCGCCCTGGTCATGGGCATGATCGGTGCGGCACACGCGATGGCGGCGGGCCCGGACCTGACCGTGGTGTCCTTTGGCGGTGCGAACAAGGCCGCGCAGGTCAAAGCCTTCTACGCACCGTGGGAAGCGGCGGGCAACGGCAAGATTGTCGCCGGCGAGTACAACGGCGAGATGGCCAAGGTCAAAGCCATGGTCGACACCAAGAGTGTGTCCTGGGACCTGGTGGAAGTTGAATCGCCAGAATTGTCCCGTGGTTGCGACGAAGACATGTTCGAGCAACTCGACCCGGCACTGTTCGGCAAGACCGAAGACTACGTCAAAGGCGCCATCCAGCCTTGCGGCGTGGGTTTCTTCGTATGGTCGACCGTGTTGGCCTACAACGCCGACAAGCTGAAAACCGCACCGACCAGCTGGGTGGATTTCTGGGACACCAAGAAATTCCCGGGCAAGCGCGGCCTGCGCAAAGGCGCCAAGTACACCCTGGAATTCGCACTGATGGCCGACGGCGTTGCGCCGAAAGACGTCTACAAAGTGCTGGCCGGCAAAGACGGTCAGGACCGCGCGTTCAAGAAGCTCGATGAGCTGAAACCAAGCATTCAGTGGTGGGAAGCCGGCGCGCAACCGCCGCAATACCTCGCTTCGGGTGACGTGGTCATGAGCTCGGCCTACAACGGCCGGATCGCAGCGGTACAGAAAGAAAGCAATCTGAAAGTCGTGTGGAACGGCGGTATCTACGACTTCGATGCGTGGGCGATTCCAAAAGGTCTCGACAAGGCGCGTGCCGAAGCGGCGAAGAAATTCATCGCGTTCTCGGTACAACCACAGCAGCAGAAGACCTACTCGGAAAACATCGCCTACGGCCCGGCCAACACCCAGGCTGTTCCGTTGCTGGCCAAGGATGTCCTGAAAGACATGCCGACCACCCCGGAAAACATCGCCAACCAGGTGCAGATCGACGTCAGCTTCTGGGCTGACAACGGCGAGCAACTGGAACAGCGCTTCAATTCCTGGGCTGCGAAGTAACTAGAGGGCTCGCCCTCCTGTGAGGGCGGGCTTTTGTGGCGAGGGAGCTTGCTCCCGCTTGAGTGCGTAGCACTCACAAAATTGGATGTTGTTAACAGAATTTTGGGGCTGCTCCGCAGCCCAGCGCGAGCAAGCTCGCTCGCCACACAGGTTCGCTCCCACTTCATCGATTGATCAAAGATTTCCGGAGTACGCCATGGCCACCGCCATTCCCCTGAACGCGGGCACTGACCCCACCTTGAAGCAGCGGCTCAAGCACGCCGAGCGGATCAATCGCTGGAAGGCCCAGGCCTTGATCGCGCCGCTGGTGCTGTTTCTGTTGCTGGTGTTCCTGGTACCGATCGTGGCGCTGCTCTACAAAAGCGTGGGCAACCCGGAAGTGGTCGGCGGCATGCCGCGCACCGTGGCGGCCATCGCCGGTTGGGACGGCCGCGGCCTGCCCGCTGAACCGGTGTACAAAGCGGCCAGCGAAGACCTTGCTGAAGCGCGCAAGAATCAGACCTTGGGCGACCTGTCCAAGCGCTTGAACATGGAGTTGGCCGGCTACCGCAGCCTGCTGACCAAAACCGCCCGCGCCTTGCCGTTCGCCACTGAACCGGCCTCTTATAAAGAAGCGCTGGAAGGGCTCGACGAACGCTGGGGTGATCCGGCCTATTGGCAAGCGGTACGCCGCAACGCCAGCAACATCACGCCTTACTACTTGCTGGCGGCGGTCGATCATCGCATCGACGACCTCGGCGAAATCGCCCCGGCCACGCCGGATCAGGCGATTTACCTCGACATCTTCGCCCGCACCTTCTGGATGGGCCTGATCATCACCGCCATTTGCCTGGTGCTGGCCTATCCGTTGGCTTACCTGCTGGCAAACATGCCCTCGCGCCAAAGCAACCTGTTGATGATTCTGGTGCTGCTGCCGTTCTGGACTTCGATCCTGGTGCGCGTCGCCGCGTGGATCGTGTTGCTGCAATCAGGCGGTTTGATCAACAGCGGTCTGATGGCCATGGGCATCATCGATAAGCCGCTGGAGCTGGTGTTCAACCGCACCGGGGTTTACATCTCGATGGTGCACATCCTGCTGCCGTTCATGATTCTGCCGATCTACAGCGTCATGAAAGGCATCTCGCCGACTTACATGCGCGCCGCGATTTCCCTCGGCTGCCACCCGTTCGCCAGCTTCTGGCGGGTGTACTTCCCGCAGACCTATGCCGGTGTCGGCGCCGGTTGCCTGTTGGTGTTCATCCTCGCCATCGGCTACTACATCACTCCGGCGTTGCTGGGCAGCCCGAACGATCAGATGGTCAGCTACTTCGTCGCCTTTTACACCAACACCAGCATCAACTGGGGCATGGCGACTGCGCTCGGTGGGCTGCTGCTGTTGGCGACCGTGGTGCTTTATCTGATTTACAGCTGGCTGGTGGGCGCCAGTCGCCTGCGCCTGAGCTAAGGGGAGAATGAAATGCTGAGTCCTTATATGTCGCCCGTCGAGCGGGTGTGGTTCTACAGTTTGCGGATTCTCTGCGGCTTGATTCTGTTGTTCCTGATTCTGCCGGTGCTGGTGATCATTCCGCTGTCGTTCAACTCGGGCAGTTTCCTGGTGTACCCGCTGCAAGGCTTTTCGCTGCACTGGTATCAGGACTTCTTCGCTTCAGCGGAATGGATGCGCGCACTGAAGAACAGCATCATCGTCGCCCCGGCGGCGACCGTGCTGGCGATGATCTTCGGTACGCTGGCGGCGATTGGCCTGACCCGCGGCGACTTCCCGGGCAAGCCGCTGGTGATGGCGCTGGTGATTTCGCCGATGGTGGTGCCGGTGGTGATCATTGGTGTGGCGAGTTATCTGTTCTTTGCGCCGCTGGGTCTGGGCAACAGCTTCTTCTCGCTGATCGTGGTGCATGCGGTGTTGGGTGTGCCGTTCGTGATCATCACGGTGTCGGCGACGTTGCAGGGGTTTAACCAGAACCTGGTGCGGGCCGCTGCAAGTCTGGGGGCTTCGCCGCTGACGGCGTTCCGTCGCGTGACCTTGCCGCTGATTGCTCCCGGCGTGATCTCCGGCGCGCTGTTTGCCTTCGCGACCTCGTTCGATGAAGTGGTGGTGACGCTGTTCCTCGCCGGTCCCGAGCAAGCGACCTTGCCTCGGCAGATGTTCAGCGGTATCCGCGAAAACCTCAGCCCGACCATTGCCGCTGCGGCGACACTGCTGATCGCCTTCTCGGTAATCCTGCTGCTGACCCTGGAATGGCTGCGTGGCCGCAGCGAAAAATTGCGTACCGCCCAGGTCTGATTAGCTTTTGATTTTGTAGGAGCAAAGCTTGCTCGCGAAGAGGCCATAACATTCAGCATCGATGTTGACTGACAGGGCCCCTTCGCGAGCAAGCTTTGCTCCTACATTGGATTTATGTTGTTTCCTATGTTTGATCATTCACACCCTGAATAGCAGACAAACCCCAATCCCCAGCTACTATTGTGCCCAGCTCCCCTATCTATAAGAGGCTGCGCACGATGAGTCTTTCCTCTTTCAAAATTGCTCGCAAACTGATCACCGGCGCAGGGGCCATCGAGCAACTGGCCGCCGAACTCACGCGCCTGGACATCGACAACCCGCTGATCGTCACCGACGCCGCGCTCGTCAAGTCCGGTACGGTCGAGCTGGCACTCGCGCAGCTGGGTGATCGGAGCTACGAGATTTTCGACCGTGTATTGCCGGACCCGGAAATCGCCATCGTCGAAGACTGCATGCGCGTTTACCGCGAAGGCGGGCATGACGGGCTGATCGGTCTGGGCGGCGGCAGTGCGATCGACATAGCCAAAAGCGTCGCGGCCTACGCCGGTTACCACGGGGAACTGGAAGACCTGTTCGGCATCGACCAGGTGCCGCGAAAAGGCCCGCCGTTGATCGCCATCCCGACCACCGCCGGCACCGGCTCGGAAGTGACCAACGTCGCGATCCTTTCCGACAAGGTCGCGCAGCTGAAAAAAGGCATCGTCAGCGACTATCTGTTGCCGGATGTGGCTCTGGTCAGCCCGCAAATGACCCTGACGTGCCCGCGCAGCGTCACCGCCGCCAGTGGCGTCGACGCGCTGGTGCACGCCATCGAGTCTTATTTGTCCCTCAATGCTTCAGCCATTACCGACGCGCTGGCCATCGGCGCGATCAAGTTGATCACCCAAGCGTTACCCAAGGCCTACGCCAATCCGTCCAACCTGCAAGCCCGCGAAGACATGGCCACCGCCAGCTTGATGGCCGGCATGGCGTTCGGCAATGCCGGGGTCGGCGCGGTGCATGCGCTGGCGTATCCGCTGGGCGGTCGTTTCAACATCGCCCACGGCGTCAGTAACGCCTTGTTGCTGCCGTATGTCATGACCTGGAACAAGATGGCCTGCGTCGAGCGCATGCAGGATATTGCCGAAGCCATGGGGGTGAAGACCGCTCATCTGAGCGCCAATGACGCCGCGGACAAAGCCGTCGAGGCGATGACCGCGTTGTGCGCAGCCGTAGAAATCCCGCCAGGCCTGCGCAGTTTCGGCGTTCCCGAGGATGCGATCCCGGCCATGGCCGTGGAAGCGGCGGGGATCGAGCGCCTGATGCGCAATAATCCGCGCAAATTGAGCGCGATTGATATCGAGAAGATCTACCGCGCGGCTTACTGATTATCGCGTCACGGTGCGCGCGTCAAAGCATGAGGTATACAATGCGCGCCATCGTGATTCTGCTCAGAAAAGGTGCGTCATGCAGCCCTTCGTAATTGCTCCGTCGATTCTCTCCGCCGACTTCGCCCGCCTGGGGGAGGAAGTGGACAACGTTCTGGCCGCCGGCGCCGACTTCGTGCACTTCGATGTCATGGACAACCACTACGTGCCGAACCTGACCATCGGCCCGATGGTCTGCGCCGCGCTGCGCAAGTACGGCGTGACCGCGCCGATCGACGCGCACCTGATGGTCAGCCCGGTGGACCGCATCGTCGGTGACTTCATCGAAGCTGGTGCGACCTACATCACTTTCCACCCGGAAGCCACGCAGCACGTTGACCGTTCCCTGCAACTGATCCGCGAGGGCGGCTGCAAGTCGGGACTGGTGTTCAACCCGGCGACCCCGCTGGACGTGCTCAAGTACGTGATGGACAAGGTCGACATGATCCTGCTGATGAGCGTCAACCCGGGCTTCGGCGGGCAGAAGTTCATCCCTGGCACCCTCGACAAGCTGCGTGAAGCTCGCGCATTGATCGATGCCTCGGGTCGTGACATTCGCCTGGAAATCGACGGCGGCGTCAACGTGAACAACATCCGTGAAATCGCAGCGGCTGGCGCTGACACCTTCGTGGCCGGCTCGGCGATCTTCAATGCGCCGAACTACCAGGAAGTCATCGAGAAGATGCGTTCCGAACTGGCGTTGGCCCGCCCATGAGCGGCTTTGAGCAGCTGTTCCCGGGGCATCTGCCACGGCTGGTGATGTTCGATCTGGACGGCACGCTGGTCGATTCGGTCCCTGACCTCGCCGCGGCGGTGGATAACATGCTGCTCAAACTCGGGCGTCAGCCTGTCGGCATCGAATCGGTGCGTGACTGGGTCGGCAACGGCGTGTACATGCTGGTGCGTCGGGCCCTGGCCAATCACATAGACGCCGAGGGTGTCGATGACGTTGAAGCCGAGCATGCGCTGGAATTGTTCAACGGCTTTTATGAGGATGGTCACGACCTGACGGTGGTTTACCCCGGCGTGCGCGACACCCTTAAGTGGCTGAACAAACAAGGCGTGGAAATGGCGCTGATCACCAACAAACCGGAGCGCTTCGTCGCACCGCTGCTGGATCAGATGAAAATCGGCCGTTATTTCAAATGGATCATCGGCGGCGACACCCTGCCGCAGAAGAAACCCGACCCGGCGGCGCTGTTTTTCGTGATGAAAATGGCCAACATTCCGGCGTCGCAATCGTTGTTCGTCGGTGACTCGCGCAGCGATGTGCTGGCGGCGAAAGCGGCGGGGGTCAAATGTGTGGCGCTCAGTTATGGCTACAACCATGGTCGGCCGATTGCCGAGGAGTCGCCGGCGCTGGTCATCGACGACCTGCGCAAACTAATTCCCGGTTGCCTGGATCCGGCCGCTGAGATAACGTTGGCCGACGCTGTTCAACCCCCTTCTGGAAACGCCATCGTGGTGGTCACTCGCAAACTCTGGATGAAAGTCATCAAGGCCCTGGCCCGCTGGCGTTGGCGCGCCTGACTTGTTCCTTGCCGGTCTGCCGGCGCGTTTGCATACCTGACTGTTAGCACCTCAAGCCACGAGGCTACTCCATGATCCGCGAAGAATTCCTGCGTTTGGCCGCTGCCGGCTATAACCGCATCCCGCTTGCCTGCGAAACCCTGGCCGACTTCGACACGCCGCTGTCGATCTACCTGAAACTGGCTGACGAACCCAATTCCTACCTGCTCGAATCGGTGCAGGGCGGGGAGAAGTGGGGCCGTTACTCGATCATCGGCCTGCCGTGCCGCACCGTGCTGCGAGTTCATGACCATCACGTCAGCGTGACTCATGACGGCGTCGAGATCGAAAGCCATGAAGCGGAAGATCCGCTGGCGTTCGTCGAAGCCTTCAAAGCCCGTTACAACGTACCGACTATCCCCGGCCTGCCGCGGTTCAACGGCGGTCTGGTGGGTTACTTCGGCTACGACTGCGTGCGTTATGTGGAGAAGCGTCTGGGCAAGTGCCCGAACCCGGATCCGCTGGGCGTGCCGGACATTCTGCTGATGGTGTCCGATGCGGTGGTGGTGTTCGACAACCTCGCTGGCAAGATGCACGCGATTGTCCTGGCCGACCCGTCGCAGGAAGACGCCTTCGAGCAAGGCCGCGCCCGCCTGGAAGAGCTGCTGGAAAAACTCCGCCAGCCCATCACCCCGCGCCGAGGCCTGGATTTCAGCAAGCAACAATCGGCTGACCCGGTGTTCCGCTCCAGTTTCACCCAGGACGATTACGAAAAAGCCGTCGACACCATCAAGGAATACATCCTGGCCGGTGACTGCATGCAGGTCGTGCCGTCCCAGCGCATGTCGATCGACTTCAAGGCTGCGCCGATTGATCTGTACCGGGCGCTGCGCTGCTTCAACCCGACGCCTTACATGTACTTCTTCAACTTTGGCGACTTCCATGTCGTCGGCAGTTCGCCGGAAGTGCTGGTGCGGGTCGAAGACAACCTGATCACCGTGCGCCCGATCGCCGGCACGCGTCCGCGCGGGGCCAACGAAGAAGCCGATCTGGCACTGGAAAAAGACCTGCTGTCCGACGACAAGGAAATCGCCGAGCACTTGATGCTGATCGACCTGGGTCGTAACGACACTGGTCGCGTTTCGGAAATCGGTTCGGTGAAGCTCACGGAGAAGATGGTCATCGAGCGTTATTCCAACGTGATGCACATTGTTTCCAACGTCACCGGGCAACTGAAGGCCGGGCTGACGGCGATGGACGCGCTGCGGGCGATCCTGCCGGCGGGCACCTTGTCCGGCGCACCGAAGATTCGCGCGATGGAAATCATCGACGAACTGGAACCGGTCAAGCGTGGCGTCTACGGCGGCGCGGTCGGTTACTTCGCCTGGAACGGCAACATGGACACCGCGATTGCCATTCGCACCGCGGTGATCAAGAACGGCGAACTGCACGTGCAGGCGGGTGGCGGCATCGTTGCCGACTCGGTGCCGGCGCTGGAATGGGAAGAAACCCTGAACAAGCGCCGCGCAATGTTCCGTGCAGTCGCCCTGGCTGAACAAACCCCGGAAAGCTGACCGATGAACGTGCCCCGTATGCCATGCCGCTTTGCCTGACAAAGCGCTGGACGCTGCGGGTCACTCATTCGAAGGCAGTCTTTATAGTCAGTGAATTCAAGAGGTTCTCAAGCCATGTTGCTGATGATCGATAACTACGACTCTTTTACTTACAACGTTGTGCAGTACCTGGGCGAACTCGGCTCCGAGGTAAAAGTCGTGCGCAACGATGAACTCACCATTGCCGAAATCGAAGCCCTCAACCCTGAGCGGATCGTGGTTTCACCGGGTCCTTGCACGCCGACCGAAGCCGGCGTCTCGATTGATGTGATCAAGCATTTTGGCGGCAAACTGCCGATTCTGGGCGTCTGCCTGGGCCATCAGTCCATCGGCCAGGCCTTTGGTGGCGACGTGGTCCGCGCCCGTCAGGTGATGCACGGCAAGACCAGCCCGGTGTTCCACGAGGACAAAGGTGTATTTGAAGGCCTGAATCATCCGCTGACGGTTACGCGCTATCACTCGTTGATCGTCAAGCGCGAAACGCTGCCGGATTGTCTGGAGCTGACCGCCTGGACCCAGCTTGAAGACGGCTCGGTCGACGAGATCATGGGCCTGCGCCACAAGACGTTGAACATCGAAGGTGTGCAGTTCCACCCTGAGTCTATCCTGACTGAACAGGGCCACGAGCTGTTCGCCAACTTCCTCAAACAAACCGGCGGTACGCGCTAAGGACTTTCCATGAATATCAAGACAGCCCTGAGCCGTATCGTCGATCACCTCGACCTCAGCACCGAAGAAATGCGCGATGTGATGCGCGAAATCATGACCGGGCAGTGCACGGACGCGCAGATCGGCGCGTTCATGATGGCCATGCGCATGAAGAGCGAAAGCATCGACGAGATCGTCGGCGCCGTGTCGGTCATGCGCGAGCTGGCGGACAAGGTCGAACTCAAGACCCTCGACGGCGTGGTCGATGTGGTCGGCACCGGCGGTGACGGGGCCAACATTTTCAACGTTTCGACGGCTTCTTCCTTCGTGGTGGCAGCGGCCGGTTGCACTGTGGCCAAACACGGTAACCGTGCGGTGTCGGGTAAAAGCGGCAGCGCCGATCTGCTGGAAGCGGCGGGCATCTACCTGACCCTGACCCCGGTTCAGGTGGCGCGTTGCATCGACAACGTCGGCATCGGTTTCATGTTTGCCCAGACTCATCACCGTGCCATGAAGTACGCCGCCGGCCCGCGCAAGGATCTCGGTTTGCGTACCTTGTTCAACATGCTCGGCCCGCTTACGAATCCGGCCGGCGTGAAACATCAGGTGGTGGGCGTGTTTAGCCAGGCGCTGTGCCGGCCGTTGGCCGAAGTCTTGCAGCGTTTGGGCAGCAAGCATGTGCTGGTGGTGCACTCGAAGGATGGCCTGGACGAGTTCAGTCTGGCCGCGCCGACCTTCGTGGCGGAACTGAAAAATGACCAGATCACCGAGTATTGGGTCGAACCGGAAGATTTGGGCATGAAGAGCCAGAGCCTGCACGGCCTGGCGGTGGAAAGCCCGGCCGCTTCGCTCGAGCTGATTCGCGATGCCCTCGGCAAGCGCAAGACCGAGAGCGGTCAGAAAGCCGCCGAGATGATTGTGCTCAATGCCGGTGCTGCGCTTTATGCCGCCGACCTGGCGACCAGTTTGAAAGAAGGCGTTGCCCTGGCGCACGATGCGCTGCACACAGGCCTCGCCCGGGAAAAACTTGAGGAGTTGGGTGCATTTACCGCGGTATTCAAAGTGGAGAATGAGGGATGAGTGTACCGACGGTTCTGGAAAACATTCTGGCGCGCAAAGTCCAGGAAGTCGCCGAGCGTAGCGCTCGTGTGAGCCTGGCGGAGCTGGAAAGTCTGGCCAAGGCGGCCGATGCACCCCGTGGTTTTGCCAAGGCATTGATCGCGCAGGCCAAGCTGAAACACCCGGCGGTCATTGCTGAAATCAAGAAAGCTTCGCCAAGCAAAGGCGTGATTCGCGAGAACTTCGTTCCGGCGGACATTGCCAGGAGTTACGAGAAGGGCGGCGCGACCTGCCTGTCGGTACTCACCGATATCGATTACTTCCAGGGCGCCGATGCGTATCTGCAACAGGCTCGGGCGGCGTGCAATCTTCCGGTGATCCGCAAGGACTTCATGATCGATCCGTACCAGATCGTCGAAGCCCGTGCTTTGGGCGCTGACTGCGTGCTATTGATCGTCTCCGCACTGGATGACGTGAAAATGGCCGAGCTGGCGGCAGTGGCCAAAAGCGTCGGCCTCGATGTGCTGGTGGAAGTCCACGATGGCGACGAGTTGGAGCGGGCCTTGAAAACCCTCGATACTCCGCTGGTCGGCGTGAACAACCGCAACCTGCACACCTTCGAAGTCAGTCTGGAAACCACCCTCGACCTGTTGCCGCGGATTCCGCGTGACCGTCTGGTAATCACTGAAAGCGGCATTCTCAATCGGGCCGATGTCGAGCTGATGGAAATCAGCGACGTGTATGCGTTCCTGGTTGGTGAAGCGTTCATGCGCGCCGAAAGCCCTGGTACCGAATTGCAGCGTCTGTTCTTCCCTGAGCGTGGCGTTGCTGTCAGCGGCTCGACCCTCGACTGATTGCACGCAGATCGAGCCGACCCCATCGCGAGCAAGCTCGCTCCCACATTAGTCCGCGTTCAATTAATCAACGCCGATCAAATGTGGGAGCGAGCTTGCTCGCGATGGGGCACTCAAATCCCTCAAAGACTTCATGCCTTACGGAGTAGTCCATGACCCTGCCGACCATTCTGACCGTCGAAGCCGGCCTGCAAGCCGAACAGGATTTGTTGGCCTCAGTCTGCACCGGCGATTCAGAGTTCGGCCTGCTGTTCTGGCAACCAAGTGACAAAGCACTGGTCATGCCACGCCGCTTGAATCGCCTGCCTGGCTTCGACGCCGCCTGCGAAGTATCTGCCGCCGCAGGCTGGCCAGTACTGTTGCGCGAAACCGGCGGCGAACCGGTGCCGCAATCGGCATCAACCATCAACATCGCGCTGGTCTACGCGCCGCCACGCAGCGAGGGCGACCAGAACCGCATCGAAACCGCTTATCGCCGACTCTGCGACCCTATCTGTCAGTTGCTGGATGAACTGGGCGGCGTTTCGTCTTTGGGCGAAGTGGATGGCGCGTTCTGCGATGGCCGTTTCAACGTCAATCTCGACGGACGCAAGATGGTCGGCACCGCTCAGCGCTGGCGCCAGAGCAAGGGTGGTTCACGCCCGGTCGGGTTGGTGCACGGTGCTTTGTTGCTGGATAACGAGCGCGAATCGATGGTCGCGGCAGTCAATCGCTTCAACGAGGCGTGCGGTCTGGAACAGCGGGTTCGTGCCGGGAGCCACATCGCCTTGCATGAAAAGTTTGCGGCGCCCGATGCACTGGAGCGGCTCGACGCGCTCTATCGCCAGATGCTGGCAGACATGTTCAAGGCTTAGCGCGTACCGAAGACCACCATGGTCTTGCCTTTGACGTCGACCAGGTTGCGCTCTTCCAGGTCCTTGAGCACGCGACCGACCATCTCCCGGGAGCACCCGACAATCCGCCCGATTTCCTGTCGGGTCACCTTGATCTGCATGCCATCGGGGTGGGTCATGGCGTCTGGCTGTTTGCACAGTTCCAGCAAGCAACGAGCGACTCGGCCGGTGACGTCGAAGAACGCCAGGTCACCGACCTTGCGGGTGGTGTTGCGCAGGCGCTGTGCGATTTGTCCGCTGAGTACGTAAAGAATGTCTGGATCTTGCTGGGACAACTCGCGGAATTTCGCGTAGCTGATTTCCGCGACTTCACACTCGATCTTGGCGCGCACCCAGGCGCTGCGTTCCTGTTCCAGGCCGGCCTGTTCAAACAGACCCAGCTCCCCGAAAAAGTCCCCGGCGTTCAGGTAGGCAATGATCATTTCACGGCCGTCGTCATCCTCGATCAGGATGGTGACCGAGCCTTTGATGATGAAGAACAGCGTCTCCGAGCGGTCGCCGGCACAAATGATGTTGCTCTTGGCCGCATAACGACGGCGCTGACAATGCATCAACAGCTTGTCGATGTTCTTGATTTTGGGTGTAGGGGCAATAGCAACCATGGTTGTATCCCGAAAAGACTGCACGGTGTGTTTGGTTTTTTATGAGGCACTGGGGTTGCAGCGAAACTGGCTATGCGCCAGTGAATTGGCGCCAGCTTACCAGACACTTCCTGCAATATTCGAGAATTTACCTACAAAGCTGGTGGTTATCTCGTAGGACGGCGAGCACTGTCAATCCAGGGCCCTGTGCTAAGCTGGCGACCCTTTTTTAGACAGTGGAGTCTTGGCGATGAAGGCACGCATCCAATGGGCTGGCGAAGCCATGTTCCTCGGCGAATCCGGTAGCGGTCATGTCGTGGTCATGGACGGTCCGCCCGATGCCGGTGGTCGTAACCTGGGTGTCCGGCCGATGGAAATGCTCCTGCTGGGTGTCGGCGGTTGCAGCAATTTCGATGTGGTCAGCATCCTCAAGAAGTCCCGTCAGGCCGTCGAAAGCTGCGAAGCCTTCCTCGAAGCCGAGCGTGCGACCGAGGATCCGAAGGTCTTCACCAAGATCCACATGCATTTCGTGGTCAAGGGCCGCGGGCTGAAAGAAGCCCAGGTCAAACGCGCCATCGAGCTGTCTGCCGAGAAGTATTGCTCGGCGTCGATCATGCTCGGCGCGGCCGGTGTTGCGATTACCCACGACTACGAAATCATCGAACTCGGTTGAATCGACATTCAACTATCATAAAAGCAGTGCAGACTCTGGCGATCCCAAGCTGACGTCTGCATAATGCGCCACTTTTTTCAGGGGAGTGGTCCGTCAGCCGACCGGCCGCTTGCCCGAACAGACAACCAAAATCGCCATCGCGAAGAGGTGTTAACCGTCCTACGCGGGTGCGTCGTTCGCATCTGACGGGCATGCTTGATCACGCGGCCCGGGCCGCATACATAGAGAGTTTTTAACGGTGAAAAGCAAACTCAAGCTCCACGGGTTCAATAACCTGACAAAGACCTTGAGCTTCAACATCTATGACATCTGCTACGCGGAAACCCCGCAAGACCAGCAGGCTTACGTCGAGTACATCAATGAAGAGTACAACGCGAAGCGCCTGACGCAGATCCTCACAGAAGTTGTCGATATCATTGGTGCCAACATCCTGAACATCGCCAGTCAGGACTACGATCCACAGGGCGCCAGCGTCACGATTCTGATCTCGGAAGAGCCGGTGACCCCGACCGACAGCCAGATCGAAGAATCCCCGGGCCCGTTGCCCGAGATTATCCTGGCCCACCTCGACAAGAGCCACATCACGGTGCATACCTACCCGGAAATCCATCCGGACGACGGCATTGCGACCTTCCGTGTGGACATTGACGTGTCGACTTGTGGCGTCATTTCACCGCTTAAAGCGCTCAACTTCCTCATTCACCAGTTCGATTCGGACATCGTGACCGTGGATTATCGTGTGCGCGGTTTCACCCGTGACGTCGAAGGCAACAAGCACTTCATCGATCACGAGATCAACTCGATTCAGAACTACCTCTCCGACGACACCCGCGACGCGTACCAGATGACCGACGTGAACGTGTACCAGGAAAACCTGTTCCACACCAAAATGCTGTTGAAGAACTTCGAACTTGATAGCTACCTGTTCGGTGATGCGACCAACAACCTGTCCCCTGAGCAGCGTGCTCAAGTGACCGACCGTGTGAAACACGAAATGCTCGAAATCTTCTACGCGCGCAACATGCCGACCTAAGACTTTGAACACAAAAAAAGGCGACTACCTCACGGCCGTCGCCTTTTTTATGTCTGCTGCGATACCGTTGTAGGAGCATGGCTTGCCCGCGATGGCGATCTCAAGGACGCCATCGCGGGCAAGCCATGCTCCTACATCAGATCCGGTACGTACTCTTGGTCATCACCTTGGCCATCAAACTCATCCCGAACTTCACCGGTGCCGGAAAACGAAAGCCCCCTGCCTCCAGCGCACTTTCGGCATGGTGCTCTTCATCAATACGCATTTGCTCAAGAATCGCCCGGGACTTTTCGTCCTCGGCCGGCAACTGTTCAAGATGTTCATTCAAGTGCTTGCACACCTGATGCTCGGTAGCCGCAACAAACCCCAGGCTGACTTTGTCGCTGATCAACCCGGCCACCGCACCAATGCCGAACGACATGCCGTAGAACAGCGGGTTGAGAATGCTGGTGTGGCTGCCCAACTGCTTGATGCGTTGTTCGCACCAGACCAGGTGGTCGATTTCTTCTTCGGCAGCATGTTCCATGGCCGCGCGCACCTGCGGCAGCTTGGCGGTCAGGGCCTGGCCCTGATACAGCGCCTGGGCGCAGACTTCGCCGGTGTGGTTGATACGCATCAAGCCGGCAACGTGCCGGGTGTCTTCGTCGCTCATCTGCGTTTCCGGCTGCACGATCGCGGGGGACGGACGGTACGGCTGGCCACTGAAGGGCAGCAGGGTACGCATCGCGGCATCGGCTTGCAGCAGAAGACGGTCAATCGGCGAGTAGTGACGTTGGGTAGTCATGCTGACCTCCGGGAAGAATCTCGGCGGCCAGTTTAACCCAATCGGCCAGGGAAGGTTTGCGCTGGGTCATTTCTGGCGGGGTCACCACCGAACCTGTAGGAGCGAGGCTTGCCCGCGAAGAACGATAACGCAGTCCCCCTGAATGACCGCGTCGCCCTTTCGCGGGCAAGTCGGATCGCCGCACCGCTCGCTCCTACAAAGAGCAGGTGATTAATCAGCCCGGCGGCCAGTGCATCTGGCGCTGACCCAGTACGTGCATATGAATGTGATAGACGGTCTGCCCACCCAGTGGATTGCAGTTCATGACGACACGGAAACCGTCTTCGCAGCCCAGTTCCAGTGCCAGACGCTGGGCGGTGAACAGAATATGTCCAGCCAATGCCTTATCGTCCTCGGTGAGGTCGTTGAGGGTGCGCACAGGTTTCTTCGGGATCACCAGAAAATGCACTGGCGCCTGTGGGGCGATGTCGTGGAAGGCCAGTACCTGGTCGTCCTCGTAAATGATCTTCGCCGGGATTTCCCGGTTGATGATTTTGGTGAACAGAGTATCCACAGCTGTTTCTCCGTTATTTGGCTGGCCTGAGTGTACTCATCGGATATCGCCGAGCCCAGCCTTTTGCCTTGAAGGTTGATCAGCGCGGACAGTAGGCCTTGTTGACCATGCCCGCGATTGTCCGGGTCAGCCAGCGTGAGCCAAGCCGTGGCAGGAACGCGAACCAGCGGTTCAGTCGACCCGGAATGATAATGGCGCGATTCTTATCCAGCGCCCGCACGGTATAGAGCGCGACTTCCTCGGGACTCATCAGCAGTTTGCTGTCGACCAGTTTGTCGGTATCCAGTTGTGCGGTGCGGAAAAACGCCGTGCGGGTCGGGCCGGGGCAAAGCACCGACACCTTGACCGCGCATTTCTTCAGCTCGACGCGCAGTCCTTCGGAAAAGTGCAGCACATACGCCTTGCTGGCGTAGTAAGTGCTCATCCAGGGGCCGGGATGGAAGGCCGCGACCGAAGCGACATTCAAGATCTGCCCGCCACCCTGCAGCGCCATGCTGTTGCCGATGGCGTGACACAGACGGGTCAGGGCGAGGATGTTCACTTCGATTAGGTCTTGTTCGGTCATCCAGTCCTGCGCCAGGAACGGGCCGCAGGTGCCGATGCCGGCGCAGTTCACCAGCAGGTCGATCTGCCGGTCACCTTCTTCCAGTTCCAGCAGAAACCCGGACAGGCGCAGTGGCTCGCCGAGGTCGCAGGCGCGGAACAACACTTCCACGCCAAAACGTTGGGTCAGTTCAGTAGCAATACTTTCCAGCTGATCACGCTGTCGGGCCACCAGAATCAGGCTGCGGCCACGGCGGGCGAGCGCTTCGGCCATCGCCAGGCCGATGCCGCTGGAAGCGCCAGTGATCAGAGCGTAACGGGTCATGCAGTTCTCCATCGCAACAACTCCGCGCCGGCGACGCAGGTGTCACGGGCGGGGAGCGCTGTTCATTCTTTCGCAGAGTCTACAGGGGCCGGGGCTTCTTCGGCTTCTTCGTCTGCGGAATCGGGTGCCGCTTCGGCCTCCGCGGCAGGCTCGACTTCCACTTCGTCGGTGGTTACCGAACCGCTGTCATAGCTGGTTTCGGCCGCGCTTTCGTACTCTTGCTGGATCGCACTGAAGCCACCCGCCAGCAGACCAATAAAGCCGAGGGCAATCACCACGACCCACAGCGAAGACAACACTCTGACTGCCGTGGTGTTCGGCGGTGGTGGAGGGCCGTAGCGATTGGCGATGTTGGTGCCCGGCACGCACATGATCACAAACGGAAAGAAGCTGCCCACGAACGGCACAAGATTCAGTAACCAGAGCCAGCCGGACCAGCCAATGTCGTGCAGGCGCTGAACGCTGATCTGAATGCTGACGACCGCGATGGCGATGCACAGGAAAAATACCAACAGCCCTCCGACAATCAGGCCTGCGGTCGAATCGCTGCTGATCAGGGCGATGGCGAAAACGGCTACCACCGACCCGATGCCGAGCATGACCAGCGTCAGGACCATGGTCCAGGCCAGGTAACGCAAACGGCCGATGCGTCCTTCGACGCCAAAAGGCTTGAGCGTGGAGTACTGGGGCAGGCTTTCGCCGACCGTGGCTTGGGGCGGTGCATACGGCGACTCGGGATCTGCGAACACCGGTTGGCTGCTGGCGGGAGCGTGATGAACGTCGGCCAGGTTCAATTCAATCGAGGGTTCGGCTTCGATACGGGCATCGATGCCGGTTTTCGTCAGCGCCTGATGATAGTTTTGCGCCTCTGTCTGCGACAGACCTTGCTTGAGCGCAACCGTTTGTCCAGTGAACAGCCGTTCGATGGCCACCACTTCGCTTTTGTACAACGCCGCCAGATTGAGTTTGGCAGTGGTGATATCGACCCCCGGCAGCAGAGCGCCGTCGAATACGATCTTGAAACGGTTATCGCTCATTGCGAGGCATCCTTGTCGCGAGTGTTTGAGTATTTAGAGAGTTGCGAGCGCGGAGTGTAAGGCCAGCCGAGGATGGCTGGCCAAATTTTCCTGTCAGCGCGGCCAGCGTTTCGACAGTTGTGCTGCCAGCTCCAGCGCCTTGCGGTATTCAGCGTCCAGCCGGGCGACCAATTGATCCACGCTCGGCAAATCATCGATCTCCCCGACGCCCTGGCCGGCGGACCACACGGTTTTCCAGGCCTTGGCTTCATCGCTCAGTGGCTTGAGCTTGGAGCCGAAATTGACCTCGCCCTTGTTTTGCAACGCCGCCATGTCGAAACCGGCCGCTTCCAGGCTCTGACGCATAAAGCTCGCCGGGACGCCCGACACCGCCGGCGTATGGATGATGTCTGCCGCTCTGGCGTTCAGCAGCATCTCTTTGTAGGCGTCAGGCGCATGACTTTCAGCGGTGCCGATAAATCGCGTACCGAAGTAGGCCAGATCCGCACCGAGCAATTGCGCAGCCAGAATCTCGTGGCCGTGGTTCAGACAGCCGGCCAGCAGCAGCGTCTTGTCGAAGAACTGGCGAATCTCGGCAATCAACGAGAACGGGCTCCACGTGCCGGCGTGTCCACCGGCGCCCGCGGCCACGGCAATCAAGCCATCGACGCCCGCTTCGGCGGCTTTCTCTGCATGGCGACGGGTCGTCACGTCATGGAAGACCAGGCCGCCATAGCTGTGAACGGCATCGACCAGTTCTTTCACGGCGCCGAGGCTGGTGATCACGATCGGCACCTTGTGCTCGATGCAGATGTCCAGGTCCGCCTGCAGCCGCGGGTTGCTGTTGTGGACGATCAGATTCACGGCATAAGGCGCGGGGTTATCCAGTGTCGCCAGGCCTGCCTCGATTTCTTCCAGCCAGGCCTTGAAGCCGCTGCTCTCACGCTGGTTCAGCGCGGGAAAGCTGCCCACCACGCCATTACGGCAGCAGGCGAGTACCAATTGTGGATTGGAAATCAGGAACATCGGCGCTGCCACGACGGGCAGACGCAAACGTTGTTCGAGCAAAGCGGGCAGCGACATTGGAAGTACCCCGGTGAGTGGTGCTGATTGAAGTTAGAACGGCCGAACGACGACCAGAATTACGATAGCCAGCAATATCAGAACCGGCACTTCATTGAACCAGCGATAAAAGACATGGCTGCGGGTGTTCTCGCCACGGGCAAAACGTTTTACCTGCGCGCCGCACATGTGGTGGTAGCCGATCAGGATTACCACCAGCGTCAACTTGGCGTGAATCCACGCACCCTGGCTGAATATGCTCGGGTTCAGGCCGATCAGTGCGATGCCGAAAATCAGTGTGGCGATCATCGCCGGCCCCATGATGCCGCGGTACAGCTTGCGCTCCATCAGGCTGAAGCGTTCTTTGCTGACAGCGTCTTCGCTTTGGGCGTGATAGACGAACAGGCGCGGCAAGTAAAACAGGCCGGCAAACCAGCAGACCATGCTGATGATGTGAAGCGCTTTGAGCCACAGATAAAGCATTTTTAGTTATTCCCAGGTTCACGGTAGCGAAGATAGTAGAGGGTAGCGCGTCCGCACGTCACCTTGACGGTTGTCGCAGGACGATGCGGGCCCTATTATCGACGGCTTTCCAGTGGGTTCGTTGAGGGCAGGTTTATGGTCAAGGTCGGTATCGTCGGCGGCACGGGTTACACCGGTGTCGAACTGCTGCGTCTGTTGGCACAGCATCCGCAGGCAGAAGTGGTCGTGATCACTTCCCGATCCGAGGCCGGTCTGGCCGTGGCTGATATGTACCCGAACCTGCGCGGTCATTACGATGGCCTTGCGTTCAGCGTTCCGGACATCAAGACCCTGGGCGCCTGCGACGTGGTGTTCTTCGCCACGCCTCACGGTGTTGCCCATGCGTTGGCGGGTGAACTGCTGGCGGCGGGGACCAAGGTCATCGACCTGTCGGCGGACTTCCGTCTGCAAGACGCAGATGAATGGGCAAAGTGGTACGGCCAGCCTCACGGTGCTCCGCAGCTGCTGGAAGAAGCCGTCTATGGCTTGCCGGAAGTCAATCGCGAGCAGATCAAACAGGCTCGCCTGATCGCCGTGCCGGGTTGCTACCCGACCGCCACGCAATTGGGTTTCCTGCCATTGCTCGAAGCTGGTCTGGCCGATACCACTCGCTTGATCGCTGACTGCAAATCCGGCGTCAGCGGTGCCGGCCGTGGCGCTTCCGTAGGTTCGCTGTACTCTGAGACGTCGGAAAGCATGAAGGCCTACGCCGTTAAAGGTCACCGTCACTTGCCGGAAATTCGCCAGGGGCTGCGTCGCGCAGCAGGCAAGGACGTCGGGCTGACCTTCGTTCCGCACCTGACCCCGATGATTCGCGGCATTCACTCGACGCTCTACGCGACGGTCGTGGATCGCTCGGTGGATCTGCAGGCGCTGTTTGAGAAGCGTTATGCCAACGAACCGTTCGTTGATGTGATGCCGGCGGGCAGCCATCCGGAAACCCGCAGCGTGCGTGGTGCCAACGTCTGCCGTATCGCCGTGCATCGTCCGCAGGACGGTGATCTGGTGGTGGTGTTGTCGGTGATCGATAACCTGGTCAAAGGCGCGTCGGGCCAGGCAGTGCAGAACCTGAACATCCTGTTTGGGCTGGATGAGCGTCTGGGACTGTCCCATGCCGGCATGTTGCCGTAAGGTTTTATCCCACTCAGCAAAAAGGCCCGTCAAACGGGCCTTTTCGCATTTCCGGCCGGCAATCGGGTTTATTGATATACCGTAACAATAGTTGACCGATTTTCTAGGAGAAGCGGATAATGCGCGTCATCACGCATTATGGCGGCGTAACGCCGGGAGATAGTTAGCATGAGCGTCGAATCCTTCACCCCCACGGCTTTGCAATTCACCCACGGTGCCGCGCACAAGGTGAAGAGCCTGGTCGATGAAGAGGGGAATGATCGCTTGAAGCTGCGCGTATTCGTTACGGGCGGCGGTTGTTCAGGTTTTCAGTACGGCTTTACCTTTGATGAAGAAGTGGCCGATGACGACACCATCGTGGAGCGCGAAGGTGTGAGCCTGGTCGTCGATCCGATGAGCTTCCAGTACCTGGCAGGCGCCGAGGTGGATTATCAGGAAGGTCTGGAAGGTTCGCGTTTCGTGATCAAGAACCCGAACGCCAGCACCACGTGTGGCTGCGGCTCTTCGTTCTCGATCTGATCGCGCTTACCGTATAAACAAACGCCGCAGGACCTCAGGGTCCTGCGGCGTTTTGCTGTCCGGGATTCTGCTTCAGGCGGGGTAGATGGCGCCGAGTATGCGCAGGCCGCGGGCGCCGGTGACGCTTGGGCGATTGGCTGCAATGCCTTCCAGGCAGCAATGGGCCAGCCAGGCGAAGGCCATGGCCTCTACCCAGTCGGGGTCAACGCCGTGAGTGGCTGTGCTGCTGACTGTCGCGCCAGGCAGCAGGCTGGCCAGCCGCTTCATCAATGTGGCGTTGTGTGCGCCGCCGCCGCAGACCAGCAACTCCCGGGTATCCGATTGAGCGCTTTGCAGTGATTCGGTGATGGTCAGTGCGGTCAGTTCAAGCAGCGTTGCTTGCACGTCTTCGGCGGCGAAGGTCGCCAGTTTTGACAGATGCTGTGTCAGCCATGGCAGGTTGAACACTTCGCGGCCGGTGCTTTTCGGGCCTTTGGTCACGAAGAATGGATCGCCGAGCAGCGCTTTCAGAAGAGCAGGTTCGACCTTGCCGCTGGCGGACCATTGACCGTCGCGATCAAAGTTCTCGCCGCGTTGCTGATGAATCCAGGCGTCCAGCAACACATTCCCTGGGCCGCAGTCGAAGCCCGCCACAGGTTTGCCGGGCTCGATCAGGCTGAGGTTGCTGAAGCCGCCAACATTCAGTACCGCGCGGTTGCCGGCCTGTTCTTCAAACAAGGCTTCGTGGAAGGCGGGAACCAGTGGGGCACCTTGACCGCCGGCGGCCACATCGCGGCTTCGGAAGTCGCTGACCACGGTGATGTCAGTCAATTCGGTCAGCAGGGCAGGGTTGCCGATTTGCACCGTGAAACCGCGCGCCGGTTCGTGGCGAATGGTCTGGCCGTGACTGCCAATCGCGCGAATGTCTTCGGGTTTCAGGTTTTGTTGATCGAGAAGGGTATGAATGCCCTGCGCCGCCAGCTTTACCCAGTTCTGCTGGGCGATGGCTGAGCGGGCAATTTCGTCCGGACCGCTGGCGCACAAGCCAAGCAGCTCGGTGCGCAGGGAGTCAGGCATGGGAATGTAGTGCGTGGCGATCAGCTTGATCGCCGGTGCCACCTCGACCAGGGCGATGTCCAGGCCATCGAGGCTGGTTCCGGACATCACACCTATATAGAACGTCATGGCTTAGCGCTTGCTCGAAGCCAGTTGGGTGGATTTCTCTTGGTCCATGCGCGCCATCAGCGGCTGACTCTGCGCGAGGAAGCGAGCGCGTTCTGCTTTGGAAATCGGATCGGCCATCGCCACTTTTTGACCCAGCGGATCGACGTGCACACCATTGACCTGGAACTCGTAGTGCAGGTGCGGGCCAGTAGACAGGCCGGTGGTGCCAATGTAGCCAATCACTTGACCCTGTTTTACAGAGCTACCTGTCTGGACGCCTTTGGCAAATCCCTGCATGTGGCCATACAGCGTGCGATAGGTGTTGCCGTGCTGAATGATCACGGTATTGCCGTAGCCGCCGCGGCGACCGGCCAACAACACTTTGCCGTCGCCGGCAGCCTTGATTGGCGTGCCGCGCGGAGCAGCGTAATCGACGCCTTTGTGGGCGCGGATCTTGTTCAGGATCGGGTGCTTGCGGCCCATGGAAAACTTGGAGCTGATGCGGGCGAAATCCACTGGCGTACGGATAAACGCCTTGCGCATGCTGTTGCCGTCAGCGGTGTAATAGCTGCTGTTGCCTTGTTTGTTGGTGTAACGCACGGCGGTATAGGTCTTGCCGCGGTTGGTGAAGCGCGCTGAGAGGATCGGCCCGTTGCCGACGGCCTTGCCGTTGACGACTTTCTGTTCGTAGATCACGTCGAACTCGTCACCCTGGCGAATATCCTGGGCAAAGTCGACGTCATAGCCAAACACGCTGGCCATGTCCATGGTCAGGCTGTGGGACAGGCCGGCGCGAGCGGCGGATTGCGACAGCGAGCTGTTGATCACGCCATGAACGTAAGCGGAACGCACGCTAGGCTTCGCGGTGATGCGGTTGAACACATAACCCTTGTCATTCTTGGTCATGGTGATGCTTTCAAGGTCGCTGACCGTGCTGTGCAGATTGGTCAGCTGGCCTTCAGGGCTCAGTTCGAATTCGAGTTTCTGGCCATGCTTGAGCTGGCTGAATTGCTTGGCTTGCTTGTCGCTGGCCAGTATTTCATGCACCGAAGCGGCCGGGAGACCGACTTTCTCGAACAGGGTGGAGAGCGTGTCACCTTTGGCGACGATCACTTCCCTGTGGTTGGGCGCCTTCTTTTCTTCGACAACTGGCGCAGGTACGGCCTGAGCGGTTTCCGGGGTGTCTTCGGCGCTGTTTTCGATTTGCGCGAAAGGGGAAGTTGTCGGCTCATTTGTGGCTTGGACCGCGTCGGCGGCGTCTTGATCTTGTGTCAGTTGTTCAGCAGGGCTTTCCAGTTCAAGACTCAGGGTCGTCTTTTTGGCTTCTACATCACTGGAAGGAAATACCAGAAGCGCCAGGCTCAGAAGGGCGGCGATGCCACTTGCTGCGAGCAGGTGGGTCTTCGGGTAAAGCGGTGGCGCTTTAGACGATTCTTTGGTCATGGGTAATTTTGACTTTGAAAAAAGATGAATTGGAAAAGATGAATGACATGATGAAGATGAAATAACTGTATAAAATATAACCAAATCATCTCTGAAGCAAGTCCGTGGTCGTTCTGCCAGCGGATTGGCGTCATTGCGCCGGCCAAACTTTGTATTTGACGCGCGATCTTGTATGGTTGGTCCCCTTTGAATTCGAGCCTTGCGGGTCTGTTATGAAGTCGGTTGAAGAGCAGCTAGCGCTGATCAAACGTGGTGCGGAAGAACTGTTGGTCGAGTCCGAGCTGATCGAAAAGCTCAAGCGTGGCCAGCCGCTGCGTATTAAGGCAGGCTTCGATCCAACCGCGCCGGATTTGCACCTGGGTCACACCGTGCTTATTAATAAGCTGCGTCAGTTCCAGGAGCTGGGGCATCAGGTGATCTTCCTTATAGGTGACTTCACCGGGATGATCGGTGATCCGAGCGGCAAGAGCGCAACACGCCCGCCGCTTACCCGCGAGCAGGTTCTCGAGAATGCCGAGACCTACAAGACTCAAGTCTTCAAGATTCTTGATCCGGCGAAAACCGAAGTGGCGTTCAACTCCGCCTGGATGGATCAGATGGGGCCGGCCGACTTCATTCGCCTGACATCGCAGTACACCGTTGCGCGCATGCTCGAGCGTGACGACTTCGACAAGCGCTACACGACCAATCAGCCAATTGCCATTCATGAGTTCCTCTATCCGCTGGTTCAGGGTTACGACTCGGTCGCCTTGCGCGCGGATGTCGAACTGGGCGGCACCGACCAGAAGTTCAACCTGCTGATGGGGCGTGAGCTGCAACGTGGTTACGGGCAGGAGGCTCAATGCATTCTGACCATGCCGTTGCTCGAAGGCCTGGATGGCGTGAAGAAGATGTCCAAATCGTTGGGCAACTATGTCGGTATTCAGGAAGCTCCGGGTGTGATGTACGGCAAGCTGGTTTCCATTCCGGATGCGCTGATGTGGCGTTACTTCGAATTGCTCAGCTTCCGCTCCATGGACGAGATCAGTGCATTCCGTGCTGATGTTGAGGCGGGTGCCAATCCGCGTGACATCAAGATCAAGCTGGCCGAGGAGATCGTTGCACGCTTCCATGGTGAGGAGGCCGCAGCCAATGCTCACCGTGCAGCGGGTAACCGCATGAAGGATGGCGAACTGCCGGACGATCTGCCAGAAATCGAATTGACCGCTACCGAAGATATGCCGATCGCTGCCGTCCTTAATAAGGCCGGACTCGTGAAGAACTCGGCGGTGGCGCGCGATCTCCTGAACTCTGGCGGTGTTCGTATAGATGGTGAGGTTGTCGATCGCACCTTTATATACGTACTGGGTGCGACCCATGTTTGCCAGGCTGGAAAGAAGGCATTTGCGCGTATTTCGCTTAAATCCGAATAAAGCTGAAATCAGGGGTTGACTGCAGATTCTGGAAGTCTATAATTCGCCCCACTTCCGGCGCAGTCGAAACGGAAAACTTCTTGGTAAACAAAGAGTTACGCAGTTTTCGGCAGCGAGCTGCTTCAGTTCATCGAAGCCCCGAAGGAGTTGAAAGAGCGGTGTTGTTTGGCTCTTTTGACGGTTCGATCTTCTCGGTCGAAAGCGGAGAAAAAGAGGTGTTGACAGCAGCGACTAACGCTGTAGAATTCGCCTCCCGCTAACGAGAGATCGGAAGCGCAAGTGGTTGAAGTTGCAAAGGAAACTTTGAAAAATTCTGAAAATAACCGCTTGACAGATACAGAGGACGCTGTAGAATGCGCGCCTCGGTTGAGACGAAAGTCCTTGACCAACCGCTCTTTAACAACTGAATCAAGCAATTCGTGTGGGTGCTTGTGGAGTCAGACTGATAGTCAACAAGATTATCAGCATCACAAGTTACTCCGCGAGAAATCAAAGATGTAACCAACGATTGCTGAGCCAAGTTTAGGGTTTCTTAAAAACCCAAAGATGTTTG
Organism: Pseudomonas sp. LBUM1651; assembly: GCF_059716135.1. Taxonomy (NCBI): domain Bacteria; kingdom Pseudomonadati; phylum Pseudomonadota; class Gammaproteobacteria; order Pseudomonadales; family Pseudomonadaceae; genus Pseudomonas; species Pseudomonas sp. LBUM1651. Next base: position 5,580,151 of record NZ_CP166805.1, on the reverse strand, counting down.
AACTGAAGAGTTTGATCATGGCTCAGATTGAACGCTGGCGGCAGGCCTAACACATGCAAGTCGAGCGGTAGAGAGAAGCTTGCTTCTCTTGAGAGCGGCGGACGGGTGAGTAATGCCTAGGAATCTGCCTGGTAGTGGGGGATAACGCTCGGAAACGGACGCTAATACCGCATACGTCCTACGGGAGAAAGCAGGGGACCTTCGGGCCTTGCGCTATCAGATGAGCCTAGGTCGGATTAGCTAGTTGGTGAGGTAATGGCTCACCAAGGCGACGATCCGTAACTGGTCTGAGAGGATGATCAGTCACACTGGAACTGAGACACGGTCCAGACTCCTACGGGAGGCAGCAGTGGGGAATATTGGACAATGGGCGAAAGCCTGATCCAGCCATGCCGCGTGTGTGAAGAAGGTCTTCGGATTGTAAAGCACTTTAAGTTGGGAGGAAGGGCAGTAAATTAATACTTTGCTGTTTTGACGTTACCGACAGAATAAGCACCGGCTAACTCTGTGCCAGCAGCCGCGGTAATACAGAGGGTGCAAGCGTTAATCGGAATTACTGGGCGTAAAGCGCGCGTAGGTGGTTTGTTAAGTTGGATGTGAAATCCCCGGGCTCAACCTGGGAACTGCATTCAAAACTGACAAGCTAGAGTATGGTAGAGGGTGGTGGAATTTCCTGTGTAGCGGTGAAATGCGTAGATATAGGAAGGAACACCAGTGGCGAAGGCGACCACCTGGACTGATACTGACACTGAGGTGCGAAAGCGTGGGGAGCAAACAGGATTAGATACCCTGGTAGTCCACGCCGTAAACGATGTCAACTAGCCGTTGGGAGCCTTGAGCTCTTAGTGGCGCAGCTAACGCATTAAGTTGACCGCCTGGGGAGTACGGCCGCAAGGTTAAAACTCAAATGAATTGACGGGGGCCCGCACAAGCGGTGGAGCATGTGGTTTAATTCGAAGCAACGCGAAGAACCTTACCAGGCCTTGACATCCAATGAACTTTCCAGAGATGGATTGGTGCCTTCGGGAACATTGAGACAGGTGCTGCATGGCTGTCGTCAGCTCGTGTCGTGAGATGTTGGGTTAAGTCCCGTAACGAGCGCAACCCTTGTCCTTAGTTACCAGCACGTTATGGTGGGCACTCTAAGGAGACTGCCGGTGACAAACCGGAGGAAGGTGGGGATGACGTCAAGTCATCATGGCCCTTACGGCCTGGGCTACACACGTGCTACAATGGTCGGTACAGAGGGTTGCCAAGCCGCGAGGTGGAGCTAATCCCATAAAACCGATCGTAGTCCGGATCGCAGTCTGCAACTCGACTGCGTGAAGTCGGAATCGCTAGTAATCGCGAATCAGAATGTCGCGGTGAATACGTTCCCGGGCCTTGTACACACCGCCCGTCACACCATGGGAGTGGGTTGCACCAGAAGTAGCTAGTCTAACCTTCGGGAGGACGGTTACCACGGTGTGATTCATGACTGGGGTGAAGTCGTAACAAGGTAGCCGTAGGGGAACCTGCGGCTGGATCACCTCCTTAATCGACGACATCAGCTGCTCCATAAGTTCCCACACGAATTGCTTGATTCATTGAAGAAGACGATAAGAAGCAGCCCGAAATTGGGTCTGTAGCTCAGTTGGTTAGAGCGCACCCCTGATAAGGGTGAGGTCGGCAGTTCGAATCTGCCCAGACCCACCAATTTTTGTGTGGGATCCTGTAGCAATACGGGGCCATAGCTCAGCTGGGAGAGCGCCTGCCTTGCACGCAGGAGGTCAACGGTTCGATCCCGTTTGGCTCCACCACTACTGCTTCTGATTGTATAAAGCTTAGAAATGAGCATTCCATCGTGATGGTGGTGAATGTTGATTTCTAGTCTTTGGCTAGATCGTTCTTTAAAAATTTGGGTATGTGATAGAAAGATAGACTGGACGTTACTTTCACTGGTAGCGGATCAGGCTAAGGTAAAATTTGTGAGTTTAATCGCGAATTTTCGGCGAATGTCGTCTTCACAGTATAACCAGATTGCTTGGGGTTATATGGTCAAGTGAAGAAGCGCATACGGTGGATGCCTTGGCAGTCAGAGGCGATGAAAGACGTGGTAGCCTGCGAAAAGCTTCGGGGAGTCGGCAAACAGACTGTGATCCGGAGATGTCTGAATGGGGGAACCCACCTAACATAAGTTAGGTATCTTAAGCTGAATACATAGGCTTAAGAAGCGAACCAGGGGAACTGAAACATCTAAGTACCCTGAGGAAAAGAAATCAACCGAGATTCCCTTAGTAGTGGCGAGCGAACGGGGACTAGCCCTTAAGTGGCTTTGAGATTAGCGGAACGCTCTGGAAAGTGCGGCCATAGTGGGTGATAGCCCTGTACGCGAAAATCTCTTGGTCATGAAATCGAGTAGGACGGAGCACGAGAAACTTTGTCTGAATATGGGGGGACCATCCTCCAAGGCTAAATACTACTGACTGACCGATAGTGAACTAGTACCGTGAGGGAAAGGCGAAAAGAACCCCGGAGAGGGGAGTGAAATAGATCCTGAAACCGTATGCGTACAAGCAGTGGGAGCCCACTTTGTTGGGTGACTGCGTACCTTTTGTATAATGGGTCAGCGACTTATTTTCAGTGGCGAGCTTAACCGAATAGGGGAGGCGTAGCGAAAGCGAGTCTTAATAGGGCGTCTAGTCGCTGGGAATAGACCCGAAACCGGGCGATCTATCCATGGGCAGGTTGAAGGTTGGGTAACACTAACTGGAGGACCGAACCGACTACCGTTGAAAAGTTAGCGGATGACCTGTGGATCGGAGTGAAAGGCTAATCAAGCTCGGAGATAGCTGGTTCTCCTCGAAAGCTATTTAGGTAGCGCCTCATGTATCACTGTAGGGGGTAGAGCACTGTTTCGGCTAGGGGGTCATCCCGACTTACCAAACCGATGCAAACTCCGAATACCTACAAGTGCCGAGCATGGGAGACACACGGCGGGTGCTAACGTCCGTCGTGAAAAGGGAAACAACCCAGACCGTCAGCTAAGGTCCCAAAGTTATGGTTAAGTGGGAAACGATGTGGGAAGGCTTAGACAGCTAGGAGGTTGGCTTAGAAGCAGCCACCCTTTAAAGAAAGCGTAATAGCTCACTAGTCGAGTCGGCCTGCGCGGAAGATGTAACGGGGCTCAAACCATACACCGAAGCTACGGGTATCACTTAGGTGATGCGGTAGAGGAGCGTTCTGTAAGCCTGTGAAGGTGAGTTGAGAAGCTTGCTGGAGGTATCAGAAGTGCGAATGCTGACATGAGTAACGACAATGGGTGTGAAAAACACCCACGCCGAAAGACCAAGGTTTCCTGCGCAACGTTAATCGACGCAGGGTTAGTCGGTCCCTAAGGCGAGGCTGAAAAGCGTAGTCGATGGAAAACAGGTTAATATTCCTGTACTTCTGGTTATTGCGATGGAGGGACGGAGAAGGCTAGGCCAGCTTGGCGTTGGTTGTCCAAGTTTAAGGTGGTAGGCTGAGATCTTAGGTAAATCCGGGATCTTAAGGCCGAGAGCTGATGACGAGTGTTCTTTTAGAACACGAAGTGGTTGATGCCATGCTTCCAAGAAAAGCTTCTAAGCTTCAGGTAACCAGGAACCGTACCCCAAACCGACACAGGTGGTTGGGTAGAGAATACCAAGGCGCTTGAGAGAACTCGGGTGAAGGAACTAGGCAAAATGGCACCGTAACTTCGGGAGAAGGTGCGCCGGTGAGGGTGAAGGACTTGCTCCGTAAGCCCATGCCGGTCGAAGATACCAGGCCGCTGCGACTGTTTATTAAAAACACAGCACTCTGCAAACACGAAAGTGGACGTATAGGGTGTGACGCCTGCCCGGTGCCGGAAGGTTAATTGATGGGGTTAGCTAACGCGAAGCTCTTGATCGAAGCCCCGGTAAACGGCGGCCGTAACTATAACGGTCCTAAGGTAGCGAAATTCCTTGTCGGGTAAGTTCCGACCTGCACGAATGGCGTAACGATGGCGGCGCTGTCTCCACCCGAGACTCAGTGAAATTGAAATCGCTGTGAAGATGCAGTGTATCCGCGGCTAGACGGAAAGACCCCGTGAACCTTTACTATAGCTTTGCACTGGACTTTGAATTTGCTTGTGTAGGATAGGTGGGAGGCTTTGAAGCGTGGACGCCAGTTCGCGTGGAGCCAACCTTGAAATACCACCCTGGCAACTTTGAGGTTCTAACTCAGGTCCGTTATCCGGATCGAGGACAGTGTATGGTGGGTAGTTTGACTGGGGCGGTCTCCTCCTAAAGAGTAACGGAGGAGTACGAAGGTGCGCTCAGACCGGTCGGAAATCGGTCGTAGAGTATAAAGGCAAAAGCGCGCTTGACTGCGAGACAGACACGTCGAGCAGGTACGAAAGTAGGTCTTAGTGATCCGGTGGTTCTGTATGGAAGGGCCATCGCTCAACGGATAAAAGGTACTCCGGGGATAACAGGCTGATACCGCCCAAGAGTTCATATCGACGGCGGTGTTTGGCACCTCGATGTCGGCTCATCACATCCTGGGGCTGAAGCCGGTCCCAAGGGTATGGCTGTTCGCCATTTAAAGTGGTACGCGAGCTGGGTTTAGAACGTCGTGAGACAGTTCGGTCCCTATCTGCCGTGGACGTTTGAGATTTGAGAGGGGCTGCTCCTAGTACGAGAGGACCGGAGTGGACGAACCTCTGGTGTTCCGGTTGTCACGCCAGTGGCATTGCCGGGTAGCTATGTTCGGAATAGATAACCGCTGAAAGCATCTAAGCGGGAAACTAGCCTCAAGATGAGATCTCACTGGGACCTTGAGTCCCCTGAAGGGCCGTCGAAGACTACGACGTTGATAGGTTGGGTGTGTAAGCGCTGTGAGGCGTTGAGCTAACCAATACTAATTGCCCGTGAGGCTTGACCATATAACACCCAAGCAATTTGACTACTCGAAAGAGCATCAGATTGCGGTGTGTGAAGACGAGACGAACCGAAAGTTCGAGAGCAACGCACAAACTATCGCATACCCATTCGCTGGAGCGTGAACCGAAAGGTAAACGACCTGGCTCCCGAATTTCTTGACGACCATAGAGCATTGGAACCACCTGATCCCATCCCGAACTCAGCAGTGAAACGATGCATCGCCGATGGTAGTGTGGGGTTTCCCCATGTGAGAGTAGGTCATCGTCAAGATTAAATTCCGAAACCCCTATCTGCGTATGCAGGTAGGGGTTTTGTTTTGCCCGCAGGAAAATCTGCCTGATACGGTTTCTATGCAACAGCTCAAGGCGTGGCTATCATGCGGGCCTCATTGTGAGGCGAGACTTGCATGCTGACATTGTTGAAGCTTCTTAAGGATGGCCGATTCCATTCAGGTCAGGCCCTGGGCGCCGCTTTGGGTGTCAGTCGTAGTGCTGTATGGAAACAGCTTCAGCTTTTAGAAGCTGAACTTGGCTTGTCCATCCACAAAGTGCGAGGGCGCGGTTATCAACTGGCTTCGCCGTTGACTCTGCTTGATTCTGTCGCGATAGCAGAGCAGGCGCCTTCTTCTGATTGGCCCATTCTGGTTTTCGATTCAATTGACTCCACGAATGCTGAAGCGCTACGTGCAATTGATCGTGGCCAAGCAGCGCCATTCCTTGTGCTCGCCGAGCGGCAGACGTCTGGTCGTGGACGCCGTGGGCGTAAGTGGGCGAGTCCTTTTGCGGAAAATATCTATTACAGTCTGGTGCTGCGTATTGATGGAGGCATGCGCCAGCTGGAAGGTCTGAGCCTCGTTGTCGGGCTTGCCGTCATGCAAACCCTGAGAGGGCTGGGTGTTTCAGATGCGGGCTTGAAGTGGCCGAACGATGTTCTGGTTGGTCAGAAAAAAATCGCGGGAATATTGCTCGAGTTGGTCGGAGATCCTGCTGATGTGTGTCACGTGGTGCTGGGTGTTGGAATTAATGTGAATATGCAGATGACCGATGAGGTTGATCAGCAGTGGACATCCATGCGGCTCGAGTCGGGGCGGGCATTCGATCGCAATCAACTGGTCGCGCGGTTGGGTCAGATGCTCCAGGTATATTTGAGTCGGCATCAGGTCGACGGATTTCCCGCTATCCAGGCTGAGTGGGAGCAAAATCATCTATGGCAGGGACGGGCGGTGTCGTTGATCGCTGGTGTTAACCAAATAGATGGCGAAGTGCTGGGTATTGATAGTCAGGGTGCTCTGCGCTTGAAGGTGGGTGGTGTGGAAAAAGTCTTTAGTGGTGGTGAGCTCAGCTTGAGGTTGCGTAATGATTCTTGAGCTCGACTGCGGAAACAGTTTCATCAAGTGGCGAGTGCTTGGCGCGGATGCGCGTCAGACGGTCGGTGAAGGAGTCGTCGATTCGAATCTCGCATTGCTGGAGAGTTTGAATACGCTCAAGGGACTTGCTCTCAAGTTCTGTCGGTTGGTTAGTGTCAGAACGGTCGAGGAAACCGGTGCGTTGGTTTCTCTGCTGACAGAGACTTTTGAAGTGTCGGTAGCTTGCGCGACCCCTGCTCGCGAAATGTCTGGGGTTCGCAATGGCTACGAGGAGTTCGAACGCCTGGGGCTAGATCGCTGGCTGGCGATGCTAGGAGGATTCCACTTGGCATCGCGTGCTTGCCTAGTGCTGGATTTCGGCACTGCTGTCACTGCGGATTACGTCGCCGGTGATGGAGAGCATCTCGGAGGATTCATTTGTCCGGGTATGCCGTTGATGCGGAATCAGTTGCGTACCCATACCCGTAAAATTCGTTATGGAGATCTCGCTGCCGAGCGCGCTCTGGAAAGTCTCGTCCCGGGTCGGACAACCGTCGAGGCGGTTGAGCGGGGTTGCTCGCTGATGCTCAGGGGGTTTGTTCTGACTCAGTTAGAGCTCGCGCGTAGCTACTGGGGGGCAGATTTTTCCGTTTTCCTTACTGGTGGAGATGCGGGGCTGGTTTCCGAGATCGTGCCTGAGGCCAGAGTGGTTCCAGATCTGGTATTTGTAGGTTTGGCTATGGCATGTCCTTTGTCCTGAGGTTCATATGCGTTGGTTGTTCCTGCTGCTGCTTGTTCTCAACGTGTTCTATTACATCTGGCACCAACAAGAGGCTCCTCTGCGCGCGAAGGATGTCACTCCTTTGAGTTTGTATCGGGGGGCTCAGCAGGATATTCGCTTGTTGAGCGAGACGACTGATGCATCCCGGGATAAAGGAAAAGCTGCTCAGGCGGACAATAGCTGTCTGTACTTGGGTGGTTTTGTTCGTCCAGAAGCTGCTCAGGCTGTTGAGCGGCGCTTGAATGGCATGGAGATCAAATATCAGTCCCTGCCAAAGGATCTTCCCGAGTTTGCGGGTTACTGGGTGCGCGTGGCCCCAGAAAGCCGGCGCTGGCTGGATGATGTACAGCTGCAAAACCTTTCCAGAGAATTCAATGAGTTAAAACATAAAATAATGCCGTGCGAGGGGGTTGCGCCCGCTGAATAGTTTGCATAGAATGGCGCCCGCTTCGCAGTGAAGACCTTTAAAGGTCAACGGTGCAAGGCGAGGTCAACGCAGCTAACCTCAGGTTTTTAATGAGAAAATGCTTGACAGAAGGCTGGCATGATATAGAATGCCGGCTCGCTTAGGAGGGGTTCCCGAGCGGCCAAAGGGATCAGACTGTAAATCTGACGTCTACGACTTCGAAGGTTCGAATCCTTCCCCCTCCACCATTTTTAGCGAGAGCTGCAAGCCTCGCGGGTATAGTTTAGTGGTAGAACCTCAGCCTTCCAAGCTGATGATGCGGGTTCGATTCCCGCTACCCGCTCCAAGTTTGCAGGTTTTGCACAGTGTTACGCTCTTGTAGCTCAGTTGGTAGAGCACACCCTTGGTAAGGGTGAGGTCAGCGGTTCAAATCCGCTCAAGAGCTCCATATAACAAGGCAGATATGAAAATATCTGCCTTTGTTTTAATGGTCTGGTTGTGTTTCGTTGTTCCGGGGGTGGTTTGAATCCCGGTGCTGGTGGGGCGCAAAGGCTGTTGAGTAAATTGTTGTAATGTCTTTTTTGGGCCGGCATAATGGTCGGCCTGATTTTGTTTTAGGTCAGTAGCTCAATTGGCAGAGCGACGGTCTCCAAAACCGTAGGTTGGGGGTTCGATTCCCTCCTGACCTGCCAGATTCACTTGGTGTGTCTGGCTTTCTTTTCACAGGATCTTCATAGATGACTCCTAAAGCTGAAGCTCAAGGCTCTCGCTTCGATCTGCTCAAGTGGCTAGTAGTAGTCGCTTTGGTGGTCGTTGGCGTTGTTGGTAATCAGTATTACTCTGCTTCGCCGATCCTGTACCGTGTGCTTGCATTGCTTGTCATTGCTGCTGTAGCTGCCTTTGTAGGCCTGCAGACAGTCAAGGGCAAGTCTTTCTTTGTGCTGGTGAAGGAAGCTCGCACCGAGATTCGTAAAGTCGTATGGCCAACTCGCCAAGAAACCACGCAGACCACGTTGATTGTTGTGGCTGTTGTTCTGGTTATGGCGTTGCTGTTGTGGGGGCTTGATTCCCTGCTCGGCTGGCTTGTTTCCTTGATTGTCGGCTAAGGGTGTCCCGTGGCTAAGCGTTGGTACGTTGTGCATGCTTACTCCGGTTACGAGAAGCATGTCATGCGCTCGTTGGTCGAGCGCGTAAAGCTGGCTGGCATGGAAGATGGCTTTGGCGAGATTCTGGTTCCCACTGAAGAAGTGGTTGAAATGCGTAATGGCCAGAAACGCAAAAGCGAGCGCAAGTTCTTCCCAGGTTATGTGCTGGTTCAGATGGACATGAATGAGGGTACTTGGCACTTGGTCAAGGATACTCCTCGGGTGATGGGTTTCATCGGCGGTACCGCTGATAAGCCTGCGCCAATCACTGATAAAGAGGCAGAAGCGATTCTGCGTCGTGTCGCTGACGGTAGCGACAAGCCGAAGCCGAAGACGTTGTTCGAGCCGGGCGAGTCGGTACGTGTCAACGACGGACCGTTTGCCGATTTTACCGGTACGGTTGAAGAAGTTAACTACGAAAAGAGCCGAATCCAAGTGGCAGTGCTCATTTTCGGTCGCTCTACTCCGGTAGAGCTCGAGTTCAGCCAGGTCGAAAAGGTCTAGCTGGGCAAGCATCCCAACCCCGCAGCCCTAGGCTGTGGGGTTTTGTCGTCACTGGGATAAACGCGCAAGTAACCGGGGAGCCTTTCGAGGCGTTCGAACCCGTAATTGGAGTGCCTCATGGCCAAGAAGATTACCGCTTACATCAAGCTGCAAGTGAAGGCCGCTCAGGCTAACCCAAGCCCACCTGTTGGTCCTGCTCTGGGTCAGCACGGCGTGAACATCATGGAATTCTGCAAGGCTTTCAACGCCCGTACTCAGGGTATTGAACCAGGTCTGCCGACTCCAGTGATCATCACTGTCTACAGCGACCGTAGCTTCACTTTCGAAACCAAATCCACCCCTGCTTCGGTTCTGCTGAAGAAGGCGGCCGGTCTGACTAGCGGTTCCGCTCGTCCGAACACCGTTAAGGTTGGCACCGTGACTCGTGCTCAGCTGGAAGATATCGCGAAAGTTAAAAACGCGGATCTGACTGCAGCTGATATGGAAGCAGCCGTGCGTACCATCGCCGGTTCTGCTCGTAGCATGGGCCTTAACGTGGAGGGTGTGTAATGGCTAAGTTGACCAAGCGTCAAAAGGCTATCGCCGGCAAAATCGAAGCAGGCAAGTCCTACAACTTTGTAGACGCTGCTGCTCTGCTGGCTGAGCTGTCGACTGTAAAGTTCAGCGAGTCGTTCGACGTTGCTGTGAACCTGGGTGTTGACCCGCGTAAATCCGACCAGGTCGTTCGTAGCGCTACTGTGCTGCCGCACGGCACTGGCAAGACTGTTCGCGTTGCTGTGTTCACCCAGGGTCCAGCTGCTGAGGCCGCTCTGGCTGCCGGCGCTGACCGTGTAGGTATGGACGACCTGGCTGCCGAAATGAAAGGCGGCGACCTGAACTATGACGTAGTTATCGCATCCCCGGATGCAATGCGCGTTGTAGGTCAGTTGGGTCAGATCCTCGGTCCACGTGGTCTGATGCCTAACCCTAAAGTCGGCACCGTAACACCAGACGTAGCTACCGCGGTTAAAAACGCCAAAGCTGGTCAGGTTCGTTATCGCACCGACAAAAACGGCATCATCCACACCTCCGTTGGCAAGATTGGCTTCGACGCCGTCAAGCTGAAGGAAAACGTTGAAGCCCTGATCGCTGATCTGAAGCGTATCAAGCCAGCTTCCTCGAAAGGCATTTACGTCAAGCGCGTTACCCTGAGCACCACCATGGGCCCAGGTCTGGTCATCGACCAAAGCTCGCTCGACGCGTAAGACACAGGTTGGCGCGAGCGATTGCGCCAATTGAAAGATTGGGGTCCCTGCCTGGCGGGGGCTATCCAAGACCGTAGGCGGCGCAAGTCTTAAACCTCAAGCCTACGCAGATGGTGCTCCCGGTTCCTTACCGAATCAGACACCAAAACGACATCTGGCCTCGGTTGGATGAAACGGTAACAAGCAGGAGTTTTTCCCGTGGCAATTAAACTTGAAGACAAGAAGGCCATCGTCGCTGAAGTCAACAAGGCTGCCCAAGTTGCTCTGTCCGCTGTCGTGGCTGATGCCCGTGGCGTAACAGTAGGCGCTATGACCGGACTCCGTAAAGAGGCTCGTGAAGCTGGCGTTTACGTACGTGTTGTACGTAACACCCTGCTCAAGCGCGCCGTTGCTGGCACTCAATATGACGTGCTCAACGACGTGTTCACTGGCCCGACCTTGATTGCATTCTCCAAAGAACATCCGGGCGCTGCTGCTCGTATCTTCAAGGAATTTGCAAAAGGTCAGGATAAGTTCGAGATCAAGGCAGCTGCGTTCGAGGGCAAGTTCCTCGCGGCTAATCAGATCGACGTACTGGCAAGCCTGCCGACCCGTGACGAAGCAATTTCTCAGCTGATGAGCGTGATTCAAGGCGCAACCAGCAAATTGGCTCGTACTCTGGCGGCTCTTCGCGACCAGAAAGAAGCTGCTGCAGCCTAAGGCTGAGCGACTTCTTTCAGCGTTTATTGTTTATTTCGATGGCCGCGTAGGCTGTCACCCCAATACAGGAATTTATAGTCATGTCTCTGACTAACGACCAAATCATCGAAGCAATCGGCGAAAAATCCGTTCTGGAAATCGTTGAGCTGATCAAGGCCATGGAAGAGAAGTTCGGCGTTTCCGCTGCCGCTGCTTCCGCTGGTCCAGCTGCTGTTGCTGCCGTTGTTGAAGAACAAACTGAATTCAACGTCATGCTGACCGAAGCTGGCGAGAAGAAAGTTAACGTGATCAAGGCAGTACGTGAACTGACCGGTCTGGGCCTGAAAGAAGCCAAGGCAGTAGTTGACGGCGCTCCTGGCATCGTTCTGGAAGCCGTATCGAAAGATGCAGCTGACAAAGCAAAAGCCACTCTGGAAGAAGCAGGCGCTAAAGTCGAGCTGAAGTAAGCATCGACTTTGCTCCTCCAGCCCGAGCGTTAAGCGAAAGGCTGATGGCTGGTGGCTCTTGCCACCGGCCTTTTTCCGTTATTGGCAGCCGACTGGGTCGGTGCTGATAACGAGCTGTAACCACCCGATGTGGTGGCGCAAACCATGGGGTTTGCACGATTTTCTGGCTGCTCCCGTCGGGAGAGGCCAAACAAGCAGGTGACCAAGCTGGGGAACGCTGATGGCTTACTCATATACTGAGAAAAAACGTATCCGCAAGGACTTTAGCAAGTTGCCGGACGTCATGGATGTGCCGTACCTCCTGGCCATCCAGCTGGATTCGTATCGTGAATTCTTGCAAGCGGGAGCGACTAAAGATCAGTTCCGCGACGTGGGCCTGCATGCGGCCTTCAAATCCGTTTTCCCGATCATCAGCTACTCCGGCAATGCTGCGCTGGAGTACGTCGGTTATCGCCTGGGCGAACCGGCATTTGATGTCAAAGAATGCGTATTGCGCGGTGTAACTTACGCCGTACCTTTGCGGGTAAAAGTGCGCCTGATCATTTTCGACAAAGAATCGTCGAACAAAGCGATCAAGGACATCAAAGAGCAAGAAGTCTACATGGGTGAAATTCCCCTGATGACTGAGAACGGTACCTTCGTAATCAACGGTACCGAGCGTGTAATCGTTTCCCAGCTGCACCGTTCCCCGGGCGTGTTCTTCGACCACGACCGTGGCAAGACGCACAGCTCCGGTAAACTGCTGTACTCCGCGCGCATCATTCCTTACCGCGGTTCGTGGCTGGACTTCGAGTTCGACCCGAAAGACTGCGTGTTCGTGCGTATCGACCGTCGTCGCAAGCTGCCTGCATCGGTACTGCTGCGCGCGCTCGGCTATACCACTGAAGAAGTGCTTGACGCGTTCTACACCACCAACGTCTTCCACGTGCAAGGTGAAAACCTCAGTCTGGAACTGGTGCCTCAGCGCCTGCGTGGTGAAATTGCTGTCCTGGATATCCTGGATGACAAAGGCAAGGTTATTGTCGAGCAAGGTCGTCGTATTACTGCTCGCCACATCAACCAGCTGGAAAAAGCAGGGATCAAAGAGCTGCAAGTGCCTCTGGACTACGTCCTGGGTCGCACTACCGCCAAGGTCATCGTGCATCCGGCAACCGGCGAAATCCTGGCAGAGTGCAACACCGAGCTGAACACCGAGATCCTGGCAAAAATCGCCAAGGCTCAGGTCGTTCGTATCGAAACTCTGTACACCAACGATATCGACTGCGGTCCGTTCGTCTCCGACACACTGAAGATCGACTCCACCAGCAACCAATTGGAAGCGCTGGTCGAGATCTATCGCATGATGCGTCCAGGCGAGCCGCCAACCAAAGACGCTGCCGAGACTCTGTTCAACAACCTTTTCTTCAGCCCTGAGCGCTATGACCTGTCTGCGGTCGGCCGGATGAAGTTCAACCGTCGTATCGGTCGTACCGAGATCGAAGGTTCGGGCGTGTTGTGCAAAGAAGACATCGTCGCGGTTCTGAAGACTCTGGTCGACATCCGTAACGGTAAAGGCATCGTCGATGACATCGACCACCTGGGTAACCGTCGTGTTCGCTGCGTAGGCGAAATGGCCGAGAACCAGTTCCGCGTTGGCCTGGTACGTGTTGAGCGTGCGGTCAAAGAGCGTCTGTCGATGGCTGAAAGCGAAGGCCTGATGCCGCAAGACCTGATCAACGCCAAGCCAGTGGCTGCGGCGGTGAAGGAGTTCTTCGGTTCCAGCCAGCTGTCCCAGTTCATGGACCAGAACAACCCGCTGTCCGAGATCACCCACAAGCGTCGTGTGTCTGCACTCGGCCCTGGCGGTTTGACTCGTGAGCGTGCTGGCTTTGAAGTTCGTGACGTACACCCGACGCACTACGGTCGTGTTTGCCCGATCGAAACGCCGGAAGGTCCGAACATCGGTCTGATCAACTCCCTGGCCGCCTATGCGCGCACCAACCAGTACGGCTTCCTCGAGAGCCCGTACCGCGTGGTGAAAGACGCTCTGGTCACCGACGAGATCGTGTTCCTGTCCGCCATTGAAGAAGCTGATCACGTGATCGCTCAGGCTTCGGCCACGATGAACGACAAGAAAGTCCTGATCGACGAGCTGGTAGCTGTTCGTCACTTGAACGAGTTCACCGTCAAGGCGCCGGAAGACGTCACCTTGATGGACGTATCGCCGAAGCAGGTAGTTTCGGTTGCAGCGTCGCTGATCCCGTTCCTCGAGCACGACGACGCCAACCGTGCGTTGATGGGTTCGAACATGCAGCGTCAAGCTGTACCAACCCTGCGCGCTGACAAGCCGCTGGTCGGTACCGGCATGGAGCGTAACGTAGCTCGTGACTCCGGCGTTTGCGTCGTGGCTCGTCGTGGCGGCGTTATCGATTCCGTCGACGCCAGCCGTATCGTGGTTCGTGTTGCTGATGACGAAGTTGAAACCGGCGAAGCTGGTGTCGACATCTACAACCTGACCAAGTACACCCGCTCCAACCAGAACACCTGCATCAACCAGCGTCCGCTGGTGCGTAAAGGTGATCGGGTTCAGCGTAGCGACATCATGGCCGATGGTCCGTCCACCGACATGGGTGAGCTGGCTCTGGGTCAGAACATGCGCATCGCGTTCATGGCATGGAACGGCTTCAACTTCGAAGACTCCATCTGCCTGTCCGAGCGTGTGGTTCAGGAAGACCGCTTCACCACGATCCACATCCAGGAACTGACCTGTGTGGCCCGTGACACCAAGCTTGGGCCAGAGGAAATCACTGCAGACATCCCGAACGTGGGTGAAGCTGCACTGAACAAGCTGGACGAAGCCGGTATCGTTTACGTAGGTGCTGAAGTTGGCGCAGGCGACATTCTGGTCGGTAAGGTCACTCCGAAAGGCGAGACTCAACTGACTCCGGAAGAAAAACTGCTGCGTGCCATCTTCGGTGAAAAAGCCAGCGACGTTAAAGACACCTCCCTGCGCGTGCCTACTGGCACCAAGGGTACCGTCATCGACGTACAGGTCTTCACCCGCGACGGTGTTGAGCGTGATGCTCGTGCACTGTCGATCGAGAAGACTCAACTCGACGAGATCCGCAAGGACCTGAACGAAGAGTTCCGTATCGTTGAAGGCGCCACTTTCGAACGTCTGCGTTCCGCTCTGGTCGGCCACAAAGCCGAAGGCGGCGCCGGTCTGAAGAAAGGTCAGGAAATCACCGACGAAGTTCTCGACGGTCTTGAGCATGGTCAGTGGTTCAAACTGCGCATGGCTGAAGATGCTCTTAACGAGCAACTCGAGAAGGCTCAGGCCTACATCGTTGATCGCCGCCGTCTGCTGGACGATAAGTTCGAAGACAAGAAGCGCAAGCTGCAGCAGGGCGATGACCTGGCTCCAGGCGTGCTGAAAATCGTCAAGGTTTACCTGGCAATCCGTCGCCGCATCCAGCCGGGCGACAAGATGGCCGGTCGTCACGGTAACAAAGGTGTGGTCTCCGTGATCATGCCGGTTGAAGACATGCCGCACGATGCCAATGGCACCCCGGTCGACGTTGTCCTCAACCCGTTGGGCGTACCTTCGCGTATGAACGTTGGTCAGATCCTTGAAACCCACCTCGGTCTCGCGGCTAAAGGTCTGGGCGAGAAGATCAACCGGATGATCGAAGAGCAGCGCAAAGTCGCTGAGCTTCGTAAATTCCTCGACGAGATCTACAACCAGATCGGCGGTCGTAACGAAGATCTGGATAGCTTCTCCGACCAGGAAATCCTGGATCTGGCGAAGAACCTGCGTGGCGGCGTTCCAATGGCCACTCCAGTGTTCGACGGTGCCAAGGAAAGCGAAATCAAGGCCATGCTGAAACTGGCAGACCTGCCAGAAAGCGGCCAGATGCAGCTGACCGACGGCCGTACCGGCAACAAGTTCGAGCGCCCGGTTACTGTCGGCTATATGTACATGCTGAAGCTGAACCACTTGGTAGACGACAAGATGCACGCTCGTTCTACCGGTTCGTACAGCCTGGTTACTCAGCAGCCGCTGGGTGGTAAGGCGCAGTTCGGTGGTCAGCGTTTCGGGGAGATGGAGGTCTGGGCACTGGAAGCATACGGTGCTGCTTACACTCTGCAAGAAATGCTCACAGTGAAGTCGGACGATGTGAACGGCCGTACCAAGATGTACAAAAACATCGTGGATGGCGATCACCGTATGGAGCCGGGCATGCCCGAGTCCTTCAACGTGTTGATCAAGGAAATTCGTTCCCTCGGCATCGATATCGATCTGGAAACCGAATAACACGTGACGCGAATCGAGAGCGGGGCAGGATTGCCCGCTCTCTGCTCCGCCAGGAGGAAAGGCCTTGAAAGACCTACTGAATTTGCTGAAAAACCAGGGTCAAGTCGAAGAGTTCGACGCCATCCGTATTGGATTGGCATCGCCTGAGATGATCCGTTCGTGGTCGTTCGGTGAAGTTAAAAAGCCGGAAACCATCAACTACCGTACGTTCAAACCAGAGCGTGACGGCCTGTTCTGCGCCAAGATCTTTGGCCCGGTAAAGGATTACGAGTGCCTGTGCGGTAAGTACAAGCGCTTGAAGCACCGTGGCGTGATCTGCGAGAAGTGCGGCGTTGAAGTCGCGCTGGCTAAAGTTCGTCGTGAGCGCATGGCGCACATCGAACTGGCCTCGCCAGTTGCCCACATCTGGTTCCTGAAATCGCTGCCGTCCCGTATCGGCTTGCTGATGGACATGACCCTGCGTGATATCGAACGCGTTCTCTACTTCGAGAGCTATGTCGTTATCGATCCAGGCATGACCACCCTTGAAAAAGGTCAGCTGCTGAACGACGAGCAGTACTTCGAAGCGCTGGAAGAGTTCGGCGACGATTTCGATGCCCGCATGGGTGCCGAAGCTGTCCGCGAACTGCTGCACGCTATCGACCTGGAGCACGAGATTGGCCGTCTGCGTGAAGAAATTCCGCAAACCAACTCCGAAACCAAAATCAAGAAGCTGTCCAAGCGTCTGAAGTTGATGGAAGCCTTTCAGGGTTCCGGCAACCTTCCAGAATGGATGGTGCTGACCGTTCTGCCGGTTCTGCCGCCAGATCTGCGTCCACTGGTCCCGCTGGATGGCGGTCGCTTCGCGACTTCCGACCTCAACGATCTGTATCGTCGAGTGATCAACCGTAACAACCGCTTGAAGCGTCTGCTCGACCTGTCCGCTCCGGACATCATCGTGCGCAACGAAAAGCGTATGTTGCAGGAAGCCGTCGACGCACTGCTCGACAACGGTCGTCGTGGCCGCGCTATCACCGGTTCCAACAAGCGTCCTCTGAAATCCCTGGCTGACATGATCAAGGGTAAACAGGGTCGTTTCCGTCAGAACTTGCTCGGTAAGCGTGTTGACTACTCCGGTCGTTCGGTAATTACCGTAGGTCCGACCCTGCGTCTGCACCAGTGCGGTCTGCCTAAGAAAATGGCTCTCGAGCTGTTCAAGCCGTTCATTTTCGGCAAGCTGGAAATGCGTGGTCTCGCGACCACCATCAAAGCAGCCAAGAAGATGGTCGAGCGCGAGCTGCCAGAGGTTTGGGACGTTCTCGCTGAAGTTATCCGTGAACACCCGGTTCTCCTAAACCGTGCACCGACCCTTCACCGTCTGGGTATCCAGGCGTTTGAACCGGTACTGATCGAAGGTAAGGCTATCCAGCTGCACCCTCTGGTCTGTGCTGCGTACAACGCCGACTTCGACGGCGACCAAATGGCCGTGCACGTACCGCTGACACTGGAAGCCCAGCTGGAAGCGCGTGCGTTGATGATGTCGACCAACAACATTCTGTCGCCAGCCAACGGTGAGCCAATCATCGTTCCGTCGCAGGACGTTGTATTGGGTCTGTACTACATGACTCGTGAAGCGATCAACGCCAAGGGCGAAGGTCGTGTGTTCGCGGATCTGCAGGAAGTTGACCGTGTGTTCCGTGCCGGCGAAGCCGCACTGCATGCCAAGGTCAAAGTGCGGATCAACGAAACCGTTAACGATCGTGACGGTGGCAGCGTCAAGAACACCCGTATCGTCGACACCACTGTCGGCCGTGCGCTGTTGTTCCAGGTTGTTCCACCTGGCCTGTCGTACGACGTCGTCAACCAGCCGATGAAGAAAAAGGCGATCTCCAAGCTGATCAACCAGTGCTACCGCGTGGTTGGTTTGAAAGAGACCGTGATCTTCGCTGACCAGTTGATGTACACCGGTTTTGCCTATTCGACCATCTCCGGCGTTTCCATCGGTGTTAACGACTTCGTTATCCCGGATGAGAAAGCCCGCATCATCGGTGCTGCCACCGACGAAGTGAAAGAGATCGAGAGTCAGTACGCCTCCGGCCTGGTAACCCAGGGCGAGAAGTACAACAAAGTGATCGACCTTTGGTCCAAGGCGAACGACGAAGTTTCCAAGGCGATGATGGCCAACCTCTCGAAAGAGAAAGTCATCGACCGTCATGGCGTCGAAGTCGACCAAGAGTCTTTCAACTCGATGTACATGATGGCCGACTCGGGCGCACGGGGTTCTGCTGCGCAGATCCGTCAGCTCGCCGGTATGCGTGGCCTGATGGCCAAGCCGGACGGTTCCATCATCGAAACGCCGATTACTGCGAACTTCCGTGAAGGTTTGAGCGTACTTCAGTACTTCATCTCGACTCACGGTGCTCGTAAAGGTTTGGCGGATACCGCGTTGAAAACTGCGAACTCCGGTTACCTGACTCGTCGTCTGGTAGACGTGGCGCAGGATCTGGTTGTGACCGAGATCGATTGCGGCACCGAGCATGGCCTGGTAATGACTCCGCACATTGAAGGCGGTGACGTTGTTGAGCCATTGGGTGAACGCGTATTGGGTCGTGTCATTGCCCGTGACGTATTCAAGCCAGGTACCGAAGAAGTTATCGTTCCTGCCGGCACGCTGGTAGACGAGAAGTGGGTCGAGTTCATCGAGCTGAACAGCATCGACGAAGTGATCGTGCGTTCGCCGATCAGCTGCGAAACCCGCTACGGCATTTGCGCCAAGTGCTACGGCCGTGACCTGGCTCGTGGTCACCAGGTGAACATCGGTGAAGCGGTCGGCGTTATTGCTGCCCAGTCCATCGGTGAGCCGGGTACCCAGCTGACCATGCGTACGTTCCACATCGGTGGTGCGGCAAGCCGGACCTCCGCAGCCGACAGCGTTCAGGTGAAGAATGGCGGTACCGTCCGTCTGCACAACCTGAAGCACGTTGAGCGAGTGGATGGTTGCCTGGTTGCTGTATCCCGTTCCGGTGAGCTGGCAATCGCTGATGACTTCGGTCGTGAGCGCGAGCGTTACAAGCTGCCGTACGGTGCTGTGATTTCGGTTAAAGAAGGTGACAAGGTCGACGCTGGCGCAATCGTGGCCAAGTGGGATCCGCACACTCACCCAATCGTTACCGAAATGAAAGGTACCGTGACCTACGTGGGCATGGAAGAAGGCATCACGATCAAGCGTCAGACTGACGAATTGACCGGTATGACCAACATTGAAGTACTCGACGCCAAAGACCGTCCAGCTGCCGGTAAAGATATTCGTCCTGCTGTGAAGATGGTTGATGACAACGGCAAGGATCTCTTGCTGCCGGGTACCGACGTAATTGCTCAGTACTTCCTGCCTGCTAACGCCCTGGTTGGTGTAGCGGACGGTGCGAAAATCGCGATCGGTGATGTTATCGCTCGTATTCCGCAAGAGACTTCGAAAACCCGTGACATCACCGGTGGTCTGCCGCGTGTTGCCGACTTGTTCGAAGCCCGTCGTCCGAAAGAAGCCTCGATTCTGGCTGAAGTCAGCGGCACCATCGCGTTCGGTAAAGAGACCAAAGGCAAGCGCCGTCTGGTCATTACCCCGAACGACGGTAGCGATCCGTACGAAGAGCTGATTCCGAAGTGGCGCCACCTGAACGTCTTCGAAGGCGAACAGGTAAACCGCGGCGAAGTTATCTCCGACGGCCCAAGCGATCCACACGACATCCTGCGTCTGCTGGGTGTGAGTGCGCTGGCCAAGTACATCGTGAACGAGATCCAGGACGTTTACCGTCTGCAAGGCGTGAAGATCAACGACAAGCACATCGAGACCATCCTGCGTCAGATGCTGCGTAAAGTTGAAATCGCTGAATCCGGCGATTCCAGTTTCATCAAGGGCGACCAGATGGAATTGACTCACGTTCTGGTAGAGAACGAGCGTCTGGCTGGCGACGAGAAATTCGTTTCCAAGTTCACTCGCGTGCTGCTGGGTATCACCAAGGCGTCGTTGTCCACCGAATCGTTCATCTCGGCGGCTTCCTTCCAGGAAACCACTCGCGTACTGACCGAAGCGGCGGTAACCGGCAAGCGCGATTACCTGCGCGGCCTGAAAGAAAACGTAGTCGTGGGTCGTCTGATCCCGGCGGGTACCGGTCTGGCTTATCACAGCGAGCGTAAGCGTCGCCGTGATGCTGACAAACCGTTGCGCGTAAGCGCCAGTGAAGTGGAAGCTGCACTGACCGAAGCGCTGAACTCTAGCGGTAACTGAGTTCTGCGATAAATGAGCGTAAGGCCCCGGTCGTTCCGTTCATCGAATCAAGACAATTTGTCGAGGTTGGGTGAGCGGGAAGGTCGGGGCCTTGCCTTGACTGGGGACAAGATCCTCTTTAGACTCTTGTACCCCTAAATTTGGCGGGAATTCGTTCCTGCCATTTTGCTTTTCTTGCAAGACAATAGCGTCGCAAGACAACAGTGGAGCTAGTAGATGGCAACTATCAACCAGCTGGTACGTCAGCCGCGTAAGCGTATCGTCGAGAAATCCGACGTGCCTGCGCTGCAGAACTGCCCGCAACGTCGTGGCGTATGCACTCGTGTGTATACCACCACGCCGAAAAAACCTAACTCGGCACTGCGTAAAGTATGCCGTGTGCGTCTGACCAACGGTTTCGAGGTTTCCTCGTACATCGGCGGTGAAGGCCACAACCTGCAAGAGCACAGCGTCGTACTGATCCGTGGCGGCCGTGTAAAAGACTTGCCGGGTGTTCGTTACCACACCGTTCGCGGTTCTTTGGATACTTCCGGCGTTAAAGGTCGTAACCAGGGTCGTTCGAAGTACGGTACCAAGAAGCCTAAGTAGTAGTGGCTTTTTGTAAAAACAGATTTTCTATTTTTCTGAGTCGATAAGAGTAAGGTCGGAGGCGTCCCGAAAGGGCACTGATTCCGAGCGAACCTGAAGACCGTTTGAGGGCTTATCCATGCCAAGAAGACGCGTAGCAGCCAAGCGCGAAGTGCTTGACGATCCAAAATACGGCAGCCAGATCCTGGCCAAGTTCATGAACCACGTAATGGAAAGCGGCAAGAAAGCCGTTGCCGAGCGTATCGTTTATGGCGCGCTGGAAAAAGTTAAAGAACGCAAGAACAGCGACCCCCTGGAAATCTTCGAGAAAGCTCTCGACGCCATCGCTCCGCTGGTCGAAGTAAAGTCGCGCCGTGTAGGCGGTGCTACTTACCAGGTTCCGGTCGAAGTTCGTCCGTCCCGTCGTAACGCTCTGGCAATGCGCTGGTTGGTAGACTTCGCCCGTAAGCGCGGCGAGAAGTCTATGGCTCTGCGTTTGGCTGGCGAACTGTTGGACGCTGCTGAAGGTAAAGGTGCTGCAGTTAAGAAGCGTGAAGACGTGCACCGTATGGCTGAAGCCAACAAGGCTTTCTCGCACTACCGCTTCTAATTTTAGCGTCACTAATTTTGCGAGGGCTTTATGGCTCGTACAACACCGATTAATCGCTACCGTAACATTGGTATCGTTGCTCACGTGGATGCTGGTAAAACCACCACCACCGAGCGCGTCCTTTTTTACACTGGCAAAAGTCACAAAATGGGCGAGGTGCATGACGGCGCCGCGACCACCGACTGGATGGTGCAGGAGCAGGAGCGTGGTATTACCATTACTTCTGCTGCGATTACCGCCTTCTGGCAGGGTTCCGAGAAGCAGCACAAAGATCAATACCGCTTCAACGTCATCGACACCCCGGGCCACGTTGACTTCACTATTGAAGTTGAGCGTTCCCTGCGTGTTCTCGACGGCGCGGTCGTTGTGTTCTGCGGCACCTCGGGTGTTGAGCCTCAGTCGGAAACCGTATGGCGTCAAGCCAACAAGTACGGCGTTCCACGTCTTGTTTACGTAAACAAGATGGACCGTGCTGGTGCTAACTTCCTGCGCGTGATCGGTCAGATCAAGCAGCGCCTGGGTCACACCCCGGTGCCAATCCAGTTGGCTATCGGTTCCGAAGACAACTTCCAGGGTCAGATCGATCTGATGGCCATGGAAGCTGTTTACTGGAATGACTCCGACAAAGGCATGGTTCCAGTTCGCAAGCCTATCCCTGCTGAACTGCAGGAACTGGCTGACGAATGGCGCGGCAACATGGTTGAGGCTGCGGCCGAAGCCAGCGAAGAGCTGATGAACAAGTACCTCGAAGGTGAAGAACTCACCAACGCGGAAATCAAGGCCGCTCTGCGTCAGCGTACTATCGCTGGTGAGATCGTTCTGGCTGTTTGCGGTTCTTCCTTCAAGAACAAGGGCGTTCCCCTGGTTCTCGACGCCGTTATCGATTACCTGCCTGCTCCAACCGACATTCCTGCCATCAAGGGTACTGACCCGGATGACGAGGAAAAGCAAATGGAGCGTCACGCAGATGACAGCGAGCCGTTCTCGGCTCTGGCTTTCAAAATTGCTACCGACCCATTCGTGGGTACCTTGACCTTCGTCCGCGTTTACTCGGGCGTGTTGGCCTCCGGCGACGGCGTGATCAACTCGGTTAAAGGCAAGAAAGAGCGCGTGGGTCGTATGGTGCAAATGCACGCAAACGCCCGTGAAGAAATCAAGGAAGTACGCGCTGGTGACATCGCGGCCTTGATCGGCATGAAGGACGTCACCACTGGTGAAACCTTGTGCAGCGCTGACAAGCCAATCATCCTGGTTCGCATGGACTTCCCGGAGCCGGTTATTTCGGTTGCCGTAGAGCCTAAGACCAAGGATGACCAGGAAAAAATGGGTATCGCTCTGGGCAAGCTTGCTCAGGAAGATCCATCTTTCCGCGTCAAGACTGATGAAGAGACTGGTCAAACGATCATCTCCGGCATGGGCGAGTTGCACCTGGACATCCTGGTTGACCGGATGCGCCGTGAGTTCAACGTCGAAGCCAACATCGGTAAGCCTCAGGTTTCCTATCGTGAGCGCATCACGAAGAACTGTGAAATCGAAGGCAAGTTCGTTCGTCAATCCGGCGGTCGTGGTCAGTTCGGCCATTGCTGGATCCGTTTTGCTCCTGCTGACGAAGGTCAGGAAGGTCTGCAATTCGTGAACGAAGTAGTGGGTGGTGTGGTTCCTAAGGAGTACATCCCGGCTATCCAGAAAGGTATCGAAGAGCAGATGAAGAACGGCGTAGTTGCCGGCTATCCGCTGATCGGCCTGAAGGCTACCGTGTTTGATGGTTCCTACCACGACGTCGACTCGAACGAGATGGCGTTTAAGGTGGCTGCTTCCATGGCGACCAAGCAACTGGCCCAGAAGGGCGGTGGTGAGTTGCTCGAGCCGATCATGGCGGTAGAGGTTGTTACACCTGAAGACTATATGGGTGACGTGATGGGCGACCTTAACCGTCGTCGCGGCATGATCCTGGGTATGGAAGATACGGTTTCCGGTAAAGTAATTCGTGCCGAGGTTCCGTTGGGCGAGATGTTCGGTTATGCGACCGACGTTCGTTCCATGTCCCAAGGTCGCGCAAGCTACTCTATGGAATTCAAAAAATACAATACGGCTCCGTCGCACATCGTCGAAACCGTTACCAAAAAACAAGGCTGATTCAGTCCTTTAGGCTAGGAGTTAATTGTCGTGGCTAAAGAAAAATTTGACCGTACCCTCCCGCACGTCAACGTTGGCACCATTGGTCACGTTGACCACGGTAAAACCACGCTGACCGCTGCTCTGACTCGCGTTTGCTCCGAAGTTTTCGGTTCGGCCGTTGTTGCTTTCGACAAGATCGATAGCGCTCCGGAAGAGAAAGCTCGTGGTATCACCATCAACACCGCGCACGTTGAATACAACTCGCTGATCCGTCACTACGCTCACGTTGACTGCCCAGGTCACGCTGACTACGTGAAGAACATGATCACCGGTGCTGCTCAGATGGACGGCGCTATCCTGGTTTGCTCGGCCGCTGATGGTCCGATGCCACAAACCCGTGAGCACATCCTGCTGTCCCGTCAGGTTGGCGTTCCGTACATCGTTGTCTTCCTGAACAAGGCTGACATGGTTGACGACGCTGAGCTGCTGGAACTGGTTGAGATGGAAGTGCGCGATCTGCTGAGCACTTACGACTTCCCAGGTGACGACACTCCGATCATCATCGGTTCGGCTCTGATGGCTCTGAACGGCCAAGACGACAACGAAATGGGCACCACTGCCGTTCGTAAACTGGTTGAGACTCTGGACAGCTACATCCCAGATCCAGTTCGTGTTATCGACAAGCCGTTCCTGATGCCAATCGAAGACGTATTCTCGATCTCCGGTCGCGGTACTGTTGTAACTGGCCGTATCGAGCGCGGTATCGTCAAGGTTCAGGATCCACTGGAAATCGTTGGTCTGCGTGACACTACCGTCACCACCTGCACCGGTGTTGAAATGTTCCGTAAGCTGCTCGACGAAGGTCGTGCTGGCGAGAACTGCGGCGTTCTGCTGCGTGGTACCAAGCGTGACGACGTTGAGCGTGGCCAGGTTCTGGTTAAGCCAGGTTCGGTTAAGCCGCACACCAAGTTCGAAGCTGAAGTCTACGTTCTGAGCAAAGAAGAAGGCGGCCGTCACACTCCGTTCTTCAAAGGCTACCGTCCACAGTTCTACTTCCGTACTACTGACGTGACTGGTAACTGCGAACTGCCAGAAGGCGTTGAAATGGTAATGCCAGGCGACAACATCAAAATGGTTGTCACCCTGATCAAGACCATCGCAATGGAAGACGGTCTGCGTTTCGCTATCCGTGAAGGCGGTCGTACCGTCGGCGCTGGCGTCGTAGCCAAAATCATCGAGTAAGCTCTTTTTGAGTAAGCTTTGATGAGTTGAAAAAGCCCCCGCTTAGCGGGGGCTTTTTTATTGGGTTGACACCTATCTGGGGCGTCTATAGAATTGCGCCTCCTTTTAACGGGCGTATTGCGCCCGGTGGGAATAGCAGCCGGAGTCTGAAATCCAATGCAAAATCAGCAAATCCGTATCAGGTTGAAGGCTTTTGACCATCGCCTGATCGACCAATCCACCCAGGAAATCGTGGAAACCGCGAAACGTACTGGTGCTCAAGTGCGTGGTCCAATTCCACTGCCTACCCGTAAAGAGCGGTTCACCGTTCTGGTCTCCCCGCACGTCAACAAAGACGCGCGTGACCAGTACGAGATCCGTACTCATAAGCGCGTTCTGGACATCGTCCAGCCAACGGATAAAACCGTTGATGCTCTTATGAAGCTTGATCTTGCGGCCGGTGTGGAAGTGCAGATCAGCCTCGGCTAAGACTCGGTCTTAGTCGTGTAACGCTCTGAAATGGGCGGCCATAGCGGGTGAAAGCCCCGTACACTCATGAGGTTTACAACATGACTATTGGTGTAGTCGGTCGTAAATGCGGTATGACCCGTATTTTCACCGAAGAAGGTGTCTCCATTCCGGTCACGGTCATTGAGATCGAGCCGAATCGCGTCACCCAGTTCAAAACTGAAGAGACCGATGGCTATCGTGCAGTGCAAGTCACTGTAGGCGAGCGTCGTGCTTCGCGTGTTACAGCTGCTCAGGCTGGCCACTTCGCTAAAGCGAACGTTGCCGCTGGTCGTACCGTAATGGAATTCCGCCTTGAAGAAGGCGAGTACCAGGCCGGCGATCTGATCAACGCTGAAATCTTCGCCGCTGGTCAACTGGTTGATGTAACCGGTCAGTCCAAAGGTAAAGGCTTCCAGGGTACGATCAAGCGTTGGAACTTCCGCGGGCAAGATAATACCCACGGTAACTCCGTGTCCCACCGCGTTCCAGGCTCTATCGGCCAGTGCCAGACTCCTGGTCGTGTATTCAAGGGCAAAAAAATGTCCGGTCATATGGGCGCTGAGCGCGTGACCGTGCAGTCCCTCGAAGTAGTGCGCGTGGACGCTGAACGCAATCTGTTGTTGGTCAAGGGCGCTGTTCCTGGCGCTACTGGCGGCAACTTGGTTGTACGTCCAGCAGCCAAGGCTCGCGGTTAAGGGGAAGCTGACATGCAATTAAATGTAAATGACGCTCAAGCGATCGAAGTTTCCGAACTGACATTTGGCGGCGAATTCAACGAGACGCTGGTTCACCAAGCAGTCGTGGCCTACATGGCCGGCGGCCGTCAAGGTAGCAAGCAGCAAAAGACCCGTTCCGACGTTCGTGGTGGCGGTAAGCGCCCATGGCGTCAGAAAGGTACTGGCCGTGCTCGTGCCGGTACTATCCGTAGCCCAATCTGGCGTGGCGGCGGTACCACTTTCGCAGCTCGTCCTCAGGATCACACCCAGAAGCTGAACAAGAAGATGTACCGCGCAGCAATGCGTTCCATCCTTGCTGAGCTGGTGCGTACTGATCGTCTGGTTGTGGTTCAGGACTTCGCTGTTGATGCACCGAAGACCAAAGATCTGCTGAACAAACTGACTGGCATGGGTCTGACTGACGTCTTGATCGTGTCTGAAGTAGTTGATCAGAACCTGTACCTGGCTGCTCGCAACCTGCCACACGTTGATGTACGTGACGTGCAAGGTTCCGATCCAGTTAGTCTGATCGCATACGACAAGGTGTTGATCACCGTGTCGGCCGTGAAGAAATTCGAGGAGCTGCTGGGATGAACCAGGAACGCGTATTTAAAGTTCTGCTTGGCCCGCACGTTTCCGAGAAGGCTACGGTTCTGGCTGACAAGAAAGGCCAGTTCGTTTTCAAGGTTGCAACTGACGCAACCAAGCTGGAAATCAAGAAGGCCGTCGAAAGCCTGTTCAGCGTGAAAGTAGAGCGTGTTACTACCCTGAATGTTCTGGGTAAGAGCAAGCGCACTGCTCGCGGTCTGGGCAAGCGTAATGACTGGAAGAAGGCAGTTATCTCCCTTCAGCCAGGCCAAGATCTCGATTTCAGCAGCAGTGCTGAGTAAGGAAGGGGTGCATCATGGCAATCGTTAAATGCAAACCGACTTCCCCTGGCCGCCGTTTTGTGGTCAAGGTGGTCAACCAGGAGCTGCATAAAGGCGCTCCTCACGCACCGCTGCTCGAGAAAAAATCGAAGACTGGTGGTCGTAACAACAATGGTCGTATTACCACTCGTCACATTGGTGGTGGCCATAAGCAGCATTATCGTCTGGTCGATTTCCGTCGCAACGACAAAGATGGCATCGCTGCCACTGTCGAGCGTATCGAATACGATCCAAACCGTACTGCTCACATCGCTCTGCTGCTGTACGCAGATGGCGAGCGTCGCTACATCATCGCCCCTAAAGGCGTGAGTGCTGGTGACCAGCTGATCGCAGGTGCTCTGGCACCGATCAAGCCGGGCAACGCTCTGCAACTGCGTAACATTCCAGTTGGTAGCACCGTACACGGCATCGAATTGAAGCCAGGTAAAGGCGCGCAAATCGCTCGTTCCGCTGGTGCTTCGGCTCAGCTGATCGCTCGTGAAGGTGTCTACGTGACCCTGCGTCTGCGTTCTGGTGAGATGCGTAAAGTGCTGGCTGAATGCCGCGCGACCCTGGGTGAAGTCTCGAACTCCGAGCACAGCCTGCGTTCGCTGGGTAAAGCTGGTGCCAAACGCTGGCGTGGCGTTCGCCCAACCGTTCGTGGTGTTGCCATGAACCCGGTTGACCACCCACATGGTGGTGGTGAAGGTCGTACCTCTGGTGGTCGTCATCCGGTATCGCCATGGGGCTTCCCGACTAAGGGCGCGAAGACTCGTGGTAATAAGCGTACCGACAAAATGATCGTCCGTCGTCGCAAGTAAATAGAGGGATACGACAGTGCCACGTTCTCTGAAAAAAGGTCCTTTTATCGATCTTCACCTACTGAAGAAGATCGAAGTGGCGGCGGAAAAGAACGATCGCAAACCAGTTAAAACCTGGTCGCGCCGTTCGATGATCCTGCCACAAATGGTCGGTCTGACCATCGCAGTACACAACGGTCGTCAACATGTGCCAGTTCTCGTGAACGAAGACATGGTCGGCCACAAACTGGGCGAGTTCGCCGGTACCCGCACATATCGTGGGCACGTGGCTGACAAGAAAGCCAAGCGTTAAGGGGTTAGGAAATGGAAGTAGCCGCTAAGTTGTCGGGCGCTCGAATCTCCGCCCAGAAAGCCCGCTTGGTCGCCGACCAGATCCGCGGGAAGAAGGTGGGCGAAGCGCTCAACTTGTTGGCTTTCAGCAGTAAGAAAGCCGCCGAGATCATGAAGAAAGTGCTGGAGTCGGCCGTAGCCAACGCCGAGCATAACGAAGGCGCAGACGTTGATGACCTTAAAGTCAGCACCGTTTTCGTCAACGAAGGGCGTTCGCTGAAGCGAATCATGCCACGTGCCAAAGGCCGTGCTGATCGCATCGTCAAGCGGTCTTGCCATATCACTGTCAAGGTTGCTGACAAGTAACGGAGTCGAAGAGATGGGTCAGAAAGTACATCCCATTGGCATTCGCCTGGGAATCGTCAAGGAGCACACCTCCGTCTGGTACGCAGACGGTCGGACTTATGCGGACTATTTGTTCGCTGATCTGAAGGTGCGTGAGTATCTCCAAGACAAACTAAAAAGCGCGTCCGTAAGCCGTATCGATATCCATCGTCCGGCCCAAACTGCACGTATCACCATCCACACCGCTCGTCCAGGTATCGTTATCGGGAAGAAAGGTGAAGATGTTGAGAAACTGCGTCAGGACCTGACCAAGCAAATGGGTGTGCCTGTGCACATCAATATCGAAGAAATCCGCAAGCCGGAACTCGACGGTATGTTGGTTGCGCAGAGCGTAGCTCAGCAGCTGGAGCGTCGCGTAATGTTCCGTCGCGCTATGAAGCGCGCTGTACAGAACGCCATGCGCATTGGTGCCAAAGGCATCAAAATCCAAGTGAGCGGTCGTCTCGGCGGTGCTGAAATCGCACGTACTGAATGGTATCGCGAAGGTCGTGTGCCACTGCACACCCTGCGTGCCGACATCGACTATGCCAACTACGAAGCTCACACCACTTATGGTGTGATCGGTGTAAAGGTTTGGATCTTCAAAGGCGAAGTAATTGGTGGTCGCCAAGAAGAGCTGAAACCACAAGCACCAGCGCCTCGTAAAAAAGCTGCTAAGTAAGGGGTACGCCAAATGTTGCAACCAAAGCGTACGAAGTTCCGCAAGCAAATGACTGGTCACAACCGTGGCCTGGCATTGCGCGGTAGCAAAGTCAGCTTCGGCGAGTATGCGCTGAAGTCTGTAGCTCGTGGTCGTCTCACCGCTCGTCAGATCGAGTCAGCGCGTCGTGCACTGACCCGTCACGTTAAACGTGGCGGCAAGATCTGGATCCGTGTATTCCCGGACAAGCCTATTTCCAAAAAGCCACTCGAAGTTCGGATGGGTAAAGGTAAGGGTAACGTGGAGTACTGGGTTGCCCAGATTCAGCCAGGCAAAGTCCTGTATGAAATCGAGGGCGTTTCTGAAGAGCTGGCGCGTGAGGCTTTCGCCCTGGCTGCTGCGAAGCTGCCACTCGCCACCTCCTTTGTTAAACGGACGGTGATGTGATGAAAGCGAATGAACTTCGTGAAAAAGACGCGCCGCAGCTTAACGAGCAACTGCTCGGCCTGCTGCGCGACCAGTTCAATCTGCGGATGCAGAAAGCAACTGGCCAGTTGGGGCAGTCTCACCTGCTCCGGCAAGTTAAGCGTGACATCGCTCGCGTGAAGACTGTGCTCAAACAGCAGGCAGGTAAGTAATCATGGCTGAAGCCGAAAAAACCGTCCGTACGCTGACTGGCCGTGTTGTCAGCGACAAAATGGACAAGACCATCACCGTTCTGATCGAGCGTCGCGTAAAGCACCCGATCTACGGTAAATACGTTAAGCGTTCGACTAAGCTGCACGCGCACGACGAAACCAATCAGTGCCACATCGGCGACAAAGTCACTATTCGTGAAACTCGTCCTTTGGCCAAGACCAAGTCTTGGGCGCTGGTTGATGTTCTCGAACGCGCTGTGGAAGTCTAAGGACTAGGGGTCGGAGAAATTATATGATTCAGACTCAATCCATGCTCGATGTGGCCGATAACAGCGGCGCTCGCCGTGTTATGTGCATCAAGGTGCTGGGTGGCTCCCATCGTCGTTACGCTGGTATCGGTGACATCATCAAAGTTACCGTGAAGGAAGCAATTCCTCGCGGTAAGGTGAAAAAAGGCCAAGTGATGACTGCAGTAGTAGTCCGCACTCGTCACGGCGTTCGCCGTGCAGATGGCTCCATTATCCGCTTTGATGGCAACGCTGCTGTTCTTCTGAACAACAAGCAAGAGCCGATCGGCACCCGTATCTTTGGGCCAGTGACCCGTGAACTTCGTACTGAGAAGTTCATGAAGATCGTCTCGCTCGCCCCAGAAGTGCTGTAAGGAGATCCGACATGCAAAAGATTCGTCGTGACGACGAGATCATCGTGATCGCCGGCAAAGACAAAGGTAAGCGCGGTAAGGTGCTTAAGGTTCTCGCTAACAACCGTTTGGTTATTGGCGGTCTGAACCTGGTTAAGCGTCATACCAAGCCTAACCCGATGTCGGGCGTGCAGGGCGGTATCGTCGAAAAAGAAGCTCCACTGGATGCTTCTAACGTCGCCATTTTCAACGGCGAAACCAACAAGGCTGACCGCGTTGGTTTCAAAGTAGAAGACGGCAAGAAAATTCGTGTCTTCAAGTCGACCCAAAAAGCGGTTGATGCTTGAACACTGCTAGGTAGATGAGACCATGGCACGACTAAAAGAGATTTACCGGAAGGAAATCGCTCCGAAACTTAAGGAAGAACTTAAGCTTTCGAACGTGATGGAAGTTCCGCGCGTTACCAAAATCACCCTGAACATGGGTCTGGGCGAAGCGATCGGCGACAAAAAAGTCATCGAGCACGCTGTTGCTGACCTGGAAAAGATCACCGGCCAGAAAGTCGTTGTGACTTACGCTCGGAAATCCATCGCTGGCTTTAAAGTCCGTGAAGGTTGGCCGATCGGCGTCAAAGTGACCCTGCGCCGTGAGCGTATGTACGAATTCCTGGATCGTCTGCTGTCGATCTCCCTGCCTCGGGTCCGCGACTTCCGCGGCCTGAATGCCAAGTCCTTCGATGGTCGTGGTAACTACAGCATGGGCGTTAAAGAGCAGATCATCTTCCCGGAAATCGACTACGACAAGATCGATGCTCTCCGCGGTCTGGACATTACCCTGACCACCACTGCCAAGAACGATGATGAAGGTCGCGCCCTGTTGCGTGCTTTCAAATTCCCGTTCCGCAACTGATTGGAGTAGGAAAATGGCCAAGATGAGCATGAAAAACCGCGAGCTGAAGCGTCAGCTCACGGTTGCCAAGTACGCCAAAAAGCGTGCAGCACTGAAAGCTATCATCGTTGATCTGAACGCAAGTCCAGAAGCGCGTTGGGAAGCTACAGTAGCTCTGCAGAAGCAGCCACGTGACGCAAGCGCTTCGCGCATGCGTAACCGCTGCCGCCTGACCGGTCGTCCACACGGCGTTTACCGCAAGTTCGGCCTTGGCCGTAACAAACTGCGTGAAGCTGCAATGCGTGGTGACGTACCTGGTCTGGTTAAAGCCAGCTGGTAAGCACTATCAAAGTCTCGGTGTTCGGGATCGTGAGATCCTGACCACCGGTGACCTTGAACTTGAATCAAGCCCCTTTTGGGGCTTGATTCATTTGTGGGGTGTGTCTAGAATACCCGGCTCGCCTGAGCCCGTGCTTTTTTCGCATGGATGTACTCGGCGACACGTAGTAGCCGCAAGGCTAATTTTTTGTGTATTAGGAGCGTCTAGCCCATGAGTATGCAGGACCCGTTAGCGGACATGCTAACTCGAATCCGTAATGCCCAGATGGCTGAAAAGTCCGTCGTAAGCATGCCATCTTCTACTTTGAAGGTAGCTGTTGCCAAAGTCCTGAAGGACGAAGGTTACATTGCGGGTTATCAGATCAGCAGCGAAATCAAGCCACTGCTGTCCATCGAGCTGAAGTACTTCGAAGGCCGTCCGGTCATCGAGGAAGTGAAGCGCGTTAGCCGTCCAGGCCTGCGTCAGTACAAGTCCGTCGATGATCTGCCAAAAGTTCGTGGCGGTCTCGGTGTGTCTATCGTCTCCACCAACAAAGGTGTGATGACGGATCGTGCTGCGCGCGCTGCCGGTGTCGGCGGCGAAGTTCTTTGCACTGTGTTCTAAGGGGGGATAAGCATGTCACGCGTCGCTAAGAACCCCGTTAAGCTGCCAGCCGGTGTCGAAGTCAAATTCGCAGGCCAACAGCTTTCGGTGAAGGGTGCCAAGGGCACTCTCGAACTGAACATCCATTCGTCCGTTGAGATCGTTGAAGAAGCTGGTGAGCTGCGTTTCGCTGCTCGCAATGGCGATCAACAAACTCGCGCAATGGCTGGTACCACTCGTGCGTTGGTAAACAACATGGTCCAAGGCGTAAGCCAAGGCTTCGAGCGCAAGCTCCAGCTGGTCGGTGTTGGTTACAAAGCGCAAGCAAAAGGCACAGTGCTGAACCTGGCTCTTGGCTTCTCGCATCCAGTGGATTATGAACTGCCGGAAGGCATCACCGCTGAGACTCCTAGCCAGACCGATATCCTGATCAAGGGCATCGATAAGCAGCTGGTAGGTCAAGTGGCCGCCGAGATCCGCGACTTCCGTCCACCAGAGCCGTACAAAGGCAAAGGTGTGCGCTACGCGGACGAAGTCGTCCGTCGTAAAGAAGCCAAGAAGAAGTAGGGCATAGCAAATGACCGACAAAAAAGTTACTCGACTGCGTCGCGCTCGCAAAGCACGCCTGAAAATGCACGAACTCGAAGTCGTGCGTCTCTGCGTGTTCCGCTCGTCGCAGCACATCTACGCCCAGGTCATTTCGGCCGACGGCAACAAAGTCCTGGCATCTGCCTCGACTTTGGATAAAGAACTGCGTGATGGCGCCACTGGCAACATCGACGCGGCCACTAAGGTTGGCCAGCTGGTCGCTACGCGTGCTAAAGCCGCTGGCGTCTCGCAGGTGGCTTTCGACCGCTCTGGCTTCAAGTACCACGGCCGCGTCAAGGCGCTGGCTGATGCTGCTCGTGAAGCTGGGCTGGAGTTCTAAGTTATGTCAAATAACGACCAAAAGCGCGACGAAGGCTACATCGAGAAGCTGGTTCAAGTTAACCGCGTAGCCAAAACCGTTAAAGGCGGCCGTATCTTCACTTTCACCGCGTTGACCGTGGTTGGTGATGGTAAAGGGCGCGTTGGCTTCGGCCGTGGCAAGTCGCGTGAAGTGCCTGCTGCGATCCAGAAGGCAATGGAAGCTGCTCGCCGCAACATGATCCAAGTTGATCTGAACGGCACCACTCTGCAGTACGCAATGAAGTCCGCCCATGGCGCTTCGAAGGTGTACATGCAGCCGGCTTCTGAAGGTACCGGTATCATCGCTGGCGGCGCTATGCGTGCTGTTCTCGAAGTTGCTGGCGTTCAGAACGTTCTGGCCAAGTGCTACGGCTCGACTAACCCGGTAAACGTGGTTCACGCCACTTTCAAAGGTTTGAAGGCTATGCAGTCTCCTGAATCCATTGCCGCCAAGCGTGGCAAAAGCGTCAAGGAGATCTTCTGATCATGGCTACCGTTAAAGTTACGCTGATCAAAAGCATGACCGGCCGCATCCCTAACCACAAACTGTGCGTTAAGGGTCTGGGTCTGCGTCGCATCGGTCACACTGTAGAAGTACTTGATACTCCCGAGAATCGCGGGATGATCAACAAGGCTTACTACATGCTGCGTGTCGAGGGTTAATCGATGAAACTCAATGATCTGAGTCCAGCGCCGGGTTCCCGTCGCGAAAAGCATCGTCCGGGCCGTGGTATCGGTAGTGGTTTGGGCAAGACCGGTGGCCGTGGCCACAAAGGTCAGTCCTCCCGCTCCGGTGGCACCATTGCTCCAGGCTTTGAAGGCGGTCAACAGCCGCTGCATCGTCGCCTGCCGAAGTTCGGTTTCGTTTCCCTGAAAGCCATGGATCGCGCAGAAGTGCGTCTGTCCGAGCTGGCTAAAGTGGAAGGCGACATCGTCACCGTGCAGTCCTTGAAAGATGCCAACGTGATCAACGTCAACGTACAGCGTGTGAAAATCATGCTGTCCGGCGAAGTGACTCGCGCTGTTACCATCGGAAAGGGAATCGGCGCCACCAAAGGTGCGCGTGCGGCTATCGAAGCAGCTGGCGGCAAGTTCGAGGAATAAATGGCTAAGCAAGGTGCTCTCTCTGCGCTCGGCAAAGGCGGTATGTCTGAACTCTGGGCTCGTCTGCGTTTTCTGTTCCTGGCGATTATCGTCTACCGAATAGGCGCACACATCCCGGTTCCAGGTATCAATCCGGACCGACTCGCGGACCTGTTTCGACAGAATGAGGGGACCATTCTTAGCTTGTTCAACATGTTTTCCGGTGGCGCGCTTGAGCGGATGAGCATCTTTGCACTGGGGATCATGCCGTACATTTCGGCATCGATCATCATGCAGCTGATGACCGCCGTCAGCCCGCAGCTGGAGCAGTTGAAGAAGGAAGGTGAAGCTGGGCGTCGTAAGATTGCCCAGTACACCCGCTACGGCACTGTCGTCCTCGCTCTCGTTCAGGCAATTGGCATGTCCATTGGTCTGGCGGGGCAGGGCGTTTCGTTCACTGGTGACTTTGGCTTCCATTTCGTTGCGGTATCCACTTTTGTGGCTGGTGCGATGTTCATGATGTGGCTGGGTGAGCAGATTACTGAGCGTGGTGTTGGCAACGGTATCTCGATGTTGATTTTCGCAGGTATCGTCGCCGGTCTTCCGAGGGCGATCGGGCAGTCTTTCGAGTCTGCGCGTCAGGGTGATATCAACATTTTCGCCTTGGTTGCCATCGGTTTGTTGGCAGTAGCGATTATCGGTTTTGTGGTGTTCATTGAGCGTGGCCAGCGTCGTATTGCTGTGCATTACGCCAAGCGTCAGCAGGGCCGCAAGGTCTTTGCTGCGCAGACCAGCCACTTGCCGTTGAAAGTGAACATGGCGGGCGTTATTCCGGCCATTTTCGCGAGCAGCATCTTGCTGTTCCCGGCTTCGTTGGGTACCTGGTTTGGTCAGTCCGAGGGTATGGGCTGGTTGCAGGATATCTCGCAGTCGATCGCTCCTGGTCAGCCGTTGAATATTCTGCTGTTTAGTGCAGGGATTATTTTCTTCTGCTTCTTCTATACGGCGTTGATGTTCAATCCGAAAGACGTAGCGGAAAACCTGAAGAAGTCCGGTGCCTTTATTCCGGGCATCCGTCCAGGTGAGCAGTCTGCGCGCTACATTGATGGCGTTCTGACTCGTTTGACCCTGTTCGGTGCTCTTTACATGACGGCCGTGTGCCTGTTGCCCCAGTTCCTGGTGGTTGCAGCAAACGTTCCGTTCTACCTTGGCGGGACCTCGTTGCTGATCGTCGTCGTGGTTGTGATGGACTTCATGTCCCAAGTACAATCGCACCTCGTTTCGCACCAGTACGAATCCCTGATGAAGAAAGCCAACCTGAAGGGTTACGGCAGCGGCATGTTGCGCTGAGTACCCATAAGGTTCGAGGAGTTGGTGATGAAAGTTCGTGCATCGGTGAAAAAGCTGTGCCGTAACTGCAAGATTATTCGCCGCGAAGGTGTTGTTCGAGTAATTTGCAGCGCGGAACCGCGTCACAAACAGCGCCAAGGCTGAGTGTGATTGTGCTTCAAGCCCGGTAGCTAGTGCGCTACCGGGTTGATTATTTGTTATTACAGCGATATTATCTCGCGCCCTATTTCTTGGCTTCCGGGGCGTAGGTAGCTGTCAATTGGAGTCCCACTGAATGGCCCGTATTGCAGGCGTTAACATTCCAGATAACAAGCATACTGTTATCTCGCTGACCTACATCTATGGTGTTGGTCGCACTACTGCACAGAAAATTTGTGCAGTGACTGGGGTAAACCCAGCCGCAAAGATCAAGGATCTGAGCGACGAGCAGATTGAACAGCTGCGTGGCGAAGTGGCGAAGTTCACCACTGAAGGTGACCTGCGTCGCGAAATCAACATGAAAATCAAGCGTTTGATGGACCTCGGTTGCTATCGCGGTCTGCGTCATCGTCGTGGTCTTCCAGTACGCGGTCAGCGTACCAAGACTAACGCGCGTACCCGTAAAGGTCCGCGTAAGCCGATCCGCAAGTAATCGCCCCAGCGAATCGACAGGAAATTAATCATGGCTAAACCTGCTGCTCGTCCTCGTAAAAAAGTTAAAAAGACAGTGGTTGATGGCATCGCCCACATCCATGCTTCTTTTAACAACACAATCGTGACCATCACCGACCGTCAAGGCAACGCTCTTTCCTGGGCTACCTCCGGTGGTTC
Organism: Pseudomonas sp. LBUM1651; assembly: GCF_059716135.1. Lineage (NCBI taxonomy): Bacteria > Pseudomonadati > Pseudomonadota > Gammaproteobacteria > Pseudomonadales > Pseudomonadaceae > Pseudomonas > Pseudomonas sp. LBUM1651. Next base: position 5,544,033 of record NZ_CP166805.1, on the reverse strand, counting down.
GGGTTTCCGCGGTTCCCGCAAGTCCACCCCGTTTGCTGCTCAAGTAGCTGCTGAACGTGCTGGTCAAGCTGCGCTGGAATACGGTCTGAAAAACCTCGACGTTAACGTCAAAGGTCCAGGCCCAGGTCGTGAATCTGCAGTCCGCGCTTTGAACGGCTGTGGCTACAAGATCGCCAGCATCACCGACGTGACGCCAATCCCGCACAACGGGTGCCGTCCGCCGAAGAAGCGCCGCGTGTAATCCAGGAGATTGTAAAGAATGGCTCGTTACATTGGTCCAAAATGCAAACTCGCTCGTCGCGAAGGCACCGATCTCTTTCTGAAGAGCGGCGTGCGCGCGATCGAATCGAAGTGCAACATTGAAGCAGCACCTGGTATCCACGGCCAACGCCGCGGTCGCCAGTCCGATTACGGCACCCAACTGCGTGAAAAGCAGAAGGTCCGTCGTATCTACGGCGTTCTCGAGCGTCAATTCAGCGGCTACTACAAAGAAGCTGCTGGCAAGAAAGGTGCAACTGGTGAAAACCTGCTGCAACTGCTCGAATGCCGTCTGGACAACGTTGTATACCGTATGGGTTTTGGCTCTACTCGTGCCGAATCCCGTCAGCTGGTATCGCACAAATCCGTCAGCGTTAACGGTCAGACCGTAAACGTGCCGTCGTACCAGGTTCGTGCTGGTGACGTGGTCGCGATTCGCGAGAAAGCAAAGAACCAACTTCGCATTGTCCAAGCTCTCGATCTGTGTGCCCAACGTGGCCGCGTAGAATGGGTAGAAGTAGACACTGAGAAGAAGTCGGGCGTTTTCAAGAACGTTCCAGCTCGCAGTGATCTGTCCGCCGACATCAACGAAAGCCTGATTGTCGAGCTCTACTCCAAGTAAGGGCTAGAAAATAGGTGCATCCATGCAGATTTCGGTAAATGAGTTCCTGACACCCCGCCATATTGATGTGCAGGTTGTCAGTCCAACCCGCGCCAAGATCACTCTCGAGCCTCTCGAGCGTGGTTTCGGCCACACCCTGGGCAACGCGCTGCGCCGCATCCTGTTGTCCTCAATGCCCGGCTGTGCAGTAGTCGAGGCCGAGATTGACGGTGTACTCCATGAGTACAGCGCCATCGAAGGCGTACAGGAAGACGTAATTGAAATCCTGTTGAACCTTAAAGGTCTGGCTATCAAGCTGCACGGTCGTGACGAAGTTACGCTGACCTTGTCGAAGAAGGGTTCGGGGGTGGTTACCGCTGCCGATATTCAGCTGGATCATGATGTCGAGATCGTTAACCCCGATCACGTAATCGCTAACCTGGCGTCTAACGGCGCCCTGAACATGAAGCTCACCGTAGCTCGTGGTCGTGGTTATGAACCGGCAGACTCGCGTCAGAGCGATGAAGACGAAAGCCGCAGCATCGGTCGCTTGCAGCTTGACTCTTCGTTCAGCCCGGTTCGCCGTATCGCATACGTGGTGGAAAACGCCCGTGTCGAGCAGCGTACTAACCTGGACAAGCTGGTTATTGATCTGGAAACCAACGGTACCCTGGATCCTGAAGAGGCTATCCGCCGCGCTGCAACCATTCTGCAACAGCAGTTGGCTGCGTTCGTCGACCTCAAAGGTGACAGTGAGCCAGTGGTTGTCGAGCAGGAAGACGAGATCGATCCGATCCTGCTTCGCCCGGTTGACGATCTGGAACTGACTGTACGTTCGGCTAACTGCCTTAAGGCGGAAAACATCTACTACATCGGTGACCTGATTCAGCGTACCGAAGTAGAGCTGTTGAAGACTCCGAACCTTGGCAAGAAATCCTTGACTGAAATCAAGGACGTTCTGGCCTCCCGCGGTCTGTCCCTCGGCATGCGCCTCGACAACTGGCCGCCTGCAAGTCTTAAGAAGGACGACAAGGCGACTGCCTGATCGTCGTAATCACCGAACGTCGTGTTTGGTAAGGAATGAACCATGCGTCATCGTAAAAGTGGTCGTCACCTGAGCCGCACTAGCTCGCACCGCAAGGCCATGTTTCAAAACATGGCAGTGTCGCTGTTCGAGCACGAGCTGATCAAAACTACACTGCCGAAAGCTAAAGAACTGCGTCGCGTTGCTGAGCCGCTGATCACTTTGGCCAAGACAGACAGCCTGGCTAACCGCCGTCTGGCTTTCGACCGTACTCGTTCGAAAGCTATCGTTGGTAAGCTCTTCAACGACCTGGGCAAGCGTTACGCTACCCGTGAGGGTGGCTACCTGCGCATCCTCAAGTGCGGTTTCCGCACTGGCGACAACGCGCCTATGGCGTACGTCGAGTTGGTTGATCGTGCTACCGGCGGTGAAGCTGTATCCGCTGAGTAAGACGTCAGTCTGAAACGAAAAACCGGGCCTTGTGCCCGGTTTTTTGTGGGCGATCGAAAAGTTTGCCCGTACGGCTCGTTTCATTAGTTATTTTCTATCGATGCCTACAGGTTAATGAATTAGTAGGTGTAACGTTCCTGATCAATACTCCCTCTCAGCCGATTAGCCGGCAGTTAAAGACTGACAGAGGAAGAGATCGCATGAGCCAAAACAAAATACTTACAACCGCCAGTGGCGCTCCTGTCGCCGACAACCAGAATTCTCGCTCCGCTGGCCCTCGCGGCCCATTGCTCCTCGACGACTTCCACCTGATCGAGAAGCTTGCCCACTTCAACCGTGAAAATATCCCGGAGCGCCGCGTGCACGCCAAAGGTTCGGGTGCTTACGGTACGTTCACCGTCACGCGTGACATCACCGAGTACACCAGCGCCAAACTGTTTGAATCCATCGGCAAGCAAACCCCAACGTTCCTGCGGTTTTCCACCGTAGGCGGTGAGCGCGGTTCGGCCGACACAGAGCGCGATCCACGTGGCTTCGCCCTGAAGTTCTACACCGAGGAAGGCAACTGGGACATCGTTGGCAACAACACACCGGTATTCTTCATTCGCGATCCGCTCAAATTTCCGGACTTTATCCACACTCAAAAACGCCTGCCACAGAGCAACCTGAAAAGCGCGCAGATGATGTGGGACTTCTGGTCGCACTCGCCTGAGGCGCTGCACCAGGTCACCATCCTGTTTTCGGATCGTGGCATTCCTGACGGCTATCGTCACATGCACGGCTTCGGCAGCCACACCTACAGCCTGATCGCCGCCAGCGGCGAGCGTCACTGGGTGAAGTGGCACTACAAGACCCAGCAAGGGATCAAGAACCTGGCGCCGGCAGAGGCTGCTCGCCTGGCCGGTACGGATCCGGATTACGCACAGCGCGACTTGTTCGGTGCAATCGAGCGCGGTGATTTCCCGAAATGGCGCGTATGCATTCAGATCATGACCGAGGCCCAGGCGGCGGCACATTACGAGAACCCTTTCGACGTAACCAAGACCTGGTCGCAGAAAGAGTTTCCACTGATCGAAGTCGGCGAACTGGAGCTCAACCGCAATCCGCTGAACTACTTCGCTGAAGTCGAGCAGGCGGCGTTCGGTCCGAGCAACATGGTGCCGGGTGTCGGCCTGTCGCCAGACCGCATGCTGCAAGGTCGCGTGTTCGCTTACGCAGATGCGCACCGCTACCGTGTAGGCACCAACCACCAGCAACTGCCGGTGAATGCGCCTCGCAGCCCGGTCAACAGCTACCAGCGTGATGGCTCCATGGCGTTTGGCAGCAATGGCGGTGCTGCGCCGAACTACGAGCCGAACAGCTACGTCGAATCGCCGAAACAAGCGCCTCGCTATGCTGAGCCAGCTCTGGCATTGAGTGGCGCGGCTGATCGTTACGATCATCGCGAAGACACCGACTACTACAGCCATGCCGGTGCGCTGTTCCGACTCATGAGTGGTGAGCAGAAGACGCTGTTGGTCAACAACATTGCCGGTGCGATGGCTGGCGTTTCAAGCGATGTGATTGATCGCCAATTGCAGCATTTCTTCAAGGCCGACCCGGCGTATGGAGAAGCAATCGCAAAGGCACTCAACGTACAGATTAAAGAAGTTTAAACGAGAAGCAGAACCGCCCTCATTTGGGCGGTTTTTGCGCTATTTAAATGACTTTTCTCAGAATATCTTCGCTTTTATCGCGCAAACAAAGTGACCAAACAGTCGCCGTGGTTCAAACTACAGACTTTCAAGCAGGGAGATGTAGGGCGATGCAAGGCCACCCAGACGTAATCGATTACCTCAACACGTTGCTGACCGGCGAACTGGCGGCGCGTGATCAATATTTCATCCATTCGCGGATGTACGAGGACTGGGGTTTCACCGAGCTCTACGAACGTATCAACCACGAAATGGAAGAAGAGGCGCAGCACGCTGACGCCCTGATGCGCCGTATCCTGATGCTCGAAGGCACGCCACGCATGCGTCCGGATGACCTGGATGTCGGTACCACAGTACCGGATATGCTCGCCGCCGACCTGCGCCTGGAATACAAAGTCCGCGCCGCACTCTGCAAGGGCATCGAGCTCTGTGAGTTGCACAAGGACTACGTCAGTCGTGAGATCCTGCGCATCCAGCTGAACGATACCGAAGAAGATCACACCTACTGGCTGGAGAAGCAGTTGGGTCTGATCAAGTTGATCGGTCTGGAGAATTACCTGCAATCGCAGTTCTGACTCTGAACTGTAGGAGCACGGCTTGCCGGCGATGGCATCCCCGAGATCGCCATCGCCAGCAAGCTGTGCTCCTACAGTTTCAACACAAAAAAGCCCCTGTCACCGACAAAGTGACAGGGGCTTTTTCATGGGCCTGATTCAGGCCTTGTCGCGAGCCAGCAGCGGCTTGAGGTAGAAGCCGGTGTGAGACTGCTTCATCTCGGAGACTTCCTCAGGCGTACCGGCCGCAATGATCTGCCCGCCCTTGGAGCCACCTTCCGGCCCAAGATCCACCAACCAGTCAGCCGTCTTGATCACGTCCAGATTGTGCTCGATCACCACCACGGTGTTGCCGTGGTCGCGCAGGCGATGCAGCACGTCGAGCAGTTGCTGGATATCCGCGAAGTGCAGGCCAGTGGTTGGCTCATCAAGGATATAGAGCGTCTTGCCGGTATCGCGCTTGGACAGTTCGCGGGACAGTTTCACCCGCTGCGCTTCACCACCGGACAGCGTGGTCGCCGATTGCCCCAGCTTGATGTACGACAGGCCGACATCCATCAACGTCTGAAGCTTGCGCGCCAAGGCAGGCACCGCATCGAAGAACACCCGAGCCTCCTCGATGGTCATCTCAAGGGTTTCATGGATGCTCTTGCCCTTGTACTTGATCTCCAGCGTTTCGCGGTTGTAGCGCTTGCTCTTGCAGACATCGCACGGAACATAGATGTCCGGCAGGAAGTGCATTTCAACCTTGATCAAGCCGTCGCCCTGACAGGCCTCGCAGCGTCCGCCCTTCACGTTGAAGGAGAAACGCCCCGGCCCGTAACCGCGCGAACGGGATTCCGGCACGCCGGCGAACAGCTCGCGAATCGGCGTGAACAACCCGGTGTACGTCGCCGGGTTGGAGCGCGGGGTGCGGCCGATCGGGCTCTGGTCGATGTCGACGACCTTGTCCAGATGCTCCAGCCCTTTGATGCTGTCGTGAGCCGATGCTTCCAGCGTCGTTGCACCGTTGAGTGCGGTAGCGCTCAACGGAAACAGTGTGTTGTTGATCAGCGTCGATTTGCCCGAGCCAGATACGCCGGTGACACAGGTCAGCAGACCGATCGGAATGTCCAGATCGACGTTACGCAGGTTGTTGCCGCGAGCACCCTTGAGGGACAGCGACAACTTCTTGTTACGCGGTGTGCGTTTGGCCGGTACGGCGATCTTCACCCGGCCCGACAAGTACTTGCCGGTCAACGAGTCAGGGTGAGCCATGACCTCGGCCGGTGTGCCTTCGGCGACGATATGGCCGCCATGCACACCAGCGCCCGGGCCGATATCCACCACATAGTCAGCAAGGCGAATCGCATCTTCATCGTGCTCGACCACAATCACCGTGTTGCCGATATCGCGCAGGTGCTTGAGCGTGCCCAGCAACCGATCGTTGTCGCGTTGGTGCAGACCAATCGACGGTTCATCGAGGATGTACAGAACACCAACCAGACCGGCGCCGATCTGACTGGCCAGACGAATCCGCTGAGCTTCACCACCAGACAACGTGTCGGCACTGCGATCCAGCGACAGATAGTCGAGGCCAACGTTGACCAGAAACTGCAGACGCTCACGGATTTCCTTGAGGATCTTGTCGGCAATTTCACCGCGACGCCCGGTCAGCTTCAACACACCGAAGTATTCGCAGGCATCGCCAATCGGCAGATTGGTGACGGCCGGCAAAGTCTTCTCGCCCACCCAGACATGCCGCGCCTCACGACGCAGGCGTGTACCCCGGCAATCCGGGCACGGCTGGGTACTGAGGAACTTGGCCAGCTCTTCGCGCACCGAGGCCGATTCGGTTTCGCGGTAGCGACGCTCCAGGTTCGGTACGATGCCTTCGAACGGGTGCGAGCGTTTGACGATGTCGCCACGGTCGTTCAGGTATTTGAAGTCGACGTTCTGCGAGCCGCTGCCGTGCAGGATGAATTTCTGCTGATCGGCGGGCAGTTCGTTGAACGGTACTTCGAGGCTGAACTTGTAGTGCGACGCCAGCGACCCGAGCATCTGGAAGTAATAGACGTTGCGCCTGTCCCAGCCGCGAATCGCGCCCTCGGCCAGGGTCAGTTCGCCATTGACCAGTCGCTTGATGTCGAAGAACTGTTTCACGCCCAGACCATCGCACGTCGGGCAGGCACCGGCCGGGTTGTTGAAAGAGAACAGCTTGGGTTCCAGCTCGCTGATGGCGTGGCCGCAAATCGGGCAGGCGAAGCGCGCGGAGAAGATGATTTCTTCACCCGGCTCATCGTCCATCGGCGCAACCAGGGCAATGCCGTCCGCCAGCTTCAGCGCGGTCTCGAACGATTCGGCGAGGCGCTGTTGCAGGTCGGCGCGAACCTTGAAGCGGTCGACTATTACATCAATCGAATGCTTCTTCTGTTTATCCAGCTTCGGCAGCTCATCCAGTTCGCAGATCCTGCCGTTGACCCGGGCCCGGACAAAGCCCTGGGCGCGCAACTCTTCGAAGACCGAAAGGTGTTCACCTTTGCGCTCGCGAATCACCGGTGCCAGCAGCATCAGCTTGCTGCCCTCCGGTTGGGCGAGGACCAGGTCAACCATCTGGCTGACAGTCTGCGCTTCCAGCGGAATGTCGTGATCCGGGCAGCGTGGAATACCCACGCGAGCGTAAAGCAGGCGCAGGTAGTCGTAGATTTCGGTGATGGTGCCGACAGTCGAACGCGGGTTATGCGAGGTCGACTTCTGCTCGATGGAAATGGCTGGCGACAGGCCTTCAATGGTGTCGACGTCAGGTTTTTCCATCATCGACAAAAACTGCCGGGCATAGGCCGACAGCGATTCGACATAGCGGCGCTGACCTTCGGCGTACAGCGTGTCGAATGCCAGGGACGATTTGCCGGATCCGGACAGGCCGGTGATGACGATCAGTTTGTCCCGTGGCAGGGTCAGGTCGATGTTCTTCAGGTTGTGGGTTCGGGCCCCACGAATCAGGATCTTGTCCAAAGTGGCCTCGCTCGGCGGGCGTCGAAAACGTAGGAGTATACGGCCAAATACTGGATGGATGCACACTATCAAACGAGTGGGTGACTGTCGTACATGAAGAGTCTGTCAGCGGAGCGCGTCAAAGCGTCGCGATATACCCCGTCAATCGATGGGACTGGTAGAATCGCCGCCGGTTCACATGAGGTTTTTCCATGCACGATCCCCACAGCGAACGCATGAGTGGCAGTGAGACCCGCGCAGCAAGCGGTCTGGCCCTTGTGTTCGCCTTCCGTATGCTTGGCATGTTCATGGTGTTGCCGGTATTGGCGACCTATGGGATGGATCTGGCAGGAGCGACCCCGGCCCTCATCGGGCTGGCGATTGGCGCTTACGGCCTGACCCAGGCGATTTTTCAGATTCCTTTCGGTTTCATTTCTGACCGCATCGGGCGCCGCCCGGTGATTTACCTGGGGCTGATCGTCTTCGCCCTCGGCAGCGTGCTGGCGGCCAATGCCGATTCGATCTGGGGCGTTATTGCCGGACGAATCCTGCAAGGCGCCGGGGCAATTTCCGCGGCAGTGATGGCGTTGCTGTCAGACCTGACCCGCGAACAGCATCGGACGAAAGCCATGGCCATGATCGGCATGACGATCGGTCTGTCGTTCGCGGTCGCCATGGTGGTAGGACCGTTGCTGACCCGCGCTTTCGGTCTGTCCGGATTGTTTCTTGCTACGGGTGGCATGGCGCTGTTTGGCATCGTGATTGTGATGTTCATGGTGCCGCGCTCCACCGGGCCGTTGCAGCATCGCGAGTCCGGCGTAGCACGTCAGGCGCTGATGCCGACGCTCAAGCACCCGGACCTGTTGCGGTTGGACCTGGGCATTTTTGTGTTGCACGCGATGTTGATGTCGAGCTTCGTTGCATTGCCGCTGGCCCTGGTTGAAAAAGCCGGGCTGCCCAAAGAGCAGCACTGGTGGGTCTACCTGATCGCGCTGCTGATTTCTTTCTTCGCCATGATCCCGTTCATTATCTACGGCGAGAAGAAACGCAAAATGAAACGAGTTTTGTTGGGCTCGGTGCTGACGCTGATGCTCACTGAGCTATTCTTCTGGCAGTTCGGCGATAGCTTGCGGGCTCTGGTGATCGGGACGGTGGTGTTCTTTACCGCGTTCAATTTGCTGGAAGCTTCCTTGCCATCGCTGATCAGCAAGGTTTCACCGGCAGGCGGCAAGGGCACGGCGATGGGGGTTTATTCCACCAGTCAGTTCCTCGGTTCGGCGGCGGGCGGGATCCTCGGCGGCTGGATGTTCCAGCACGGCGGTTTGTCGGCTGTATTCCTCGGATGCGCCGGCCTGGCTGCCCTCTGGCTGGCCTTTGCTGTTACCATGCGCGAACCACCTTACGTGACGAGCCTGCGCTTGCCGTTGTCGCCCGAGGCGATCCGCGAAGCGGGTCTGGTCGAGCGCCTGAAGGCCGTCGTAGGGGTAACAGATGCAGTAATCGTCGAAGATGAAGCGGCGATTTACATAAAATTGGACACCGAACTATTGGATCGCACCACCCTTGAGCGCCTGGTGAACAACCCGGCCGGGGCAGCGTGCGTAGCCTAGGAGAACGTTATGGCCCGTGGGGTTAACAAAGTCATATTGGTCGGCACTTGCGGCCAGGATCCCGAAGTTCGCTACTTGCCTAACGGTAACGCCGTGACCAACCTGAGTCTGGCGACCAGCGAACAGTGGACCGACAAGCAAACCGGTCAGAAGGTCGAGAAGACTGAATGGCACCGTGTGTCGATGTTCGGCAAGGTTGCGGAAATCGCCGGCGAATACCTGCGTAAAGGTTCGCAGGTCTACATCGAGGGCAAGCTGCAGACCCGCGAGTGGGAAAAAGACGGTATCAAGCGTTACACCACTGAAATCGTGGTCGACATGCAAGGCACCATGCAACTGCTCGGTGGCCGTCCACAGCAGGGCGACCAACAAGGCGGGGGCAACAACTACCAGCAGTCCGCCCCGGCTCCACGCCAACAGGCTCCGCGTCCGCAGCAGTCGGCACCGCAACAGTCGCGTCCGGCTCCACAGCAGGCCGCTCCTCAGCCGGCTCCGGATTTCGACAGCTTTGATGACGATATCCCGTTCTAGGAAACATCCGAGACTTAACCATAAGGTTTAGCCTCGAAACCCCCGATCGGTCCTCTGGACTGGTCGGGGGTTTTCTTTTGCCCCTCATTTTGTAGGAGCCAAGCTTGCTGGCGAAGAACGATACCGCAGTTTTCCTGATTTACCGCGTCATCGTTCTTCGCCAGCAAGCTTGGCTCCTACAGGATTGCGGTCAACGGGATAACGTCGTGACGTTGGCCCGTGCCGAATGCAGTTTCTTGTAGCTGTCGATCAACCGCAGGTGCCTGTCGAGCCCCTCCAGTTTCATGCTGGTCGGCGTCAAGCCATGGAAACGCACGCTGCCGTCCACCGAGCCGATCGCTGCATCCGTCCGCTCGTTGCCAAACATCCGGCGGAAGTTGGCCTCGTAGTCTTCCAGTTCCAGGTCTTCGTCCAGCTTCATCTCCAGCACCACATTGACGGCCTGGTAGAACAAGCCACGCTCAACCGTGTTGTCGTTGTACTGCAAGAACATTTCCACTGCCTCTTTCGCCTCTTCAAATTGCTGCAAGGCGAGATAAATCAGCAGCTTCAACTCCAGGATCGTCAGCTGACCCCAGGCGGTATTGTCGTCAAATTCGATGCCGATCAAGGTGGTGATGTCGGTGTAGTCGTCCAGCTCGCTTTCCACCAGACGCTCAACCAGCGCTTGCAGTTCGTCTTCGTCCAGGCGATGCAGGTTCAGGATGTCGGCGCGGAAGAACAGCGCTTTGTTGGTGTTATCCCAGATCAGATCGTCTACCGGATAAATTTCCGAATAGTCCGGCACCAGGATACGGCAGGCCGTCGCGCCGATATGCTCGTAGACCGCCATGTACACTTCCTTGCCCATGCCTTCGAGAATGCCGAACAAGGTCGCGGCTTCCTCGGCGTTCGAGTTTTCACCCTGGCCGGAGAAGTCCCACTCCACGAATTCGTAATCCGATTTTGAGCTGAAGAAGCGCCACGACACCACGCCGCTGGAGTCGATGAAGTGCTCGACGAAGTTATTCGGCTCGGTTACCGCATGACCTTCAAACGTCGGCTGGGGCAGGTCGTTGAGGCCTTCGAAGCTGCGGCCCTGGAGCAATTCGGTCAGGCTGCGTTCCAGCGCCACTTCCAGGCTCGGGTGCGCGCCGAACGAGGCGAACACACCGCCGGTACGCGGGTTCATCAACGTGACGCACATCACCGGGAACTCACCCCCCAGGGACGCATCCTTCACCAACACGGGGAACCCCTGTTCTTCCAGCGCCTGAATACCGGCCAGTATCCCGGGGTACTTCGCCAGCACGTGGGCCGGCACATCCGGCAGTGCAAATTCACCTTCGATGATTTCGCGTTTGACCGCGCGCTCGAAGATCTCCGACAAGCACTGCACCTGGGCTTCGGCCAGCGTGTTACCGGCACTCATGCCGTTGCTCAGGTACAGGTTTTCAATCAGGTTGGACGGGAAGTACACCACCTCGCCGTCGGACTGGCGCACGTACGGCAGCGAGCAGATGCCGCGCTCTTCATTGCCCGAGTTGGTATCGATCAGATGGGAACCACGTAGCTCGCCGTCGCGGTTGTAAATCTTCAGGCAGTACTCGTCGAGAATTTCAGCTGGCAGTTCATCTTTTCGGCCTGGCTTGAACCAGCGCTCGTTCGGGTAATGCACAAATTCTGCGTTGGCGATGTCTTCGCCCCAGAACTGGTCGTTGTAGAAGAAGTTGCAGTTGAGCCGCTCGATAAACTCGCCCAACGCCGACGCCAGCGCGCCTTCCTTGGTCGCACCCTTGCCGTTGGTGAAGCACATCGGCGAGTGCGCATCGCGGATATGCAGCGACCACACATTGGGCACGATATTGCGCCACGAGGCGATTTCAATCTTCATGCCCAGGTCCGCCAGAATCCCCGACATATTGGCGATGGTCTGCTCCAGCGGCAGATCCTTGCCCGCAATATAAGTGCCCGCCTCTGAACTGGAAGCAGGCATCAACAACGCCTGGGCATCGGCGTCGAGGTTTTCCACTTCTTCGATCACAAACTCAGGCCCGGCCTGCACCACTTTTTTCACGGTGCAACGGTCGATGGAACGCAGGATGCCCTGGCGGTCCTTGTCGGAGATGTCCGCCGGCAACTCGACCTGGATCTTGAAAATCTGGTTGTAACGGTTTTCCGGGTCAACAATATTGTTCTGCGACAGGCGGATGTTATCCGTGGGGATATTGCGCGTGCTGCAGTACAACTTCACAAAGTACGCCGCACATAACGCCGACGAAGCCAGGAAGTAGTCGAACGGACCCGGTGCCGAGCCATCGCCCTTGTAGCGGATAGGTTGATCGGCCACCACCGTGAAGTCGTCGAACTTGGCTTCAAGCCGAAGGTTGTCGAGAAAGTTGACCTTGATTTCCATGGGGGATTACCAGAATAACGGGCTAGACGATTTGGCCGCCATTATCCGGCTTTTCGGCGGTAAGTCTTGTGGTTGTCTGGTCCGCGATCGGGTTTGCACCTGTTTCACGCCAACGCCCGATGCATGGCAACGGGCATTTCCACTAACGGTGAGTGTTCAGTCGAGTATCAGGTGTGGCAAGAACCGGCTCGAATCCTTGGTGATCAAGCTGTTGTCCTCACGCACACCAATCCCCGCCGCCTGATCGCCGATCACCCAGGAACCGATCAGCGTGTAGCTGTCGCCAAACTGGGGAAGTGGCGCGAACTCCTGAAGGATAAACGGCGCATCCGTGTAGGGCCCGTCCTCTTTAACGATCAGACCGTCGGCAGTTTGCAACTCGATGTTGGCGCCTTCCCGGGAGAAGAATGGCTTGCGTACCCAGCCCTTGGGCACCGCTTTGTTCGGGTCGTTATCCAGGTGGGCGGCGAGCAGGTTCGGGTGACCTTTGTTGAACTCCCACAGTAGCGGCAGGATACCTTTGTTGGAAATGATGGATTTCCAGGCCGGTTCGAAAAACTGCGTATCACTCTGGGCAATCGCTGCACCAAAGGGTTCGTGGAAGATGAACTCCCAGGCATGCAGCTTGAACAGGTGGGGAATCCAGCGATCTTCAAGATCGACGAAACGTCCGTCACTGGTGAGGCCAATGTCTTCGATGTCGATGTGGCGGGATTCGATGCCGACCTTTTCCGCAACGAGCCGCAGGTAATCGGTGGTTCCCTTGTCCTCGACCGAGTCTTTCATCGAGGCGAAATAGAAGGGCTGTGTGAGCTGCAGTTGAGCAAAAGCCTGATGCAGCTTGGTGTCGATGCTGTTGAACTGGTCGGCGTGCCGGGGCAGCAAGCCACGTTCGATGCATTGCTCCAGCCAGCCCCACTGAAACGCCGCCGCTTCATACAGGCTGGTCGGCGTGTCGTAGTTGAGCTCCAGCAGTTTGGCCGGGCCGGTGCCGTTGTAGGAAAAGTCCATGCGCCCGTACAGATGCGGATGACCTTCGAGCCATGAGGTGCGGACCATGTCGAAGAATGGCGCGGGGATGCTCAAGCGCTCCAGCAATTCCTCGCTCTGCACCACGCGGGCCACCAGGTCCATGCACATCTCATGAATCTCGGTGGTCGGGTCTTCGAGATCTCTCTCGATTTGTTTGAGCGTGAATTGGTAATACGCACTCTCGTCCCAATAGGGTTCGTCGTCGATGGTATGGAACAGAAAGCCGAGATTCTCGGCAGTCTGTTTCCAGTCGGGACGCTCTGCGCAATGGATTTTTTTCATGGTCCGGTTTCCTTAACTGCTCGACCCGCCGCCACCCCAGCCGCTGCGTGCACTGGCTTTGCTGCCGAAGCCGCCACGGGAAGTGGACGAGGCAACGGACACCGGTTTGCTGGCGGAACGAATCGAGTCGGCGTAGTTGCTGCTGCCGTATCGCGCCTGATTGGATTTGGTAAAGGTCGAACCTTTCGCAATCCGCTGGCCGAGCGTCGAAGACGAATAGCTGCCACGGTCATCGCGGTAGCGGTACACCGGCTCGGAATAGTAGCTGTTGCGGTTATTGCTCAGCATGTTGCCGATCAGCAGGCCGGTCAGCAGGCTGGTGCCGGAGAATCCGGAGCCGCCACCGTTCGCTTCCGAGGCGGGTAATTGAGCCTTGGCGGCGTCCACCTGGGATTGCGTCACCTCGCCATCGGCGGTCAGTTCGAAGCCACCCAGTTTCGGGATGAACTTGCCGGCGGAATCCTGCTGGCACCAGTCGGCGACGAAGTCGGCATCGCAATCGGCCTGGTTGTCGTACACCGGCGCAATGCGCCGATGTTCGGCCATGGCGGTCATGAAGGCGTCCGAGCAGACATCTACCGGAAGCTTTTCATCGGCGCATTGCTGCACGGACTGGAAGTTGTACTTCTTCTGTACCGAGTAGGTTTTCTCCGTTGGCCCGCAACCTGATATCGCCATGGCGACCGATGCTGCCAGCGAGAGCTGAACGTACTTGCTTCGTTTCATCGGGAGCTCCGTGCGCGATCAGTTCTGGGAAGGGGTCATGCAGGCGGCGTTCAACATGCCGACGCTGATAGCCACTGCTGCCACGTAGATGCCCGCGGCGATTTCGCCTTTCTTGATGCGCTCGGAGGTGCCCTTGAGCACCAGGCTGGTCATCAGGAAAGCCAGCAATTGCACGAACGCGGCGATCACGGCCCAGACGACGAAGTCGAGAATGCTGATCGAGTAGGCAATCACATTGCTGGCCGGAATCGCGAAACCGATGATCGCGCCGCCCAAGGCAATTGCGGCAGCCACATTGCCCGAACGAATCAATTCGAACTCTTTATGCGGGGTAAGTCGGGTGTAGATGAACTGGAACAGCGCGAACAGCACGGCGGCACCGAGGATGTACACGACAAACCCAAGCACGGCGGCTTTGTTCAGGGAAATGGAGAGCGCTTCTAGCATGGGTTTCTTCCTTTTTAAAAAGTGTTCAGGTCGGTGGTGTACAGCGAAATGCCCAGCGAAGTGCTCAAGCTGATGGTGCCTTCGGCGTCCTCTTCGACGGAAAACAGCAGGAATTCCCGGCGATTGGTCAGGCCGGTGTCGCGGGCGTACAGCATTGAGCGGTGCTCGATACTGTAGGACTCATCCGGATTTTTCAGCTGTTCGCTCAACGCCGCCAGTTCAGTCTGGCCATCCTCGGTACCCCATTCTCGGGTGTACTCGACGCCGTTGTGTGTGTAAGTCGGCAGCCCGATCAGGCTTTGCGGACCGGCCAGCCGACGTAGCTCTGCTTCGCTGCTGATAGTGACGTAGCTGAGGTAGTTGAACAGGATCACCGACTCGATCTGGCCGGCGATGTCGCCGGTGGTGTGCACTTGCAGCCAGTAGTCTTCGTCATTCATGTAGTAGCGCGACAGCCAGGTCGACTGTCCGAGGTCAATGGTGCCGTTGCTCCAGATCTGTTGGGAGTCCGGGATGGCCACGGCGGTTTTTCCGTCGAGCAGCAATTTAAGCGTGGTGTCGAACATCACGCCTTTGCCCAGCGCCAGACACAGCGGGCCGGTGGCCGGCTGAGTTTCGCTGGCGGTCCAATTCGATTCCGTATTCGCGTTCGGGGCCTCAAGCCCCATCAGCTGTTTAAACCATCCCATTGGAGATTTCCTTCAGGCGGGTGGAGGCGATATAGAAGAGTTCGCCGCCGTCAACGCGTGTCGCGCTGGGCGGGTTGATCGACGGTTGCCGGGCGCCTTTGGCGCGGTAGCCGATGAGAGTGGCGTTGTGGTGTTCCTTCATCTGCGTGTACAGATCGCCGAACGTAGCGTTGAACGTCTCGGGCAGTTTCATCAGGTATTGGGTGGCGCCTTGGCCCACGCACAGCAGTTCGTTGATGACCACGGACGAACCCGGGTCCTGAGACGCGCGCACCAGCATCTCGATGGCCATGCTTGACGTGCATTCCAGGCTGGGCGCGTAGGCGCTGGCGAGCGCGGCGATTTCACTGTCATTGAAGTGCGCAACCACATGCCCGACAGGCTTCAGTTGATTGACCGCCAGCACCGTGGCCAGGGTCAGGTCGTCTGAATGGGTTCGCACCAGGACGCGTTCGGCGCCCGGAACACCCGCGCGCAGTAACAGCGCCACCGAGGACAGGCTTTCACCCCTGATGAAGGCGGCCTGGCCCGGCATGGGGTTTTCTTCAAGGGTGCAATCGCAAATGACGATCAGGTTGTCGTTGGAGGTTTCATCCTGAAGCAACAATTCAACGACCCGTTCGCTGGCTGCACCTTCCCAACCGATGAGCACCGTATGCCCGACCTTGCCGGTGTAATCACCTTTGCCCTTCATGCCTTTTCTCCATACATCGATAACGCTGCTGGTGGTTTTACCAATGGCTGCCGTCAGCAGCGCAATGCCCCCGAGCATGACCCAGGTGGCCACGAAAATGCGTCCCGCCGATGTCTGTGGCGCGAGATCGCCATAGCCGACGGTGAGCGTGGTGGTGAGATAGAAGTAGGTAAACGTGGCGGGGGCGGTGAGGTGCTGTTCGCCCAGCAACACCAGGCCCAGATACGCTATGGTCAGGTGCACGCCCAGGGCTATCACCAGTCCCGCCCAACCGAACCGGTGGAAGAGGGACGAGGCGTACAGGCGCAGTAAAAGGAAAATCGACATTTCGTCCCTGACTCCGTGGGGGCTCATTCCTGGCGAGGTAATCGCCCCGGCATCTGAATGCTGGAGTGCGGTTACCGAGCGGCATTAAACCTGCTGCGCGGTGCAGTTAGAAGTACCTTGGCTGCAATAAATCCGGCGAACGCACCAAACAGATGCCCTTCGAAGGACACACCCTGACGCGGAAGAAAGCCAAAGACCAGGCCGCCATAGAGCAGCGCCACGACGCTCGCCGTGATCAGATTGCCCCAGCTACGGTGAAACCAGGCGCGGGACAGGAGGTAGGCCCACAATCCGAATACCCAGCCGCTGGCGCCAATGTGCACGCCGGCAAAACCGAATAGCCAGACCAGCGAGCCGCCCAGCAGAATGATGATCGCGCTGACGGCAAGGAACCGGTTGAGCCCGTCGACAATGACCAGGGTGCCCAGAATCAGGAAGGGAATCAGGTTGGCGCTGAGGTGCGCAAAGGACGCGTGTAAAAAGGGCGAGGTGATGATGCCGACCAGTCCGTGGACTGTTCTCGGCACCAGGCCGAATGCCACAAGGCTGTAGCCGGTCGTGACATTGAGCAGTTGCAGCGCAACCATGAAAATGGCGAGGCTGGCGATTGTCTTGAAACCCTTCAGGGCATCCATCCTTGACCTCTATTCAACAAAAAACAGCCCTCTGTAGGAGCGAGTTTGCTCGCGATGGACTCAAGAGCGGCGGGTTTATTCAGAAAACACCCGTTATCGTTAACGTCCATCGCGAGCAAGCTCGCTCCTACAGGTTATGCATCCGGCCCCGTTTACTCGGCCGATTTTTGCTTCAGGCGTTCCAGAATCGCGTTGGCGCTGCCGGTATCTGGCGTGATGCCGGCTTCGCGAAGCTTGCGCTCCAGGTCGGTGCCGGTCGACGCATCGGCCAGTTGGTCGTGCGCTTCCAATTCAGCGGCGCGTTGCTGCTGCCTGGCTTGCAAGCGGTTCAGCGTACCGACCGCGGTTTCCAGTTTGCCGTTGGCGCCGCCACTGGCGATGGACGCGCTGACCTGGGCTTTCTGCACGCTTTCCCGCGCCTTGGCCATGTCCACTTGCTGACGCAGGCTTTTGATGCGGCTTTCAGCCTTGGTGATGTCTTTGCGCATGTTGTCCGCATAACCGCCGAACTCGGTGGCCTGCTTTTGTTCGACATCCAGTTCGTTGGTCAGGGTCGAAATGGCTTCGGCCACTTCCAGTGCCAGGTCTTCGCGGTTGGCCTGGATCGCGGCCAGAGCCTTGGATTCCAGGTCCTTGATCTTGGCGTTGTACTCGCTGACGCGACCGGCCGACAGTTTGTGCTTGGCCATGATGGTGACGAGCTCACGCTTGGCGTTGGCCAGTGCGCTATCAGCATCGCGAATTTCCTGGTCGAGGATGCGCAGGGCCTGCTGGTCGGCGATCGATTCGCCGACTTCATTGGCACCGCCACGCAGCGCGGTGAACAATTTGCTCCAGATGGACTGAGTCATTGGATATTCCCTATTCCCGAATAATTAATTGAAGAAACGTTCGAAGGCTTCGCTGGCGCGCTGGACGTTGTCGACGAGGGTTTTGACCTCGGTCACGACGTTGGTCAGGCTCGAGTCGGAACTCAACGCGCCGAACATGTTGTAAACGACCTGTCCGTTGGGCATGGACTCGATACCGATCGACGACAGCGGAAACATTTCCCGGCTGCGCAACACCGCATCATTGAAGACCGGCACGTCCTTGATCGACTCGACGTCGATCAGTACGGTATCGACGATGATCTGGTCGCCCACCACTGCGATGTAAATCGGCAAGCCACCGAAGTCGTTCATTTCCAGCTTGATGCTGGACTCGGAGCCTTGAACCAGGGAGAGGGTGATGTCGTTCGAGACCACTTCGTCCAGGGCTTGAAGGGCGCTGTAGAGGCGATCGATGTTCCAGTTGTTACCTGCGCTCATGTAATTCTCCGACATGAATGAGCCAGCCCGAATCGGTTGGCGTAGCTGTTTCTCCATCTGCTTGAGCAGGCTTCGGTTTTCGGGAAGCACCCAAGTCTCGTGTTTCACATAACCGGCGGCACCCAGGCCCGCGCGCATCTGCTTCATGTAGAAGCTCGACGGTTTTTTCGCGGACGGCTTCGAGCGCTCTCCCTTGCTGCTCGGTGCATCGGTCCCAGACCCGGAAGGCGGATCTGATGGAGAGCTGCTTTTCATGGTGCTGACCTCGTTGTGAAAAACTCACGCGTGAGAAACACTACAGGCAATCTTCGCTACCCTCAATAGCTCACGCGTGAGATTTTTATGACAGGCATGCAAGGGCAACGAAAGAAGGCCAGTAACGTGAGAACGCTACTGGCCTTTCATTTTTCAGGGGCGTCGACTTGTAAACGCTCGACGAAAAACCTTAGCGGCTGGCCGCCAGGAACTCGTCGGTGGACACCACGCTGGCATAAGCAAAACCCAGGGCCGACATGAAGGCTGCGTGAACGTGGGCGGCCGGAACGGTGACGCCGTTGAACTCCAGATCACGGGAGGCACAGGCGTCGTGAATGACGGTGACGGCGTAACCCATGTCGGCGGCCGCGCGGGTAATGCCGTCGACGCACATGTGGCTCATGCTGCCGACCACCACCAGTTCCTTGATGTCTTGTTCGTCGAGAATCGACTTCAGTTCGGTTTCGCGGAACGAGTTGACGAAGTGCTTGAGCACCACCGGCTCGTCGGCGCGGTTGAGGACTTTGGGGTGCAACTTCGCGCCTTCAGAGCCTGGGGTGAAGAACGGCGCGTCGTTGGAGGTGAATTCGTGGCGAATGTGTATCACCGAATCACCGGCATCGCGGAAGGCTTTGATCAGGCGTACGGCGTTGTCCGCAGCGGCATCCGCACCGACCAGCGGCCACTTGCCTTGGGGGAAGTAGTCGTTTTGGATATCGACTACGATGAGTGCTTGCTTGGCCATGACTGTTTCCTCGAAGTGCTTGTTGGGTGTGGAATGAAGTATCGGGTCTGGCAGGCCGTCCGAGGATTGGCCGCACCGACAATAGAAGGGGGAAAA
Organism: Pseudomonas sp. LBUM1651; assembly: GCF_059716135.1. Lineage (NCBI taxonomy): Bacteria > Pseudomonadati > Pseudomonadota > Gammaproteobacteria > Pseudomonadales > Pseudomonadaceae > Pseudomonas > Pseudomonas sp. LBUM1651. The sequence goes on along the minus strand of NZ_CP166805.1, from coordinate 5,524,705 downwards.
CTGACAATGGACGCACAAAGGGCAATCGCCGAGCTGGGCGTGCTGATTTATCCGGGCGCGCAGATGGCGGCGGTGCACGGGCTGACGGACTTGTTCGGGGTGGCGAACCGGATTGCCGCCGACTATCAGGCGGCGCGGTTGCCGCTGTTGCGGGTCAGCCATTGGCAGGTCGATGGCGATCAGGCGCCCCAGCGCGTCTACGACAGCCATCCCGCGCCGGACGGTGCATTGGTGGCGGTGTTGATCCCGCCGTCGATTGCCGGTTTTTCCGAAGGCCAGGCGCCGCAAGGCTTGCTGAGCTGGATTCGGCAGCAACATGCACAAGGCGCGACCCTTGGCGGCGTCTGCGTGGGCTCGATTCTATTGGCCGAAAGCGGTCTGCTCGACGGCCGCAGCGCCACCACCCACTGGACCTCGGCCAAGGCGTTCGCCGAGCGTTACCCGGCGATCAGACTCAAGGCCGATACACCGATCGTCGACGACGGCGATCTGATTACCACCGCCGGGTTGATGGCCTGGTCCGAGCTGGGTTTGCGTCTGGTCAACCGACTGCTGGGACCGAGCATCGCCACCGGCACGGCGCGTTTTCTGGTGGTGGAACACAGCGACAGTGCGAGCGAATGCGGCAGTAACTTTTCACCGATTCTCAGCCATGGCGACGCCTCGATTCTCAAGGTTCAGCACTGGCTGCAAAGCACCGGGGCGACTGATGTGTCGCTGACGGCGATGGCCGAACGGGCAGGGCTGGAAGAGCGCACGTTCCTGCGCCGATTCCGCGCGGCGACCGGGTTGAAACCCACCGAGTACTGCCAGCACCTGCGGGTCGGCAAGGCCCGGGAAATGCTTGAATTCACCAACGGCACCATCGATCACATTGCCTGGACCGTGGGCTATCAGGACCCGAGCGCCTTTCGCGCGACGTTCAAGAAAATAACGGGGCTGGCGCCGAGTGATTATCGGGCGCGGTTTGGTGTGACGCCGACTGCAGCCGTGGCCCGTCAGTAGGTGTCAACTTACTGTGGGAGCGAGCCTGCTCGCGAAAGCGGTGTATCAGTAGGCATTAATGCTAAAGACACACCGCCATCGCGAGCAGGCTCGCTCCCACAGTGGGTCTATGCATGGCTTGGGTCGTGCAAAATGCGGGAACTGAAACAGGTGTCGTGCAGAATGAGACAGGCTCAGTGCTATCACCGTTTCGGCAACTGGTTGAATTGCTGAACCTTTCACTCCAGTCCCGCTTGGCCTGATCTCTGCACCCCTACAACTACATTCATCTAGCGCCGATTGAAGGGGGACGCATGACCCCAACAAACCGCAAGAAACTGGTAGTCGCCCATTCGGTGCGCCCCGACGCGCCACAACATGAAGTCGAAACCAATCGCGCGCTGGCCCGTTGGCTGGCGCATATCCTCGGGCTCAAATTCGGTGGCAGTTATGACCCCGAACTGCACAGCGGTCGTGACCTTTATCTGTTGCCCACCCAAACCCTGGTCGGTGCCGCTGCCGCGCGACAGCTCGGAGTCAGCGGACCGGAGGATTTGTGGGGTGGCTACGTCGAGCATGATTTCATCTGCACCAAAGCCATCAGCCACGGCCTGCGCAACAAAAATGCTCATGCTCCGCAAGGTTGGTCGCCGTTGTTTTCCGAGCGGGTGCGCAATGTGGTGCTTGATGGCCTCAGCGTGTTTTCCCTCGACGATGCGCGTCCTGCAGCGGAACACTTGCTCTACAGCGGCCCCATTCGCTTGAAGCCGATTCATGCCTGTGCCGGGCGGGGTCAGGAGGTAATCAAAAGCCTTGATCAGTTCGACGCAATCCTTGCCAGACCCGATGCCCCAACGCTGTTCACCGAAGGCGTGGTGCTGGAACAGGACCTGACCGACGTGGTGACCCACAGCGTCGGCCAAAGCTTCATCGGCGACAGAGTACTGAGCTACTGCGGTGATCAATACTTGACCAAAGACGGTCAGGGCGAGCAGGTTTATGGAGGGTCCAACCTGCTCGTGGTGCAGGGTGGCTACGACGATCTGCTCGGGCTGGATCTTCCCGATGAGGTGCGATTGGCGATCCGGCAAGCGCAGGTGTTCGACAACGCCGCGGACGAGGCCTATCCCGGTTTCTACGCGTCGCGGCGCAACTACGACATTGCGCAAGGCCTGGACACGAACGGCCTGCAACGCAGTGGCGTGCTCGAACAGTCCTGGCGCATGGGCGGCGCGAGCAGCGCGGAAGTGGCGGCGTTGCAGAGTTTTGTCAATCACCCGGGCATGCGCGCCATCCGCGTGTCTTCGGTGGAAACCTACCTCGATCAGGCGCTGCCGGCGGACGCCATCGAGGTGTACCGCGGGCCGGCGCAAAACAGTGAATTTCTTCTCAAGTACGTAACGGTCCAATCCTATGACGGCTAGAAGCGAAACCATTCAGATCGACATCGACGATGAACAGATGATCGGGACTTTTCTCAGCCCCAAGTCGAAAGTCCCCGGCGTGCTGTTCGTGCACGGCTGGGGTGGCAGCCAGGAGCGCGACCTTGAGCGGGCCAAAGGCATCGCCGGTCTCGGCTGCGTGTGCCTCACGTTCGACTTGCGCGGGCACACCGGCGGCACCGGCATTGCGCTGACGCGGGTCACGCGAGAAGACAACCTGCGCGATCTGCTGGCGGCTTACGACCGATTGCTCGCGCATCCGGCACTCGATACTTCGGCGATTGCCGTGGTCGGCACCAGTTATGGCGGTTACCTGGCGTCGATCCTGACTTCATTGCGTCCGGTACGCTGGCTGGCGCTGCGGGTGCCGGCGCTGTATCGCGATGAGCAATGGCACACGCCCAAGCGCGATCTGGACAAGATGGATTTGCGTGATTACCGCGCCACACTGGTTCGCGCTGACAGCAATCGCGCGTTGCACGCCTGTTCGCAATTTACCGGGGATGTGCTGTTGGTGGAGTCTGAGTCCGACGACTACGTGCCACACGCGACGATCATGAGCTACCGCGCCGCGTGCCAGCAGACGCATTCGCTGACGCACCGGATTATCGACGGCGCCGATCACGCATTGAGCGAGCCGGTTTCGCAGCAGGCGTACACCTCGATTCTGGTGGACTGGATTACCGAGATGGTGGTGGGTGAGCGGTTGAGCATTATTCAATCCAAGTAAGTGGTGCTCTTACGGACGCCTTCGCGGGCAAGCCTTGCTTCTACAGGTTGGGTGTGTATCCCGATTTCGTGATCGACACCCAACCTGGAGCAAGGCTTGCCCGCGAAGGCGTCCTCGCAATCACCAAATCACTTGGGCTTTTTTGCAATCCGCAGCGACTTGGCCTTGGCCTCGACGATCAGATACATCACCAACGTAATCAGCAACGGCAAGATGAAATAAATCGCCCGATACGCCAGCAACCCCGCCACCAGGCTCCCCCGCGAAACCTCATGCTGCAGCAATGCCACAAACACCGCTTCCAGCACCCCGAGCCCCGCCGGAATGTGGGTGATGACCCCGGCGATGGCGCTGATCAGCAACACCCCGAGCACCAACGGATAATCCAGCTTGCTGGGCAGCAAGGTGAAAATTACCGCCGCCATCAGCGACCAGTTCAGTGCGCCGAGGCACAGTTGCAGGATCGCCATGCGCAAGGAAGGCAGGTTGATTTCCACGCCACGAATGGTCCACTCGCGCCGCGTGGAAAACCGGCACGCCGCCAGATAACCCGCGCTCACCAGCAATAACAAAATCCCCACACCTTGCAACGCGCCAGTGCTGAGTTTCCATCCGGGCGGCATGCGCACCAGGCCGCTGCTGAACACCGCGCCGGCAATCACCATGTAGCCGAACCAGTTCGTCGCCAGGCTCAGGCCGAGGATTTTCGCGATGTTGCTTTTGCTCACGCCGAGCCGCGAATACAGGCGATAACGCATGGCGATGCCGCCGACCCAGGCGCTGAGGTTGAGGTTGAAGGCGTAGCTGATGATGCCCACCGGCAGGATCTGCTTCCAGGTCAGGTCCTGACGAATGTAGGTGCGGCCGATCAGGTCGAAGCAGGCGTACACCAGAAAACTCACCAGCGTCAGCCCGGAGGCAATGATCAGCGTGCGCACCTTGAAGTCGGCAAGGTTGTCGAACACCTCGCTCCATTCGATGCGCTGGGCCAGCATCGTGAACAGCACGATCAGCGCCAGGAAAAACAGCATCGTCAGCGGTTTCTTCCAGCGACTCCAGCGTGTTTTTTTTATCGAGGCGGGTGTCGGGCTGTCGGCGTGAGGCGCCGAGTGCGCTTCAACGCGGTTCATGATGGTCGCCTCCGTCGAGGTGGGTAAAGGGTTTCAGGCGCGGCTTGTGTGCCGGCAGCCAGCCGGCCCACGCCGGGAAATGCCGCAGGAAGTGAAACACCAGAAAACCGACGGTCATGTGCCAGACCCGTCCGCGCGGGGATTTGTCCGCGCACATGGCTTTGCAATGGTTGTTGCTCAGCGTTTCGAGGCGTTCGAACAAATCGCGGTTGAAGGCGCGATCGCGGATCAGCACGTTGGCCTCCAGATTCATCGACAGGCTCAGCGGGTCGAGGTTGCTCGAACCGACGGTGCTCCAGTCCTCGTCCACCAGCGCGACTTTGCCGTGCAGCGGGCGCTCGCAATACTCGTGAATCTGCACGCCGGCCTTGAGCAAGTAGTCATAGGTCATGCGCGCCGCCAGTTTGGCCACCCTCATGTCCGGCTGACCTTGCAGAATCAGCCGCACATCGACACCACGGCGAGCGGCGTCGCGAATCTCGCGCAGCAGGCGATAGCCCGGGAAGAAGTAGGCGTTGGCGATGACTACGCGGCGCTGGGCACTGCGCAGCACCTGTCGATAAACCTCTTCGATATCGGTCTGGTGATCGCCGTTGTCGCGGTACACCAAACGAACCTGACCATCGTGGTCGCTGAAGGCCAGCTCCGAACGCCGCTGCCGCCTTCGTTGCCACCAGTATTTGGCCCGCGCCGGGCGGCCGCTTTGCAGCAGGGCGAAGTGATGAATGTCGGCCACCGCCGGGCCTTGCACTTCAACCGAGTAATCCTGCTTGGCCTCGGGGCCGAAGTCGGCCAGATGGTCGGCGGAAAAGTTGATCCCGCCGATGAACGCAATCGTGCCGTCGACCACCACAATCTTGCGGTGCAGGCGCCGGAACCAGTTGGTGCGAAAGCCCAGATGTTTCGGCGCCGGGTCAAATATCTGAATGCGCACGCCGGCCTCGCTCAATGCGGTGAGATAGCCGGTGGTCAGCTCGCCGCAGCCAAAACCGTCGAGGCTGGCGGCGACCCGCACGCCGCGTTGCGCTGCCTCGATCAGCACTTGCTGCAGCTCGTTGCCAACCTTGTCCTCGAACACGATGAAGGTTTCCAGGAGGATCTCAGTCTTGGCCTGGCGCATGGCCTCGAACACCCGCGGAAAATAGGCTTCGCCGTTTTCCAGCAGTTCCACCAGGTTGTTGCCCTGCCAGCCGTATTGGACGTCGACCACGCCGGGCTCACGGATCGACGGGTGGGTGGCCAGGTGTTCCACGGTGGTTTTTTCCATCGGTGCGCTGCTCATAGCTCGATCTCCACCGATAGCGGTGCGTGGTCGGAAAGGTGTGACCAGGGCCGCGCCGCCAGGACTTGCGGACGGCTGGCCTTGAGGTTGCGCACGTAGATGCGGTCCAGGCGCAAGGCCGGCAAGCGCGCCGGAAAACTGCGCGCCGGTTTGCCGTGTAGTTCGGCGAACACCTCGCGCAAACCACAGGGCTTGAGCAGCGCATCGGCGCGCTGGCGCCAGTCGTTGAAGTCGCCGGCGACAATCACCGGGGTATCGGTCGGCAACTCTTCGAGACGCTGGGCCAGCAGCTTCAGCTGTTCGTTGCGATGGGTTTCGCGCAGCCCCAGATGGACGCAGATGGCGTGCACTTCCGGGCCGTCGCCGGGCAGGCGCAGTACACAATGCAGAATGCCGCGGTTCTCGTGTCCGCTGATGGACACGTCGAGGTTGTCGTGGCGAATGATCTGGAATTTCGACAGCAGCGCATTGCCGTGATCGCCCGCCGGGTACACCGCGTTGCGCCCGTAGGCGAATTGCGGCCATAGCGTGTCGGCGAGAAACTCGTACTGCGGCATCGTCGGCCAGTTGCTGTAGCGCCGGGGATGATGTTCGTGGGTGCCGTGGACTTCCTGTAAAAACACCACGTCGGCGGACACGCTGCGCACCGCTTCACGCAGTTCCGGCAGGATGAAACGCCGGTTGAGCGCGGTAAAACCCTTGTGCGTGTTGACCGTCAGCACGGTGAAGCGGCGCACGGCGGCCATGGCTGGCGGTTGATCATCGGTGGCACTGAACGGCTCGGGCCCATTCATGGCAGCACCCCTTCGGCAGCAGGCTCGCCGGGGGCGGTGGCGAGATTCTTGTCGAGATGAAAATGTTCGAGCAAGCGGCGGGCATCGAAGGGCGCGCGGACCTTGATGTCATTGTCGAAATAGCAAAACACTTCCCGGGATTTGCGCGCCTTGGGCTTTTGCCGTGGTGCGATCAGTTGCGGGTCCGAGGGTTGCCGGCCGTGGTTCCAGGCGTCGATCCGCTCGCCCCAGCGTTCCAGTGCTTCGGGGGTGTAACCACTGGCATAGAGTTCTTCGGCGCCGTGCAGACGCAGGTAGACGAAGTCGCTGGTGATGTCTTCGCGATACGGCCATTTACCGGCCGTGTCAGCGATGACCAAGGCGACGTTGTGGCGTTTGAGCAGGCGGACAAACGCCGGGTCGACGAAGGTGTCGTTTCTGATCTCGACGGCGTGACGCAGCGGCTTTTTCTTGTACGCCTTCATGCTGGCGTGACCGTTCACGTGCGAATCATGCTGGCGGGCGAGGGTGGCGGCCTGTTCGGTGTCGCGGGGTAATTGCTCGAGAAAGTGTTCGAACAGCTCGGCGTCGAATTTGAAGCTGGGCGGGAATTGCCAGAGGACGGGGCCGAGTTTTTCCTTGAGTTCCAGTACCCCTGAGGCAAAGAAATTCGCCAAGGGTTTATGGACATCTCGCAGGCGTTTGATGTGGGTGATGAACCGCGGGGCTTTGATGCTGAAGACGAAGTCTGCCGGGGTTTCGTCGTACCACTCGGCATAACGTTCGGGCCGTTGCAGGGCGTAAAACGATCCATTGATTTCGATGCTGTTGACCGCCCGTGACGCGAACTGCAATTCGCGCTTCTGGGTCAGCCCCTTCGGGTAGAAATCCCCCCGCCAGGGTGTGTAGCGCCAGCCTGAAATGCCAATGTGAATCGCCGCCATGTCGCCTCCCGTCGGATGGTCCCCGGATTGCCCCGTCTTTTGATGACTGCGGGGCAAGCGAGAAAGTTTCGACGGGACTACGGACGGTTAACGCTCGAAAGAACACCACGGATCAATTGTGGGAGCGAGCCTGCTCGCGAATGCGATACCACATTCAACATTGATGTGACTGACAGATCGCTATCGCGAGCAGGCTCGCTCCCACAGGGGGTGATCAGTGGCTGGCGACGACGCGGGTCGAGCCTTCCGCCGGCTCGGCGTACCCCGGGCCGAGACGATCCAGACGACCGCTCCACGCAGTCAGCGCCAGCGCCACCAGCACCACCAGGCCACCGATCCACGCGGTGTGGATCAGGCCCATGTGCGCGACGATCAAACCACCACCCCACGCGCCACCGGCAATGCCGAGGTTGAACGCGGCGATGTTCAGCCCAGAGGCCACGTCCACCGCCTGCGGCGTGTGATGTTCGGCCTGACGCACCACATACACCTGCAAGCCCGGCACGTTGCCGAATGCAACCGCACCCCAGACCAGCACGGTGGCCAGCGCCAGCCATGGGTTGCCAGCGGTGAACGTCAGCACGAACAGCACGGCGGCGAGCAGGGCGAAGATGATTTTCAGGGCGCTGATCGGGCCGCGTTTGTCGGCCAGTTTACCGCCCCAGATGTTGCCGACCGCCACCGAGATGCCATAGACCAGCAACACCAGGCTGACGGTGCTGGCGCTGAAACCGGAGATGTCCTGAAGAATCGGGGCCAGGAACGTAAACGCGATGAACGAACCACCGTAACCGACCGCCGTCATCGCATACACCAGAAGCAGACGCGGTTGCTTGAGCACCTGCAGTTGCTGCAACAGCGAAGCCGGTTTGCTGTGGGCAATGTTTTTCGGCACGTAAAGCAGGCTGCCGATGAAGGCGATCACACCCAGTGCAGAAACGGCGAGGAAGGTTTCACGCCAGCCGAAATGCTGACCGATAAACGTCCCCAGCGGCACGCCGGTGACCAGCGCGACCGTCAGGCCGGTAAACATGATCGCGATCGCGCTGGCGGCTTTTTCCTTCGGCACCAGGCTGGTGGCGATGGTCGAACCGATCGAGAAAAACACCCCGTGGGCCAGGCCGGTGACAATTCGCGCAATGATCAGCGATTCGTAGCTCGGCGCTTTCCAGGCCAGCAGGTTGCCGAGGGTGAACAGCACCATCAGCGACAACAGCAGCAGTTTGCGCGGGACTTTGCCGGTGAGGGCGGTCAGCACCGGGGCGCCGATGGCAACGCCCAGGGCGTAGAGACTGACCAGCAGGCCGGCGGACGGCAGGCTGACGCCGAGGTCGGCGCCTATCGTGGGTAACAGGCCAACGATGACGAACTCAGTCGTCCCGATGGCAAAGGCGCTGAGGGTCAGCGCGAGCAAGGCAATGGGCATGGCTGCAACTCCGGTGGATTGATTGATGGAGCGCAGTGTCCGGGTTTGGGTTGTGCGGAAAAATAGTGGGGTGGGCATTTGATATTTGCTCTGTGCGCAAAGATCGTGCTGCTGGTGATGAACCCTGTGGCGAGGGGGCTTGTCGGACCGCCGCATCGCCCCGTTCGACTGCGAAGCAGTCGCAAAGCCATACAACGCGGTGTATCTGGAATTTCGGTTTGCAGGTTTTTGGGGGCGCTGCGCACCCCAACGGGGGCAAGCCCCCTCGCCACAGGGTTGGTGTTTTCCCTCACAGGGACCGGGGCAGGCTGTTATCTCACGGCCAAAACCGAACTTGTCGGGCATTTACCAATCAGTTCCTTACAGACCCTTTTCAAGGAGCTCCCCGTTTTGCTCAAGTTCAAGACCGCGATATTACTGGGGGCGTTGCTGTTTTTAGGCGGCAACGAGCTGGAAGCCGCCACACTGCCGGGACTTCCCGCCGCAGCCGAGGAACCGGCAAAACCTGAACCGCTGGTCCAGGGCGGTCTGCTCGGGGCGATCAGTCCCAGCATCGACGACGTTCAGGACAAGCTCGACCTCAACGAAAATCTGGTAGACGCCTGGCGCCTGCGGGCGGATCGGGCGGCGGATGAAGTCGACAAACTGGTGAATCAGCCGTCCTCTCGATCACCGATGAGCGTGGTCGGCGATTTCCTGTTGTTGTCCGGCGTCTGGCTCGGTGTGTTCGCCTTGCTCACGGTGCTCGGTGCACTGCTGGACAAGCGCTTGAGTGAAGGGCGGTTTTTTCGAAAACGGCAGCGCAGCCAGGACCTGCTCGGCTACCTGTTGCCGTACACGATTCCCGCGTTGATCTGCCTGCCGCTGACGTTATACGTCAGCCATTTTCTGCCGAACTCGGTGGGCCGGGCGCTGGCCCTGTGCTTTGCCTACGCCACCAGCAGCGGCATTTTCTCCACCTCGATGTTCTTGTGCGTGATCGTCATGTTCAACACCGGCCACAAGCGCCGGGCGGTGCAGATCATTCGTGATTACTGCCCCAAACCGCTGTTTCTGATCGGCTTCCTTGCGGCGCTCAGCGACGCCTTGACCAGCCCGCAGATCGCCCGGCAACTGGGCGGCAACATCACCAGCAGCATCGCCGTGTTTACCGGCCTGTTTGCTTCAATCATCTTTGGATTACTGGTGATCCGCCTGAGGCGTCCGGTGGCGCATTTGATCCGCAACCGGGCGCTGGCGCAGCGCTTGAAACAGCCTTCATTGCAGGAATCCCTGCGGATCTTTTCCGGGCTCTGGTACTGGCCGATTCTGCTGATGGTGATGGTCTCGGCGATCAACCTGATCGGCGTCGGCGAGGACAATCAGAAAGCCCTGCGCTGTGCGTTGTTCACCACCATTCTGCTGATCGCCACGGTGTTCCTCAGCACGATTTTCCAGCACCTGTTCAAATCCGGAAAAGCCCAAGCGATCCAGCGCAGCAGTGCCTACAAGGAGCGCTTTCTCAGCTTGCTGCATGCGTTGCTGCGGATTGTCATGGCTGTTGTGTTCATCGAAATTCTCGGGCGGATCTGGGGCGTCTCGCTGTTCGAGTTCGCCGAGCGTAACTCGGTGGGCCGGGCGATCAGTGAGTCGCTGAGCAGCATGGGCCTGATCTTTCTGGTGACCTGGTTGCTGTGGGTGGTGCTCGATACAGCGATTCAGGAAGCGCTGAAACCGCCGATCAATAAACGCACGACACAGCCCAGTACGCGGGTAAAAACGATTCTTCCGCTGCTGCGCAACGCGATCAAAATCATCCTCGTGGTGATCTGCGCAATCACCACCATGGCGAACCTCGGGATCAACGTGGCACCGCTATTGGCGGGTGCCGGGGTGGTCGGTCTGGCCATCGGTTTCGGCTCGCAGCAACTGGTGCAGGATGTGATCACCGGCCTGTTCATCATCATTGAAGACACGCTGTCGATTGGCGATTGGGTGGTGCTCGATTCCGGGCATACCGGCACCGTCGAAGGCCTGACCATCCGCACCTTGCGCCTGCGCGACGGCAAGGGCTTTGTGCACTCGGTGCCGTTCGGGCAGATCAAGGCCGTGACAAACCAGTCGCGGCAATTCGCCTATGCGTTTTTTTCGGTGCAGTTCACCTACGACACCGATGTGGACAAAGCCATCGAGCTGATCCGCGAGGCGGGGGAGTCGATCCGTGAGGACGCGTTTCTCAAGTACAACCTGCAAGGGCCGCTGGACGTGTTTGGCGTCGACAAAATGGACCTCAACGGCGTGGTGCTGACGGCGCAGTTCCGTACGGTATCGGGTGGGCAGTATGCGGTGAGCCGGGCGTTTAACCAGCGTCTGAAGAAGCTTGTGGATAACAGCCCGTGGGTACATTTTGCGCAGACTTATCCACAGCAGGTTTTGATGCCCCGGCATGCGGTTGCTGAGCAGGAGAATGACGGGGCGGCGCCAGAGAGCTCACCGGTGTTGCTGCCGGATCAGCCGCGTACTTTGTAATAATCATCCCTGTAGGAGCAAGGCTTGCCCGCGAAGGACGCGCCGCGGTGTACCAAGACGACCGCGTTATCGTTCTTCGCGGGCAAGCCTCGCTCCTACAGGGGATTACGGTGGGTGAGCTTGATGCGTACATCACTCGTCGATTGCTGATCCAGCTCCAACCAGAAAACCTGCTTCCCGGCGATCTCGGCAGCCGCTGGAAGACCATCGCGATACACCAGTCGATTACTCGCCAACGCCGGAACTTTCGCGCCGGGTAACAGCGTGCCCGCCAGGTTCAGCGGATCGACCCCGCACACCGCGATCAAACTCCCGTCATGCGCCCGCCGCCGCACTTCCCGCAGCAACGGAATCGCCTCGGGCAAGGCAAACTGCTCACCGGCCAAACCACTGACGAACCGCCCACCGCGAATCTCGCCGCGCGCCTCCAGCCGATGGAACGTGCGCAGCAATTCGCGCCAGCTCGGCAACCAGTCCGCTTCGCGTTCCAGCAGGCGCCAGAACACCACGCCGTAGCGGCGCAGCAAGGTCATGGCGATGTGTTCCAGGGTCTCGTTCGGCGTCGGTGCCGGACGTTTGTTATCCACCACCGGCGTAGGCGTTCCGCGTCTTAGCAACGCCCAGCGCCCGGCATCGTCCATGCCGCCGATAAACGCCCCGCGTCCGCGTCCGCGTCCGCGTCGGCTGCTGCGGGCCTGGCGTTTACTCGCCGGCGTAATCAGCGCCCGCAAACCGGCAAAGCTGTCGGCGTTCACCAGCCCGGCGCCGACCAGTTCCTGCAAGGCGATTTCCAGCTCCGAGCGCAGCAGATGAGCCTCGTGAATCAGCTCATCGAAAAACAGCGCGCCGTGCTGACTGAGGGCTTCGTAAACCTTTTGCGTTTTCGGCGACAGTTCGCTGACGGGTGTCTGCTCGGCCAGACTGCTCCATAACCCGAACTGACTGCGCGGCAGCAGCACAATGGGCGTGCTGCGCAACGCGGTGCTGGCGCTTTTGCTGCGTGCGGTCAGGCGCGTCCAGACCAGTTTGCCGCTGCGGCACAGGTCATCCAGCCAACCTGCCGAATAACCTTTGATCCGCGCCGGCAGAATGTCGCTGTCCCAAGCGGAAGCAGCGGCGGCGTAGCCTTCGAATTGCCCGACAATCGCTGGCAACACGGCGCTGCCCTGGCCCTGGGTCGCCGTAGAAAGATGCTGCCAGTCGAACAGAAAACGCATGAAATCCTGCAGCGCTACGGGTTCGATTTCCCGCCGCAGGCGCTTGACCGTGTAGCGATGGATTCGCGCCAGCAGATGCCGTTCGCACCATTCCTGCTGATCGGCGCCGGGGGTGAATTGCCCGCGCAGTACATATCCTTCGCGTTCCAGTTGCGCCAGCGCCTGGGTGATTTTTATCGAAGGTAATCCCAGCGGTTCGGCAATCGCGCTCAGTGGCAACGGACCAAAAGCGCTGAGCCGTGCGCGGATGACTTCCAGCACCGCCTCGTCCGGCTCCCAGACCTCATCGAACCCCGGCAGCGCCTCCAGTGGTGGGAACAATTTCGCCTGTGGATAAATCGCCCGCAGGCACGTCAGTCGTTCAAGCGCCAGCCACAGTGATCGCTCGGTATCGACCTGCAAGCGACTGGTGCGCCCGCCCTCGGCAAGGGCTTTCAGCCAATCGAGCCACTGCGGATGGGCCTGCGCCTCGGCATCGCTGACGCACGCCAGACTCATCAGTGCCTCATGCATTTCATCAAGGCTGGTCGGCGCCGGCCAGGCCTCATCGCGCACCGCTTGAATCGCCTCGGCATCCAGCGCGCCGAGGTCGTCGGTGGACTGCGGATCGGTCCAGCGCCGGTTGAGCACGGCTTGGGTGCGGCGCTCTTCCAGCGGCGCGTCGTCAAGAAAGGTGTAAGGCCGGGCGCTGAGAATTTCTGCCGCCAGTGGCGAGGGCGCCGGCAGGTCGCGGCTGATCAGGCGAACGTCACCGCTTTCCATGCGCCGCAACAAGGCCAGCCAGCCTTCGCAGTCCATGGCTTCGTGCAGGCAATCGTCGAGGGTCTGTTCCACCAGCGGATGCTCGGGAATCTCGCGCTCGCCGGCGAGGTTTTCCACGCAGGCGATCTGGTCGGGGAACACGCTGGCGATCAGGTCTTCGCTTTTCATCCGCTGAATCTGCGGCGCGACTTTGCGCCCGCCGGTGTAACGCGGCAGCGCCAGCGCGACCCCGGCGTTCCAGCGCCAGCGCACGCCGAACAGCGGCGCATCGAGTACTGCTTGAATCAGCAGGTGCTCGGCGCTGTTGCTGTGCAGGTAGCGCCAGACATCATCGAGCTCGAAACTGTGGCTGGTGGACAACGACAGGACGATCGCGTCTTCGCTGGCGGCGGCCTGCAATTCGAAATTGAAGGTGCGGCAGAATCGCTTGCGCAAGGCCAGGCCCCAGGCGCGGTTGATACGGCTGCCGAACGGCGTGTGGATGATCAGTTGCGTGCCGCCGGACTCGTCGAAAAAACGCTCCATCAGCAGCGTATCCTGTGACGGCAGGGCGCCCAGTGTCAGGCGTGCGCGGGCGAGGTAATCCACCAGCTGTTCGGCGCTGTCGAGGTTCAGGCCGAGGGTGTCGGTCAGCCAGTCGAGGGCGGGCTGCAAGTTGCCGGGCGTGGCGCCGAGCAGCGCATCGAGTTGCGCTTGCAGGCGCGCCACGGCAAAGGACAATTCCGCGCTGCGCCCCGGCGCTTCACCGAGCCAGAATGGAATGGTCGGCGGCTGCCCGTGAGCATCCTCGACCCGGACCTTGCCGGTGTCGACCCGCAGGATTCGGTACGACGTATTGCCCAACTGAAAGATATCGCCGGCGATGCTTTCCACGGCGAAGTCTTCGTTGACGCTGCCGATGTTCAGCCCTTGCGGTTCCAGCAGCACGCTGTAGTCGGCGTTGTCCGGAATGGTGCCGCCGCTGGTCACGGCGGTCAGTTTGCTGCCGCGGCGACCACGCATCGTGCGAGTCACGGCGTCGCGGTGCAGGTAGGCGCTGCGGATGCCCTGGCGACCGTTGTAGCCTTCGGCGAGCATCTGCAGCAGCGCCTGATAATGTTTTTCGTCGAGTTCGGCGTAGGGTGAGGCTTTGCGGAATACCTCCAGCAGCGCTTGCTCCTGCCATTCCTGGCAACTGACCTCGGCGATGATCTGCTGGGCCAGCACGTCCAGCGGCGCTTGAGGAATCTGCAAAGTATCGAGTTCGCCCCGGCGCACGCAGTCGAGCAGGGCGGTGCATTCGATCAGATCGTCGCGGGTGGTGGCGAATAACCGGCCCTTCGGCGTGCCGCCGACCTGGTGGCCGGAGCGACCAACCCGTTGCAGAAACCCGGCAATCGAGCGCGGCGAGGCGATCTGACAAACCAGATCGACATCGCCGATGTCGATCCCCAATTCCAGCGACGCCGTGGCGATCAACACTTGCAGGTCGCCACGCTTGAGCCGCTGTTCGGCGTCGAGGCGGAACTCCTTGGCCAGGCTGCCATGGTGGGCGGCAACCGCTTCCTTGCCGAGTCGCTCGCTCAAATGCCGGCTCAAACGTTCGGCCAAGCGTCGGGTGTTGACGAAAATCAGCGTGGTCCGGTGTTCGCGGGCGAGGACGGCGAGGCGGTCGTAGACCAGTTCCCAGACATCATTGGCCATGACGGCGGACAACGGCACTGGCGGTACTTCGATGCCCAGATCCCGCGGACGGGCGTGGCCGATGTCGATGATCTCGCACTCGCGATCACGTCCCACCAAAAACCGCGAGACGGCTTCGATCGGTTTTTGCGTGGCGGACAGGCCGATGCGCATCAACGGTGCTGCGCACAACGCCTGCAAACGTTCCAGGCTCAGGGCCAGATGGCTGCCGCGTTTGCTGGTGGCGATGGCGTGGATTTCGTCGACGATGACTGTGCGCGTGGTGCTGAGCATTTGCCGACCGGAGTCGGAGCCGAGCAGCACGTAAAGGGATTCCGGGGTGGTGACCAGAATGTGTGGCGCGGTTTTGCGCATCGCCGAGCGGTCTTTTTGCGGCGTATCGCCGGTGCGCACGGCGGTAGTGATCTGCAGTTCGGGCAAGCCCATCACGCGTAACTGTTCAGTGATCCCGGCCAGCGGGTTTTGCAGGTTGATCTGGATGTCGTTGGACAAGGCCTTGAGCGGCGAGACATAGACCACCAGCGTTTCGTCGGGCAAACCGCCTGCGGTTTCCAGCCCGCGGTGAACCAGGTCGTCGATAACGGCGAGAAACGCGGTGAGGGTTTTGCCGGAGCCGGTGGGCGCGGCGATCAGGGTCGAACGGTGCTGGCGGATCAGCGGCCACGCCCGGACCTGGGCGGCGGTGGCCGTCGGGAAGGTACTGCTGAACCAGGCGCTGACGGCGGGGTGGAAGCCTGCCAGGGCGCTGTCCGTCGGGATTGGCAGATTCATGCAGCAGTTTATGCGGGCGGGGGGCTGAAGATGCAAGTACCGCTCAAGACTTCTGGTGGCCTTTAGGGCCCCTTCGCGAGCAAGCTCGGCTCCTACAGTGGATTTGCGTCGTACACAAAATCTGTATCTCACAGAGATCATCTGTAGGAGCCGAGCTTGCTCGCGATGAGGCCGGCACAGGCAGCGCACAACCAAGGTATCTACACTTTACGGATGACGGTTGCGCACTAAACCCGCAAAATGCAACGATTCCGGCATCTATCGACGGCATCGCCCGCGAGCGGTGTCGATAAAGCCATTGTTCCAATCAGACTGGGCCTGCTGACTCTATGCGAATGCGCCTTATGTTACTGGGCGGCGGAAATGCCCTTGGGCAGGCGCTGATTCGCCTCGGTGCGGAGGAAGACATCGGTTTCCTCGCCCCCCGCCCACCGCAAGATGGCTGGGATGCCGCGAGCCTGACGCAACTGCTCGACGACACCCGACCGGACGCGTTGATCAACCTCGCCTACTACTTCGACTGGTTTCAGGCGGAGACGGTCAGCGAGCCGCGTCTGGCCGGGCAGGAGCGCGCAGTCGAGCGTCTGGCCGAACTGTGCCAGCACCACAACATCGTTCTGCTGCAACCCTCGAGCTATCGCGTGTTCGATGGCTCCCGGGCGACGGCCTACAGCGAAAAAGACGAGCCGGTGCCGCTGGGCCTGCGTGGTCAGGCCTTGTGGCGGATCGAGCAAAGCGTGCGCGCGACCTGCCCGCAGCATGTGCTGCTGCGGTTCGGCTGGTTGCTCGATGACAGCCCCGACGGCACCCTTGGGCGTTTCCTGTCCCGTGCCGAAAAACCGGAAGAACTGTTGATGGCTGACGACCGCCGGGGCAATCCGACCCCGGTGGACGACGCGGCCCGGGTGATCATTTCCGTGCTCAAACAACTCGATTGCGCGGCGCCGCTGTGGGGCACCTACCATTACGCCGGGCACGAGGCGACCACGCCGCTGGCGCTTGGGCAGGCGATCCTCACCGAAGCGCGCAGCCTTCACGAGCTGGCCATCGAAGCGCCGACCGCCCAGGCTCACGCCGCGCGACCGGACGCTGCCGAAGAGCCACAACACGCAGTGCTGGCCTGCAAGAAAATCCTCCACACCTTCGGGATCAAGCCCCGCGCCTGGCGTGCGGCACTCCCGGGCTTACTGGACAGGTTCTATCGCCATGGCTGACGGCCCTGTTTTAATCACCGGCGGCGCCGGTTTCATCGGCTCGCACCTGACCGAGGCCTTGCTCGCCAAGGGCCACTCGGTGCGGATTCTCGATGACCTCTCCACCGGCAAACGCAGCAACCTGCCGCTGGAGAATCCTGGCGTCGAGCTGATTGTCGGCGACGTCGCCGATGCGGCGCTGGTCGCCAAGGCGATGGCCGGCTGCAGTGCGGTCGCGCATCTGGCGGCGGTGGCTTCGGTGCAGGCCTCGGTGGACGATCCGGTGAAGACGCACCAGAGCAATTTCATCGGCTCGCTGAATGTCTGCGAAGCCATGCGCGAGACCGGCGTCAAGCGTGTGCTGTTTGCGTCCAGCGCGGCGGTCTACGGCAACAATGGTGAAGGCGAATCGATCAGTGAAAACACGCCCAAGGCACCGTTGACACCGTACGCGTCGGACAAGTTGGCCAGTGAGCATTACTTCGATTTCTACCGTCGCCAGCATGGGCTGGAACCGGTGATTTTCCGCTTCTTCAACATCTTCGGCCCGCGCCAGGATCCCTCCTCGCCGTACTCCGGGGTCATCAGCATTTTCAGCGAGCGCGCGCAGAAGGGCCTGCCGATCACCGTGTTCGGCGACGGTGAGCAGACGCGAGATTTCGTGTACGTCGAGGACCTGGTCGACGTGCTGGTGCAAGCCATCGACAAACCGCGGGTTGAAAGCGGCGCGGTCAATGTCGGCTGGAACCAGGCCACCAGCCTCAAGCAAATGCTTGAAGCGCTGAAAGTGGTCGTCGGCGAGCTGCCTTCGGTGAGTTACGGCCCGGCGCGTTCCGGTGATATCCGCCATTCGCGCGCGAATAACCAGCGGTTGCTGGAGCGTTTTACATGTCCGACGCAGACACCGATGAGTGTCGGTCTGGCGCGGTTGCTGGGACTGTAGGAGCGAGCTTGCTCGCGAAAGACGTGAACGGTAACGCGTACTGCCTGGTAGAGCGCGTCGTCCTCAGGTCCATCGCGAGCAAGCTCGCTCCTACAGAAATATCGTTCCCACCACGTGAACGATTTAGAACTTGTAACCCAGGCCCACCATGTAGATGAACGGATCAACATCCACGTCGACCTTGGCGCGAGTACCTGGTGCAACGGCGTTGTTTTCAACGGTCGCGGTGGTATCGATATCGATGTAGCGCACCTGGGCGTTGAGCATGATGTTGTCGGTAATCATGTAGTCAGCACCGACCTGGAACGCCATGCCCCACGAGTTATCGGCCTTGAAGTTGCTGAAGCCGTTGGACTGTGCATCGCTGCTGACGTGCTCGTCGTAGATCCAGGTGTAGTTGATACCGGCGCCGACGTATGGCTGGAACGCGGACTTCGCATCCAGTGGGTAGTACACGACGCTCAAGGTCGGTGGCAGGTGTTTCAGGGTGCCGAGTTTGCCGTTGGCCGCGCCGAGGGCGGTGCCTTTGAGCTTCACGTCGTGCTCGAATGGCGACGCTGCCAGCAGCTCGATGCCCCAGTGGCTGTTGAGCATGTAGGCAAAGTTCAGACCCAGTTGCGTGTCGCTGCTCATGGTGGCCTTGCCACCCAGATCGGCGCCGGCCAACGGGCCTTGATCGACCTTGACGCTGGAGCTGTCGGCTTTCGGGTTGACGGTGATTGCACCGGCACGAACGAGGATGTCGCCCGCCTCGTGGGCGTAGGCGAGCGGGGCAGCGAGCGCGAGGGCAAACAGCGAAGCGCAGAGCGCGGACTTGTGCATGGGGGCTCCAAAGGACGTTGAAAATGTTCGATGTCCAATGGTACGGAGCCGTCTGGTACGGTCTTTTGATTCAGCTCAATGAAACGGTGATGGTCCGGGTTTTTGTGGAACCTTTGATGGCCTCTTCGCGGGCAAGCCTTGCTCCTACAGGATCGGTCGACCTTGTAGGAGCAAGGCTTGCCCGCGATGACGATTGATCAGGCAACACAAAAGTGCCGGATTCACTCCGGCAATTCATACACATAAATCTTGTCCGCCTCCATCTGATACCCCGCATCCGCCAACTCACTGGTCGACGCCTTGACCTGCAACGCCCCCTCGATCCAGTACGGCTGATACAGCTCGTCCAGCTTCACGCCGACTTCGCTTTTCACATGCACGATCTGGTTCGACGGCGGTGGCGGCACATGGATGCAGGCGCCGAAATACGGCACCAGCAGAAACTCCGTGGTACGGCCTTCTTCACTCACTTCCAGCGGCACGATGTAGCCTGGCAGGCGAATGTTCTGGCCATCGAGGCTCTTCACCACCGGCGCATTCGGCATGTCCTGTTTGGCGGCTGGCGCCGACTCGGCGGACAGCGCGTTGCCCATCTGCGACAGGTCATGCAGGGGCGTCATGTTCGGCACTTCCGGCATGGCGTCTGGCGGGATCATTTCCGACCAGGTCAGCTCTTTCGGCTCGGCCGCCCACAACGGCAGGGCAACCAGCATCAACAGCGCAAGCAGAGCGCGGGGCATCGTTAACGTCCTCATAGTCGGATCGACAGGCCATCGGCCAGGGATTGGCGATACGCGCGCCAGGCCGGCACGCTGCCCATCAGCAGCGCGGCGATCAGGATGCCACCGAGCAGCGTCCATTCATACTCGCTGGGCCAGGCCAGCGGCAGATACAAACCGTAATTGGCCTGCACGTAACCCTGCGCGGCAGCGATGCACACGTAAAGCAGGGCCACGCCGGCGATCACGCCCGACAGCGCCAGAGCAAACGCCTCCAGCACCAGCAACGTTGCGATGTGCCACGGCCGCGCACCGACCGAGCGCAGAATCGCCATCTCGCGCCGACGTTCATTGAGGCTGGTGAGAATCGCCGTGAGCATGCCGATCAACCCGGTCAGCACCACGAACAGCGAGACCACGAACAAGGCTTTTTCCGCCGTGCTCATCAAACTCCACAACTCTTGCAGCGCCACGCCCGGCAGGATCGCCAGCATTGGTTCGCCGCGGAATTCGTTGATCTCGCGCTGCAGCGCAAAGGACGAAATCTTGCTGTTGAGGCCGAGCATGAACGCGGTGATCGCTTGCGGCGTCAGGTCCATGTTGCGCGTCTGATCGGCACTGATCCGGCCTTGGCCCTGGGCGGGCACACCGTTGTGCCAGTCGATGTGAATCGCTTCCATGCCGCCGAGGCTGATGTGCAGCGTGCGGTCCACCGGGGTGCCGGTGCGTTTCAGAATGCCGACCACGGTGAACGGTTTGTCGTCGTGTTTGACCAGGCTGATCACCGCCACGCCGTGGGCCAGCACCAGTTTGTCGCCGAGTTTGTAGTGCAGCGCATCGGCCACTTCGGCGCCGAGCACCACTTCGAACGGGTCGGTGGCAAAGGCTCGACCGTCGGCCACTTCCAGGTGTTGCTGATGGCCGTACTGGTAGTGCTCGAAGTACGCCTCGGTGGTGCCCATCACCCGATAACCGCGATGGGAGTCGCCGAGGGACATCGGGATCGCCCACTTCACTTTCGGGTTGTTGGCGAAGTGCTCGAAGCTGTCCCAGCGGATGTTGTTGGTGGCGTTGCCGATACGGAACACCGAGTACAGCAACAGGTTCACCGAGCCGGAGCGGGCGCCGACGATCAGGTCGGTGCCGCTGATGGTGCTGGCAAAACTGGCCTTGGCTTCGGTGCGCACCCGTTCCACGGCCAGCAGCAGGCAGACCGACAGGGCGATGGCGAATGCAGTGAGGATCGCGGTGAAGCGGCGGTTAGCCAGGCTGGCCATGGCTAGACGAAACAAATACATCTCAGACCTCGGACGGGGTGGCGGCGCGATTGAGATCGGCCAGCGACAGGTGGCGATCGAACAGCGGCGCGAGGCTTTGGTCATGGCTGACAAACAACAGGCTCGACCCGGCTTCGCGGCATTCGGCGAACAGCAGGCGAATGAAGTTTTCGCGAGCGTCGTAATCCAGCGCGGAAGTCGGTTCGTCGGCGATGACCAGTTCCGGCTGACCGATCAAGGCGCGGGCGGCGGCGACGCGTTGTTGCTGACCGATGGACAGCGAATCGGCGCGGCGGCTGAGGATGCTTTCATCCTTCAGGCCCAAGTGGGCGAGCAGGGTGGCGGCGGCTTGATCGACGCTGCCATGGCGCTGGATCGCCCTCTGGGCGCGCAGTCTTGAGAAGTGGCAGGGCAACTCGACGTTCTCGCGCACCGAGAGAAACGGCAGCAGGTTGAACTGCTGGAAGATATAGCCGGTGTGATCCACGCGAAAGCGGTCACGCGCACCGGCGCCGAGTTCGGTCAGTTCCTGGCCGAGCAGGCGAATGCTGCCGCGATCCGGCTTTTGCACGCCGCCGAGCAGGCCGAGCAGGGTGGTCTTGCCGCTGCCGCTGGGGCCTTTGAGGAACAGGGTTTCGCCCGGTTCCAGGCGGAAGGCCCGGATGTCCAGCAACGGTGGGTGACCGGGCCAGCTGAAGCCCAGGTCGGACAGTTCGATGAGTGCTTGGGTCATGGCGCCGGTTTCATGGGTTTTGGGTACTTGTCTCAACTTCACATTCAACACCAACCCCCTGTGGGAGTGAGCCTGCTCGCGATGAGGCCATCACCTTCAACATAGATGTCGACTGTTCGGCCGCTATCGCGAGCAGGCTCGCTCCCACAGGGGATCTTCGGTGAATTTAGAATTTGAGGGCGGCAGCCTTGGCCGTCACTTCAACTCCTTGCTGCCCGCTCGGGCTGATCAGTTGTACCTGAATTTTTTGGGTCGCCGGGAACGTGTTGAAGATATTCGCCAGGTCCAGGGTTTTCAGCGCACCCGGGGCCGCGCAGGTGAATTGGTAGTGAGCGTGGATTTCGCTGTGGTCGTGGTGATGTTCGTCTTTGGCATCGTCGTCGTGATCGTCATCGGCATCCGGTTTGTCGCCGAACAACGGGCTTTCCAGTTCCTGGCTCGCCACCACACAACCGGCGGCTTTCGGCAGGTTGAACAGGGCCAGCGGTTTTTCGAGCTGTGCACGGACGGCGGCGACTTTGGCTTTGTCGGCGTCGGTAGTGGCGGCGTGTTCGAAACCCACCAGGTTCATCGCCGGGCTTTCCAGTTCCAGTTCCAGGGTCTGACCGTCCAGCGCCGCGTTCAGGCGCCCGACGCCATGTTCGTGAGCGCCGAGGCTGCCGTGCTCATGGTCATGTTCATCAGCGGCGTGGGCGACAGCCAGCGGCAACAGGGCAAACGGCAAAGCGAGCAGCAGACGACGCATGGCGGGTCTCCGGAAGTAAAATGAATAAATTGTTATGTAATCTTATAACGTAAGTGCGGAGAGTTTGACCGCCCGCTTGGCGTTGCACAAGTCCCATGGGAGCATGTGGGTCAGAAATGTGCAGGAGCAGACTTATGTTGCGGATACGCGGAACCATCGGCGACTGGCCGGTGGATTTGACCCTCGAGATGGACGACGGTGACTGGGCACGGCTCGGCGCGCAGTTGCAGGTGGTCAAACCCGAAGCCAGTGCGGCGCCGGCCAAACCGATCAATCAGGATGATGCGCAGTGGCAGGTCGCAAAGGATTTGTTGCGCAAGGCCGGGCAATTGAGCGGGCCGGATTTGCTGGAGCAACTGGAAGGACTGACGTGCAGCGCGGCGTCGGGCAAGCGCTTGCTGGTGCGCTTGCGACATTGCGCTGATGTGAAAGTATCGAGCGGCGGGGATACGCCGCTCTACAGCTGGATCGAACCAAATTTGTAGGAGCAGAGCTTGCTCGCGAAGGCGATCTCAAGGACGCCTTCGCCGGCAAGCCGTGCTCCTACAAGGTTGCGGTCAATACAGCGCAGCGGGGATACGCCGTTCTATAGCTGGATCGAACCAAATTTGTAGGAGCAGAGCTTGCTCGCGAAGGCGATCTCAAGGACGCCTTCGCCGGCAAGCCGTGCTCCTACAAGGTTGCGGTCAATACAGCGCAGCGAACAGTTTGCGGCGATACGTGGTCACCAGCGGGTGATCATTGCCCAGCAGTTCGAACACCTGCAGCAAGGTCTTGTGCGGCAAGCCTTCGCTGTAGCTGCGGTTACGGATGAACAGCTTGAGCAACGCGTCCAGCGCTGCGTCGTACTGCTGGCGGGCCAGTTGCTGGATCGCCAGTTGATACACCGCTTCATCATCCTGCGGATTCTTCGCCAGACGCGCCTTCAGGTCCGCGGCATCCGGCAGGTCCTTGGCCTGGCCGAGAAACTGGATCTGCGCTTTTGCGCCGGCCAACGCAGCCTTGTGTTCATCGCTTTTCACCGCGTCGAGCACGGTTTGCGCTTCACCCAGCTCGCCGCGTTCAGTCAGGCAGCGGGCATAAAGAATCAGAGCCTTGGCGTTGGTGTTGTCTTCGCCCAGCAGCACAGTGAGAACGGCTTCGGCGTCGGCGAAACGACTCTCGTCGAATAGCGCCTGTGCCTGTTCGAATGGATCAGCCGCCGCCGGTGGCGGCATTTGTACGTGAGGCTCAAGCATCGCGCGGACGGCGGATTCTGGCTGCGCACCGGCAAAACCATCCACCGGCTGGCCATCCTTGAACAACACTACGGTTGGCAGGCTGCGAATGCCGAAGCGGGCAACGATGTCCTGTTCGAGGTCGCAGTTGACCTTCGCCAGCAGCAACTCGCCCTGATAGCCCTCGGCAATGGTCTGCAGCATCGGCATCAGCACTTTGCAGGGCGCACACCATTCGGCCCAGAAATCCACCAGCACCGGTTTGTGGAAAGAGTTCTCGATCACCGACTGGTCGAAATCGGCGGTCGTGGCGTCGAAGATGTACGGCGTTTCCTGACTCATGGGGGATCTCTTGGAAGCGTTAATGGGGCAACTATACGGCCTGGCGGGGGGCGGCCGGAAGCGGGGTGTCCTTTGAAAGGTGTGTTGCCTGACCGGACGCCTTCGCGGGCAAGCCTTGCTACAGGTCCGCGCCGTTATTGAGAGCGGCGCTGGACCTGAGCAAGGCTTGCCCGCGATGCTTTTAGCGGCGGCGCGCGTGGTACAGGCTCACATGCCGAAACTCTTCCGGCTCACACAGATCCGGCAAGGTCATCGCTTCCAGCATTTCGATGCGCCGATACAGCGGATGACGAAAATCCCGCACCCGCGAATCGGCCACCAGCGCCTCCTGGCCACGACTCAAAAACTCGTCGAGCAACGGCAGGTTCGCCCGGTCATACAACACGTCGGCCACCAGAATCAGATCAAACCGATCCGCCTCGGCGAAAAAATCCGTCGAATAGTTGAGGTGTACATCATTGAGTTCAGCATTCGCCCGACACGCGGCAATCGCCAGCGGATCCAGGTCGCAGGCCACCACTTCCAGCGCCCCGGCCTTCACGGCGGCAATCCCCACGACCCCGGAACCGGCACCGAAATCCAGTACCCGCTTACCTTTGACCCATTCGGGATATTCGGCGAGATAACGCGCCACCGCGAGCCCACTGGCCCAGCAGAAACTCCAGTACGGCGGGTCATGCAGAATCCGTCGGGTTTCTTCCGGGCTGAACGCGCGATCCATGTTGTCGCCGTCGATCAGCCAGAGTTTCAGCTCGGTATCGGGCAATGCGACCGGGACAAGCTGTGCGTCACCCAGCAGTTCACTTAACGCCTGTTGCAGGTCGAGCGATGCAATCATGGCGCTTTGACGAATTGCAGCTGGCCTAAAACCTGCGTGGTTGGCTGCGTGATGGTCTGCGACGGCAGGTGCAAAATCAGCTGGCCGGACTGGCTGGCGCGGCCCCGCAGTTCAACGCGGGCGCCGACCGGGAAAGATTCCGGGTTAAAACGCAGATGAAACGGCAACACTTGATTGGTGCCGATCAGGCTCGAACTGGCGAGCAATTGCTGCGGGCGGTCCTTTTCGTCGATCACCAGCAGCGCCAGTTCGACTTCGGCGCCGGCCGGCACGCCTTGCAGGGTGCCGCTCAATTCACGCTGATACGCGGGCAGCGGGCCGAGGTTGGCGGACTCTTTGGCTTTCTTCTGCGCCGCCTGTGGGGCAGGCCCTGGCGTCGGCGGCTGGGGCTTGGGTGCGTCGCTGCTGCAGGCCACCAACAGGCTGAAAAGGCTGAGCAATACAAGCGGTCTGAGTGACATTAGCGGCTCCAGCAAGGTGAAATCCATGGATCGTTCTATATAGCCAGTCTGTATACCGCAAACCCTATGGCTTGTCTTGCCACCGGGATGCGCTACCATGGCCCTCCCTTTTTTTGTTGCCTGCCACCATGCACTGTCCCTTCTGCGGTGCCAACGACACCAAGGTCATCGACTCGCGTCTGGTCGCCGAGGGCGAACAGGTGCGCCGCCGGCGCGAATGCCTGGCCTGCGGCGAGCGTTTTACGACGTTCGAAACCGCTGAACTGGTGTTGCCGCGCCTGATCAAAACCGACGGCAGCCGCCAGCCGTTCGACGAAGAAAAACTCCGTGCAGGCATGCAGCGGGCGCTGGAGAAGCGCCCGGTGAGTGTCGAGCGCCTCGAATCGTCGCTGGTGCACATCAAACATAAACTGCGCGCCACTGGCGAGCGAGAGGTCAAATCCCTCGTGGTCGGTGAACTGGTGATGGCCGAGCTGCAAAAGCTCGACGAAGTTGCCTACATTCGTTTCGCCTCCGTGTATCGACGCTTCCAGGACCTCAACGAGTTCCGCGAAGAGATCGATCGCCTGGCCCGTGAGCCGGTGAAAGAATGACCACCTCCCCAGAACAAGCCATCCTCGACGCCCATTACATGGCCCGTGCCCTGGAACTGGCGCGCAAAGGCCATTACACGACACACCCCAACCCACGGGTTGGCTGTGTGATCGTGAAGGACGGGCAGATTGTCGGCGAAGGCTGGCACGAGCGCACCGGCGAACCCCACGCCGAAGTCCACGCGCTGCGCGCTGCCGGTGACAAGGCCCGTGGCGCCACCGCTTACGTGACCCTCGAACCGTGCAGCCACCACGGCCGCACGCCGCCCTGCGCCGATGCACTGGTGAACGCCGGCGTCGCTCGCGTGGTTGCGGCGATGCAGGACCCGAACCCGTCGGTGGCCGGTCGCGGCATGCAGCGTCTGGCTCAGGCCGGCATCGCTATCGAAAGCGGCGTGCTGGAAGGCGAGGCGCGCAAGCTCAATCAAGGCTTCCTCAAACGCATGGAACACGGGTTGCCGTTCGTGCGGGTCAAGTTGGCCATGAGCCTCGACGGTCGTACGGCGATGGAAAGCGGCGAAAGCCAGTGGATCACCGGCCCGGCCGCACGCTCGGCGGTACAACGCCTGCGCGCCCAGGCCAGCGTGGTGCTGACCGGCGCCGACACGGTGCTGGCGGACAATGCCCGTTTGACCGTGCGCGCTGACGAGCTGGGACTGGACGCCGAACAAACCGCTTTGGCCATGAGCCGTCCGCCGCTTCGCGTGCTGATCGACGGCCGACTGCGAGTGCCGCTGGATGCGCCATTTTTCAAGGCCGGCCCGGCATTGGTCGCCACTTGCATGGCAATCGAAGAGCAATACGCCAACGGTCCGGAATGCCTGATCGTGGCGGGCGAGGATGGTTTGGTCGACCTGCGCAAGTTGCTGGTCGAACTGGCCAATCGCGGGGTCAACGAGGTGCTGGTCGAAGCGGGCCCGCGTCTGGCGGGTGCATTTGCTCAGCAAGGCCTGGTGGATGAATTCCAGATCTTCATCGCCGGCAAGTTCCTCGGTTCCTCGGCACGACCGCTGCTGGACTGGCCATTGGCGCAGATGAAAGACGCGCCCGAGCTCAAAATCACCGAAATCCGCGCGGTTGGCGATGACTGGCGAGTCATTGCCATTCCTGCGCCAGCGGCGAGCGTATAATTTCCGGTCTGCGCCACGCGACGGCCCTGTTCTCGAGGAGGACTCCATGTTTACCGGCATCATCGAATCCATCGGCAGTATTCGTGCATTGACCCCAAAAGGCGGAGATGTGCGGGTACACGTAGAAACCGGCAAGCTCGATCTGAGCGACGTCAAACTGGGCGACAGCATCGCGGTCAACGGCGTGTGCCTGACCGCCGTTGAATTGCCGGGCAATGGCTTTGCGGCGGACGTCAGTCGCGAAACCCTCGACTGCACCGCCATGAACGACCTGAAAAGCGGCAGCCCGGTCAACCTGGAAAAAGCCCTGACCCCGACCACTCGCCTCGGCGGGCATCTGGTCAGCGGTCACGTCGATGGCGTGGGCGAAGTGGTTGCCCGCACCGAGAATGCGCGCGCCGTGGAATTCCGCATCCGTGCACCGAAGGAACTGGCCAAGTACATCGCCCACAAAGGCTCGATCACCGTCGACGGCACCAGCCTGACCGTGAACGCGGTCGATGGCGCCGAGTTCCTGTTGACCATCATTCCGCACACCCTGAGCGAAACCATCATGGCGTCTTATCAGCCAGGTCGCCGGGTGAACCTTGAAGTCGACTTGCTTGCCCGTTACCTGGAGCGCCTGCTGTTGGGCGACAAGGCCGCAGAGCCTGCAAAGTCCGGGAACATCACTGAAAGCTTTCTGGCCGCCAACGGCTACCTCAAATCCTGACCCAAGGGGGTGCCTTGTGGCGCTCAATAGCATCGAAGAACTGGTTGAAGACATCCGCCAAGGCAAGATGGTCATCCTCATGGATGACGAAGACCGCGAGAACGAAGGCGACCTGATCATGGCCGCCGAGTGCTGCCAGCCTGAACACATCAACTTCATGGCCAAGCACGCCCGTGGCCTGATCTGCATGCCGATGAGCCGCGAGCGCTGCGAACTGCTGAAGCTGCCGCTGATGGCGCCGCGCAACGGTTCCGGTTTCGGCACCAAGTTCACCGTGTCCATCGAAGCCGCCACCGGCGTGACCACCGGCATCTCCGCCGCCGACCGTGCGCGCACCGTGCAGGCCGCCGCCGCGAAAGACGCCAAGGCTGAAGACATCGTCAGCCCCGGCCACATCTTCCCGCTGATGGCCCAGGCTGGCGGCACCCTGGCTCGCGCCGGGCACACTGAAGCTGCCTGCGACCTCGCGCGCATGGCCGGTTTCGAGCCGAGCGGCGTGATCTGCGAAGTGATGAACGACGACGGCACCATGTCCCGTCGCGCTGAACTGGAAGCGTTCGCCGCCGAGCACAACATCAAGATCGGCACCATCGCCGACCTGATTCACTACCGGATGATCCACGAACGTACCGTTCAGCGGATTGCCGAGCAGCCGCTGGACAGCGAACTGGGCCAATTCAACCTGGTGACCTATCGTGATTCCGTGGAAGGCGACGTGCACATGGCCCTGACCCTGGGCAACGTGTGCGCCGAAGAACCGACCCTGGTTCGCGTGCACAACATGGACCCGCTGCGCGACTTGCTGATGGTCAAGCAGCCTGGCCGCTGGAGCCTGCGTGCCGCCATGGCCGCGGTTGCCGAGGCCGGCAGCGGTGTGGTGCTGTTGCTCGGTCACCCGCTCGATGGCGACGTGTTGCTGGCACACATCCGTGAAACAGCGGAGCACGCACCGGTGAAAAAACCGACCACCTACAGCATTGTCGGTGCCGGTTCGCAGATCCTCCGGGACCTGGGCGTACGCAAAATGCGCCTGATGTCTGCGCCGATGAAATTTAATGCGATATCCGGTTTCGATCTGGAAGTTGTAGAATACGTGCCCTCCGAATAATGATCCGGGGTTTGGCATCGTTGTTCACTTAAGGCTTGTTTGATTTACTGTGGCGAGGGAGCTTGCTCCCGCTTGGGTGCGCAGCGCCCACAAGAGGGGCTGCTACGCAGCCAGCGGGAGCAAGCTCCCTCGCCACAAAGTGAACGTCGTTGCGGAATTTCCGGTGCTGTATTCGCGGTTCAAATATCACTGAGGGACGCGTAGAAGACGCGTCCCGGCTCTTTAAGAGATCTAACGAATGACCCTGAAGACCATCGAAGGTACCTTCATCGCCCCTAAAGGCCGCTACGCTTTGGTAGTGGGCCGTTTCAACAGCTTCGTCGTTGAAAGCCTGGTCAGCGGTGCAGTTGATGCCCTGGTTCGCCATGGCGTGAGCGAAAGCGACATCACCATCATCCGTGCGCCTGGCGCCTTCGAAATCCCGCTGGTTGCGCAGAAAGTCGCTCAGAAGGGCGAGTTCGCAGCCATCATCGCTCTGGGCGCGGTCATTCGTGGCGGTACTCCGCACTTCGAATACGTGGCGGGCGAATGCACCAAGGGCCTGGCCCAGGTGTCCATGGAGTTCGGCGTACCGGTCGCTTTCGGCGTCCTGACCGTTGATTCCATCGAGCAAGCCATCGAACGTTCCGGCACCAAGGCCGGTAACAAAGGCGCCGAAGCTGCCCTGTCCGCTCTGGAAATGGTCAGCCTGCTGGCGCAGTTGGAGGCCAAGTGATTAGCGACGATAGCGATCGTTTCAACCCGCGCGATCCAAAGCCTGCGGATGCCGGCAAGCCATCGAAAAGCGTCAAGCGTCGCGAAGCCCGTCAGCTCGCGACTCAGGCGCTGTACCAATGGCACATGGCCAAGCAGTCGCTGAACGAGATCGAAGCGCAGTTCCGGGTCGATAACGATTTCAGCGATGTCGACGGCGCCTACTTCCGTGAAATCCTCCACGGGGTTCCCGCGCAGAAGGACAAGATCGACGCGGCGCTCAAGCCTTGCCTCGACCTGACCATCGAAGAGCTGGACCCGGTTGAACTGGCGGTGTTGCGCCTGTCCACCTGGGAACTGCTCGAGCGCGTCGACGTGCCTTACCGCGTTGTGATCAACGAAGGTATCGAGCTGGCGAAAGTCTTCGGTTCCACCGACGGCCACAAGTTCGTCAACGGTGTACTCGACAAGCTGGCCCCGCGTCTGCGTGAAGCTGAAGTGAAGGCGTTCAAGCGCTGATCGGCGCTTGAACACTCTTTGTCTCAGCCATGGGCGAGTTTGAGCTGATCCGCAACTTCTTCGCCGCCGCGCCTTGTGCGCAGGGCGGCGAAGGCGTTGCCCTCGGGATCGGCGATGACTGCGCCTTGCTGGCTGTTCCTCCCGGGGAGCAGTTGGCGATTTCCACCGACACGCTGGTTGCCGGCGTGCATTTCGCAGACCCTTGCGACCCGTTTCTGCTCGGTCAGCGCTCGCTGGCCGTGGCCGTCAGTGATCTGGCTGCCATGGGCGCCGCCCCCGTTGCCTTTACCCTTGCCCTGACCTTGCCTTCGGCGACCGCCGATTGGCTGCAAGCGTATGCCCGTGGATTGACCCTCATGGCGCAGCGCTGCGGCGTGGCGCTGGTGGGCGGCGATACCACCCGTGGGCCGTTGAGCCTGACCATGACTGTGTTCGGTCGTGTGCCGGCAGGAAAGGCTCTGACCCGCAGCGGTGCGCAGCCAGGCGACCTGCTGTGTGTCGGCGGTGAGCTGGGCAACGCCGCCGGTGCCTTGCCGTTGGTACTCGGTCAGCGAACCGCCGACGCCGCCATCGCCGATCCGCTGCTGGCACATTACTGGTCGCCGCAACCGCAACTCGCGTTGGGGCAGGCATTGCGCGGCAAGGCGACTTCGGCGCTGGACATCTCCGATGGCCTGCTCGCCGACTGCGGGCACCTCGCGCTGGCGTCGAAGGTCGGCATTCGGGTTGAACGGGACCGATTGCCGCTGTCGAAGGCTTTAGTGGCCTTCCTCGGTCAACCGGGCGCTGAACACGCCGCCCTGAGCGGCGGAGACGATTACGTGCTGGCCTTCACCTTACCGTCCGTCGAGTTGCCGCAGATGGTGGCAGATGGCTGGCCGATCCATGTGGTCGGGCGTGTGGTGACGGGGCAGGGCGTCGTGCTGCTGGATGCTGCCGGACAAGACATCACCCCGCAAACACGGGGCTATCAACATTTTCGGGAGACACCGTGACAGATCATCCCAAACAGGTTCCGGCGGAATTCGTACCGCCGTCGGTCTGGCGCAATCCATGGCATTTCCTGGCGTTCGGCTTCGGTTCGGGCACCTTGCCAAAGGCACCGGGCACCTGGGGTTCGTTAGTGGCGCTACCCTTTATTCCGTTGTGGCAGATGCTGCCCGACTGGGGTTACTGGCTGATGTTGGGCATCACCATGCTGTTCGGCTTCTGGCTGTGCGGCAAAGTGGCCGACGATTTGCGGGTGCACGACCACGAAGGCATCGTCTGGGACGAAATGGTCGGGATGTGGATCACCCTGTGGCTGGTGCCGGAAGGCTGGTACTGGTTGCTCGCGGGTTTTGTGGTGTTCCGCTTCTTCGACATTCTCAAGCCGTGGCCAATTCACTGGATCGACCGGCATGTGCACGGTGGCGTCGGGATCATGCTCGACGACGTATTGGCCGGGGTGTTCGCGTGGTTGGCGATGCAGGGGCTGGTATGGATTTTCGCCTGATGCTTGGCGGAGCAGGAGACTAGGATGGCTCGACGCTGGTTGGCTGTGATGGGTTTCACCCTGTTTGCTTCGCTCGCCCTGGCGGGGGAGGCGGTGACAACGCCATCGGTGATTCATCTGGCCAGCGAAGACTGGGAAGACTACACCGCCGCCGATGGCCACGGCCTGGGTTGGGACGTGTTGCGCGAAGTCTTCGAGCCGGCCGGCGTCAAACTGGACATTCGCACCGAACCTTACATTCGCGCCATCGGCCTGGCCCAGCGGGGTGAAGTGGACGCCTGTGTCGGCGGTTATCGCGATGAAGTCAGCGACCTGCTGTATCCGCGCTGGAATTACGACACCGATCACATCTACGCCCTGGGGCTGGCGAGTAACCCGGCACCGACTCCGGAGACCCTGGGCAATTATCGACTGGCCTGGGTCCGCGGCTACGATTTCCAGAATTACCTGCCCAACGTTAACCGCTATAACGAAGTCGTTCGGCGCACCGGCATTCTGTCGATGCTGACCCACAACCGCGCCGACTACTACATTGATGCGCTGACCGAAGTTGATTACGTGGTCCGCCGGGCCAAGGATCCGTCCCAGTTCCGGCGCACGCACATCGCGGAGTTGCCGCTGTACCTGTGTTTTGCCGATACGCCCAAGGCGCGGAAGTTGATGGCGCTGTTCGACCAGCGAATGGAGGTTCTGGTCAAAAACGGCCGGCTGAAACCGATCTTCGAACGCTGGAAGCAGCCTTATCCACTCTACTCGAACTGAACACAACTATATGGCAAACAATGAACCCTGTAGGAGCAGAGCTTGCTCGCGAAGGCGTCCGTACCGTCAACATCAACGTTGAATGTCGGGACGCCTTCGCGAGCAAGCTCTGCTCCTACGGGTTTAGAGGCGGGCCTGAGATCAAACTTTTAGATCGTTATGCTCCATAATTCAGCCTAAGCGTCTGTAGGAACGTGCTGTTACAATGCCGCGTCTGCGAATCTCCAGTACTTATTGATCAGGAGCACACCGGTGCCTGTCGTTTTTGTCGCCGCTTCCAAGCTGCCAACGCCTTTTGCGCAATTCACCATGCACGGCTTTCTCGATGAAGAAAACGGGCGCGAGCACGTTGTGCTGAGCCTCGGTGAGTTCGACGACGGTGCGCCGGTACTCGGCCGCTTGCACTCCGAATGCCTGACCGGCGATGCCTTGTTCAGCCAGCGTTGCGACTGCGGCTCGCAACTCGAGGCGGCGTTGCAGGCCATCGCCCGTGAAGGCCGTGGCGTGTTGCTGTACCTGCGTCAGGAAGGCCGCGGCATTGGCCTGCTGAACAAGATCCGCGCCTATGAATTGCAGGACGGCGGCGCCGACACCGTTGAAGCCAACGAGCGTCTGGGCTTTGCCGCCGACCAGCGCGACTACGCCATGTGCCTGCCGATGCTTGAGCATCTGGGCGTGAAATCCCTGCGTCTGATGACCAACAACCCACGCAAGGTCAAAGCCCTGACCGACATGGGCATCGTGGTTGCCGAGCGCGTTCCGTTGCACACCGGCCACAATCCGCACAACAAACTCTACCTGGCCACCAAGGCCAGCAAGCTTGACCACATGATGGGCAACGAGCACCAGGGCGAGGTAGACCGGGCGTGACCCGCGGTCAGGTGCGGCGGCGACTGTCCGTCAACTGGTGGCAATACCTGGCGCTGGCCTTGTTGCCGCTGTTCGTGATCAACGGCGTATTCGGCCAGAGCGAGGCGCTTCTGCCGGTGTTGGCGATGCCGTTGTTCATCGCCGGTGTGGCGTCGATGTTTGTCAGCCTGAAGTTTTTCGGTGGCTACAAACACGCGCTGATCGCCACCCAGAAATCCCTCGATACCCCTGAAGAGCCTGCCGCCTGGGTCACCCTCGCGGCTAAACGCCGTTCAGCGTTTCTCGCGGCCTGCCTGCCCGCCTGGATCGGCGCCCTGGCGGTGTTCGTCGGGCTTGAAGCGGTGCCGTTGGTGCTGTTGGCGCTGTCGACAACGGTGCTGTTCTACCTCTACCGTATCCCACGTCAACTCGGCTGATGTGCCGCATCGGGCTGGTGGTTTTGCTGCTGGCCGTCAGCGGCATGGCCTCTGCTGTCGAACGCGTCGTCAGCCTCGCGCCGTCTCTGTCTGAAATCGTTGTTGAGCTGGATTCGGTTGATCTTCTGGTCGGCGTGCTCGATGCCGGCGATCGTCCTGCTGAACTCAAAGACCTTCCTTCCGTTGGCCGCTACGGCCAGTTGGACATGGAGCGGCTGCTCAGCCTGAAGCCCGATTTGCTGCTGCTCTGGCCCGGAAGTGTCGGCCCGGCGCAGCGTGAACAACTCAAGCGCTTGAACATCCCGACCTACATCGCCGACCCGCACAACTTTGAACAATTGACCGCACAAATCGAGGCGATTGCCGCGCAGCTCGGCAGGCCCGAACGCGGCGTTTCATTGGCCACCGATTTGCGGCAGCGCCTGGATTCACTGCGCCAGCGCTATCGACGGGACGACCCGTTGCGAGTGTTTTATCAGGTCTGGGATCGTCCACTGTACACCGTCGGTGGCGGGCAGATTATCAGCGATGCGCTTGAAGTGTGCGGCGCGCGCAATGTGTTTGCCGACCTGACATTACCCGCGCCGCAGGTCAGTGTGGAAGCGGTGTTGCAGCGTAATCCCGAGGTGATTCTGGCCAGCGATCAGGCGCAGCTGGAGGCGTGGAAGGCCTGGCCGCAGGTGGCGGCGGTGGCTCATGGGCAGTTGCGGTTGATGACCGACAAGGGTCTGGAGCGGCCGAGTGGGCAGATGATCGAGGCGACGGCCAAGTTGTGCCAAGTCATCGCGCCCGACCGCTGACCTGTGGCGAGGGAGCTTGCTCCCGCTGGGCTGCGAAGCGGCCCCAAATCTGTCAGTGGGTTACTTCAGATGGGACTGCGTCAGCCGGTTTTGCGACTGCTGCGCAGTCGAGCGGGAGCAAGCTCCCTCGCCACAGGTGACCGAGTTGCTCTTAGAACTCCGGCGTCCAGGTCACCCCGAACATCCACGCCCGACCTTCCTCGCGATACCCAAACTGGCTGCCGTCATGACTGTACAACGCCCGGCTGTAACCCTTGTCCAGCAGGTTGTCGACCTTCAGCTCAAGCTTGACCTCACGATTCAGCTCCCAACTGCCGCGCAATCCCAGCAACGCATACCCACCTAACGGCTGCTGATTGCTCTCATCGTCATAACTGCTGCTCACCGCTTGCCAACTGGCGCCGAAACCCAGTCGATCGAACTGCCGATCCAGATCCAGGCTCAACGTCCGCCGTGCGCGACGCGCCAGGGTGTGGCCACTGTCGCGATCCCGCGGGTCGATGATCGCCACGCCAAGAGCGCTCTGCCAGCCGAGCAGTTCTTGCTTCAACGCCGCTTCAAACCCGTTGATCCGTGCCGAGGCGACGTTCTGCGGGCGGTCGTTGCTGCCGAAGATGATTGCGTCCTTTAGGTCGGTGCGATACAGCGAGGCTTCGAGGCGACTGGTATCGGTCAGCTGACTGCGCCATTGCAGCTCATAGCTTTTCGAGGTTTCAGGCTTCAGGTCCGGATTGCTGAAATCCGGGTAATACAAGTCATTGAACGTCGGTGCGCGAAAGCCTTCGCTGTAGGTCAGCAGCACGTCGTTGTCCGGGTTTAACGGCAAGGTGAACGTACCGCTCCAGCTGTTCTGACTGCCGAACTGCTGATTCTGGTCTCGGCGCAGGCCCAGTTCCGTAGAGAAGCTGTCCGCCTGATAGCGATGCTGGATAAATGCCGCACGGTTCCAGCGGCTGTCCTCGTCGAACGCTGTGCTGCTGTTGATGCGGTCTTCGTACCAGTCGCCGCCAAGGATCAGGCTGTTGCGTGTGTCGAGCGTCAGGTCGTTCTGCCAGTTCAGCGAGTCGCGGTAAGTGTTGAACACGCCGCGTTCGTCGCTGAGCTTGTCGAAGGACTTCTCGCGGTTTTCGCTGTGGCCGAATTCGACGCGGGTTTTCCACAGGTCGTTGATGCGCGCATCGACGTAACTGCTGAGGCTGCTCACGGTGAACTCGTTGTAGGGTTGCTGCTGGACCGATTTGAAGGTGGTGCTGTCGAAGCGGCCGAACGGATTGTCGAATGCGCTTTTGCCACGGTTATCCAGCAGGTTGGCGCCGATTTCGATGTCATCGGTGAGGGCGTGACTCAGGCTCAGACTCAACGACTTGTTGCGATACTCATCGTGATCGCCATCGCTCGGGTACGATTCGTGGGTGCGATTGATCCCGGCGGTTTCATCGAGGCTGGCACCCAGATTGAAACGAGTTTGCTCATCACCCCCGGACAAACCGACGCTTCGCTCCCAGGTCTGGTTGCTGCCGAAACCCGCATGCAGGCGCGGTTGCAGGCCTTGTTCGGCGCCACGGCGGGTGAAAATCTGGATCACCCCGCCAATCGCATCGCTGCCGTAAATCACCGAACGGGAGCCGCGCAGCACTTCCACGCGCTCGACCTGTTCGATGTTGATGTGTTGCAGGTTGCTGTCGCCGGAAGTCGAGTTGCCGATGCGTTGACCGTCCACCAGCACCAGGCTCTGCGCCGACTTCGTCCCCCGAATGTAAATCCCCGGCAGGCTGCCGCGCCCGCCGGTTTGCCCGACTTGCACGCCCGGCACACGACGCAGCAGGTCAGTGACGCTGCCCGGTTGCAGACGGTCGATGTCTTCGCGGGTGAACACGGTGTTGGCGGCGCTGCTGTCGTTGCGGGCTTCGACCTGGCGGTTGGCGCTGATCAGCACGTCGGGCAGCTTCAGGGCCTGATCACGTTCGAAGGTGTCGGCCAGGAGTGGGCCGGACGGCAGAAGGGTCAGCGTCAGGACGAGGCGGGAGAGTTTCATGGGCAGTCCGTTGGTGCGTTAAAGCGAACACAAATTTTGAAGGGGACAAAAAACCAATGTGGGAGCGAGCCTGCTCGCGATGACGGTGTGTCAGTCAATGAATTAGTTGACTGTCAGTCCGCTATCGCGAGCAGGCTCGCTCCCACAGGGTTTTGCATTTGCTCAGAGGATCAGAGGTTCAGCAGTTTCAGGCGTTCACGTACTGACGCTTCGATCCCGGCTTCATCCAACCCACACTCGGCCAGCATTTGCGCAGGCTTGGCGTGTTCGACGTAAACATCCGGCAGGCCCAGGTGCAGCATCGACTTGAGGATGTTTTCCCGGGCGAGGAATTCGCTGACGGCGCCACCGGCACCGCCCATGATTGCGTTTTCTTCGATGGTCACCAGCAACTCATGGCTGCCGGCAATCTCGCGAACCAGGTCTTCGTCCAGCGGTTTGACGAAACGCATGTCGACCACGGTCGCATCCAGCGTCTCGGCGACTTTCAAGGCCTCGGCCAGTTGCACGCCAAACGCCAGCAGGGCGACTTTGCTGCCCTGGCGGCGAACCACGCCTTTGCCGATTTCGATCGGTTGCAGGTCTTTCTCGATCGTCGCGTTCGGGCCATTGCCGCGCGGGTAACGCACCGCCGCCGGGCCGTTGTACAGGTGGCCGGTGGTGAGCATTTTGCGCAGCTCATTTTCATCGCTCGGGGTCATCACCAGCATGCCGGGTATGCAACGCAGGAACGACAGGTCGAAGCTGCCCGCGTGCGTCGGGCCGTCTTCGCCCACCAGACCGGCACGGTCGATGGCGAACAATACGTCGAGGTTTTGCACCGCGACGTCATGAATCAATTGATCGTAGCCACGTTGCAGGAACGTCGAGTAAATCGCCACAACCGGTTTCGCGCCTTCACAGGCCATGCCGGCCGCGAGGGTCACGGCGTGTTGCTCGGCAATTGCCACGTCGAAGTAGCGTAGTGGGAAACGCTCGCTGAACGCCACCAGGTCGGAGCCTTCCTTCATCGCCGGGGTGATGCCCACCAGGCGCGGATCAGCGGCGGCCATGTCGCACAGCCATTCGCCAAACACACCGGAATACTTCGGCCCACCGGCCTTTTTCGGCACGGCGGCCGGGGCGTCCAGCGGTTCGAGTTTGGTGATGGCGTGGTAACCGATCGGGTCGACTTCCGCCGGGGCGAAGCCTTTGCCTTTCTTGGTGACGATGTGCAGGAACTGCGGGCCTTTCAGATCGCGCATGTTGCGCAGGGTGGCGATCAGGGTCGGCAGGTCGTGGCCATCGATCGGGCCGATGTAGTTCCAGCCCAGCTCTTCGAACAGCGTGCCGGGGACCAGCATGCCTTTGGCGTATTCTTCGGTACGACGGGCGATTTCCCACGCGCCGGGCAGGCGCGACAGGACCTTTTTGCTGCCTTCGCGCATGCTCGCGTAGGTGCGGCTGGAGAGGATTTTCGCCAGATAATTCGACAAGCCACCGACGTTGCGCGAGATCGACATGTCGTTGTCGTTGAGGATCACCAGCATGTTGGCGTTCACTTCCGGCGCGTGGTTCAGCGCCTCGAAGGCCATGCCGGCAGTCAGTGCGCCGTCGCCGATCACCGCGATGGCCTTGCGATCACTGTTTTGCAGGCGGGCGGCAATGGCCATGCCCAGCGCGGCGCTGATCGAGGTGCTGGAGTGGCCGACGCCAAAGGTGTCGTACTCGCTCTCGGATCGACGCGGGAAAGCGGCGACGCCGTCCTTCTGGCGCAGGGTGCCCATGCGCTCGCGACGGCCGGTGAGGATTTTGTGCGGATAGGCCTGATGACCCACGTCCCACACCAGCCGGTCGTCCGGGGTGTCGAAGACGTAATGCAACGCGATGGTCAGCTCGATGACGCCCAGGCCTGCACCGAAATGCCCGCCGGTCTGACCGACCGAGTAGAGCAATTCCAGGCGCAACTCATCGGCCAGGGTTTCCAGCTCGGCTTCGCCCAACCGGCGCAGGCCGTCCGGCGTGTTGGCACGGTCGAGCAGGGGCGTGGTCGGGCGCTTGCGGGGAATCTCATGAAACGTCGTGGGCATCAGGCGAATCGTTATAGGTATAAAAGATGCGGCAGTTTACCTGATGCATCGCCCCCTGCCCACGCGTTGGTTTTAACTTGGCGGATACGCCGTCAGCTGCGCCGTTCGACGATGTAGCGGGCCAGATCGCGCAACGGCTCGGCGGCCGCGTCAAACGGTCGCAGCGCGTGCAGGGCCTGGTCGCGCAGTTCCAGGGCGTAGGCTTTGGCTGCATCGAGGCCAAGCAGGGCCGGGTAGGTCGGCTTGTCGCGAGCGATGTCGGCGCCCTGGCGTTTGCCGAGGGTTTCGGTGTCACTTTCGACGTCGAGAATGTCGTCCTGCACCTGAAACGCCAAGCCGATGGCCTGTGCATACATCTGCAAGGACTTCAGTTCGTCCTTCTCGGCACGGCCACTGGCGAGGGCGCCGAGTTTGACGCTGACCTCGATCAGCGCGCCGGTCTTGTGCCGATGCATGGTTTCGAGGGCTTTTTGATCGAGTTTCAGACCCACCGAACCCAGGTCGATGGCCTGACCGCCGACCATGCCCGCCGGACCGGCCGCCAACGCCAGTGCGCTGACCATTTGCAGGCGAATCTCGGCATCCGATGAGCTCAGGCGCGGGTCGAGCAGGGCGCTGAAGGCCAGGCTCTGCAAGCCGTCGCCGGCGAGAATCGCGCAGGCCTCATCGAATTTCTTGTGGGTGGTCGGCTGGCCGCGACGCAGATCGTCGTCGTCCATCGCCGGCAGATCGTCGTGCACCAGCGAATAAGCGTGGATCAGCTCCACCGCGCAGGCCGCGCCGTTGGCTTGCTCAGCCTTGCCGCCCAGCGCTTCGCACGCCGCGTAAGCCAGCAAAGGGCGCACGCGTTTGCCGCCGTTCATCACGCTGTAGCGCATGGCTTCGTACAGCCGCGCGAGTTCAGGGCTTGGCGCGTTGAACAAGGTTTCCAGTGCCGCGTTGACGCGGGCCTGGCTGGTCGCCGAATACGCTGCAATCATTCTGGTTGATCCGCGTCGAAGGGTTCCTCGGCCAGCTCGCCATCACGCTCGAGCAGCACTTGAACCTTTTGCTCGGCCTGGGCCAGCGCTGCCTGGCAGTCGCGGGTCAGACCGATGCCCTGCTCGAAAGCGGTCAGCGAGTCTTCAAGCGACAGTTCGCCGTTCTCCAGTCGCTCCACCAGCGTTTGCAGGTCGGCGAGGGATTGTTCGAAATCCAGTGCAGCTTTTTTGCGGGCCATGGCGTCGATTTCCGGTTGACGTTAAACCGGCGCGACACTAGCAGACATGGGGGGTATGGGCAAATCAGCGGCCATTGGGTAGCCCTGATCATGAGGGGGAAACGCAGCCTGCGCTGTTCGCTTGGGATGGGTGTTCATTTGGTTGGTGTATATCCGTTTCTTCGGTAACGGTGGCTATTGGTTCCGCTCTTACAGCGGGTCACTTTGGAAGAGCGCCAAGTAACCAAGCGCTTTTGCCCCTTTCGTTCGGCCCTTCGCTTAGGCTCAGGGTGCCCTCGCTCCGGTCCTGCTCCGTGGGCCCGCCGCCATCGCCATCCATGGCCGGGGGCGGCTAACCCGGCATCCATGCCGGGTTGCCCACTGCGCAGAACCTCCACTCGGCCTCTCAAGGGGGGCGACTACCGCCACAGCACCGCGAGGCGGCCTACCGGCCTGTCTCTTTGTTCGTACGCATTTCCCCTGTGGGAGCTAGCCTGCTAGCGATGGACGTCAACGATAACGCGTGCTGTCTGAATGAACGCGGTGTCTGGACGTCTATCGCTAGCAGGCTAGCTCCCACAGGTATGAGTTCGCTCTAGTTGTTGATCTGGCTTTGGCTTTGGCTTTGGCTTTGGCTGTTGATCTGGCTTTTGATCTTGATCTGCCCCGTCGGATGGCCGATGGCGGCGGCCCACGGAGCAGGGCCGGAGCAAGGGCATGCCGAGCCATAGCGAGGCACCGTACGTCAGGGGCGCTGGCGCTTGGTTACTTGGCGCTCTTCCAAGTAACCCGCCGTAAGGGCGGAACCAATAGCAGCCGTTACCGCAACAACGGATATGTACACCATAAACCCCCCCGCAACCTGACACGCAGCCTTCGCGAGCAGGCTCGCTCCCGCAATGGTTCCGGAAACATCCGCAGTACAGGATTATTCGGCTCACTTTGTGAGCCGAATAAGGCCGCTATTCGGCTCACGCCCCACAATCATCGTGATATCCCCCGCAAATCAAGATGGATCCGATTGTTAAAAACCCGCCAAATGGCTAACCTTCGCGCCTTCTACGACCCAATAGTCACGGGTCTTTCTGACGAAACGCAGTTTTTGCATCTGTAACGCGCCGAGGATCAGGCGCAAGGTTTCGTTATGCATGGCAGGAGGCATCACATGCGTTCATTTTTTCTATGCCTGATGGGGTGGGTCTGCGCGACTGCTGCCTGCGCCGAGCCGACGGCCGAGCTGTCGGAACCGGTGGGCGGCTGGCGCTACAACGGCCTGCTCGATCGCAGCGAAAACCCTCAAGTCGCCTATCCCACACCTCCCATCGACCGGGGCGTGCAGCGCAATCGTACGATGATCGAAGGCCAGCTCAAGGCCATCGGCGCGCAACGCGGGCCGCACACACTGGCGGTCAACGGCAATCCATTGAACCTCTACACCGACGACCAAGGGCGTTTCGCCCGGCCGTATGCGTTTGGCGCCGGTGCCAACAGCGTCGAAGTGCGCAGTGCCGAAGGCAAATCCCTTAAGCGCGTCCAATTCTATGAAGCCAATAACCTGCGCACGCCGGCGCGGATTCGCGTGGTGCTGGGTTGGGATGATCCGAAAGCCGAGCTCGACCTGCACATCATTACGCCCGACGGCCAGCATGCGTTCTGGGCTCGCCCGGCGATGAGCAACGGCGGTGGCCTGGACCCGGATGGCGTCGACGGTCCCGGCCCGGAAATGTTCACCATGACCGCGCCGCTGCATGGCACCTATCTGGTTTACGTGAACTATTGGGGCAACTTCGGCAGCGGCGGCTATAACTTCGATGAGACCAGCAACCAGAACGAGGTGATCACCTCGCAAATCAATCTGGTGCTCAACGAAAACACCGTCGACGAAAAACGCGAAACCTTCATCGTGCCCCTGCGCGCGATCGGTGACCTGCTGCTGGTCAAGACTTTCAACTATTAAGCATCCCGCACCACGGATGAATTGGGCTTTGTGAAATGAGCGATAACACTGTATCTCCGGCCGCTGAGGCGCCTGCTGCCAAAACTCCTCGTCGCTGGCCGGCGCTGCTGGTCGGGCTGATCCTGGTGGCTGGCGTGGCGGCCGGACTTGGCTGGTTCATGCACAAACCCAAGGCGCCGCCCGCAGAGTTGGTCAGCGACAAACTGGGCATGAGCCGCCCGGACGGCCTGCTCGAAACCCATTCCTTGAGCCAGTTGCCCAAGGACTTGCTGGCGGTGCCATTCCTTAAGGAAACCCTCACCGAAGATTTCGTCTTCTATTACGAAACCCATGCCGATCGCCTCGGCTTGATTGGCAGTCTGCGGCGGATTATCTACGAGCATGACCTGAAATTGCAGGACAGCCTGATCGAACAGCTTTTCGATCAACCGGCGGATGTGGCGCTGTGGCGCGGGGCAGATGGCCGTCTGAAAGACTTTTTGTTGGTGATGGATCGCGGTGGTCTGGCCAAGGTGCTGGAGCCGCTGGCGAAAGTGGTGCTGGATGATTCGCAGCTGACCCAGCTCAGTGAAATCAAGGTCGGCGGCGATGTGGTGCCGCTTTATCAACTCACCTACAACCACAGCAAAGCGCTGCTGTTCGCCTCTCATGGCGACAAACTGGTGGTGCTGTCCAATCCGGCCAAGTTGTATGAGACCGGCCACGGTCCGGTCGACGAACCCGGCATGGTGTCGACTGAATCGCTGGAAGCACTGCTCGGCGGCCAGAAACTGTTCCCCGAAGCCTTCGGCCTGCCACCCCGCGCCCCTGAAGTGAAACAACGCCTCTCGGTCAATGCCAGCGTCCTGGCCATGGGTTACCAACGTTTCATCCCGAACTTCGCCGGCCTGCGCTTCGACATGGACGACAAGGGTTGGCACAGCTTCCTGGCCATGGACGAACTGGAAAACCAGCCAGACTTCGATTTCAAACCGATCTGGCAAGCCATGCCGATGGGCGCCAGTGCTTGCGTGGCCCTGCCGCTCGCCGCCGAACAACAGAAACCGCTGCTGGTGAAACTCGGCGCCGAAGAGACCGTGGCCCAGGCCCTGACCGAACACATGGCCGGTGCCGCCGGCCTGTGCTGGTACGCCGATTCGCGGCTGTACACGCCGCTGCTGGTGGCCAGCCTGAATGACGACGACAGCGCCAAACTCGACGGTGACCTGGGCAACTTGTTCAGCTCGATGGTCGGCGCTTATGAAGGTAACGTCGAAGAACACGCGTTCCCGGTGGTCGAGAAACAGGAAGGCGAAAACCACCAATGGCAGCGTCAGGTCAGCTCCAACTTCGGCCCCTACAAAGCCAAGGATGCCGAGAACCCGGACGCGATCACCGGCAAGGCCTTCATGAAAGTCAGCCTGGCGCGCCACGGTTCGACGCTGCTGTTTTCCCTCGACGACAAGCTCGTGGACAAAGCCCTCGGTACCCTCGACAAACGCTTCCCGCCGATGGCCGACGTGGTGCCGAAAGACCTGCTGATGCCGGTCTACTTCGGCCCGGATTCCATGGCGCAGCTGATGCAGCAGGAAACCCTCGACAGCCTGCCGCAGGACATGGAGCCGGTGTTCTACAACGCCGCGCAAACCTACCTGATCCCGAAACTGCGCAAGCTCGGCGGCTATGGCAAATATGCGCTGACGTTGCCGGAAGGCAGCGAGCCCGACGGCCATTGGCAGTGGCTGCCGCTGGAATGGAAAGCACTGTGACTGCACTCATCCGAGGCCTCGGCCTGCTGGCGATGTTGCTGGGCAGTCGCGCATTTGCCACCGAAGCGGCGCCGCTCGACGCGCAGCAATCCCAGGTGTTTCGCGCCTGGTTCGTGCGCATCGCCCAGGAGCAACTGACCCAAGGCCCGAGCCCGCGCTGGTATCAGCAGGACTGCGCCGGGCTGGTGCGTTTTGCCGCCAACGAAGCGCTGAAAGTCCACGACGACAAATGGCTGCGCAGCAATGGCCTGTCCAACCGCTACCTGCCGCCCGAGTTGCAATTGAGCGAGGCACAACGCGGCCTCGCCCAGCAATGGCAGCAGGGCGGCGGCAAGGTCGGGCCGTACGTC
Organism: Pseudomonas sp. LBUM1651; assembly: GCF_059716135.1. Lineage (NCBI taxonomy): Bacteria > Pseudomonadati > Pseudomonadota > Gammaproteobacteria > Pseudomonadales > Pseudomonadaceae > Pseudomonas > Pseudomonas sp. LBUM1651. The sequence goes on along the minus strand of NZ_CP166805.1, from coordinate 5,481,308 downwards.
AACGCGATCAAACTGATTCAGTTCAACAGCCATCTGGTTGGCCGCGACCTGGCGCAGGCCCGGCCCGGCGACCTGATGTTTTTCGATCAGGGCGACGACCAGCACCTGATGATCTGGATGGGCCGCTACATCGCCTATCACACCGGCACCACCACCCCCACTGACAACGGCATGCGATCCGCGAGCCTGCAGCAACTCATGACATGGAAGGACACCCGATGGATACCCGACGCAGCCAACCCCAACTTCATCGGCGTCTATCGACTGAACTTTCTCTCCCAATGACCGGTGCCCGCATGCTGCGCTTTCTGTCTCTACTGTTGGTATTGGTGCTGCCTTTTTCGGCAGTGAATGCCGAAGACACCGTCGAGCCGAGCGGTTACACGCCGGTGGCCGGTGAAAGCTTTTTCCTGCTGGCCGACAGCAGTTTCGCCAGCGACGAGCAGGCGATGGTCCGTCTCGAAGCGCCGGGCCGCGACTATCGCCGGTTCCGCATGGAGCCTTACGGTGGCGCCGACATTCGCGTGTACCGCATCGACAAACCGCTGGATTTCCTCAAGCGCCAGAAGAACCTGCACCGCGTGGTCAGCGACGGCCAGTTCAAGGGCGAAGGCCTGTCGAACACCCTCGCGTACCTGTGGGACAACTGGTATCGAAAATCCCGTCGGGTGATGCAGCGAGCGTTTTCCTACGAGTCGCGCAAACAAGTCACCGAGGAAGTGCCGGAACTGAAGATGGGCACCGCCATCGCCGCGCCAACGCCTTACGATGCTCAGCCGCAATTCGCACTGATTCCGGGCCTGCCGGTGGTCAGCCAGTTCCGTTATCCGCTGTGGCAAGCCAAACCAATCCAGCCGCCTACAGGTGTGAACCTCGCCGGTTCTTCCAGCGAGTTCGTCACTGTCGCGCCGGGCAACGTGTACATCCCGTTGGGCAACCTGAAACCGGGTCTGTACCTGGTCGAAGCGCTGATCGGCAAGTACCGTGCGACTACCATGGTCTTCGTCTCCAACACTGTGGCCGTGAGCAAGATTGCCGGTGATGAACTGGTGGTCTGGGCTGCGCGCAAACACGAAGGCAGTTCGGTGCCGAAGGTGAATGTGCTGTGGACCGATGGCCTCGGCGTGATGAGCAGCGGCGCCACCGATACCGATGGTTTGCTGCGCCTGAAACACGTCAGCCCGGAGCGTTCGTTCGTGATCGGCGAGGACGAAGAGGGCGGGGTGTTTGTCTCCGAGAACTTCTATTACGACAGCGAAATCTACGACACCAAACTCTATGCGTTCACTGATCGTCCGCTGTATCGGCCGGGGGATTGGGTGTCGCTGAAAATCGTCGGTCGCGAGTTCAAGAACGCTCGCGATTCGGTGCTGCCAACCGCTGCCGACGTCAACGTGACGGTGCTTGATGCCACGGGCACCGCGCTGCAAACGCTGGCGCTGAAACTCGATTCCAAGGCGGGCACCCAAGGCCGTTTCCAGTTGCCGGACAACGCGGTGGCGGGTGGTTATCAGTTGCGCTTCAGCTACAAGGATCAGGCCTACAGCAGCGCCTTCCGCGTGGCCGAATACATCAAGCCGCACTTCGAAATATCCCTGAACCTGGCCAAGCAGGATTACCGCACCGGCGAACCGGTGAAAGGCAATCTGGTGCTGCTGTACCCCGACGGCAAACCGGTGGCCGATGCCAGGTTGACCCTGAACCTGCGTGCCCAGCAACTGTCGATGGTCGATAACGAGCTGCAATACCTCGGGCAGTTTCCGGTGGAACTGACCAGTGCTGAATTGACCACTGACTCCAAAGGCAACGCGACCCTCGACCTGCCGGCCGCCGAAAAACCGAGCCGTTACATGCTCACCGTTTTTGCCAGCGATGGCGCGGCGTATCGGGTCAGGACCACCAAGGAAATCCTCATTGATCGTGGCGCCGCGAGTTTCAGTCTGCGGGCGCCGCAGCGCTTCAGTGCGGTGGGCGACAAGGTTGCGTTCAGCTATTTGAATGAAGGTGGCAGCGAGCAAAGCAAAACCGTCACGCCGAGCAGCTACAGCTGGGTGCGCCTGGAAGATCAGAGCACCGGTGAAGGCAAACTCGTCGCCAGTGATAAAAGCTTCACGTTGGCCTTCGACCGTCCCGGCACCTACAACCTGACATTGAAGGATGAGCATGGTCGTGTGGTCGGTGCGACCGGTCATTCGGTCACCGGGGACGGCGTCAAAGCCGTGCCCGGCACCGTGGAAATCATCCTCGACAAACCCGAGTACAAGGCGGGTGACGAAGCCCTCGCGTTGATTACTTTCCCTGAGCCAGTCAGCGATGCACTGCTGTCGCTTGAGCGGGACAAGGTCGAGGCCACGGCGCTGCTGTCCAAGGGCGGCGACTGGCTGAAGATGGAAAAACTCAGCGACACCCAATACCGCGCACGCATCCCGGTGAAGGACAATTTTGCGCCGAACCTGACCTTCTCCGTGCTCTACACCAAAGGCGGTCAATACAGCTTCCAGAACGCCGGGATCAAGGTGATTGCACCGCAGATCGACGTGGCTATCACCACCGATAAAGAGGCGTATCAACCGGGTGATACCGTGTCTGTCGACCTCACCACTCAATTTGCCGGCAAGCCGATTCCGGCGCACCTGACAGTCAGCGTGGTCGACGAAATGGTCTACGCGCTGCAACCGGAAGTCGCGCCGACCATCGACCAGTTCTTCTACCACCCGCGCCGAAACAACGTGCGCACTAGCGCCAGTCTGTCGTTCATCAGCTACGACGTCGCGTTGCCGGGCAGCCCTGGTGCACCGGGCAAAGCCAACCGCAGCGAGCGCGGCGTGAAAGTGCTGGAGCGGCCGCGTCGTGAAGACGTCGACACCGCCGCATGGCAGCCGGAATTGATCACCGACGCCAACGGCAAAACCCGCTTCACCTTCAAGATGCCCGATTCGCTGACCCGCTGGCGCATCACTGCCCGGGCCATCGCCGATGACGGTCAGGTCGGGCAGAAAAAGCAATTCGTGCGCTCGGAAAAACCGCTGTACCTGAAGTGGAGTGGCCCGAGCAAATTCCGTACGGGCGACAAACCGGATCTCGGTGTGTTCGCCTTCAGTCAGGCGGAAAAACCGGTCAAGGCTGAGCTGGTGATTCATTACGGCGGCACCGAACAGCGGGTGCCGGTGACGCTGAACAACGGCATCAACTACATCGCTCTGCCGGCGTTTGCCTTGGCCACTGGCGAGTGGACCGCCGAGCTGGTGCTGGATGGCAAAACCGCTGACGCGCTGGCCGTGCGCCTGACCGCGACCGGCGAAGGCTGGCAGGTCACACAAAGTCAAAGCCTGGACGTGGCCAGCGGTGATACACCGTTGACCTTGCCGGCGGACGCAACGGACATTCGCCTGCATCTGGATGACAGTCCGCAAGCGCTGTTCCGCTCGGCGCTCGATGATTTGCTGAGCTATCCGTACGGCGGCGTCGAGCAGACGGCCAGTCGTTTGCTGCCGTTGAGCATTGCGTACCCGACCTTGTCGTCGAATCCGCAGATCCGCGATCGCCTGCGCCTGATCATGCAGAACAGCCGTCTGCGCCTGGTGCAAATGGCCGGGCCATCCGCGAGTTTCACCTGGTGGGGCATGGACGGTGAGCCGGATGCGTTCCTCACCGCGTACGCCTATTACGCCGACTGGTACGCCAGCAAGGCGCTGGAACTGAGCCTGCCGCCGGAGCACTGGCAGCGGGTGCTGGAGGTGTATTCCAAGCAGGCGAAAAATACGCCGCTGCTGCAGCGGGCGCTGATCCTGTCGTTTGCCAAGCAGATGCAATTGCCGGTCAACACTTTGCTCAGCGGGTTGATGGACGACCTGGCGAAAGCGGGCGAGGGCAATGCCGCGAACCTGATGGAGGATGGCGAAGACAGCATCGTCATGAGCGATCCGGATTCGGCGCTCGGGTTGGCGGCGGCGCGTGTGCTTACGGCATCGTTGGCTCGTCAGTCCAAGGTGATGTTGCCCGACGCTTTCAATCGTCAATTGCCCGATGCGCAACAGCGTCTGGCGGTCAGTTCCCAGCCGTTTGCCGAAGCGTTGAACCTGTCGCTGCAAGCCTTCGATCAGGCTCACGCGCAAACCTTGTTGCAACGTCTGTTGCCACAGCAATCGACCCTGGAACGCGCGTTGGCGCTGACCTGGTTGCAACGCAGCATTGAGCAAGCCTCGCCGACCATCGCACTGGCACCGGGTGAAGGCTGGAAGAAAAATCATGGTGATACCGGTGAGATGTATTGGACTTGGCAGGGCGCTGCGCCAGTGCCTGCAGTGTTGTCGCTGACCGGGACGCAAGAACGCCCGTTGCGGGCGGCGTTGAGTTTCCAGACTAAACAACCTCCAGTTGATCCGATGGCCGTGACCATCACCCGTCGCCTGTCGCGTCTGGTGCCGGGTGACGAAGCCTTCACTTTCAAACTCGAAGCGGTCGGCACCAAGCCGTTGTCCAGCGACAGCCTGTATCTGGACGAAGTGATCATCACCAGCAAAGCCGCGAAACCGCTGCGTTACGGGATGATCGAAGTGCCGCTGCCGCCGGGCGCGGACGTCGAGCGCACCACGTGGGGCATCAAGTTGATGGGCAAGGCCGGCACTGAACCGACGGCGCTGGAGAAGGCGCGCTTCGAACCGGGTCAGATGGCTTACGCGATTCCGGTGGATGCGTTGAGTGGTGAACGGCGTCTGCGTCATCTGGTGCGCTTCTCGCAGAAAGGCCAGTTCAACCTGCCGCCGGTGCGTTTCACTCAGGTCTATGCGCCGCAGCATCAGGCCCAGGAACAGAAACCGGCGCTTGGTCAGATCACGGTCAACTGACATGACCCGACGTTTGGTCTGGTGGCTGCTGTGTTTGATCCCTGCGCTGGCGACAGCGCAGGACGAGCCGTTGCGTCTGGGCTTCAAGGGTGAATTGCTGTCGTTGAGCCGGACCCAGGTGATTTCTCGCGAGCCGTTGCCTGACTCCTTGCAGACTCCGTTGGGTAGTGTGTGGAAGTTGTTTGTCTACGGCTGGCTGGTGGACACCGGTGCCCGAGAGCCGGCGTATGAATGTCGCGGGCAGTCGAAAGAAGAAGTTTATTGCTGCACCGCGGGCGGCAAAATTGAGCGTGATCAGGCGCTGGTGAAGTCCTGCGGTCTTTATTTTGAGCCAGCACGGTTGGGTATTGCTGGCGCTGATTGGCGCACGTATTGGCAAGCGAGGAAAGCGCCGGAGTGGCTGCTTGATTTGCCTTCATTGCAGCCCTCCACGCGGGTTCCGGTGGTGGAGTTGCTGCGAATGTTGGCCGTGATGCCGGCGCAGGATCAGGCGCGGCGGGTGTTGCTGGACGTGGTGTTGAACGCTGCCGATGGCAATGTCGTGGGCGAGCTCGGTGGCCGGTTGCGGGTGAAAACCTGGAGCTGGTTGGGTGATCAGGATCCGTCGTCGCGTCAGGGAGGTTTTGCGGGTTGGATGGCGGATGGCACGCCGATTTGGGCCGGTGGGCGGGGGACCAGTCAGATGGTTCTGCGCAATTACGGACAGGCGTTGGCTTCGGTGCTGCCGGTTGATTGGCCTTTGGATGCGGGGCGCTGCGTCGAGGTTGGTCTGTTTTCACGTTATCCGATTGGACGCGTTCTGGCGGGGGATCGGGTTGTGTCTTCCGGGCCTTTGCAGGGCGACTATCGCGTTGATTTCGCCAACGGCAATCAACTGGATATCCACAGCGACGGTGAGCTGTTTTTGGTGAAGGATAAACTGGTCGCCCGCCTGGATCGCGAGGAGTACGTCGCCCGGGTCCTGCAGCGCGAAGCCAAATCTGAACCTGCTGAAGCCGCTAAAGCCCTGGCCATCGCCATTCGCACCTATCTGCTGCAAAACGCCACCCGCAACGGCGACTGCCTGAGCATCGACGACAGCAGCAGCCGCCAACGCGTTGCCCCGCGCCCGGCCACTGCCGAATCACGCAACATCGCCGCGTGGACCAGCGACCTCGTTCTCGCCGGCAGCACCGTCACCTACCACTCCGACCAACCCGGCCCGGACAAACTCTCCTGGCAACAAGCCGTCGAACAAGCCAGCGCCGGCCAACGCTACGACGCCATCCTGCTGCACGCCTACCCGCGCGCGAGCCTCAGCCGCTGGGACAACCCCGTCGCCTCCTGCGAAGTACTGCCCGCCGCGCAAGACTGGCTGCAAACCCAACGCCGCGGCTGGCGTGCGCGGTTGGAAAGCGAGGTCGGCTACAACGAAGTCAGCACGTTCGCCGTCTGCCGCCTCGCTTTCGGCCGCCCCTATGTCGACCGCGAACGCCAGCGCATTTATGTGCGCGGCGTACTGTCGCTGCAAGACCGCCTCGACCTGACCCACGAATACCTGCACCTGGCTTTTGAAGCTCATCCCAACGGCCAGGATGAAACCTACATCGAAGGGCTCGCCCGCCACCTCTTGCTGGAATAGGCCATGAAACTCCGTTATCCACAGGTCCTCCTGTTCCTTTGTTCTGTTTGTGTATTGCCAACGGTTTCTGCGGCTGAAAGCGCCGTCAAACTCGACACCCCCGTCGGCGGCTGGCGCACCGGTGCGGTCGAAGGCGAAGGTGAAAACTTCCGCCAGACCGTCAACTACCCGGCTTCCTCAGTGAACACGCCGGTGGGACAGGCCAACACCGCACGCATCACCGGCGAGATCAACGCCACACCCAAGTCCACTGAACCGGGCCGATTGATCGTCAACGGCGTCAGCATGCCGCTGAAGATCGATCCCGCTGGCCGATTCGATCGACCGTTCTCGTTCCCCAACGGCAGCAACAGCGTCGAAGTGCGCAGTCCTGATGGCCAACAGCGCCATCGCACACAATTCCTCAACGCCAGTGGCGGTGCGACACCGGCCAAGTTGCGGGTGTTGCTGGCCTGGGACAGCGACGGTACGGATCTGGACTTGCACCTCATCACGCCCGATGGCGCGCACATCTGGTATGGCGATCGTGTTGTGCCGAATGGTGCTGCGCTGGATGTGGACGTGACGACGGGGTACGGCCCGGAAATCTTCGCCATGCCTGCGCCGATCAAAGGGCAGTATTTGGTGTATGTGAATTACTTTGGCGGCGGGTATCGGAGTGATGAGGAAGAGCAGGAGGATGCGGTTCAACCGCTGACGACGGCGCAGGTGACAGTGATTACGGAGGAGGGGACGCCGAACGAGAAGATGGAGACTTTTCTGGTGCCGATGCGGGCGGTGGGGGAGTTGACGTTGGTTAAGGGGTTTAGTTATCCATAATTGGTCAGCAGGCTGCTGGCGGATTCTGCCCTGTGCGACTTGATGGGGTTTGCTTTCTTTCAGGCATTAAAAAGCCGGCTTGTGGGCGGCGTTATTATTGAGTTGTGGCCTTATTTTGCTGGGCTTCTAAGCTTTCGGTAATTCTGTCCCCCCATTTGTCCCCCCATCGAAGCGGTTCGTAACGGGAGTTCGTTTGCTCATCCTATCTAGGAATTGAATGCTTCCTGCGACGCTTATGCAATCCCAGTGTCGCGGGGTTCTAGTCTCAGCGGTTGATCTAGTCAGATTAACGAGCAACACTCGGGCACCGTTAAAGCAGGTACAAGGAGGTTCTGGTGTCGATCATTCAAGAAATCTATTCGTGGTCCCAAAACCTGCCGGCCTGGCAGCAGGACGCGATTGCTCGGCTTTATGCTAATCGAACCCTAACCCAAGCAGATAAGGATGATCTGTTTGCCTTGGCCAAGGCAGCACATGGAATTGAAGATCCTGAGAATCGACAGCCCAACAAGCTCGCTGCCGGCCAAGTCGCCGCGCCTCCAGTACCTGATCGACTTGTACAAGTCGGAGCGATCAAGCAGCTTTCAAATGTTAATGCGGACGTCCGCTGCGCTGACCAGCGTGCGTAAAAACGTGTTTGTCTTCTCGTCGTAAAGCGTATCGAATATCCGTCCGATGATTATCGTTTTCTCACTAACAGCCATCCACCCGTCTCCATCTGAAATCTACGATGCGAGATGGTAGCAAGAAAGAGCTAGAGCGAGGTGGATGGTGGTAGCGAAGGTCCATAGCAGATTGCGCGAGCAATTGGTCAAGAGGGCGATATGTAGGTTGCAGCCGAGCCTGGAGGGAGGCGACGTTGTTGCCATTGCTAGCTCACCACGTCCCTCCTATGAGCATAAAGACCGATCAGGAGTCTATTTTTTCCAGAGATCATAGTCAGGATTAAGCCCGATTACATCTTCGTCGGAGTTGGAGCAGAACTCGAGATTGCAGTTGCTAGTGTCCTTTGCCATTGGCATGTACTCCGGCAAACGATCACGCGCAATCGCGTCACTGCCGCCGTCGATGGTGATGTTGCAGGCGTCACCCACAGGATCACACCAAACGTCGTAGGTGCCCTCAGACGACGGGGTTGCTTTCAAAGAAGCGGTCGCTGGTGCTACCACAGTAGTTTTCGCCATTGCGCCGCCGAAAAGTGGCCCTGTACCATTTTTGTAGCCGTAATCTGCACCATCAGCACCGGGGTATATGTAGTAGTCCTTGAAGGCCATGAACTTCAAAGATCTATTGGAATTGTTCTTTCCCAAAGCGAAGAGATTGGTTTTGCCGCGATAATTTTTTCCGCCATCCACACACTTCGAAGAGTTACATTCGATTAGATCGAAAGTTCTTTCTTCCTGCATTGAAATTTCGCCGGTTGCTTTGTTCTGGTACTTGATCACCTGTGTATCTGGCCGACTGTTGTCGGTGCAGAGGTACCAGTCTTTGAGTGCCTCGCACTTGATGATGTCTGGGGTGTTGTACTGCTGGAACTCTGGGTAAGTATCAGCATGGGCAAGGCTAGATGATATTATTGCGGCGGCTGCAAGTGTTTTGTAGAAAAGTTTCATGAGGTCCTTTATCCTAGTGGCTGTTTATTTGATTGATTTATATTTTTAATTTATTTGGTTGTCTGTCGCCGGGTGATTTGGATCGGCGAACTACCGTGCGTGCGACCGCTAGGCTAGTTGTTATGATTTTCTTTTGCTGTTGTTATCTTGGTTAAATTGCCTAAAAGACATATAGCGCTTTGCAGGGTTTACTGCTGCGGCAAATAGTATTTGGCATGTTGAATTACTATTTTTAATGGTTCTGAATGCTGGGCTTTCCCTCTCATAGGTTCCTCGTGTCTCCGAGAACTTCCCTAGACCAATCGTTTGCAGGCGGTTGATGGCAAGACCGTCGTGCTTAGATGAAAAATGGGCCGTAAATGCCATGGTGTCGTTTAGACATCATAGCGTAACGATTCTTGGCATGGGAAGAGTCTCTTCCAGCCTTGATAAAGATCATGACCTCGCACGTTTGGGGCCGCTGTACGTGCGCGCCGCACGGCGTTAGGGCTGTCCCAAGAGGTATTGGCTGATTTCGCTAAAATTGATCGATCCCACATGGGAAAAATCTAGCGTGGAGAGCGAAATGTCGCGTTCTTGAACATTTTGCGGATTGCTAAAGCGATCCAGTGCAAGCCATCCGAGCTTCTTGCCGAAGCAGGTCTTTGAAATTGCGCGCTTTAACAACGACCTCCTTGCCAGCGTAAAGCGGGCTAGGGGGCGTTGTAGTTTTTATGCTGCAAGCATTAACGCTGCCTTGAGGGCTCGTTGCTTAAGAATAGCTCCTTGGCCGAACCAAGCGGAATCCATGCGGTACTCGCTACTACGGGCCCTGCGCTCGTGATCCACGTACTCGGTCACGGCGTTGAGTAATCCCCATGCGGTTCCTTGAGCTGACTCCAGTGTCGATCCGCGTCCCTGGCCTTCATACAGGCTTTGCACCTTGCGTAGCGCCCGCTCGTTGGGTAGGACTGTCGGCAGCGGAGTCTCTGGGCTGGCGTCACACAGTACGTTCATGAAGTAGCCCAATGCCTCGTGCCATTGAACTTTACGTTCGGCCAGCGAGCGCATCCGGTACATAAAGGAGTCCCACTGGAAGACCGCGATCCCCAATTGCTTCTTTACCGCCTGAGGATCGAAACGGGTGCTGTGCGGCACCTTGATGGCGCGGGTGGTGCCATCCAAGGCAATCGCCAGAGTGTTGTTGCACACCACCCGCACGGTGGTCGGGGTGGCGGTAGTCGCTAAGGTGCCGTCGCAGGAGGTGGCCAGCAACAGATAGCCATTGACCTCGTCGTTACCTTTGAGGGCCGCCGTCTGCCCGGTACGCGCCAACGCCCAGAACTTGCGTCCACCTTTGAGCACGCCAGCCGTTTCCAGCTCGTAACCGGCCACGTCGGTGAGGTCACGATAAAATTCCAAGACCTCACGGGGCTGTACCACCTGGTAGCGCTGGGAGACGACCGACAGCGCCGCTTTGGTGTCGGAGCGATACAGGACTTTCTGTTCAGGGAAAGAATGAATAGTATCGAGCCTACCAACGGTATCGGCCTTGAAGTGAACTGGGCTTTCTTGAATCTGCCAGTTCATCCCGGCTTCACGCTGCCAGACTTCCAGTGCTTGTTTTTCAGTGAGGCGACTGCCCAGGCCATGCCAAGGCGTCGCGTTTACGTAGGCCATTGTTTCGATGAGATGAGCCATGGGTTTAATTCCTTGCAAATGAATGGAGAAGAGCGTCGTTGTCATCAACCTACGACGTCACTTTTAAATTGGCCTATTGGTTAACGCTGAAGCTGTAACCGCAATGCAAACATTGATAGTTGTGCAGAACTTTTGTATCGATCTGTTCACCCAGGGTGGCACCGGCGATTCCGCCCGCCACTCCACCAAACAGTCCACCGAGTAGTGCTCCCGCAATACTGCCAATAGCAATCCCGACAGGCCCACCAACCACGCCCAGTACTGCACCGACTTCTGCGCCCGATAGCGCTCCGGCAGCACCGCTGGCGGCACCACCTGCGGCACCAATCAGTCCTCCCGTTTGTTTGCCGATATTCTTAGTAACTACTCGTCCTGAGTTACAGCTTGGGCAAGGGGTATACATGTTCTTTCTCCATAATCCGTATTTAAAGTTGTTGGTTGTTAGAAAAAAGGCTGTGAGCCTGTTTTAACTAATTGAGGCGGAGGTTCAATTTTGTAATATGTGTTTGAAATAAATTTGAATAGACTTTTGCATCGTTGCATAAGCGAATTTATTGAAAAAAGTTTATATTCAAAATTAATATAATAAACGTGGCTGTTATTCGATTGTGATCTTTAGAGCGTGGTCGACTTGGTTCTCTAACCCTTGTGTCAGTTAGTTCTCACCAGGATGGGAGTGATGGTTGGGTTGGTTCTTATGTGTGGAAACACAGGGTGGATTTGCGGTATGTATTTTTTAACGTAAGCACCTTTCTGCACGTATCCAGGCAGACCATTTACAGTCCGCCTCGTAGCAAAATCGACTGACGAGAGGTGCACGATGGACGCAAAAGCTCACACGCAAATGAGGGTGCTTCGGTTGAAGCAGGTACAGGAACGTATTGGTTTATCGCGGTCGACTATTTATGACCGGATGAATGTTGCCTCACCTCGATACGACAGCACGTTCCCCAAACCGTTGAAGATCGGATGCTCTGCCGTTGGTTGGCTGGAGGAAAGCGTGAATGATTGGATTCGTTCAAAAGTGGCTGAGGCGAGTGTTTTACATTAGTGAGTCAGCCGATGCTTTTGACACTAACTCGACAATCTGGATAAAGAGAAAATTATCATTTTGCTTGGGGTGACTCTGGCGCGCGGGTTTTCTATTGCCTGAGTTGCCCTGTGTGGGGTGAGTGAGGGGTTCTGGATCCTTTGTTATTAGCTGTTATCTATCTCTTTATAGATCTATTGGTTACTGGTTATAGAGTTGTCAGCTGTAGCTGTCTTGACTATCGAGGTGGCAACTATAGATCATTGTCTTTAGGTTGGTAGATATAGGTTGTTATTCATTACCCGTTCCTACAATCCATTGGTAGGTAGTAATGTTGCTGGCTGTATTGTCTAGCAACAGCTGTTTGTTCGCGTAAGACAGTGAGTCTAATTAGGTGGCTATGTGTTTATCATAATTGTCACGGCATAAGCCTGTGCATCACAAGCACAGGCGTTTAGAAAAGAATGGACTGAGACTGCATATGAAAAAGAAAGAGCTTCAGTGTGTCGAAGCGGCTTTGCTGGAAAGTACGATCACGTATTTCGATGCACTTAACACTAAAGATATGGCTGTTGGAGTAGAGCGGGGTGCGGCACTAAAAATTAAAGAGATTGAATCACTGGTGAAGGAAATAGCAGCAAGTGATGAGGTTCATTTTCGTACAAAGGTGATTCGAGGGGGAATAACGTCTGTGATCAGTCAGACTGGGAGGAGGTTGTTAGTGAATATGTGGGCGCGGGAGGAGATCGAAAAGTATTATCCTATTCATGACTTTACGCCTTATGTAAAAGCATTCTTCGAGTGTGTGCAGGAGTATGCCTCCGCCTATTACTCATTTAGAAAGCTTCAACGCGAACCCACTGAAATGATGGAGTCTCTGAATAATGTCATTGAGAGGATAAGGTCTGCTGTGCGTGGAGGTGCTTTTAAAGCGAATATTAATATGCACCGAAGGCTTTCGAATAAAAACTACAAAAGTCTTCTGGCCTACATAGATGCGATTTTCGAGGGGTGTTCGCGAGTGTTGGTCTTGAGGGTGGATCTCGGTTATTCGAAATCTATTGTTCATCGGGGTTTTCGAGAAGGATTGCAGTTTGAGACTGTTAAGAATCAACGAGAGAAGCTCTTGAAAATGCTGCGACGTAAGCTGCCTTCTAAAGCTCTTTTGGGGCATGCGTGGAAATTGGAGTTTGGTCTATCTAAGGGTTTCCATTATCACTGTATGTTTTTTCTAGATGGCTCGAAGGTGCGTGAAGACGTGTCCTGGGCGAGGACTGTTGGTGAGCTCTGGGAGCGAGCTACGGAAGGGCAGGGGGTGTATTACAACTGTAATCGTACCAAGAGTAATTATCGTGCCTGTGGGATTGGTATGATCGAACACTCCGATAGAGAGAAGCGTAAGAACTTGCAGAAGGCGGCAATCTATCTGACTAAAATCGAGTATTACATGCGCATAGCAACTGAGGGGCGGGCCAGGACCTTTGGGCGTGGGGAAATGCCTAAAAGAGTCGTGAAGAAGAGGGGGCGACCTAGAAGGCTGCCCGTCAGCGTGACTGTTGAGGCTTCTATCTAGGTTTTAGCCGATGATTTCATTGACTAGGTCACGGAATCGTTCATCGGTCTTGTGCCACCGTTTGAGGGTGTTTACAAGCAGCGCTCTTGATAAGCTTATTCTTTCTCTTTCGACAAAGTCACCTAACTCGCTCTCTATTGATTGTGCCGCATGCTTTAAATCCAGCCAGCCATGTGTGGGGTTTTTTTCCCTCATGAGCGTTAAAGCGTAGTCTTTTACTGGTTGGAGTTTCGAATTGCTGGCATTGGCGGCAGTAGATGCTCTGCGATGTTTCAGTGCAGCAGGGATATCTATTTCAGCATTGTAGAAAAAATGGACAGCCGCCACTTCAGCTTTCGTACTGGCTTGCACAATCAAGGGCCAGCTTTTATTCAGGTCCCCACTGTCAAGGGTTTGCTGTGCGATTTCATTTAGGATGCATGCATAAATAAATGGATAGGTTGGATTCATTTGATCTGTAGCAATATGTGCTAGCCATTGATCTTCGAGGAGTGCCTCGCTAACGTTGCCTTTTTTAATGCTATCCCTAAGTTTTTGAGTAAAACCATCAAAGCAAGTGCTTTCTGGAATGAGGTTATATGTTGTTCGAAGGGTTTCCCATGTGTTTAAGATTAGGGCTTCTGGAGATTTATTAGCTAACTTCTCAAAAAGCATTTTTTTTCTCCGTAGGTTTTATGACTCTTCATTGTGTTTAGGTGAGGTTAGGAACTTAGCCCAGTCAATCATCAGGGCGCGCCGCCTGTCTAGAAAGTCGGAGCGGGAGTAAGCCCCTTCTGTTTGATCTCGCTCGTCGTGAGCGAGTGCCATCTCGCAAACCTCACGAGGATAATTTGTACATTCACCTGCCCAGTCACGAAAAGACGAACGAAAGCCGTGTCGGGTGATTTGTTCGTAGTCCATGCCATGCAGAAGCGTGCGTACGGCGTTTGCGTGCATAACCCCTGTCTTGCCCTGCCCTGGGAATAGAAATGGGCTTCCTTCAGCTCGTGGAATGCTCCGCACCAGTTTCACGACTTCATCAGCGAGCGGGACGATAAAAGCTACCCTCATTTTCATACGCTCATCTGGCAGAGACCAAGTGCCGGCTTCCAGATCAAACTCATCCCAACGTGCAAACCTCACCATGTGGGCGCGTGCGCTGGTCATGATTAGCAATTGAGCAGCCAAGGACGCTGGTGTGGTGTTTGCGCTGAGTTTAGCCATCAGGGTGGGTACATCCTGCCACCGCAATGCTTCAAAGTGCTCGCGCTTCCGAGCCTTCTTCTTTTCAGCACGACTCAACAGATTGTCTAAGTGGCCACGCCAGCGAGCAGGGTTCTCACCTTCGCGTAGGCCACGTGCTTTGGCTGCGTCCAGTACTTGTTCAATCTGCCCGCGTACCTCGTCGGCGGTTCTGGTTTTGGTGATCCAGATTGGTTGCAGCACTTTGAGCACCTGAGGCGTACCAATCTCTCCGGCTGACAGCTTGCCGATGTGGTCAAACGCATACAGCTCCAGCTTCCGCAGCCAGCCTTTACGCCACTTTTCTGACCAAGTGCCTCCGTGGGCCTCGCAGTATTCCTTCGCGAGTGTCTCGAACTTTAGCTGTTTTGCCTCGCTCGTTCGCTGGGCTTCAAGTTGGGCAGCGCGCTCAATGTCGCGAGCGGCTAGAGGATCTATACCATCGCTCAACTGGCTTCGTTTATTGCTCGCGTCTTGCCTGGCTTTCTTGAGACTCACCTCAGGGAATGAGCCCAAGCCCATCTCTCTGCGACGACCTGCCAGTTGAAAGCGAAGAATCCAGGATTTGCGCCCGGTTGGTTTGACGATCAAGCGAAGCCCATCGCCATCTTCATAGGTGCCGGGTTCGCTCAGGTTTTCGACTTGTTTTGGATTCAGCTTACCCATTTGTTTTCCCCTTTCGTCCCTTTGTCCCCCCACCTGTCCCCCCACCTCATCGTCGGATGAGGTCAAATGGCGTTCAACGCCATTGGACAGGGATACGCCTGAAGCGCCCGTAATAGCTAGGCTATCAGCAGGATTCTCGGATGGGATAGAATTATTTTGGACAATTAAAAAGCCGGCTTGTGGCCGGCTTCTCGGGGACTGGCTTGGTTCATTTTTGGTAAACCGCGCCAGCCTTCAAAACGTACACCCGGATCTTGCGTCCGGCTGTGGGACTCGGCGAGAAAATCATCTGCCTTGTCGGTGCGATCGGAGCCGCGGGGCGGGTCGATGCGCAAATGTGGGGCGCAGCATACTGATTTTTTTGGGGAATTCCCAGCTTGGTATGTTGAGTGGAGCTGTCGGGTGCTCGGGCCAGGTGATCGACCCTGGGATTGAGGGTGACTGTTCGGACGCCTTCGCGGGCAAGCCTCGCTCCTACAGGGATTGTGTGAGGCCTGGAAGAGGGGATTGCCCGTCGAGGTGCTACAAAAACGGCACCGGCGGCCTGCGTTTGTTCAGGGTCGACCACCAGAACACCCATCCCAGCACCCTGATGTTTTCTTCTTCGATTTGGGGAGGTCTGAAGACCTCATCCGGGTATTCGGCGCTGTTGTGGCTGCGCATGCGAATCGCATTGCCCGGTACCCGGCTCAGGTATTTGATGCGCAACATACCATCGTGTTCGATGGCATAAATCTCTCCGTCGACAATTTGCGTGAGCCCGCGATCAATGGCGACGATGGAGCCGTCTTCAATTTTTTCGGCCATGCTGTTGCCGACCATGCGGGCGCAGATGGCATCGGCGTGGTTGATTTCCAGGGAGTCGAGATTGCTACGAGGCAGGCGGATCGATTCGCTGGGGTCTTTGACGACGTGGGTTTTGTCGGAGCCGGAGGTAGTGGCTGCTTCCTTGTAAAAGGGCAGTTCGATATCGACTGGCTCGATGACCCGATAGGTGCCCCGGATCGACTGGGCGTCGAAGGTGTTGCCGGATGCATCGATCAGATGCAATTCCCTGGCGTCTTTCGGTCCTTCGCCGGTTTTCAGCCATTCGGTGTTCACGGACAGTCTTCTGGCGACATCCTCCATGCGGTAGTCGGGCACTCCGCGGGTATACCAGTTATGGACAGTTTGAGGGTCGGGAATGCCCAGGAATTCGGCAAATCTCGTTGTCGTGATTTGGAACTCTTTCAGGAGCATTCTGAATCGTGGGCCGCAGGTTTTATTCTTTTTCATAAACACGAGTCTAGCCGCGCGGCATAAGGCTTTGATTCAACAAACCGTTCAAATCTGGCGTGAAATTTAAGTCCTGATGTAAGACGTCTTTTGTAAAAATTAAACAAGAAAAACCGGTTTGCCCGCCAGTTAAACGTTCTGTTTAGGCTGATATTCAAACACGCACAAAAAACCCCGGATCAACCGGGGTTTTTTTCAAGTCGTCAGTGGCGCAAGGCCAGTGGCGTCTCAGCCTTTATAGGCAGCAACCGACTTGGTGATCGCGTCGCGGGCGGCGTCTGCACCAGCCCAGCCTTCGATCTTCACCCATTTGCCTTTTTCGAGATCTTTGTAGTTCGCGAAGAAGTGCTCGATCTGCTGAATCAGCAGGGGTGGCAGGTCGGTGTATTCCTTCACGTCGACGTACAGCTGGGACAGCTTGTCGTGTGGGACTGCGATGACTTTGGCATCGCCGCCGCCGTCGTCGGTCATGTTCAGGATGCCGACCGGACGGGCGCGGATCACGGAGCCTGGGGCAACCGGGTAAGGGGTCACGACCAGAACGTCGAGGGGATCACCGTCGTCAGCCAGGGTGTTCGGGATGTAACCGTAGTTGGCCGGGTAGAACATCGGGGTGGCCATGAAACGGTCAACGAACAGGCAATCGCTGTCTTTGTCGATTTCGTATTTGATCGGCGCGTGGTTGGCCGGAATCTCGATCGCGACGTAGATGTCGTTCGGCAGGTCTTTGCCAGCCGGAATCTTGCTGTAGCTCATTGGGCGGTGCCCCCGTTAGTTGACCAAAAACACTTGGCCGGATTGACCAAAAAGTGGCGGCGATTATAGGCATATTCCGCCGTTGATGCCACGTACCAAGGGTCGTAGAGACCTTAGTCGCGTGCCTGATAGACCGGGTCTTCGGCCAGAAGTTGCCGCAGCCGGGTCAACGAGTCTTGCCGGTAAAACAGCTTCAGCTGTTCATACACCTGAGGATACGCCTCGTGCAGCAAATCCGGGGCGCTGAAGAAGTATTCACTGGTAACCGCAAAAAACTCGGCGGGGTTTTCCGCGGCGTAGGGGTCGATGGCGGTTTCGGCGTCCGGGTTGCGCTCCAGTTGTCGGTCGAGGTCGTCGTAGGCCTCTTGCATGACCCTGGCCCAGTCGCTGACGCGCATGTCGGCGTGCAGCGGCGGCAGGCCATTGGCGTCGCCATTGAGCATGTCGAGTTTGTGCGCGAGTTCGTGGATCACCAGGTTGTAGCCTTCCCAGCCGCCGCTGGCCATCACGCCGGGCCAGGCGAGGATGATCGGGCCTTGCTGCCAGGCCTCACCGCTGTGTTCGCCGTCCCACTCGTGCTCCACGCCGCTGGCGTCGCGATGGCGCTGCGGGCTGAGGAAGTCGTCGGGGTAGAGGACGATTTCGTGAAAACCCTGATACCAGTTCAGATCGCCCAGGTTCAGCAAGGGCAATTGCGCCTGGGCGGCGAGCAGCAAGCGCTGCTCCTGATGGAGTTCGACGCCGGGCAGGGCGGTCAGGTGTTTGTCTTCGAGAAACAGCACACTGGCTTCGCGCAGCCACTGGTCTTCAGCGGCGCTGATGCCGTCGAGAAAACTCAGGTGATGGCGGACCCGCTGCCACATGTCGTCGGCAATCGGGTGTCTGGCCAGGATGCGCCGGCGACGCCAGGCGCTGAGCGACCACATCGCTCAGCGTGGTTCGGCTTTGGACGCGTTGCTGCCGAAGCGGCTGCGGACCACACCGATGATCATCGGCACCAGCGACAGCAGGATGATGCCGACCACCAGCAGCGACAGGTTTTGCTTGATGAACGGTACGTTGCCGAAGAAGTAACCGAGGGTCACCAGGCCGCCCACCCAAAGGATGGTGCCAAGAACGCTGAAGGCAAAGAAACGCGGATAAGGCATTTTCCCCACGCCGGCGACGAACGGTGCAAAGGTGCGGATGATCGGCAGGAAACGCGCCAGGGTCACGGTTTTACCACCGTGTTTGTCGTAGAAATCGTGGGTTTGCTGCAGGTAGTCGCGACGGAAGATTTTCGAGTTCGGGTTGCTGAACAGACGCTCGCCCGCCGTTCGTCCGATGATGTAGTTGGTGCTGTCGCCGAGGATCGCCGCGAGCATCAGTAAACCGCCCAGCAGCACGGGGTCCATGCCGCCACCGGCCGCTACGGCGCCCGCAATAAACAGCAAGGAATCACCCGGCAGGAAGGGCATCACCACCAGGCCGGTTTCGCAGAAAATCACCAGAAACAGAATGGCGTAGATCCATGGCCCGTAGTTGTTTACCAGCAAGTCGAGGTAAACATCGAGATGCAGGATAAGGTCGAGCGGGTTGAAATCCATGGGGGCACCTGTGGTGACGGCCCGACTCGGCAGGCCTGTGCGGATGACTTCGCGTAAGGCTACAGACGGGTGTAGTTTTTCTTACAAGCCGGAAAGGTCGCCATTATACGGGCTGACAAGTGAAAAGCGCGTCGAGTTTGTAGCGGGGGATGTCGTGCAAGACCGGCGGTGGGCGCGGTTTTTTGTAGGAGCAGCCGGTCGACGCTCGATTGCTCGCGATGAACCTGAGAACCCCGCGGGGAGTCAGGCTGTCAGCGTTATCGTTGACGACCATCGCGAGCAAGCTCGCTCCTACAGGTATCCTATTCAAAGCTCGTCGCTGATCGGCAACACGTAGTTCTTGAACTCGGTGTCTTCCTTGAACCCGATGGATTCGTAGGTTTTCTGGGCGATTTCGTTGTTGCTGCTGGTGGATACGCGCATGCGCACGGCATTGGTTTCCTTGGCCATTTTTTTTGCGGTGCGCATCAGGTTGTCGGCGACCAACTGACGGCGGGCGTCTTCAGCGACATAGATGTCATTGAGGATCCACACGCGTTTAAGCGAAAGCGACGAGAAGCTCGGGTACAGCTGACAGAAACCCATCAGCTTCTTGTCGTCGTCATCGGCCAGGGCCAGGTAGATCACCGATTCCTTGCGGCGCAGGCGTTTCTCGAGGAACGCCCGGGACGAGTCCGGATACGGCAGGGAACCATAAAACTCGCGATATTTGACGAACAACGGGGTCAGCAGGTCCAGATGTTCGAGGGTCGCTTGAATAATCCGCATCGGTAGGTCTCGTCTTCAAGTGGCTGTCTTCACGTGCTTTGACGGCGAACGGTTCTTCACTCGGGCAGCCGTGTTTCGATCCTGCCTGAAATCGAATCAGAAACGCAATGCGGAAACGGTTCAGGTCTTCGGTGAATTCAGTAGGAAATTACCTTTCATGTCCGCTCCTGAGTCCGACTCCAGCGTCTGAAGCTGCGCTTCGTCCTTAAGGTTTACCCCCGACAGCTGCCGCCGACAGGCTTCACGCATCAGATAAAGCAAGCGGTGTGCCGCCATGCCATAACTCAAGCCTTCCAGTCGCACATTGGAGATGCAGTTGCGGTAAGCATCCGTCAGGCCGACCTTTGGATTGTAGGTGAAATATAAACCCAGGCTGTCTGGCGAGCTGAGCCCAGGGCGTTCGCCGATCAGGATCACCACCATTTTTGCGCCCAGCAGCTCACCGATTTCATCGGCCACCGCGACCCGGCCTTGCTCTACCAGAATCACTGGCGAAACCGTCCAGCCATCGACTTCGATCTGCTCTCGCATGCGCGCAAGGAAGGGCACAGTGTGGCGGTGCACAGCCAGTGCCGACAAACCATCGGCCACGACAATCACCAGATCGACGCCGCCGGGATGGGCTGAAGCATGGTTGCGCAGGATTTGCGCGGACTCATCGCTCAATTTCCGCCCCAAGTCAGGGCGCTGCAAATAACTGTCCCTGTTTGTGGCGGCGCTGTGCAGGAGCACACTTTCGTATCCGCACTCGGCCAACTGCGCGCTGAGCCCGGCATGGTCGAATGGCAGGTGCACTGCGTCCCGAGCCTGGGCGTGCGCGTACTGGAAATCCAGCTGTGCGCTGGTCGGCATGCTGGTGCCCGTGCGGCCAAGGGCAATCCGCGCCGGGGTCAGGCGCCGTAGTTGCAGCAATGGGTTTTCTGCATCAACAGGCGGTTTATCCATTTCGGCACTCATCCCAGTTGCCCCATCGCCTGGCGGAAGGCGGGCGGCAGACGGTCACCGAAATGAATCTTGCCGTCTGCCTGGGTGAAAATGCCCATTTTTGCCAGCCACTGTTCGAACTCCGGCGCCGGCTTCAGGCCCAGGGTTTGTCGGGCATAGAGCGCGTCGTGGAACGAGGTGGTCTGGTAATTGAGCATGATGTCGTCGGAACCGGGGATGCCCATGATGAAGTTGATCCCGGCCACGCCCAGCAGGGTCAGCAGGGTGTCCATGTCGTCCTGATCGGCTTCGGCGTGATTGGTGTAACAGATGTCGCAGCCCATCGGCACGCCCAGCAATTTGCCGCAGAAGTGGTCTTCCAGACCGGCACGGATGATCTGTTTACCGTTGTAGAGGTACTCCGGGCCGATGAATCCTACAACCGTGTTCACCAGAAACGGTTTGAAATGTCGCGCCACTGCGTAGGCGCGGGTTTCGCAGGTCTGTTGATCGAGGCCGTGGTGGGCGTTGGCTGACAGGGCGCTGCCCTGGCCGGTCTCGAAATACATCAGGTTTTGCCCCAATGTGCCGCGATTCAGGCTCAAACCGGCGTCGTAACCTTCCCGCAACACGTTCAGGTTGATGCCGAAGCTGGCATTGGCCGCTTCGGTACCGGCGATCGACTGGAACACCAGGTCCAGCGGAACGCCGCGATTGATCGCTTCGATGGACGTGGTGACGTGGGTTAACACGCAGGCCTGTGTAGGAATCTCATAGCGCTGGATGATCGCGTCGAGCATTTCCAGCATCGCGCAAATCGAGGCAATGCTGTCGGTGGCCGGGTTGATGCCGATCATCGCGTCGCCGTTGCCGTACAACAGACCGTCGAGAATGCTCGCGGCGATGCCGGCCGGTTCGTCGGTGGGATGGTTGGGTTGCAGGCGTGTGGATAAGCGTCCGCGCAGGCCCATGGTGCCGCGAAATTGCGTGACCACGCGGATTTTCTGCGCGACCAGCACCAGGTCCTGCACGCGCATGATTTTCGACACGGCCGCGGCCATTTCCGGCGTCAGTCCGGGGGCGAGGGCGCGCAGGCTCTGTTCGTCGGCGGCATCGCTGAGCAGCCAGTCGCGGAAACCGCCGACAGTCAGATGGCTGACCGCGGCGAAGGCTTGTTTGTCGTGGGTGTCGATGATCAGACGGGTGACTTCATCGGCCTCATAGGGAATCAGCACTTCCTGCAGGAAATGAGTCAGCGGGATATCAGCCAGGGCCATTTGCGCGGCCACACGCTCGCCATCGTTGAGGGCGGCGACGCCGGCCAGAAAATCGCCGGAGCGCGCCGGGCTGGCCTTGGCCATGACCTCTTTGAGGCTGGCGAAGCGATAGGTCTGGGCGCCGACGGAATGGGCAAATGTGGCCATGGGACGGTGTCCTCCTGATGTGTAGAAGTCTTGATAACCCTGACATCCCCTTGTGGGAGCCAGCCTGCTGGCGATTGCAGTGTGTCATTCAAAATCTATGCTGACTGTCAGACCGCAATCGCCAGCAGGCTGGCTCCCACAGGGGAACTGCGTGCACTTCAATATGGCAGGCGCCGGGCATATGGCCCGGCGCCGGTGCAACTCAGACGCCTTCGAGCATCGCATCCGCCGGCGCATCGAAGCGCTGCTTGGCGGTCAGTTGGAAATACAGGTAACCGGCCGCCATGAACCCGAGGAACACACAGCCGATCAGCGGGTTGAACCACGCCATCGCCCCCAGGCACACCACTGCCAGAAACAGCGCAATACCCGGGACGATCGGATAGCCCGGCGCGCGGAAGCTGCGTTCCAGGTTCGGCTCGGTTTTACGCAGTTTGAACAGGCTCAGCATACTGATGATGTACATTACGATGGCGCCGAATACCGACATGGTGATCATTGCCGCCGTCAGGGTCATGCCCTGCAGGTTGACCACGCCGTCGCTGTAGATCGCCGCGATGCCGATCACGCCGCCGGCCAGAATGGCCCGGTGCGGGGTCTGGAAGCGCGACAGTTTGGCCAGCGAGCGAGGCAGGTAACCGGCACGAGCCAGGGCGAAGAACTGACGCGAGTAACCGAGAATGATCCCGTGGAAACTCGCCACCAGACCGAACAGGCCGATCCAGACCAGCATGTGCATCCAGGTCGAATTGTTGCCGACCACGGCTTTCATCGCCTGAGGCAGCGGGTCGTTGATGTTCGACAGTTGGCGCCAGTCACCCACGCCGCCCGCCATCACCATCACGCCGATCGCGAGGAACACCAGAGTTAGAATGCCGCTGACGTAAGCCCTGGGAATTGTGCGTTTCGGGTCCTTGGCTTCTTCGGCCGCCATCGCCGCGCCTTCAATCGCAAGGAAAAACCAGATCGCAAAGGGGATCGCCGCAAAGATGCCAGGGATCGAGCCCATGGTGAACTCGTTGGCGCCCGACCAGCCGTTAAGCGCGAAATTACTGAAGCTGAAGCCCGGCGCAACGACGCCCATGAACACCAGCAATTCGGCGACGGCCAGGACCGTGACCACCAGTTCAAACGTCGCGGCAATGCTGACGCCGAGAATATTCAGGGTCATGAAGATGAAGTAAGCACCAACTGCTGCGAGCTTGGGATCAAGCTCCGGGTACTGCACGTTGAGATACGCACCAATGGCCATGGCAATCGCCGGGGGCGCAAAGACAAACTCGATCAGGGTGGCGATGCCGGCGATGAGTCCGCCTTTTTCGCCAAAGGCCCGTCGGCTGTAGGCAAACGGCCCGCCAGCGTGGGGAATGGCGGTGGTCAATTCGGTGAAACTGAAGATGAAACAGGTGTACATCGTCGCCACCATCAGCGCGGTGACGAGAAAACCCAGGGTCCCTGCGGTGCCCCAGCCGTAACTCCAGCCGAAGTATTCGCCGGAGATCACCAGGCCGACGGCAATGCCCCATAAGTGCAGGGTGCCGAGTGTGGGTTTGAGCTGTGTGGAAGAAGTCATAAGTCCTCGCTGTCTTTTTTATTGTTTGATCTGTTGGACTGTCGGGAACTGCATTTACCTGTAGAGCGGGCACGCAAAGCCCGTGCCAGAGCGGCAGGGCGATGTTTGGTGTGTCATTGAGGGCGCCTTCGCTGGCAAGCCATGCTCCTACAGGTACGGCAGATCCTGTAGGAGCCGAGCTTGCTCGCGATAGCCGTTACGCGGTATCGCGTTGAGTTAGAAGAACCCCAACGGATTGATGTCGTAGCTCACCAGCAGGTTTTTGGTCTGCTGATAGTGGTCGAGCATCATTTTGTGGGTTTCACGACCGACGCCGGACTTTTTGTAACCGCCGAACGCGGCATGCGCCGGGTACAGGTGGTAGCAGTTGGTCCACACGCGACCGGCCTTGATGGCGCGGCCCATGCGATAGGCGCGGTTGATGTCGCGGGTCCAGAGGCCGGCACCCAGGCCGAACTCGGTGTCGTTGGCGATGGCCAGGGCTTCGGCTTCGTCCTTGAACGTGGTGATGCTCACCACCGGGCCAAAGATTTCTTCCTGGAACACGCGCATTTTGTTGGTGCCCTTGAGCAGGGTCGGCTGGATGTAATACCCGGTCGCCAGACTGCCCTCGAGTTTTTCGATCTTGCCGCCAGTCAGCAGTTCGGCGCCTTCGCCCTTGGCGATTTCCAGGTACGAAAGGATTTTGTCGAACTGTTGCTCGGACGCCTGGGCGCCGACCATGGTGTCGGTGTCCAGCGGGTCGCCACGTTTGATTTGCAGGACTTTGTTCATGACCACTTTCATGAACTCGTCGTAGATCGACTCTTGCACCAGGGCGCGGGAAGGGCAGGTGCAGACTTCACCCTGGTTGAAGAACGCGAGTACCAGGCCTTCAGCGGCTTTCTCGATGAAGGTCGGTTCGGCTTGCATGATGTCTTCGAAGAAGATGTTCGGCGATTTGCCACCCAGCTCCACGGTGGACGGAATGATGTTTTCGGCGGCGCACTTCATGATGTGCGAGCCTACCGGGGTCGAGCCGGTGAAGGCGATCTTGGCAATGCGTTTGCTGGTGGCCAGAGCCTCGCCGGCCTCTTTGCCGAAGCCTTGCACCACGTTCAGCACGCCCGGCGGCAGCAGGTCGCCGATCAGCTCCATCAGCACGGTAATGCCCAGCGGGGTTTGCTCGGCAGGCTTCAGGACCACGCAGTTACCGGCAGCCAGGGCCGGGGCGAGTTTCCACGCGGCCATCAGGATCGGGAAGTTCCACGGAATGATCTGCCCGACCACGCCCAGTGGTTCATGGATGTGATAGGCCACGGTGTTGCCATCGATCTCGGCGGCGCTGCCTTCCTGGGCGCGGATGCAACCGGCGAAGTAGCGGAAATGGTCCGCGGCCAATGGGATGTCGGCGTTGAGCGTTTCACGCACGGCTTTGCCGTTGTCCCAGGATTCGGTGATTGCCAGGACTTCCAGGTTCTGTTCGATGCGGTCGGCGATTTTAAGCAGCACCAGCGAGCGCGCCTGGGCGGACGTGGCGCCCCAAGCGTCGGCAGCGGCGTGGGCAGCGTCCAGGGCCTTGTCGATGTCTTCGGCCGTGGAACGCGGGAATTCGGCAATCGGTTGGCCATTCACTGGCGAGGTATTGGTGAAGTACTGACCTTTGACAGGCGCGACGAACTCGCCGCCGATGTAGTTACCGTATTTGCTCTTGAACGAAACGATAGCGCCTTCAGTACCGGGGTGAGCGTAACGCATGGTGATTTCTCCTTGGCTTTTTGTGCTTATAAGGGAGAGCGCTTGTGCGCTTGCTATAAGCGTAGAGCAAAGGTCGGGCCACTGCCTTGCAGGTCAGGTAAATCAAGGCCTTGCGCAATTTTTGTCGGACGGGCGGGCGGCGCCTGTGACGCTTTCGGTACGGTGCCAGTGACACTTTGTACCGCTTGTGGCACAGCGTGTGACCGGGCGGTCTTGCCAGCATTGCAATGAAGGCTAGGCTGGAGGATGCTCGGAGCCCATATGACACAGTCATAGCGATCTACGCACCTTAGATGGCTGCTGCATAACCTGTAGGAGCTGAGCTTGCTCGCGATGACGCCTGTACAGCCAACATCAACGTTGAATGTAAGGACGCCATCGCGAGAAAGCTCAGCTCCTACAGGGGGTGTAAACCGCTCGGGGAGAATAATAAGAAATGCACGACAACCATTTGAGTCGCCATGCCCAGCAAGTGCTGACCGTGACCCAGGGCAAATCCCACCTGCACGGGCCCGGCAGCGATCCGTCCATTGCCCGGTCCTGGCTGCGTTGTCTTGAGGACTATCACCTCGACCCGGCCCTGACCATGGCGCCGACGGTGCTGGAGCATGGCCGCGTCCTTGAAAGCCGCGAACGCTTGCAGCAAGTGCTGCACATCGCCGGCAACGAAATGAGCAGCCTGCATCAGCAACTCTCCGGCGCCGGCCATGCGGTGCTTCTGACCGATGCGCGCGGGGTGATCCTCAACTGCGTGACCGCGCCCGCCGAGCGGAAGATTTTCGAGCGCGCCGGCCTCTGGCTCGGTGCCGACTGGAGCGAAGCCTGCGAAGGCACCAACGGCATCGGCACCTGCCTGGTGGAGCGTCAGTCGCTGACCATTCACCAGGACGAACACTTTCGCGGCCGCCACACCGGCCTGACCTGCTCGGCGAGCCCGGTGTTCGACCCGCATGGCGAGCTGCTGGCGGTGCTCGACGTGTCCTCGGCACGTCACGAGGTCTCGCGGCAAAGTCAGTTCCACACTATGGCGCTGGTCAATCTGTCGGCGAAGATGATCGAGAGCTGCTATTTCCTGCGTTACTTCGACAATCAGTGGTTGCTGCGTTTTCACCTGCAGGCTGAGTCCGTCGGGCTGTTCAGCGAAGGGTTGCTGGCGTTCGACGGGGAAGGGCGGATCTGTGCCGTCAACCAGAGTGCGCTCAACCTGCTGGGGCATGTTCGCGGCGGACTGCTGGGCAAACCGGTCGAAGCGTTTTTCGACTGCTCGCTGGACGAGTTGCTGGGCCGCGCGAGTGCGAATGCCAGCGCCAGTTGGCCGTTGCGCACCCGTGACGGGCGAAGTCTGTTTGCCGTGTTGCGCGGTCAGCCGCGCAGTATTCCAGTGCCCGTGGCACCTGCTTCGGTGATTGCCGGGCCGTCGCGGTTGTCGGGCATTTGTCTGGGCGATGCAGGGTTGCAGGAAGATTTTCGCAAGTCTCTGCGCGTCTTCGAGCGGGACGTACCGCTGCTGATCAACGGCGAAACCGGGTCCGGCAAAGAGGCCTTCGCCAAAGCCGTGCATCAGGCCAGTCAGCGGGCTGAAAAGGCCTTCGTCGCGCTCAACTGCGCGGCTATCCCCGAAAGCCTGATCGAGAGCGAACTGTTCGGTTATCGCGGCGGCAGCTTCACCGGTGCGCGCAAGGAAGGCATGCGCGGCAAGTTGCAGCAGGCCGATGGCGGGACCTTGTTTCTCGATGAAATCGGCGACATGCCGCTGGCATTGCAGACCCGGCTGTTAAGAGTGCTGGAGGATCGGCAAGTGGTGCCGATTGGCGGTGAACCGGAGTCGGTCAACGTGCGGATCATCAGTGCCACTCACCGTAATTTGCTGGAGCGGGTGCAGGACGGCAGCTTCCGCGAGGATTTGTACTACCGGCTAAATGGTCTGGAAATCGCACTGCCGGCGTTGCGCGAGCGCAGTGACAAATCACAGTTGCTCGATTTTCTCCTGGCGGAAGAGGCGGGCGGGGAGACGGTGCTGATTGATGAACCGGCACGCCAGGCGTTGCTGGGGTTTGCCTGGCCCGGAAATGTCCGGCAGTTGCGCAATGTGTTGCGCACGTTGGCGGCGTTGTGTGACGGCGGGCGGATCGGGCTGGAGGATTTGCCGGCGATGATTCGGCAGGCCCGGCCGGCGGTGGTGGCGTTAGCAGTTGAGTGCGCGTCCGAACATCCACTGGATGATGCCGAGCGGCTGGCGCTGCTCAATGCGCTGGAGCAGCAGCGTTGGCACATGACTAACACTGCCGAACAGCTGGGTGTCAGCCGCAATACGCTTTACAGGAAACTGCGTAAACACGGCATCGCCCGCTAGTTCAGGGCGCTGCGCCTATTACACCGACGCACATGCCCAGCCACCGCTTGAACGGCTGCCGTTTAACGAAAGAGATCGTCCGGGACATCACCGAAGAATTCGTCTTCAAGGTCCATGGCTTTGTGATGCTCCCTTTGCTCCTTGAGCCAGGCTTTCAAGGCCTTGGGGGCCTCTTGTAGTTCCTGAGTCAGGTTTTTCAGGTATTCGGTATCGGTGATTAATCGGTTGAGCTGATGCTGGTACTGGCTCGCCAGGTTTTGAGGCGTGAGCCGATCGAATGGGCCGAGGTCGAACTGGTCCCTGAACGTCAGTTCCAGACAGAGTGTTTCCTGCTGTAGCTCCTCGAGCTGTTCAGTCAGCACTTGGTTGTAGTGTTTGAGTCTGTCGGCGGAGAGTGAGTTGATGGTGTCGGTGTCGATATGCTCGACTTCCAGCTGAAGATGCAGCAGTTCAAGCAGGTTACGTTCGCTGTAGGCATGGTTGACGCGTTGCATCAATGCGGTCTTGCGTTCGCGTTCGACGGGGTCGCTCTCCCGGTCCGGGTGAAGGGCGCTGGCCAGTTTGCGATAGACCTCACGCACCGATTGGCTGGCCTGGGCGGCCTCTTTCTCTTCGCGCAGTTGACGGGCGGTTTTTTTCTGCGGTTTGCGCTGATGCGCCGCTTGCTCGGCCTGAAGCTGTTCATGCATCTTTTGGGCGATGGCGTCAGGGGATTTCATATCGAAATCTTCACCCAGTTCGACACCGAATATCTCATGCAGCCCCTGTTTGAACAGTTGGTCTTCTTCGTGCTGGTCTGTGTCGAAGTCACGCCCGCTATGCTTGTTGTGCAACGCTTTCAAGGTATCGTCATCGTCCTCCATCAGCGAAACGGCAAGCTCGCAGATTTCCTGACTCAATGTCTTGCGTTCGGCCTTCGAGAGCTTGATTCGTCCACTGAGAGCGTCCAGCAGGTGCAGAAACTCAAGGCTGCATGCGTGCTATGAATCGAGCCCGGGCCTGAATTCAGTGCTCCAGCGCTCCATATAAAGAGGAACGGCAGCTTCCCATGCCTGCAGCGTCTGCCGCTGCTTTTCGATTTTCTTGATAAGCCCATTGAATTTTCGCTGCCCGGCGGAGAGTTTCTTCGTCCCAGGCGCGGGGGCGATGCTCAGCTGATAGTCAGTGTTTTTCATGGCGTGATTCCGAGCATCAATGAGAGAAATAACATTATCAAGGACACCACTTATCAGGCAGATTGCTGCTTTGTGTGGCTATATTCCGGGTATTTGTTTTATCGAAGTTGCGCGGACGGAATCTTCCAGCACCTCAATGTGGCAGTCAAACACCAGGTGCGAATTTCCCCTCCCTACGCTAACCTGCGGCCATGTTTTACGAGGTCGACTATGCACATTCATATTCTTGGTATCTGCGGCACTTTCATGGGTTCGATGGCGGTTCTGGCCAAAGAGCTGGGCCATCACGTGACCGGCTCCGATGCCAACGTCTATCCGCCGATGAGCACTCAACTTGAGGCTCAGGGCATTCAGTTGACCCAGGGCTACGACCCGGCGCAACTCGATCCGGCCCCGGATCTGGTGGTCATCGGCAACGCCATGTCCCGCGGTAACCCGGCTGTGGAATACGTCCTGAACAAAGGCTTGCCGTACGTCTCCGGCCCGCAGTGGCTGGCCGATCACGTGCTGCAAGGTCGCTGGGTACTGGCCGTCGCCGGCACGCACGGCAAAACCACCACCAGCAGCATGCTCGCCTGGGTGCTGGAGCACGCGGGCATGAGCCCTGGCTTCCTGATCGGCGGCGTGCCGCAGAATTTCTCGGTGTCGGCGCGTCTGGGCGGCACGCCGTTCTTCGTGATCGAAGCCGACGAATACGACAGTGCGTTCTTCGACAAGCGCTCCAAGTTCGTTCACTACCGCCCGCGCACGGCGATCCTGAACAACCTGGAGTTCGATCATGCCGACATCTTCCCCGATCTGTCCGCTATCGAGCGACAGTTCCACCATTTGGTGCGGACTATCCCGAGCGAAGGCCTGGTGATCCACCCGACCACCGAACCGGCCTTGCAGCGTGTGATCGAGATGGGCTGCTGGACCCCGGTGCAAACTACCGGCGCTGGCGGTCAGTGGCAGGTCAAGTTGCTGAGTGAAGACGGTTCGAAATTCGAAGTGATGTTCGAAGGCGTCGCTCAAGGCGTGGTCGAGTGGGACATGACCGGTCAGCACAACGTCGCCAACGCCTTGGCCACCTTGGCGGCGGCGCGGCATGTCGGCGTTGTGCCGTCCATGGGCATCGCGGCGCTGAGCGCGTTCAAAAGCGTGAAGCGCCGGATGGAAAAAGTCGCGGAAGTCCGTGGCATCACCATCTACGACGACTTCGCTCATCACCCGACGGCCATCGCGACGACCCTCGACGGTCTGCGTAAACGCATTGGCGACGCGCCGTTGATTGCCATCATCGAGCCGCGCTCCAACTCCATGAAGCTCGGCGCTCACCGTGATGGTTTGCCGGAAAGCGTGGTCGATGCCGATCAGGTGATCTGGTACGCACCGGCCAACCTCGGCTGGGACCTGGGTGCTACCGCGGCGTTGTGCACGGTGCCGTCGATTGTCAGCGATTCCCTGGAAGGCATTATCGAGCGCGTGAAAAGTCAGGCTCAGCCTGGCACTCACGTGGTGATCATGAGCAACGGCGGCTTCGGCGGCCTGCACGGCAAACTGGCCGAGGCGCTTAAATGAACAACGGTCCGGAACGCATCACGCTGGCGATGACCGGCGCTTCGGGCGCCCAGTACGGTTTGCGCCTGCTGGACTGCCTGATCCGTGAAGATCGCGAGGTGCACTTCCTGATTTCCAAGGCTGCGCAGCTGGTGATGGCCACCGAAACTGACGTTACGTTGCCGCCGAAAACCCAGATGATGCAGGCCTTCCTCACCGAATACACCGGCGCTGCCGCCGGGCAGATTCGGGTGTACGGCAAGGAAGACTGGATGTCGCCGGTGGCCTCGGGCTCCGGCGCGCCGTCGGCGATGGTGGTGGTGCCTTGTTCGACTGGCACGTTGTCGGCTATCGCGACCGGTGCCTGCAACAACCTGATCGAACGGGCCGCTGACGTCACGCTGAAGGAGCGTCGCCAGCTGATCCTGGTGCCGCGCGAAGCGCCGTATTCGAGCATTCATCTGGAGCACATGCTCAAGTTGTCGAACATGGGCGTGACGATCCTGCCGGCGTCGCCAGGCTTCTATCATCAGCCGCAAACCATCGATGACCTGATCGACTTCGTCGTGGCGCGAATTCTCAACCTGCTGAACATTCCGCAAGACATGCTGCCGCGGTGGGGCGAACACCATCTGACCAGCGATGAATAAGCTGCTGATGATCGTGCTGGCGCTGCAACTGGCGGGCTGCGCCACGGCGCGCACGCTGGATGCTGCCAAACCGGGGGCGCCGGTGGTGTATGCGGGAACGCGGCTGGATTTGTATGCCATGAATGGCGGTTGCTGCGCCATGGATCGCTTTGGTGCGGAGGCGCCGAGCTATCCTGGCGTTGATCTGCCGGCTAGCGCTTTGCTTGATACGCTGTTGTTGCCGTTGTCGGTGTTGACGGTGATCGGCGTGAGTTTTCAGGCGACGGGCGGGTTTTAAGGCAGCTGCGATTCCTGTGGCGAGGGGGCTTGCCCCCGTTCGGCTGCGAAGCAGTCGCAGAAACAGGCGACTCAGTGTTACTGAAGCAGCAGAGGGCCGCTGCGCGACCCAACGGGGGCAAGCCCCCTCGCCACAGGTCCGCGGATTATTTGCCGAGTTTGCGCAACTCATCCGACTCAACAATCCGCAGCCCATCCTGCTCCTCCAGCGCCAACCGCCACATGGCGCGGGCCAGTTGGCAAGCTTCGATGCCGTGGTACTTGCCGGGGATCAGGCGCGACAACGGCCCGGCGATTTTCTCACCCATACGTGGCTCTATGCGATCGCCCAGCAACACCGAAGGTCGACAAATGGTCAGCTGTGGCCAGTTTTGCGCGCGCAATGCGTATTCCATCTCGCCTTTAACCCGGTTGTAGAGAATCGAGGACCTCCGATCGGCCCCCAGGGCGCTGATCACGATCAAGTGCCGCGCGCCCATTTCCCGCGCCCGTTTGGCGAAAGCCACCACCATGTCGAGATCGACCGCGCGAAACGCCTCTTCCGAGCCGGCCTGTTTGATCGTGGTGCCGAGACAGCAGTAGGCGATGTCGACGCGACCGTTCAGTTGCGGCAGGAACTCCGCCGGGTCGCCGACCGGGTTTTCCAGGTGAGGATGCTCGGCCAGCGGCCGGCGTGAGGGGGCCAATACGCGCGTGATCGTGGGCTCGTTGAGCAGGCGATCAAGCAAATGTTCACCAGTCAGACCGGTAGCTCCGGCAAGCAGTACATGCTGAGGCGTCAAGTACATAGTGTGTCCCCCTTGATACTGTTCAGCTTAGTTGCTCTTTGCATCCTTGCTGCTGATAGAGACACTTTGTAGCGCTTTTCGTGCCTGCTGTTTGCGTAACAGCTGCCAGTGGGAGAGAACGGTCTTCGGCGCCCAGATCTGCGGTTCAGAGGCTTCGAAGCTGTCTGCCAACTCCCGCTCGGCCACGGCGGCCTTGGCCAGCTTGAAGGCTTGTTCCAGATCGTCGGTCTGATTCAGGGCCTGGGCGAACAGCGCATCGCCGAAGTACGTGAAGTTGGCTTCTTCCGAGCACCCGAAGGACACGCGGTCGGCGCGCGAGGCCGTCATGATCAGCGTGCGTTCGTCCTTGAGCGCGGGAATGAAACCACCGGAGTAGCAGGACGAAATCACGATGATCTTGTCGCGGTTTTTCAGCGGCGCGAGCACGACAGCGAGTTCGTCGGCCGGCAGGTCGGACAGTTCCATGCGCGGCTGATCGAGCACGAGTTCGTGTTCGCTGGTGCCGTGGGTGGTCAGGTAGATGAAGATCAAGTCTTCCGGGCCGCTGCGTTCGGCCAGCGTCAGCGCGGCGCGGCGCAGGTTCTCCCGGGTGGCCATTGGCCGATCGACGAGATGGTCGCGGTGGTTCACCAAACGAATCTGGCTAAACGCACCGAAGCGGCTGGTGAGCATGTTGCTGACGTAATCGGATTCGCGAAGGAACACGCTCTGCTTGCCGTCACCGCCAAGAGTCAGGGTGTACAACTCGATCGCCGGGGTCGAGGCCGGCACATTGGCCAGTGCATCTTCGAGCAAGCGCCCCTGGGCCAGCAGGCCGAGTTCGAGGCTGTCGGGCAGCAGCTTGCCGTCGGCATCGCGCACTCGCTGGCCATTGACCCAGGTGCCGCTCTGCACCGTGCCATCGGTCAATACCAGCGTGCCGCGACCTTGATAACTGTCGCCGTCGAACTGACCGATGTAGAAGCTGCCGTCGGGCAGGTTCAGCCGGCCCTGACCGGTGAAGCGCCAGTCGCTGAACTGGCCGATGTAGTGGCTGCCGTCGGCACCAATCAACTCGCCCTTGCCGTTCAGCGAACCTTCCTTGAATTGGCCCAGCCAGACATCGCCGTCGGCATTCTCGTAGCGGCCCTTGCCATGCAGTTGGTTGTTCTTGAAGCCGCCGACGTAGATGTCGCCTTCAGCGCTGTTGAACGTCCCGTTGCCTTCCAGCTGACCGTCCTTGAAATGTCCGGTGAACTGATTGCCGCTGGCGTCGCCGCGCTGGCCTTCGCCGTTGGGCTTGCCATGGGCGAACTGACCTTGATACGAGCTGCCGTCTTCGAGTTCCAGACGTCCGAGCCCTGAATATTGATCGGCCTTGAATTCGCCGCGGTAGGTCATGCCGTTTTCTTTGAGGGTGCCTTCGCCTTCGCGCCGACCCGCCTTGAAGCCACCGGTGTAGCTGCTGCCGCTGGTGGTCAGCGTGCCCTGGCCGTCGAACAGCCCCAGGTTGAAATTGCCGCGATACACTTCGCCGTTGCTGCCGTGCCATTCGCCCGGGCCATGCCATTGGCCCTTGTCGAAACTGCCGGCGTACCAGCTGCCGTTCGGGTAATCGACGCGACCCTGGCCTTGAAGCAATCCGTTGACCAGGTCACCGCGATAGCGTCCGCCGTCCGGCAGGCGGGCGTCGGGAGGCAACAGCGATTCGCCGTCACCGCACGCGGTGAGCAATAGGGTCAGTGCGAGAAGTGCAAGTGGGCGCATAGCGGGATCCGGGCAATTAGGCGACCGAGTATGCCGCAGCTCTATGACCTTAAATAGAGAGAGGTCGCGAAACAGCGTGAGCTGCTTCGCATCCGGGAGGGTTTACACGAAGCAGAGTGACAATGGCTCGGCGATATAGGCCGGTTTGTCCGAACCTTCGATTTCGAGCGTGGCGGTGGCTTTGAGCAGCCATTGGCCGGGTTTCTTCTCGGTGACTTCGGTCAGATCGATCTTGAGTCGCACTTTCGAATCGACCTTGACCGGCTGAATGAACCGCACGCTGTCGAGGCCGTAATTGACCACCATCTTCAAGCCTTCAGGCAGGATGAGGATGCCTTCCATCAGTTTGGGGATCAGCGACAGCGACAGGAAGCCGTGCGCAATGGTGCTGCCAAATGGCGTTTGCGCGGCTTTGATCGGGTCTACGTGGATGAACTGATAATCCCCCGTGGCTTCGGCGAACAGGTTAATGCGGTCCTGATCGATGGTAAGCCATGCGGAACGTCCAAGTTCCTTGCCAACATAATCTTTGAGCTCTGCAACGGGAACATAGGGCATTGAGACTCTCCTTGGGTTCATCGATTTTATAGTTTTAAGGTGGGGGGATTTGACCTCCCGAATTACCACTTTAGATCAACATGGCAAATTGCTCCGGTCAACTGTCCATGCTTTTTGCGAATGCCGGTTCATAGCGTCGGCATGCTTATAATGCCGGGCGCGAATCTGCAGGGGAGAGGACGGATGTTGTTACGTGGCCTGACCTGGCTGGTGTTGTTCCAATTGCTGGGTACAGCCATCAACCATTTGTTTTTGCCGGTGCTGCCGGGGCCGATTATCGGCCTGCTGCTTCTGCTGGTGTACCTGATCTGTCGTGGTCAGGTGGGCGAACCGCTGAACCTCGCCGCGAGCAGCCTGCTGCGTTACCTGCCGTTGCTGCTGGTGCCTCCGGCCGTGGGCGTGATGGTTTACGCCAAGGACATTGCCGCGGACTTCTGGGCCATTGTGGGTGCGCTGGTGTTGTCGCTGCTGTTGTCCATGGCCTTCGCCGGTGTGCTGATGCAGCGCATGGTCAAGCGCCACGCGCACCGCGAGGACTCGCAATGATTGTTGACTGGCAAGGCGCCTGGGCGTCGGTGATTCATCATCCGTTGTTCGGCATCGGCATCACCCTCGGCGCTTATCAGCTGGTGCTGGCGGCGTTCGAGAAAACCCGCTGGATCTTTCTGCAGCCGGTGCTGGTCTCCATGTTGCTGGTGATTGGCGTTTTGGTGGGCTGCGGCCTGACGTACGCCGAGTACCGCAAGAGCACCGAGATCCTCAGCATTTTGCTCGGCCCGGCCACGGTCGCGCTGGCTGTGCCGCTTTACCTCAATCTGCGGCGGATCCGGCAGTTGTTCTGGCCGATATTTACTACGCTGGTGATAGGCGGTGTCGTCGCCACCGGCATGGGCGTGTTGCTGGGCTGGTCGTTCGGTGCCGAACACATGATCCTGATGACCATGGCGCCGAAGTCGGTGACCTCGCCGATTGCCATGCTGGTGGCCGAGCAGATTGGTGGTGTCGCGGCGCTGGCGGCGGTGTTCGTATTGATTACCGGCGTGATCGGGGCGATCTTTGGGCCGAGCCTGCTGAACCGGCTCGGCGTCCACAGCCCCGAGGCGCGCGGTATGGCGCTGGGCATGACCGCCCATGCGGTCGGCACGGCAGTGGCGATGCAGGAAAGTGAAGAATGCGGCGCCTTCGCGG
This sequence comes from Pseudomonas sp. LBUM1651, assembly GCF_059716135.1. Lineage (NCBI taxonomy): Bacteria > Pseudomonadati > Pseudomonadota > Gammaproteobacteria > Pseudomonadales > Pseudomonadaceae > Pseudomonas > Pseudomonas sp. LBUM1651. The sequence continues at coordinate 5,445,922 of NZ_CP166805.1, read as the reverse complement.
CGCTGGCAATGAGTCTGATGGGCGTGGCCACGGCGGTGTTCCTGCCGTTGGCGGTGTCGATGGTGGTGTAAGGAAATGTCTATGAGCTTGCCGCTTTTCCCGCTGAACACGGTGCTGTTTCCTGGCTGCATCCTCGACTTGCAGATCTTCGAGGCGCGCTACCTGGACATGATCAGCCGCTGCATGAAACAGGGCGGCGGTTTCGGCGTGGTGTGCATTCTTGATGGCGAAGAAGTCGGCATCGCTCCGGCGGGCTACGCGCTGGTCGGCTGTGAAGCGCTGATTACCGACTTCAAGCAGCAGGACAACGGTCTGCTGGGCATTCGGGTGCAGGGCGGACGGCGTTTTCACGTGTTGCGTACTGAGGTTCAGCGCGATCAGTTGACCGTCGCCGAGGTCGAGTGGCTCGAAGACGAGCCCGAGCAACCGTTGCAGGACGAGGACGCCGACCTCGTTGCGCTGCTCAAGGCCCTGGCCGAACACCCGATGGTCGAAGCGCTGAACATGGGCACTGAAGCGACCGGGCAGCAATCACTGGCCAATCAGTTGGCCTACCTGTTGCCGTTCGCCGAAGTGGACAAGATCGATCTGCTGCAACTCGACGATCCACAGCAGCGACTGGATGCGATTCAGGCGCTGCTGGATGAGTTGCAGGGTGAGTTGTTTGCCTGATCAGTAGGCGTATCTCACCATCGCATGCGGTAAATGCCGCAACGCAAATAATCCGAACAACGCCACCAGTGCGGGCAACACCAGCCACCAGATCCTGGGTGGCATGGCATTGAGTGGTGTCTGGCGCTGACTCAACCCCAGGCTCGCCGCACAGACACACGCCGCCAGCATGGCGCCGGCCAGCACATCCGTTGGCCAGTGCGCGCCCAGATAGACGCGTGACAACGCAATCGCCAGCGCCGGCAGGCAACCCACCAGCAACCAGGTCAGGCGCATTCGCGGCGGTTGCCCTCGTCCGGCCAGAACGGCGAGTGTCAGAAACAGCGCGAAGGAGCCCGACGCGTGGCCGCTGGGCATGCTGTAGCTCACTAGCGGATCACTTAATACTTCCGGCCGCACGCGGGCGAAAAACTGTTTGGTGAAGGTGTTGCCGAGCGCGGTGACGAGCAGGGTGCTGCCCGCGAAAACCGCCTGCCGCCATTGCCGGGCCAGCAGCAGCAACACGGTCAGCAGGGCGCTGAACAGCAGCATGTTGCGGAACTCACCGATCAGCGTGAAGGTGACGGCGACTTCATCGAGCGTCGGGCTGCGGTGCTCCTGCACCAGCGTCATCACACCCTGATCGAGGGCGGTCAGGTGCGGGTAGCCGATAAACAGTCCCGCCAGGATCAGAAAACTCATGCCGCTGATCAGTATTGTCGCTTTGCGATGACGGCGCAGGCTGCTGGTTGCGCTCAAGCCCAGCATCACCGCGATGCTGCCGGCGACGATCCCGGCTTCAGGCCAGAAACCTTCCGGCAACGGCAAACGAATCGCTGCGCCCGTGGCCCAGCCCGGCAGCAGGTAGGCGACGCTCCAGCCGGCCGCGGCCAGCAGGCTGACAGCGACGAAGCGCGGGAAGGGCATGTCGAACATCCCGGCAACCATCGGCAGCATGGGCCGCAACGGCCCGATGAAACGCCCGACCAAAAGACTGGCAATGCCATAGCGCTGGAAGTAGGCCTCGGCGCCAGCGATCCATTCCGGATGGTGGCGCAGGCCGGGCAGGCGCCGGATGTTCTGATGGAAATGTCGCCCCACAAAGTAGGAAACGATATCGCCCAGCACGCCGGCGACGAATCCCAGCAACAATGTTTCGCTCAACGACAGCGCGCCGCTACCGGCCAGCACCGCGACGGCAAACAGCAACACCGTGCCGGGTACGATCAGTCCGGCAATCGCCAGGCATTCCACGAAGGCCACACTGAAAACTGCCGCGGCCAGCCACTGCGGATTTGCCGCCAACCATCCGGTCACGCTATCGAGCCATGGGCCCATAAAAACAACTCCATTGAATTTTTACAATCGCCCTCGAGGGACGAACACAATCTTCAAAACACTTCCGTCCCACTGTAGGAGCGAGCTTGCTCGCGATGGTCGTCAACGATAACGCCTGTTGTCTGGATAAGCGCGGCGTTCTGAAGACCATCGCGAGCAAGCTCGCTCCTACAGGAGGCTTAACATTGTTCAGGACAGCAAAAAATAATCGCGACCTTCGACCTGCCCCCGCCGCAGCGGGTTCCGCGTGCAATACGGCGCGTAAGCCGCGTCGACGAAGCGGTACATCAAGTGTTCGTCACGCCCATGGGGAATGCCCAGGCGCGTGGTTTGAATGATATGGCCAGGCGCCGGGCCAACGTCCTCCACCAGCAGCACTTCATGATCGAAGCGCTTGGCGTCCCAGACCGGCACCTTCAAACCCAGCGCCTTGCACAACAGCGTTTGCCCGGCACAAAGCTTTTGCGAAGGACGAGGCCGGCCCTGGGCATCTGGATTGTTCAATAGCATCTGCGCGAGGCTCGCCGGCCCGCTCAACTCATCGACCCACGGATACGCGGATTTGATCAACACCGCATTGCCCGGACCTTGAGCGCTGAAGTTCAGGGAGTCGCCGCCCCGGGCGTAATACATATAGATGTGGCCGCCATCCAGAAATAAAGCCTTACGCTTTTCTGTGTAGCCGAGAGAGGCATGGCTGCCTTTTTCTTCGAAGTAATAGGCTTCGGTCTCGATGATCCGGGCACTGAGCCACAAGTCGCCGACCCGATGACGGATGACTTTTCCGAGTAAATCCCGGGCCAGTGTCTGGGCGTCTCGGTCGAAAAACGCGTCCGGGAGGCCCTTGGGCAGGCTCGCGGCGGACGCACGAACAGTCAGGTTGGTCATGATGAACGGTGTTTATCAGGGCTGATTGAGTCGTGATGATAACAATTTGCAGCTTAATCCCGGCTGAACGTCGGCAAATTGCCCTCCATTTCGACCATCCGCCCGTCACCGCTGTTAGTCGGGGGACGCGACAGCTATAATCTGCCGCTTTACTCTTTACCAAGACCTTAGCAAAGACCACCACAGACCATGACTGAGTCCGTTCTCGACTACATGACCCGCCTGGGTCGCGCCGCCCGCGAAGCGTCGCGCATCATCGGCCGTGCCAGCACCGCGCAGAAAAACCGCGCCTTGCAGGCGGCTGCCAATGCGCTGGACGCCGCACGTGCCGAGCTGACGGCAGCCAATGAGCGGGATCTGGCTGCGGGTCGCGCCAATGGTCTGGAGCCTGCGCTGCTGGAACGTCTGGCGCTGACCCCGGAACGCATCGACGGCATGATCGTCGGTTTGCGTCAGGTAGCAGCGTTGCCGGACCCGGTCGGCGCCATTCGCGACATGAGCTTCCGTCCGTCGGGGATTCAGGTCGGCAAGATGCGCGTGCCGTTGGGCGTGATCGGAATCATCTACGAATCCCGGCCCAACGTGACCATCGATGCCGCCAGCCTGTGCCTCAAGTCCGGCAATGCGACCATCCTGCGCGGCGGTTCCGAAGCGATTCATTCCAACCGTGCCATTGCTGCCTGCATCCAGCGCGGTCTGGCCGAAGCCGATCTGCCGGCCGCCGTGGTTCAAGTGGTCGAAACCACTGACCGCGCCGCCGTGGGCGCGCTGATCACCATGCCTGAATACGTCGACGTCATCGTGCCCCGCGGCGGCCGTGGCCTGATCGAGCGCATCAGTCGTGACGCGCGCGTTCCGGTCATCAAACATCTGGACGGCATCTGCCACGTTTACGTCAGTGCCCACGCCGATCTGCCGAAAGCCCAGCGCATCGCCTTCAACGCCAAGACTTACCGTTATGGCATCTGCGGCGCGATGGAAACGCTGCTGGTGGATCAAACCGTTGCCAAGGATTTCCTGCCATCGATGGCTGCACAGTTCCGCGAAAAAGGCGTTGAACTGCGTGGTTGCGAACGCACTCGGGCGATCATCGATGCCGCGGTAGCTACTGAAGAAGACTGGAACACCGAATACCTGGCGCCGATCCTCTCGATCCGTGTGGTCGACGGGCTGGACCAGGCCATCGAGCACATCAATAAGTACGGCTCCCATCACACCGATTCGATCGTCAGCGAAAACCTGGCGGACACCCGGCGTTTCGTCGCGGAAGTCGATTCGGCGTCGGTGATGATCAATACCCCGACGTGCTTCGCCGATGGTTTCGAATACGGATTGGGTGCCGAGATTGGCATTTCTACTGATAAGCTGCACGCCCGTGGCCCGGTGGGTCTCGAAGGTCTGACCTGCGAGAAGTACATTGTGGTCGGTGATGGCCAGTTGCGCGGCCAGGCGTCGGTCTGACTTGGGCGACCTGAAACCATCGGGCCCGGTCACCGCCAGCGAACCTGCGCCTCGACGTATCGGCATGCTGGGCGGGACGTTCGACCCGGTGCACATCGGCCATTTGCGCGGTGCGCTGGAAGTCGCCGAATCGCTGGCGCTCGATGAGTTGCGCCTGACACCCAGTGCCAGGCCGCCTCATCGTGGCACGCCGCAGGTGTCGGCGAAGGACCGTCTGGCGATGGTCAAGTGCGCGGTGGCCGGTGTGGCACCGTTGGTGGTGGACGCCCGCGAATTGCAGCGGGACAAACCGTCCTACACCATCGATACCCTGGAACTGATGCGTGCCGAACTGGCCGCTGAAGACCAGGTTTTTCTACTTTTGGGCTGGGACGCATTTTGCGGCCTGCCCACTTGGCACCGCTGGGAAGAGTTGCTCCAGCATTGCCACATCCTGGTGCTGCAACGCCCGGATGCCGACAGCGAACCGCCGGATGCCTTGCGCAACCTGCTGGCAGCGCGCTCGGTGAGCGACCCGCTGGCCCTCAAAGGGCCGAGCGGACAGATTGCATTCGTCTGGCAGACACCGCTCGCGGTATCCGCCACCCAGATCCGTCAACTGCTGGCCAGCGGTAAGTCGGTACGTTTCCTGGTGCCCGACGCGGTCCTGGCCTACATCGATGCGCACGGACTCTACCGTGCGTCGAACTGAAAAAGGGTGCGCTTCAAGGCACGTGAATGCGTGTAGCGAAGCGCCCGAACATACGAGCAAAACGAGTTTTATATGACTGACAAAGACGTAGCTAAAGTAAAGCGCAAAGGCACATTCAAGAGCGCCCCCCTGCCAGTAGAAGCTCCAACCGGCCCTGAGCTGGCTGGCGAAGAGCTGGTCAAGGTTGCCGTAGCAGCCCTGGAAGACGTCAAGGCCCAGGACATTCAGGTCATCGACGTTCGTGAAAAGCAGAGCATCACTGACTTCATGATCATCGCCACCGGTACGTCCAACCGCCAGATCGGCGCGATGCTGGACAAGGTTCGCGAAGCCGTCAAAGCCCAGGGCGTCAAGCCGCTGGGTGAAGAAGGCAAGGGCGACAGCGACTGGGTCCTGCTGGATATGGACGACGTCATCGTGCACATGATGACCGCCTCGGCTCGCCAGTTCTACGACCTGGAGCGCCTGTGGGCCGGTGCAGAGCAGAGCCGTTCGGCCAGCGCTGCGCATCACAGCCCGGAAAACACCCATGAGCATTTCACCAAGCTCAACAAAGACCAGCAATAAGGGACCGCTGTGCGACTGCGACTGATCGCCGTCGGTTCACGCATGCCCAAATGGGTGGAAGAAGGCTGGCATGAATATGCCAAGCGTCTTCCGTCCGAGCTGGCGCTGGAACTGGTGGAAATACCGCTCAACACCCGTGGCAAAAACGCCGACGTGGCACGCTTCATCCGTCAGGAAGGCGAAGCCATGCTGGCCAAGGTCGGGCCGAACGAGCGTATTGTGACCCTCGAAGTCCACGGCAAGCCCTGGAGCACCGAGCAGTTGGCGGTTGAACTCGATCGCTGGCGGCTCGACTCGCGCACGGTGAATTTCATGGTCGGCGGCCCCGAAGGGCTGGCGCCGGAAGTCTGTGCGCGGGCCGATCAGCGCTGGTCGTTGTCGCCATTGACGTTGCCGCACCCGCTGGTGCGGATTCTGATCGGCGAACAGCTGTACCGTGCCTGGACAGTTCTGTCCGGCCACCCTTACCACAAGTAGTTCTGCCTCATGCCCCAGCCGATCCGCATCAAGGACCACGAAAAAGACGCCCGTCTGGTGCGTGGCCGCGTCGTGTTCGGGGCAATTGCGGTGGTGGCGCTGTTCGGCGTGCTGATCGCGCGGCTGTATTTCCTGCAGGTGATCCAGTACGAATACCACTCGACCCTGTCGGAAAACAACCGCGTCCACGTGCAGCCGATTCCGCCGACCCGTGGGCTGATCTTCGACCGCAATGGCGTGGTGGTGGCCGACAACCGGCCGAGCTTCAGCCTGAGCATGACCCGCGAGCGTTCCGGCGACTGGCAGCAAGTGCTCGATGTGATCGTCGAAGTGCTGGAGATGACGCCCGAGGATCGGGTGATCTTCGAGAAACGCATGCGGCAGGGGCGTCGGCCATTCGAGCCAGTGCCGATCCTGTTCGAGCTGACCGAAGAACAGATCGCCCGTATCGCCGTGAACCAGTTCCGCTTGCCGGGTGTTGAAGTGGTTGCGCAACTGGTGCGGCATTACCCGCAGGGCGCGCACTTTGCGCACTCGGTGGGTTACATGGGGCGGATCAACGAGAAAGAGCTGAAATCCCTCGATCCGGTCAATTACAGCGGCACCCACCACATCGGCAAGACCGGCATCGAACGTTTCTACGAGCCCGAACTGCACGGTCAGGTGGGTTACGAAGAAGTCGAGACCAACGCTCGGGGCCGCGTATTGCGTGTGCTCAAGCGTACCGATCCGATTCCCGGCAAGGACATCGTCCTGAGCCTGGACATCAAATTGCAGGAAGCCGCCGAAGCTGCGCTCGGTGGTCGCCGTGGCGCAGTGGTGGCGCTGGACCCGAAAACCGGTGAAGTGCTGGCAATGGTCAGTCAGCCGAGTTTCGACCCCAACCTGTTCGTCACCGGTATCAGCTTCAAAGCCTATTCCGAGTTGCGCGACTCTATCGACCGGCCGCTGTTCAACCGCGTGCTGCGTGGTTTGTACCCGCCGGGTTCGACCATCAAGCCGGCGGTGGCGATTGCCGGTCTGGATTCGGGCGTGGTCACCGCATCGACCCGGGTCTTCGACCCCGGTTACTACATGCTGCCCAATTACGATCACAAATACCGCAACTGGAACCGTACCGGCGACGGTTACGTGGACCTGGACACGGCGATCATGCGGTCCAACGACACCTATTTCTATGACCTGGCGCACAAGCTGGGGATCGATCGGCTGTCGGCGTACATGGGCAAGTTCGGTATCGGCCAGAAGGTCTCCCTGGACATGTTCGAAGAGTCGCCGGGGTTGATGCCGTCTCGTGAGTGGAAGCGTGCGACCCGTCGTCAGGCGTGGTACCCGGGCGAAACACTGATTCTCGGGATCGGCCAGGGCTACATGCAATCGACTCCGTTGCAGTTGGCCCAGGCCACGGCGCTGGTGGCCAACAAAGGCGTGTGGAACCGCCCGCACCTGGCCAAGACCGTCGAAGGCGAGCGGCCGAAGGATGAAAATCCGATGCCGGACATTGTCCTGCGCGATCCGTCCGACTGGACCAAGGTCAACCACGGCATGCAGCAGGTAATGCACGGTGCCCGCGGTACGGCGCGCAAGGCTTCGATCGGCGCGCAATACCGGATCGCCGGCAAAAGTGGTACGGCCCAGGTGGTCGCGATCAAGCAGGGTGAGAAGTACGACCGCTCCAAGGTTCAGGAGCGCCACCGCGACCACGCCTTGTTCGTCGGCTTCGCGCCGGCCGACAACCCGCAAATCGTGGTGTCGGTGATGGTCGAGAACGGCGAGTCCGGTTCCGGCGTCGCCGCGCCGGTGGTGCGTCAAGTCATGGACGCCTGGCTCCTGGACCAGGACGGCCGACTGAAAGCCGAATACGCCAGCCCAATCAGTGCGGAGGCTACGGCCCGTGAAGAGTAATTTCGATCGCATCCTTTCCAGTGAGGATGTGATGCGTCGCCGTGCGACGCTGTTGCAACGCATGCACATCGACGGCCCGTTGTTGATCCTGCTGCTGACTCTCGCCGCCGGTAGCCTGTTCGTGCTGTATTCGGCCAGCGGCAAGAGCTGGGATCTGCTGGCCAAGCAAGCCACCTCGTTCGGCATCGGCCTGGTGTCGATGATCGTGATTGCGCAGTTCGAGCCGCGCTTCATGGCCCGCTGGGTGCCGGTCGGTTATGTGCTCGGCGTGCTGTTGCTGGTGGTGGTGGACGTCATGGGCCACAACGCCATGGGCGCCACGCGCTGGATCAACATTCCGGGGGTGATCCGCTTCCAGCCTTCGGAGTTCATGAAGATCCTGATGCCGGCGACCATCGCCTGGTACTTGTCCAAACGCACCTTGCCGCCGCAGCTCAAGCATGTGGGCGTCAGTCTGTTTCTGATTGGTTTGCCGTTCATTCTGATCGTGCGCCAGCCCGACCTCGGTACTTCGTTGCTGATTCTCGCGGGCGGTGCGTTCGTGCTGTTCATGGGTGGCCTGCGCTGGCGCTGGATTCTCAGCGTGCTGGCCGCGGCCGTGCCGGTGGCCGTGGGGATGTGGTTCTTCATCATGCACGACTACCAGAAGCAGCGAATCCTGACGTTCCTCGACCCGGAAAGCGATCCGCTGGGCACCGGCTGGAACATCATCCAGTCGAAAGCGGCCATCGGCTCCGGTGGCGTCTTCGGCAAAGGCTGGCTGCTGGGTACCCAGTCGCACCTGGACTTCCTGCCGGAAAGCCACACCGACTTCATTATTGCGGTCATGGGCGAGGAGTTCGGCCTGGTCGGCATCTGCGCGCTGCTGCTGATTTACTTGCTGTTGATCGGCCGCGGGCTGGTGATTACCGCCCAGGCCCAGACATTGTTCGGCAAATTGCTTGCGGGCGCCCTCACCATGACGTTTTTTGTTTACGTTTTCGTCAACATCGGTATGGTCAGTGGCCTGTTGCCGGTTGTAGGGGTGCCGTTGCCGTTCATTAGCTACGGAGGAACTTCGCTGGTAACGCTGCTGTCAGGGTTTGGGGTTTTGATGTCGATCCATACCCATCGCAAGTGGATCGCACAAGTTTGAATAAGGTGAAGATTTCAATGCAAGTAATGCGTGGCTGGGCGACTCGAAATGCGCCATGGGTCAGCCTGGTAAGCATCCTTGGCATCGCGCAGGACGCGTTGGCCGGCGATTACGAAGGCACACCCCAGGTGGCCGAATTCGTCGGTGAAATGACCCGCGACTACGGCTTTGCCGGTGAACAGCTGATGGGCGTGTTCCGCGAAGCCGAGCGCAAGAAGGCGATTCTGGACGCGATCTCGAAACCCGCCGAGCGGGTGAAGCAGTGGAACGAGTATCGCCCGATGTTCATCACCGACGCCCGCATCGCCCGTGGTGTGGATTTCTGGCGGCAGCACGAGGCGGTACTGGCCCGTGCCGAGCAGGAATACGGTGTGCCGGCCCAGGTGATTGTCTCGATCATCGGCGTTGAGACCTTTTTTGGCCGCAATACCGGCAATTACCGGGTAATCGACGCCTTGTCGACCCTGGGTTTTGACTATCCTCCCCGTGCTGAATTCTTCCGCAAGGAATTGCGTGAATTCCTGCTGCTGGCCCGGGAAGAACAGGTCGATCCGCTGACTCTCAAGGGCTCCTACGCCGGGGCGATGGGCTTGCCGCAGTTCATGCCGAGCAGCTTCCGCGCCTATGCAGTGGATTTCGACGGTGACGGCCACATTAATATCTGGACCAATCCCGACGATGCCATCGGTAGCGTCGCCAGTTATTTCAAACGTCACGGCTGGGTGGCCGGTGAGCCTGTGGTCAGCCGCGCCGATGTGCGTGGCGGGCAGGTCGACGAAGGTTTGACCGCCGGCATCGAGCCGACTAAAACCGTCGGGGAGTTGCGGGCGCTGGGGTGGTCAAGTCATGATGCGCTGCGCGATGATATGCCGGTCACGGCATTCCGCCTGGAAGGTGACAATGGCCCTGAATACTGGATGGGCCTGACGAATTTTTACGCAATCACGCGTTATAACCGCAGCGTGATGTACGCCATGGCGGTACATCAACTGTCTGAACAGCTGGTCCAAGCACGGGGCGTCAAGTAATGCGGGCATTGCCTATGAATAAACCCCTGAAGCTGATGGCATTCGCCGCGTTGGCGGTGCTGGTCGCCAGTTGTTCGACCAGCCGCTCGCCGACACAGAAGTCTTCCACCGCCGTGCGCTCGGCGCCGGGGCTGGACATCAACCGCGCCCACAAAGATGGCGCACCGTGGTGGGACGTCGACGTATCGCGCATCCCGGATGCCACGCCGACCCTGCACACCGGCCCTTACAAGGCCAACCCGTACACCGTGCTGGGCAAGACTTACTTCCCGCTGCAGGAATCCAAGACCTACGTCGCCTCGGGCACGGCGTCCTGGTATGGCACCAAGTTCCACGGCCAGAACACCGCCAACGGCGAGGTGTATGACCTGTATGGCATGAGTGCCGCCCACAAGACCTTGCCACTGCCAAGTTACGTTCGGGTGACCAACCTGGACAATAACAAGACCGTGGTCCTGCGGGTCAACGACCGTGGCCCGTTCTACTCCGACCGCATCATCGACTTGTCCTACGCCGCCGCGAAAAAACTCGGCTATGCCGAAACCGGCACTGCGCGAGTCAAGGTTGAAGGCATCGATCCTCAGCAATGGTGGGCCGCCAAAGGCCGTCCGGCGCCTTTGATGCTCAACGAGCCGCAAGTCGCGCAAAATACCGCGCCGACGATTACCGCTTCGGCCGGCACGGTCGAACAATGGACGCCACCGCCGCAGCAACACGCCGCGGCCGTCGTGCCCGTGCAGATCGATGCAAAAAAAAACGCTTCTGTACCAGCCTCTGGCCAGTATCTGCAGGTGGGCGCGTTCGCCAACCCGGACGCTGCAGAACTCCTGAGATCGAAGCTCAGCGGGATGGTGAGCGCTCCGGTGTTCATCAGCTCGATCGTGCGCAATCAACAGACACTGCATCGGGTACGCCTGGGGCCGATCGGCTCGCCGGGTGAAATCCAGCAAGTGCAGAACAGCGTGCGCCTGGCCAATCTCGGCTCGCCGAGCGTGGTCACCGCCGAGTAATACGTAGTACTTGATTGACGGTTCACTTGCAGTTTCGGGGGGTGAACCTGGTTGTTGGCTCGTTGAAGAACAAAAGCCCGGCAAGGGTTCTGAGTGAACGACTGAACACGCGATGGCCCGTTAGAAGGCCATCTAGATTAGTTTTGCCTTCGGGCAGTTTCCATTAGCGATTTCGAGAGACGGATGAACATCACCACCTTTGCCAAACGCCTGTGCCTTCTAGTCCCGCTGCTCCTCTCGCCTGCCGCTTTCGCGGTCGAGATGATGCCGTCGCCGCCACAACTGGCCGCCAAAGCCTATGTGCTCATGGATGCCAGCAGCGGCAACGTGCTGGTCGAGAACAACGGTGACCAGCGTCTGCCGCCTGCCAGCCTGACCAAGCTGATGACCGCGTACATCGCGACCCTGGAAATCCGTCGTGGCCAGATCGGCGAAAACGATCCGGTGACCGTCAGCGAAAACGCCTGGCGTACCGGTGGTTCGCGGATGTTCATCAAGGTCGGCACGCAGGTGACGGTCAGCGACTTGCTGCACGGCATCATCATTCAGTCGGGCAACGACGCCAGTGTTGCGCTCTCCGAGCACATCGCCGGCAGCGAAGACGCCTTCGCCGACATGATGAACAAAACCGTGGCCGACCTGGGCATGACCAACAGCCACTTCATGAACCCGACCGGTCTGCCGAACCCTGAGCACTACTCGTCGGCTCACGACATGGCTTTGCTGGCTCGCGCAATCATCCACGAAGACCCGGCTCACTACGCGATCTACTCGCAGAAAGAGTTCTTCTGGAACGGCATCAAGCAACCTAACCGCAACCTGCTGCTGTGGCGCGACAAGACCGTCGACGGTCTGAAAACCGGCCACACCGACGAAGCCGGCTACTGCATGGTGTCTTCGGCCGTACGTGATGGCATGCGCCTGATCGCCGTGGTGTTCGGCACCAACAGCGAAGTGGCTCGTGCATCGGAAACCCAGAAGCTGCTGACTTACGGTTTCCGTTTCTTCGAAACCCAGACCTTCTATCAGAAAGGCGCCGAGCTGGCTCAGGCCCCTGTCTGGAAAGGCAGCACCAATCAAGTCAAGGCCGGCCTGGCTGAAGACCTGACCATGACCCTGCCAAAAGGCCAGCTGAAAAAGCTCGCCGCCAGCATGACCATGAACCCGCAACTGGTTGCGCCAATCGCCAAGGGCGACGTGATCGGTAAAGTCGAAGTGAAACTGGACGATAAGGTGGTGCACAGCGCTGACCTGATCGCCCTGGACGCGGTCGACGAGGGTGGTATCTTCCGCCGCATGTGGGATAGCATCCGTCTATTCTTCTACGGCTTGTTCAACTGAATTAGTGTGGACTCTCATGGCCCCGCTCCAGTCCGGAGCGGGGCCATGTCCGTTGCCACGGCTTACGAGGCCGTTACGCCATGACAGACACCGAAGTAAAGGCGCCAAAGATCGAATTCCCTTCCAATGATTACCCGATCAAAGTGATCGGCGACACCATTGTGGACATCAAGCAAAAGATCATCGATATCGTCAAGAAACACGCGACGATCAACGATGAGAAAGTGGACGAACGCCAAAGCAGCAACGGCAAGTACACCACCATCCAGCTGCACATTATCGCCACCGGTCAAGACCAGCTGTACGACATCAACAGCGAACTGCGGGCTACCGGTTTCGTGCACATGGTGCTGTGATGTCTGGCACGCTGGGCTTTCGCGAGCTCGGCCAGATGGCTTACGAGCCGGTCTGGCATGCCATGCAGCGCTTCACCAACGAACGCGGCAGCGATGCCGCGGACGAGATCTGGCTGGTGGAACACCCGCCGGTGTTCACCCAGGGGCAGGCCGGCAAGGCCGAGCACCTGCTGCTGCCGGGAGATATTCCGGTGGTGCAGGTCGATCGCGGTGGTCAGGTGACTTATCACGGTCCCGGTCAGTTGGTGGCCTACCTGTTGCTCGATGTACGCAAGCTCGGTTTCGGCGTGCGTGACCTGGTCACCCGCATGGAACATTGCCTGATCGAGTTGCTGGCCAGTTACGGCGTCACTGCCGCGGCCAAGCCGGATGCGCCGGGTGTCTACGTCGACGGGGCGAAAATCGCTTCCCTGGGTCTGCGGATCCGCCACGGTTGTTCCTTTCATGGCCTGGCCCTGAACGTGGACATGGACCTGGAACCGTTTCGACGGATTAATCCCTGCGGCTACGCCGGGCTGGCGATGACCCAGCTGAGCGATCACGCAGGATCGATTGAATTTGCCGAGGTAAGTGCCCGGCTGCGCGCGCAGCTCGTCAAACACCTCGACTATGCTGAGCAGACGACCCTAACGGGCGGAATCGACTGATATGACTACTGATGCAGTGCAAACCATGATCCCGACGCTGGATGTCACAGAGCGTCCGGCCCCGCGTGCCAAGGTAGAAGCCGGCGTCAAGCTGCGCGGCGCCGAGAAGGTTGCACGCATCCCGGTGAAGATCATCCCGACCACCGAACTGCCGAAGAAACCCGACTGGATCCGCGTGCGCATCCCGGTTTCCCCGGAAGTCGACCGCATCAAGGCCCTGCTGCGCAAACACAAGCTGCATAGCGTGTGCGAAGAAGCGTCCTGCCCGAACCTGGGCGAGTGCTTCTCCGGCGGCACCGCGACGTTCATGATCATGGGTGACATCTGCACCCGTCGCTGCCCGTTCTGCGACGTTGGCCACGGCCGTCCGAAACCACTGGACGTGAATGAGCCGGAAAGCCTGGCCATCGCCATTGCCGACCTGAAACTGAAATACGTTGTGATCACCTCAGTTGACCGCGACGACTTGCGTGACGGCGGTGCCCAGCACTTTGCCGACTGCATCCGCGAGATCCGCAAGCTGTCGCCGAACGTGCAGCTCGAAACCCTGGTCCCGGACTACCGTGGCCGCATGGACGTCGCGCTGGAAATCACCGCCGCCGAGCCGCCGGATGTGTTCAACCACAACCTGGAAACCGTGCCGCGCCTGTACAAGGCTGCGCGTCCGGGTTCGGACTACCAGTGGTCGCTGACCCTGCTGCAACGCTTCAAGCAGATGATGCCGCACATTCCGACCAAATCCGGCCTGATGCTGGGCCTGGGCGAGACCGACGAAGAAGTCATCGAAGTCATGAAGCGCATGCGCGAACACGACATCGACATGCTGACCCTGGGCCAGTACCTGCAACCTTCCCGCAGCCACTTGCCGGTGCAGCGTTTCGTGCACCCGGACACCTTCGCCTGGTTCGCCGAGGAAGGTTACAAAATGGGCTTCAAGAACGTCGCTTCCGGCCCGTTGGTACGTTCTTCGTACCACGCCGACGAGCAGGCGAAGCTGGTTAAAGCCGAGCTGATGTCGTCCTGATCACTCGGTGAGAAAAACAAAATGCCCGCACGGCTTTCCAGCCTTGCGGGCATTTTTTCGCCTTGCCTACGGCGATCAGCGTTTTTTCCTGCAACCTGCGGGGCGACTGACCCTCTTCTGTTTGTCCCCGTTCCTGATTACTGTGTGCTGAAGATTCCGCGCAGGGAGATTCATGGATGACCGTTCGACCGACTCACACACTGTTTCCACATACGCCGGTGCCGGCCTTGCCCCGGGAAGGGCTGATCGGCGTGATCGCGCCTGCTGGTCCCGCAGCACTGGACACCGATAAGGCCATCACCTGGATGCGCGCGCGCGGTTACGCGTTGCGGATTTTCCCCGGTGTGTATCAGCAGGATGGCTATCTGGCCGGCAGTGACGATGTGCGGCTCAATGACCTGCACGCAGCGTTTGCGGACAGCGAGGTCGATGCAATCATTTGTCTGCGCGGCGGTTACGGCACACCGCGTTTGCTCGACCGCATCGATTTCGAGTTGCTGCAAAACAACGCCAAGCCGTTTATCGGCTACAGCGACATCACTGCGCTGCACTTGGCGATCAGCCGTTATGCGGGGTTCGTGACCTTTCATGGTCCGTTGCTCAATGCTGATCTGTTGGGTGATAAGCAAAAGCCTACCGAGGCTTCGTTTTTCAACATGCTCAGAGGGCAGGTGAAGGCGGGCAGTGTGTTGACGCACCCGGTGGCCTACCCGTTGACCACCATCGAGCCTGGCATCGCTCACGGGCGCTTGCTGGGAGGCAATCTGGCGATGATTGCCGCGACCATGAGCACGCCTTATGAGATGGATGCCGAAGGCGTCATTCTGTTTATTGAAGACATTAACGAGCCGTTGTATCGGATTGATCGGCTGCTGACTCAACTGCGTCTGGCCGGCACGCTGGGCAAGTTGCGTGGGGTTCTGGTGGGAGATGTGGCCGGGGTGGATAAGGTTGCGCTGGAGCGATTGCTCAAGCAGACCTTTGAACCGTATCGGATACCGGTGCTGTCGGGGTGGTGCAGCGGGCATTGCGATCCGAACCTGACGTTGCCGATGGGGGCGCTGGTGAGGCTGGATGCGGGGAACAAGGAGTTGGTGTTGGAGCAGGATGTGGTGGTCAGGCGCTAGATTTTCATCGCCTGGTAGTCAGTCTTCGCGGGCAAGCCTCGCTCCTACAGGCTTTAGATTTCCCCTGTAGGAGCGAGGCTTGCCCGCGAAGCTTTTTAACGGTTACGCAGACCTTCGAGCAACTTGTGCGTCGGATACCCATCCGCCGGCCAGCCAAACGACTGCTGCGCACTGCGGATCGCTTTACGGGTGTTGGCACCAATGATGCCGTCGGCGGTGCCCGCATCGTATTTCTGGGCGCTCAGCAGATTTTGCAGCTCGATCCGCTCGGTACGGCTCAGCGGCAAGTCATCCTTGGGCCATGTGCCGTTGATCAGGCCCGCGCCGTTGAAGCGCTCGGACAACAAACTGACGGCCAGCGCATAGGACGAGGAGTTGTTGTACTTGAGGATCGCACGGAAGTTGTCGAGCACCAGGAACGCCGGGCCGCGATAACCCGCTGGCAGCAACAGCGCCGCGGACAGGTGTTCTGAGCCTGCTGGAACCTGTCCGCCGTTAGGCAGCGTCACGCCCAGTTGCCGCCATTCGGCGACACTCTTGCGGATCGTGCCATCGGCCAACACGTAGTTGAAGCTGCCCGGTAGCTGAACTTCAAAGCCCCACGGCTGACCTTTTTGCCAGCCAGAGCTTTGCAGGTAGTGCGCGGTCGAGGCCAGGGCGTCGGCGGAGCTGCCCCAGATGTCGCGGCGACCGTCGCCATCGAAATCCACGGCATGGGTGTTGTAGGTGGTCGGGATGAACTGGGTCTGGCCCATGGCGCCGGCCCAGGAGCCGAGCATCTGCTCCGGCTCGATATCGCCCTGTTGCAGGATCTGCAGGGCCGCGATCAATTGCGCATGGGCGAAGCCTGGGCGCCGGCCTTCATAGGCCAGGGTCGCCAGGGAGTTGATCACCGACTTGCTACCCTGGAACTGACCGAAGTTACTTTCCATGCCCCACACCGCGACGAGTGCCTGACGATCGACGCCGTAGCGCTGCTCGATGTTTTGCAGGATGTCCGCGTACTGGTTGACCAGCGCCTGGCCTTTGCGCACACGCAGCGGCGACAGGGCACCGTCGAGGTATTCCCACACCGGGCGGGAAAATTCCGGCTGGCTGCGGTCGGCACGGATCACGCTGGTGTCCAAGCTGACATTGGCGAAGGCGCGATCAAACAGGTCGGCGCGGATGCCGGCGGCCAGCGCATCCTTGCGGAAACCCGCCTGCCATTCGGCGAAGGTCTGGGTTGGCTGGATGTCGAGATTTTCTCCGGTCGGCACCACGGGCGGGATCATCGCAGGGGCTGTCGCGACGGGAAGGGTCTGAAGCGGTTGGGCGTCGGCGGCGGTCGGTTTTTCCGCGCAGGCGACAAGCAGAACGAGGCTGGAGGCAGCTATCAATTGGCGCAGGTGCCAACGACGGGAAATACAAAAGGGCATGCACGGGTCCAGGGAGTACGAATCAGGTGCAGACCTTAACATGTTGAGCGCTGGCTTGCCTTTCAGGCCGCCAGAAAGTAAGAAGCCTCCCAGTTGTCAGACTGGAAGGCTTCGCGGCGGTAGCTGCCTTTGCCCTTGCCGGCTCGTTCCTGACGGCTGCGGAACAGTGGCTGGGCGATGATGGATTTGGCCTTGTTGTGGCCATTCCTGGATGGCTTTTTGCTCATGATCGGATCTCTCGATTGAGTGGGTTTTGCGGGGGGAAATGATCTGCCGAAGTTTAGATTCTGTCTAGACCCCACATTGCGTAGGACCTTTCGGACGTCTTCCCTGTAGGAGCGAGCTTGCTCGCGAAGAACTCAAGGGCACCGCTGGCTTTCAGGTTGCCCGTGTCATCGTTGCCGTCCATCGCGAGCAATCGAGCGTCGACCGGCTGCTCCTACATGGAATGGGCGTGATGTGTGCGAAAGCCTTACTCGGCGGGCAACGACAATCGTTGGCCCGCCATCAACAGCGACAACCGACTCAAACTCATCCACGGCGAACCCGCGGCCTGGCCTTTGATCTGCGCATCAATGCGCTGCGCTTCCAGCAACAACTGCGCCCAGCGTTGCGCCGAGTAGCGTTGCAGGGCTTTGCTCATCAGCGGTTTGCGCTTGTCCCAGACCGGTGGTCGGGCAGAGCTGAAGGCTTTGTCCAGCGGCACGCCCTGACTGTATTGCAGGGAAATATTGGCCAGCAGACGCAGTTCACGGGCCAGGGCCCAGAGAATCACCGGCGGTTCGACCCCTTCACCGCGCAAGCCTTCGAGCATGCGCAGGGCATGCGCTGCTTCACCGTTGAGAATCGCATCGGTCAAGCCGAAGACATCGAAGCGCGCACTGTCGGCCACGGCTGCTTGCACGGTCTCGACGGTGATCTGACCGCCTTCGGCCATCAGCTTGAGTTTTTCGATTTCCTGGGCGGCGGCCAGCAGGTTGCCTTCGACGCGCGCGGCGATCAACTCGACGGCGTCCTGGCTGGCGGAGAGCCCGGCCTGGGACAACCGCTGGCGGATCCAGCTCGGCAACTGGTTGGCATCCACCGGCCAGATTTGCACGAACTGAGTGTGCTGGCCTTCGACCAGCGCCTTGCCCCACTTGGTTTTCTGCGCACTGCCATCGAGTTTCGGCAGGCTGATCAGCAAGATGGTGTCTTCAGCCGGTCGCGAGCAGTACTCGATGAACGCGGCCGCCCCTTTGTCACCGGGTTTGCCGGACGGCAGACGCAGCTCCAACAGGCGTTTTTCAGCGAACAACGACATGCTTGCGCCGGCTTGCAGCAACGTTCCCCAGTCGAAACTGGCGTCGGCGGCGAACACCTGGCGCTCGTCGAAGCCCTGTTGGCGAGCGGCTGCACGAATGGCGTCAGAGGCTTCCTGGCACAGCAACGGGTCATCGCCACTGATGACGTAGACCGGCGCGAGAGCACCTTGCAAGTGTTTGGCGAGTTGGGCAGGGGCGAGTTTCATAAGAGAGGGCGAACGGGGCGCCTGAGCGCCCCGTAAGTCTTACTGCTGCGGGATTTCGATGGGCGACTGACGCGGCGTTTCCGCTTCAGCCTTCTGCGCGGCTTCCAGTGCTGTGGCTTCAGCCTTGGCTTTGGCTTCAGCAGTCTGTTGCAGCTGATCCAGCTGAGCCGGGGACAGTTGCTGCAAGCGCAGCATCATGCGTTGTACCAGTTCGCGACGGATCTCCCGGCGAGCATCGGTGGCTTCCTGGTCGGAACCCACCAGGTTGTTGCCGTCGTGGATAAAGACTTTCTGCACTTCGAGCTTGTCGCTCAGCAGGGGCAGGTTGTGCTCACCACGGATATCGTAGTTGAGTACCGTGGTCACTTGGTACTCGCCAGTACGACCAGCGCCTGCATAACTGAGGATGCGCTGGCTTTCCTGTTCATCGGCCAGCACCAGTTTGTAAGGCGCGCCCGTGTGAATATTGACACCGCTGCTTTCCAGCAACTGACGCATCATGGTCACGGTTTCGCCGTAGGAGTTGCGTGCACTCAGGTCGAGTTCCTTGAAGGCGAGTTCATAGGTGCCAGTGCCGCGCAGCTGGAAACCGCAGGCGCTCAACAGGACCGCAAGGCCCATCACCAGCAAATTGCGTTTGATCATCTTGTTGCTCCCCTTGAAACCATGTGGGCCGACCGTGCGGCCCGAAAGGTTTTACTCGGCGCCAGGCTTGCCTGGCGCCTGATCCAATTAGCTGGCGACGATATTGACCAGTTTCCCGGGCACTACGATCACTTTACGAATAGTCAGGCCATCGACGAAACGCAGCACGTTCTCGTTGACACGGGCAGCGGCTTCGACTTCTTCGCGAGTCGCGGTGGCCGGCATTTCGATCTGGCCGCGCAGCTTGCCGTTGACCTGGATGACCAGCGTCAGGCTGTCCTGCACCAGCGCGGTTTCGTCCACCACCGGCCAGCCGGCGTCGATCACCGGGTCTGCGTGACCCAGTTGATGCCACAGCTCGTGGCTGATGTGCGGGGTGATCGGAGCCAGCAGCAACGTCACGGCTTCCAGACCTTCATGAACCAGTGCGCGATCCTGTTCGGTGCCTTGCGCGGCTTTTTCCAGCACGTTCATCAGCGTCATCACCTGGGCGATGGCGGTGTTGAATTTGTGGTTCTGGCCGACGTCGTGGCTGGCCTGCTTGATGGCCAGGTGAATCGAACGGCGAATGGCTTTCTGCTCGTCGTTCAGGCTGGCGACGTCCAGTTTGCCCGGCAGGCCCTGAGTGACGTGGGCCTGAGCCAGACGCCAGACGCGCTTGAGGAAGCGGTGCGAGCCTTCGACTCCGGAGTCGGACCATTCCGCGCTCATGTCGGGTGGCGAGGCGAACATCATGAACAGGCGGCAGGTGTCCGCGCCGAACTGGTCAATCATCGACTGAGGGTCGACGCCGTTGTTCTTTGACTTGGCCATCTTCTCGGTGCCGCCGATTTCCACCGGCAGGCCGTCTGCGATCAGCTTGGCGCTGATGACCTTGGCCTTGCTGTCGCGTTCGAGTTCGACGTCCGCCGGGTTGAACCAGGTGTAAGCGCCGTTGGCTTCGCGACGATAGTAAGTCTCGGCGATCACCATGCCCTGGGTCAGCAGGTTCTTGAACGGCTCGTTGGAACTCACCAAACCTTCGTCGCGCATCAGCTTGTGGAAGAAGCGCGCGTACAGCAGGTGAAGAATCGCGTGTTCGATACCGCCGATGTATTGATCCACCGGCAACCAATGGTCGGCCGCCGATTTTTCCACCAGGCCACCTTCATAGTGCGGCGAGGCGTATCGGGCGTAGTACCACGAGGACTCGACAAAGGTGTCCATGGTGTCGGTTTCACGCTTGGCCGGTGCGCCGCATTTCGGGCAACTGCACTCGTAGAACTCGGGCATGCGCGCCAATGGCGAACCTGCGCCGTCCGGTACCACGTCTTCCGGCAACACCACTGGCAGCTGATCTTCCGGGACGGGCACGTCACCGCAGGTGTTGCAGTGGATGATCGGGATCGGGCAGCCCCAGTAACGCTGACGGCTGATGCCCCAGTCGCGCAGGCGGAACTGGGTGCGCGAGGCGCCGAGGTTCTTCTTGAGCAGCGCGACTTCAATGGCGTCGAACGCACCTGCGAAATCGAGGCCGTCGAACTCGCCGGAGTTGATCAGCGTGCCGTGTTCGCCGTAGGCGTCCTGCCACGGCGCCGGGTTGGTATCACCTGCGCTTGTGCACACCACGGATTTGATCGGCAGGTTGTACTTGGTGGCGAACTCGAAATCACGCTCGTCGTGAGCCGGTACAGCCATCACCGCGCCATCGCCGTAATGCATCAGCACGTAGTTGGCGACCCACACCGGGAGTTTCTCACCGGTCAGCGGGTGCTCGACGAACAGCGAGGTCGGCAGGCCTTTTTTCTCTTGAGTGGCGACGTCGGCTTCGGCGACGCTGCCGCCCTTGCATTCAGCGATGAACGCCTGCAGCTCAGGGTTGTTCTGTGCGGCCAGGGTGGCCAGGTGGTGTTCGGCGGCCACGGCAACGTAGGTCGCGCCCATCAGGGTGTCCGGACGGGTGGTGAAGACTTTGAGTGCACCGGTTTCGCCGATGGAGTCGACGTTGTACGGGAACTGCACTTCCATGCCACGGGATTTGCCGATCCAGTTGCGCTGCATGGTCTTGACCTGTTCAGGCCAGCCGGTCAGCTCGTCGAGGCTCTCCAGCAGCTCATCCGCGTAAGCGGTGATCTTGAAGTAGTACATCGGGATTTCGCGCTTTTCGATCAGCGCGCCGGAACGCCAGCCGCGACCGTCGATCACCTGCTCGTTGGCCAGAACGGTCTGGTCGACCGGGTCCCAGTTCACGGTGCCGCTTTTCTTGTAAATCACGCCTTTTTCGAACAGGCGAGTGAACAGCCATTGTTCCCAGCGGTAGTAATCCGGCTTGCAGGTGGTCACTTCGCGGGACCAGTCCACCGCCAGGCCCAGGCTGCGCAGCTGGGTTTTCATGTAGGCGATGTTTTCGTAGGTCCACTTGGCGGGCGCTACGTTGTTCTTCATCGCGGCGTTTTCCGCCGGCATGCCGAAGGCGTCCCAACCCATGGGTTGCAGGACGTTCTTGCCTTGCATGCGTTGATAGCGGGAGATCACGTCGCCGATGGTGTAGTTGCGCACGTGCCCCATGTGTAGCTTGCCGCTGGGGTAAGGGAACATCGACAGGCAGTAGAAAGTCTCCTTGCCTGGCTGTTCACTGACTTCAAAGGACTTTTGCTCGTCCCAGAACGACTGGGCGGCGGCTTCGATTTCACGGGGCTGATATTGTTCGTGCATGGCTACTTTTGAACTGAATAGGGGTGGCCTAATCCTCTTCAATGCGGCGCTGGACGGTGATCACGCCAAATCGGCGTTGCGGTGCCCAAGCGAGCTGGAAGTGGAGTTACAGGAAGCGCCGTAGCATACATGACCGCACTCTACCGAGGGAAACCCTGATTACTGCCGCGCGTCTTGCCGAAATGGCTGCGAGGGCCGTTGGTCGCGGCGTTCAGCCGGTTTGTTCATGGAAGCTAAGCTCTAAATGGGGAGCGAGTCTTATCTTCAATGAGGTGAGGGATGGTTGATTCACAGCAAAAAGTTACGAAGCCGGAGCTGTACGAAAGACTGATCGATCGTCTGGGAATGGCCCTGGACGCGGCAAAAACCGCTGGCCGGTTGCGCGATGAACGCCCCCTTGAGCTGGAGTTGCGTGGCCTGAGCCCCGCAGAATTTGCACTGGTCAAGGCGTATCTGGACCGCAGTGAACGTGAAACACACGGATGCTTGTCAGAAGCAGTGAAGCAACTCGACGCACCACGTTCGGCCAAGATCATCTGGCTCAAGGACAAGGTACCGGGCAGGGACGCGGTAAAGGTCCGGTCTCTGCAATTCAAGTAAAGGCACTTGAAGCCATGACGTATGGTTTTTTGAAGCATAGTCCTTCCGCATTTGTTGTCGCATTGCGTCAACCCACTTAGGCTTCGGGCATCTTCAGGAGATGCTCGATGCCTTTTCGTTACTTTGTAAAACAACTTCTGCTGCCGCCCGGCATTTTATTGCTGTTGCTGGCGCTTGCCTGGTGGTTTCGCCGCTCAAGGCCGCGCCTTGCGGGCGTGTGCTTTACGCTGGGGTTCGGCGGGTTCTGGCTGATGAGTTTGCCGGTGGTGGTGCAATGGAGCGCCAAGGCGCTGGAACGGGAGCCGGCGCTGGATCGCGCCGAATGGGCGACCCTGAGTCAGCGCGCTGATGCGATCGTTGTGCTGGGGTCTGGGCGTGAGCGGGGTGACCTGGCTTGGGGCGATGACCAGCCGACCGGTGTGGGTCTGGGGCGTCAGCGTTATGCCGCGCGGCTGGCCAAGGCCTCCGGCCTGCCGATCCTAACCAGTGGCGGCCTGCATTTCGGCACGCCGCCCACCGAAGCCAAATTGATGGCGGATTCGATGTTCGAAGACTCTGGCGTAACCGTGCGTTGGCAGGAAGGGCGTAGCCGTACGACTTGGGAAAATGCGCAGTTCAGTGCCGAGGTGTTGCTGCCACAAGGGATCAAGCGTGTTGTGGTCGTGACTCAGGCCTGGCATATGCCGCGGGCGGTCTGGAGTTTCCAGAAGGCAGGATTTGAGGTGGTGCCCGCGCCGGTGGGTTTTCTAGGCGTGGACAATGCCCGGCCATTGGGTGGCTGGATGCCTGAGTTCAAGTCGATCTGGCAGAGCGGGCAGTTGCTGAATGAAGCGGTGGGGCAGATCGGGTATTCATTGTTCTATCGCTGACCTGTGGCGAGGGGGCTTGCCCCCGTTGGGCTGCGAAGCAGCCCTGAAATCAGCGCATACGGTGTGACAGTTGAAACGCGGTGGTCGGATTTACGACTGCTGCGCAGTCGAACGGGGGCAAGCCCCTCGCCACAAAAGCCCGCCAGTCTCAGACGGTTTTTGCCATCCGGTTGGCCACCAACGCCCAGCCAAACAACAACACGCAGACAATGATCAGCGGCCACGAACGCCACTGCAGGTAAGGCGTCAGGTTATGCATCGGCACCACTTCGCCGTACAGGATGCCGCGTTCGAACTGCGGGATCTGCGTGGTGATCTGGCCGAAGGGGTTGATCAGGCCGGTCACGCCGTTGTTGGTGGCGCGGATCATCCAGCGGCCGGCCTCAAGCGCGCGCATCTGTGCCATCTGCAAGTGTTGCAACGGCCCGATGGAGGTGCCGAACCAGGTGTCGTTGCTGATGGTCAGCAACAGATCGCTGCGAGCCGCGAGGCTGGCGGCAAACTCCGGGTAAACCACTTCGTAGCAGATGTACGGCGCAATTTGATAGCCCTTGGCTTGCAGCATCGCCTGATCAGCGGGGCCACGGGCAAAGTCCGACATCGGCAGGTCGAAGAAGGCGATCAGGCCGCGCAGCACATCCTGCAATGGCACGTATTCGCCGAACGGCACCAGCTTCTGCTTGAGGTAAGTGCCGTCGCCTTCGCCGACGATAGTGATGCCGTTGAAGAAACGCTTTTCGTGACGGACGACTTCGCGGATGGGGACGCCGGTAATCATTGCCGAATCCCGCTCGGAAGCGAATTTGCCCATCATGTCCAGGTAGCCCTGGGCAGACTCCTTGAGCACCGGGATCGCGGTTTCCGGCCAGATCAGCAGGTCGACACGCTTGGAGCTGAAGCTCATGTCGCGGTACAGCGCCAGCTGCGCGTTGAGCTGCGCCGGGTCCCACTTCATGCTTTGTTCGATATTGCCCTGAATTGCCGCGACGCTCAGCGGTGCGCCCGCCGGGCTGGTCCAGGCATGGCCTTTGAGCGCGATGCCGGCGATCCAAGGGCCGACCAACAGCAGCACACCCGCCGCAATAAAGGCTTTGCGACCCGTCTTGATCAGGCGCGAAGCGTTGTAGATCAGCGCGGCGGTCAAGGCCAGGGTGAAGGACACCAGCCACATTCCGCCCACGGGTGCGAGGCCGGCCAATGGGCCGTCGAGCTGGCTGTAACCGGAGTAAAGCCACGGGAAACCGGTGAGGAACCAGCCCCGAAAGGCTTCCTGGCCTACCCACAGCGCTGCGAACGCCATGGCATCGGCCAGCGGTGCTTCGTTGCGACGCAACCAGCGCGCCCAGATCCAGGCCGGCAGTGCGAAGAACCAGGCAATCGCCGCGGTGAAGAGCAGCATCAGGAACCCGGCCAGCAACACTGAAGCGCCGCCAAAGTTGTGGATGCTGTAGTAGATCCAGCTGGTGCCGGCGCCAAACAGGCCGAAACCGAAGCACCAGCCGCGGCCCAGGGCCTGGCGGGGGCTCAGCTCACGTAAACCGGCGTAAAAAAAGCCGACCGCCAGCAACGCCAACGGCCAGATATCGAACGGCGCCAGGGCCAGGGTGGTGATTGCACCGGCCGCCACGGCCAGCAGGTTACCGGGCCAGCCGGGGCGGGTTACGCGGAGCATGTCAATCCTTAACGGGCGATAGGTGTCAGGCGCAGCAAGTGAATCCGACGGCTGTCGGCGTTCAGGATGCGGAAGCGATACGGGCCGATTTCGGTTATTTCGTTGCGTTTCGGCAAGTGCCCGAACGCACTCATCACCAGGCCGCCAACGGTGTCGAACTCGTCGTTGGAGAACTCGCTGTCGAAAAATTCGTTGAAGTTCTCGATCGGCGTCAGGGCCTTGACCAGGAAATCACCGCTGGGCAGTGGCTTGATGTAGCTGTCTTCCTCGACGTCGTGCTCGTCTTCGATGTCGCCGACGATCTGTTCGAGCACGTCTTCGATGGTCACCAGACCCGCCACACCGCCGTACTCATCGATAACGATGGCCATGTGGTTGTGGTTGGCGCGGAACTCGCGCAGCAGCACATTCAGGCGCTTGGACTCGGGCACGAAGGTGGCCGGGCGCAGCAGGTCCTTGATGTTGAAGCTGTCGCCGTTCTCCCTGAGGATCAACGGCAGCAAGTCCTTGGCCAGCAACACGCCCATCACGTCATCGTGGCTTTCGCCAATGACCGGGTAACGGGAGTGGGCCGAGTCGACCACGGCTGGTAAAAACTCGCGGGGTGTCTGGGTCGCCTTGATGCTGATCATCTGCGAGCGCGGGACCATGATGTCCCGTACTTGCAGGTCCGCAACCTGGATGGCGCCTTCGACGATGGCCAGCGCTTCGCTGTCCAGCAACTTGTTTTGGTGTGCATCGCGCAGAAGCTCCAGCAGCTCCTGACGGTTCTTCGGCTCGTGGGCAAAAGCCTGGGTGAGCTTACCCAGCCAAGACTTCTGCCCGTTGCTCGATCGATCTTCGCTCATAGCGATTACTCTGAATCCTTTGTTGTCACGATAGTGGATGTTTCGATTTCGTCGTCCGCGTACGGGTCGGGATAGCCCAATTCCGCAAGCAACGTTCGTTCCAGCGCTTCCATTTCTTCGGCTTCGTCGTCATCTATATGGTCGTAACCCAGCAAATGCAAGCAGCCGTGAATCACCAGATGCGCCCAGTGGGCCTTGAGTTCCTTGCCTTGTTCAGCGGCTTCGCGCTCGACCACCGCCACGCAGATCACCAGATCGCCCAGCAACGGGATATCGAGAAACTCGTCAGGCACATCGGCCGGAAACGACAGCACATTGGTGGCGTAGTCCTTCTGCCGCCAGGTGTGGTTCAGCTCGCGGCCTTCGGCTTCGTCGACCAGGCGAATGGTCATTTCGGAGTCGGCGGTGCGCTGGCGCAAGGCCAGTTCGCACCATTGGCGGAACTCGGCTTCGCTGGGGGCGGGCGCTTCGGTAGCGAGTTGCAGATCAAGCTCAAGCATCGCGGCGACTGTCCTTTGGTGTTTCGTCTGCCACGCGATTCTCGAAGCGCTCATAGGCTTCGACGATCCGCTGCACCAGTGGATGGCGCACAACGTCCTTGGGCATGAAATGGGTGAAGCTGATGCCCGGCACGTCTTTCAGCACTTCGATCACATGGTGCAGCCCGGATTTGGTGCCTTTCGGCAGGTCGACCTGGGTGATGTCACCGGTGATGACCGCAGTGGAGCCGAAGCCTATCCGGGTCAGGAACATTTTCATCTGCTCGACGGTGGTGTTCTGGCTTTCGTCGAGAATGATGAAGCTGTTGTTCAGCGTGCGACCGCGCATGTAGGCCAGCGGCGCGACTTCGATCACCTGGCGCTCGATCAGCTTGGCGACGTATTCGAAGCCGAGCATTTCGTAGAGCGCGTCGTAGAGCGGGCGCAGGTACGGGTCGATCTTTTGCGACAGGTCGCCCGGCAGAAAACCGAGTTTTTCGCCTGCTTCAACCGCCGGACGAACCAGCAGGATGCGGCGAATCTGCTCGCGCTCCAGCGCGTCTACCGCGCAGGCAACGGCCAGATAGGTCTTGCCGGTACCGGCCGGGCCGATGCCGAAGTTGATGTCGTTACCGAGGATTTCCTTCACGTAGCGCAACTGATTCAAGCCACGAGGGCGAATCATGCCTTTCTTGGTACGCAGGGCCACGGAGGGTTCGGACGGGGAAACATTGTCCAGCTCTTCGACGGCCGATTCCTGCAGGAACAGGTGAACCATGTCCGGCGACAGCTCGGTACCCTTGGTTTCCCGGTACAGGCGGCGCAGGAGGCTTTCCGCGGAGGTGGTGTGTTTGGGGTCGCCGATCAGCTCGAACTGGTTTCCGCGGTTGCGGATCTCGATGGTCAGGCGTTGCTCGATCAAGCGCAGATGCTCGTCGAACATCCCGCACAGATTGGCGAAGCGGCGAGCCTCAAAGGGCTCGAGGATGAAACGATGTGGTTCTATGGGTGCGTTCAAGGTCGTATTTAGCCGCCCTGGGGCAATTAAGATGAAATCAAGGATAACGCCAGTGGCGCGGGTGCGAAAGCTCTTATGCTGGGCAATGTGGCAGACCATGACTCTGTAGGAGCGAGCTTGCTCGCGAAGGGCTTGAATGCCCGCGTTCATTCAGGATGCACGCGTCATCGTTGACGACCATCGCGAGCAAGCTCGCTCCTACACCAGCGAGCCCCGCAGCGAGTGCGGCTGCGCCGCATCGATGTGCACATCGGCAAACTGGCCGATCAGGGTCGGATTGTCGCAGCGGAAGTTGACGATCCGGTTATTCTCGGTCCGGCCTTGCAGCTCGCCGGGGTCTTTTTTCGAGTAATCGGTGACCAGAATCCGCTGGATCGAACCGACCATTTGTCGGCTGATCTCGAAACCTTGCTGGTTCAGGCGATGTTGCAGGGCATTCAAGCGTTCTTTTTTCAGCTCTTCCGGCGTTTCGTCGGCCAGGTCGGCCGCCGGCGTGCCCGGACGCTGGCTGTAGACAAACGAATAGGAGAAGTCGAAACCGACGTCTTCGATCAGCTTCATTGTTTGTTCGAAGTCTTTTTCGGTCTCGCCGGGGAAGCCGACGATAAAGTCCGAACTGATGCAGATCCCTGGCACGGCGGCGCGCAGCTTGCGCAGTTTGGATTTGTATTCCAGCGCGGTGTGGTTGCGCTTCATCGCCGCAAGAATGCGGTCCGAACCGGATTGCACCGGCAAGTGCAGGTGCTTCACCAACTCCGGCACTTCGGCGTGAGCCTGGATCAGGCTGTCGGAGAATTCGAGCGGATGGGACGTGGTGTAGCGAATCCGATCAATGCCATCGACAGCCGCGACGACACGAATCAACTCGGCCAGATCCGCCAGGCGACCGTCGTGGGTGGTGCCGCGATAGCCGTTGACGTTCTGGCCCAGCAGCGTCACTTCACGCACGCCGTTTTCAGCGAGGTGGATGATTTCGGCAATCACGTCATCGAACGGTCGGCTGACTTCTTCGCCGCGGGTGTAGGGCACCACGCAGAACGTGCAGTACTTGCTGCAACCTTCCATGACCGACACGTAGGCGCTCGGGCCATCGATGCGCGGCTCCGGCAAATGGTCGAATTTTTCGATTTCCGGGAACGAGACGTCCACTTGCGGCAATTTGGTGGCGCGGGCGGCGTCGATCATTTCCGGCAGGCGGTGCAGGGTTTGCGGACCGAAGACCACATCGACATACGGGGCGCGATCGCGGATGGCGGCGCCTTCCTGACTGGCGACGCAACCGCCGACGGCAATCACCATCTCCGGGTTCGCCAGTTTCAGTTCGCGCCAGCGGCCGAGCTGGGAATACACCCGGTCCTGGGCGCGTTCGCGGATCGAACAGGTGTTGAGAAGGATCACGTCGGCATCTTCAGCGCGGGCGGTGACTTCCAGAGCCTGATGTTCGCCCAGCAGATCGACCATGCGCGAGCTGTCGTACTCGTTCATCTGGCAACCGTGGGTTTCGATGTAAAGCTTCTTGGCCATGGATACAGTCATCACGTGATTCAAAGAACCGCGCATTATAGGGAACATGTCCCGAGGTTCCTACCGCTGTGCGTCCGGTGGCTATGCTATAGTTCGCGCCCTCATTTTTATCCCCCGATGTGTTGCTCGCCCACCATGACCAAACGTGAAGCTCCAATCTACAAGGTGATTTTCCTCAATCAGGGCCAGGTGTACGAAATGTACGCCAAGCAGATCTATCAAAGTGATCTGTGGGGCTTCCTGGAAGTGGAAGAGTTCGTCTTTGGCGAGCGCACGCAAGTGGTCGTCGATCCGAGCGAAGAGAAGCTCAAGGCTCAGTTCGAAGGTGTCGTGCGCAGTTTTGTGCCGATGCATTCGATCGTGCGCATCGACGAAGTCGAGCGTCTCGGCACGCCGAAAATCAGCGAAGCCCGCGGCGCGGTCGGCAATGTCATGCCGTTTCCGATGCCGATGCCTGAGAAGTAAGCAGGAAGGTCTTTGAGATGAACTGGGCTTTTTGTGGCGAGGGAGCTTGCTCCCGCAGGGGCGCGAAGCGGCCCTAAACCCTGCAAGCACCGTTTTTCTGATTCACCGCATCGTCTGACTTTACGACTGCTTCGCAGTCGAGCGGGAGCAAGCTCCCTCGCCACAGGGGCCCGTGTTGTACTCAGGGCAGTGGAGAAAAAGGCGTACGCCCATCGGCGCTCTGCAATTCCATCAGGTACTTGCGGAAGATTTGCCCAAGCACCTGAGTCGCTACCTCAAGTTCTTCGCGAGGCATCTTCTCGGCGACTTCGTCCGCTGTATCCAGCGCTTCTTCCGCACCATTGACCGCCGCCATTTTCAGCACGATATACGCCTGAACGTTATTGGCCGGTACGCCTTCGCCGTGGAAGAACATGGTGCCGAGTTTGAATTGCGCCTGGGCGTGGCCTTGCAGCGAGGCCTTTTCGAAGTAGTCCAGGGCTTTCTTGAGGTCGCGCGGGGTGTTTTTGCCGTCGTAGTAGAACTCACCCAACTCGTATTGTGCTTGCGCATCCCCGTCATCCGACGCTTTCTGGCAGGCGGCGAGCGCCTGTTCCAGGTCTTGCGGCTGGGTATTGAGGGTGCAGCGACCCATCGCTGGGATTAACAACGAGTTGCCGCCTGCTTGTGCGAGCGCGAGCAGGGGCTGAAGGAGCAACAGGCAGCCCAATGCAAGGGCGCGGCCGGTGCGGTTCATGGGAATCGACTTACCTCTGAGGGGCGCGCGGACCCATCGAGGGATCCAATAAGCGCGCATTATGAAATAAGCAGGGCCAACCTTACAAAGTCTTTACTCGTTTTTCTGCTGCGCGGGGAATATATCGCCCGGTTTACGGGGGATTATCGGCAGATGAGTAAGAAAAGACGCTGGAATGTAGGTAAAAGCTGACGCCGGCAATCGCCAACGTCAGCGTCTCAGCATTATTTCAGTGCGGCAAATGCGCGCTCGGCGGCATCCAGCGTCAGTTTCAACTCGGCTTCGCCGTGGGCAATCGAAGTGAAGCCGGCTTCGAATGCACTCGGCGCCAGGTACACGCCGCCTTCGAGCATCAAGTGGAAGAAGCGGCCGAACAGCTTCGCGTCGCTGGCCATCACATCATCAAACGTGACGATGTCGTCGGCGCCGCTGAAGTACAGGCCGAACATGCCACCGGCTTGCGTGGTCACGAACGGAATGCCGGCGGCGTCGGCGCGCTGTTGCAGGCCATCGAGCAGACGGCTGGTGTAGTCGCTCAGTTCTGCGTGGAAGCCAGGGCGGCTGATCAGGCGCAACGTCGTGAGACCGGCCGCCATCGCCAGCGGGTTACCCGACAAGGTGCCTGCCTGATAAACCGGGCCCAGTGGCGCGATGTGCGACATGATTGCGCGTTTGCCGCCGAAGCAGCCAACCGGCATGCCGCCACCGATGATCTTGCCGAACGTGGTCAGGTCTGGCGTGACGCCGTAATGCGCTTGAGCACCGCCGAGGGCGACGCGGAAACCGGTCATCACTTCGTCGAAAATCAGCACCACGCCGTGGTTGTCGCACAAGGTCCGCAGGCCTTCGAGGAAGCCCGGCGCCGGCGGTACGCAGTTCATGTTGCCGGCCACTGGCTCGACGATGATGCAAGCCACGTCCTGACCGACTTCGGCGAGCATGGTTGCCACGGCGTCGATGTCGTTGAACGGCAGGGTCAGGGTATGTTTGGCGAAGGACGCCGGTACGCCGGCCGAGCTCGGCACGCCTTGGGTCAATGCGCCGGAACCGGCCTTGACCAGCAGGCTGTCGGAGTGACCGTGGTAGCAGCCTTCGAACTTGATGATGCTGTCGCGGCCGGTGAAACCACGGGCCAGGCGAATCGCGCTCATGGTCGCTTCGGTGCCGGAGCTGACCATGCGCACCATTTCCATCGACGGCACGATCGAGCAGACCAGATCGGCCATCTCGGTTTCCATTTCGGTCGGGGCACCGTACGACAAGCCGTGTTCCAGCTGTTTGCGCACCGCGTCCAGCACGTCCGGATGGCTGTGGCCCAGGATCATCGGGCCCCAGGAGCCGACGTAGTCCACATAACGCTTGTCGTCTTCGTCGGTGACGTAGGCGCCTTCAGCGTGTTTGAAAAACAGAGGCGTGCCGCCAACGCTCTTGAACGCGCGAACAGGCGAGTTCACGCCACCGGGAATGTGTTTCTGGGCATTGGCAAACAGCGTTTCGGAACGAGACATGATCGGGCTCTCAAATCAGACTTTTAAGCTACTTAAATAGAAAGCAGGGCGTTGAATGCGCGGGCACGGCGCGTCACTTCGGTCGTGCTCTCGGCGCCAAACAGGCCGTGGACCACCGCCAGCAGATCGACCCCGTGGGCCACCAGCGGGACGGCGTTTTCCAGGGTGATGCCGCCGATCGCGCAGATCGGCAGGTGCAATTTGCTGCGGGCCTGGTCGAGCAGTTCGAGGCTGCAGGTCGGTGCGCCGGGTTTGGTGTTGGAGTTGAAGAAGCGGCCGAAGGCGACATAACTGGCGCCTTCCTTGGCCGCTTGTTCGGCGAGTTCGAGCTGCGCATGGCAAGTCGAACCGATGATCGCCTGACGACCGAGCAGTGCACGAACCGGCATCAGTGGCCCATCGGTCTGGCCCAGGTGCAAACCGACACCAAGGCGTGCAGCCAGTTCGTAGTCATCGTTGATGATCAGCTGGGTCTTGTAGAGTTCGCACAAGCTGCGCAGGGATTCGGCCTCGCGCAGACGCCGGGCATCGTCACTACTTTTGTCGCGGTATTGCAGCAGAGTAACGCCGCCGTCCAGCGCCGCTTTTACATACGAAAGAAATTTACCGGCCAGTAACTGACTGTCGGTAATGGCATACAGGCCACGTAGTTTCATCGGACAAGCCTCTCCGCTTTACGCATAGAAGGTTACGAACAGAAATCCAGCGGCAGGCGGCGTGGTACGAACTGGCCTTTGCCCAGCTGCTCGGCATCTCGCAGGGTCCGCCAAGTGTAGTCAAGCGCGGTCTGCACGGCGCTGGCGAGGTTTTCACCCAAGGCCAGTCGACCGGCCAAGGCGCTGGCCAAGGTGCAACCGGACCCATGATAGCTGCCGGGCAGGCGCTGGCAGGTAAAGGTTTTGCGGCTACCGTCGCGGCTGTACAAACGATTATGAATTTCGTGTTCGTCGCCATGGCCACCGGTGATCAACAGGTGTTTGACGTACGGCAGGAGTTTTTCAGCGCACTCGTCCGCGGTGCCTTCGGGCAGTTCGGCGAGGATGCGGGCTTCGGGAAGGTTAGGGGTGGCAATGATTGCCAGCGGCAGGAGACGTTCGCGCATGGCGTAACCGACTTCATCCTTGCCCAGTCGTCCGCCGCCACCGGCGCGCAGCACAGGGTCGCAGACCATCGGCAAGTGCGGGTGTGCCTGAAGCAGTTCGACCACGGTGTCGACCATTTCCAGGGAACCGAGCATGCCCAGTTTCACCGCAGCGACTTCGGAGTCGTTGAGCACGGCATTGGCCTGGGCCAACACCCACTCACGGTCGAGGACGCGAAAGTCAGTGACGTTGACCGTGTCTTGCACGGTCAGGGCGGTGACGGCCGGGGCCGCATGACAACCCTGAGCGAGCAGGGCTTCGATATCTGCCTGCAAGCCGGCGCCACCACTTGGGTCGTGGCCGGAGAGACAGAGGACAACGGGGCGAGAGCTGTAGATATTCATGGTGCGCGAGCTTACCACCAGTCGACCGACGAGTCATGGCACGAACTTTGTAGCAGCTGAAGCCTGCGGTCGGCTGCTACAGGAATGCGGCCGGCAGCCGATGCATATTCGTAGCCTGACCGAGCAAACAGCTCTAACCCAATGCACGCTGTAATGCCCGTACTAGAGCCTTTACAGGAAATGTTTCAATGGTGTTCAATGGCCATCAACGGCTATGCTAGAGTGGATCCAAACCAATAGCAGGTAATACCGGTTTTACGTCTACTCAAAGGGAATGAGGGGCTTCCTGAGATAACCGGACAGGCTACGCTGGGGCTTAAATGCGCTATTTGCTGATATTGCTGTTTTGCTTGCCCCTCATGGCGAGCGCAGTCGAATTCGATGAATTCACTCAAAGCCTGCCCCTGGGCCGAACCCTGCAAGTGTTCGAAGATGCCGATGGTCAGGCGACCATTGATGATGTCCGTGCGCAAGCCGCTGCCGGAAACTTCAAACCCCACGATAAGGCCACTCTCAACGCCGGTTACTCGCGTTCGGTGTTCTGGCTGAAAATCGACCTGCATTACCGCCCGACCAATCCCTCCGTGCAACGGACCTGGCTGCTGGAGCTGGCCTATCCGCCCCTCGATCATCTTGATCTGTATTTGCCCGATGCTGCGGGAGCCTATCAATTCGCCCGCCAGACCGGCGATGCCTTGCCGTTCGACAGTCGCGAGATTCGCCAGAACAACTATTTGTTCGATCTGAACTTCACCCCGAGTCAAACGCAAACCCTGTACCTGCGCCTGCAGAGCGAAGGGTCGATCCAGGCGCCAGTCACGTTGTGGTCGAGCACGGCATTCCTTGAAGAACAGCCGGTGCGGCTCTACGTGCTGGGCCTGATTTACGGCGTGTTGTTGGGGATGCTGGTCTACAACCTGTTCATTTACCTCAGCGTGCGCGACACCAGCTACCTCTATTACATCTTCTACATTGCCTCGTTCGGTCTGTATCAACTGTCGGTGAACGGCGCGGCCGTGCAGTATTTCTGGCCGAACGATCCCTGGTGGGCCAATGCTGCGACGCCGTTCTTCATTGGTTGTGCGGGGCTGTTCGGCAGCCAGTTCGCCCGCAGCTTCCTGCAGACGGCCACCCTCAACCGCTGGCTCGATCGCTTGCTGCTGGCGTTGATTGCGTTCGGGGCGGTGGTGGTCGGCTTGTCGTTAATGACCAGTTACGCCTTGGCCCTGCGTCTGGCGACGGCCCTGGCGCTGACGTTCACCGTGGTGATTTTCGCCGCGGGGATTTTCGCCTGGTGGCGCGGCCTGCGGGTGGCACGTTATTTCATCATCGCCTGGTCGGCGTTTTTGCTTGGCGGCGTCGTCAACACGCTGATGGTGTTGGGTTACCTGCCGAACGTGTTCCTGACCATGTATTCCAGCCAGATCGGCTCGGCCATCGAAGTGGCGCTGTTGTCCCTGGCCCTGGCCGACCGCATCAACGCCATGCGTGAGCAACAGGCGCAGACCTTGTTCGATGCCGGTCAAAAGCTCGAAGTGCTCAACCAGCAACTGGCGCACAGTAACAAGCTCAAGGATGAATTCCTCGCCACGTTGACCCACGAATTGCGCACACCCATGAACGGTGTGATCGGTTCGCTGGAGCTGATGCAAACCGTCGAGATGGACCCGGAACTGGAGCAATACCAGCAAACGGCCGCCGGTTCGGCGCGAGACATGATGCGCATGGTCAACGGTATCCTCACCCTGACCGAATTGCAGGCCGGCAAGCTCAAGGCTAATGCGTCCACCTTCAGTTTGCGCAGCGTGGTCGATGCCCTGCGCGTGCAGTTCGAAGGCAATGCGTCAGGCAAGTCACTTGACTTCAAGGTTGACGTCACGCCAGGCCTGCCGGACCGTTTGCACGGCGACAACATCAAGTTGGCGCAATGCCTGGAATGCCTGCTGGACAACGCGATCAAGTTCACCCGTGTGGGCGGCGTGGCGTTGCGGGTCACGGGTAAACCCTTAGGCCCCGACGGGCTGGCACTGTCCTTTGCAGTGATCGACACCGGCATCGGCTTCACCGATTTGGGCGAGGCGACGCTGTACCAGCGCTTTTTCCAGCTCGACGGCTCGATGACCCGGGAATATGGCGGTCTGGGCGTTGGCCTGGCGATCTGTCGGCAACTGGTCGACTTGCTTGGCGGGCATCTGACTCACCGATCCGAGCCCGGTCGCGGGAGTCGCTTCCAGCTCGACGTCGAGTTTGAGTTGCCCGTGGTAGAGCGAGTCTCAACGCCCATGATGACGCGGGAATTCCCGCGTCTGCGTCTGCCGCAGGACTGCACCGTGTTGCTGGTGGATGAAAACAGCATCAATCAGCTGGTGATGCGCGGCATGTTGCTCAAGCTCGGGTTCCGGGTGCGAACGGCCGACAATGGCGTGGCCGCGCTGGATCTCTTGCAGCGTGAAGCATTCGACGCCGTGCTGCTCGATGGTCAGTTGCCGTCGCTGGATGGCGTATCGCTGTGCTGCCAGATCCGCGCCTTGCCGGGCTGCGAGCAATTGCCGGTGTTCATGATTGCCCTGAGCGCTGATCGGGAACGCTGCCCGACGGGTGCCTTGATTGATCACCTGAGCAAGCCGGTGAAGTTCGAAGACTTGCAGGCTGCGCTGTATCGTCGGGTGCTCTGTCCAAAACAAGGCGAAAGCGCCGACAGTTAGGCGGATATGCCACTTTGTTCGGCCTCGGGGCAGTGATTAACTGAATTCCTTGGCTGACCAAAGGAGCCCCGTCATGAACCTGCATCAGTTCGCCGAAACCCACGAAGTTACCAACCAGCCACCGTCGCTGGACGGTGCCAACCTGTATCGCATCGATTTGCCGTTGCAGGAGTGGTCGCGGCGTTTCGGGGCCGGTTGGGCCGAATCGCGGATCGACGCTTATGGCGCACTGGCCGGTGGGCCGCTGATGGAGGCGGGGTTTCTGGCCAACCAGAACAAGCCGGTGTTCAGCAGTCACGACCGTTATGGTCATCGCATCGATCTGGTGGAGTTTCACCCGGCTTATCATGAGCTGATGCGCACTGCGATCGAACACGGGCTGACCTCGCTGCCCTGGGCACATCCGCAATCCGGCGCCCACGTCGCCCGCGCCTCCATGACCTACCTGCATAGCCAGGCCGAAGCCGGCAGCGGTTGCCCGCTGACCATGACTTTCGCCAGCGTCCCGGCGATGCGCGTGCAAGCGGACCTGGCCAAGCAGTGGCTGCCGAAAATCCTCGCCACCGAATACGACCCGCGCAACGTCGGCATGGCGCACAAGGCCGGCGTCACCATCGGCATGGCCATGACTGAGAAACAGGGCGGCACCGATGTGCGGGCCAACACCACCAAGGCGTATCCGATCGGCGCCAGCGGTCCCGGTCAGGCCTACGAACTGGTGGGCCACAAGTGGTTCTGTTCCGCACCGATGTGCGATGCCTTCCTGACCCTGGCACAGACCGACAAGGGTTTGACCTGTTTCCTGTTGCCGCGTCATCGCCCGGACGACACGCGCAATCAGTTTTACATCCAGCGTCTGAAGAACAAGCTCGGTAATTGCTCGAACGCGTCCAGCGAAGTCGAATTCCGCGGTGCGCTGGCGTGGATGGTCGGCGAAGAAGGGCGCGGCGTTCCGACCATCATCGAAATGGTGGCCATGACCCGCTTCGATTGCATGGTCGGTTCCAGCTCGCTGATGCGCCAGGCGTTGACGCAGGCCAGCCATCACTGCGCTCACCGCATGGTCGGCGGCAAGCTGCTCAGCGAACAACCGTTGATGCAGAACGTGCTTGCCGATCTCGCGTTGGAAAGCGAAGCGGCCTTGGCGTTGAGCCTGCGCATGGGCAAGGCGCTGGATCATCTGGGCGATGAGCATGAAGCGAAATTCGCGCGCCTGGTAACGGCGGTGGGCAAATACTGGATCTGCAAGCGCGCGCCCGCCATGATAAACGAGGCCGCCGAATGCATGGGCGGCGCGGGTTATGTCGAAGACAGCATCCTGCCGCGTTTGTACCGTGAGGCACCGGTCAATTCGACGTGGGAAGGTTCTGGCAACGTGCAATGCCTGGACGTGCTGCGGGCGCTGTCGAAAGAACCGGGTGTGCTCGATGTGCTGTTCAGCGAGTTGGGCGATGGTCATGGCGATAAACGCCTGGCGGCGCACATCAGCCAATTGCAGGCAGCTTTCAAGGACACCAGCGACATTCAGTATCGTGCCCGCCAGCTCACCGAAGACATCGCCTTGGGGCTGCAGGCCAAGCTGTTGCTGGAGGCTGGCAACTCGGCGGTCAGCGATGCCTTCATTGCCAGCCGCCTCGGTTCGGCCGGCCGCGTGTATGGCGCGTTGCCACGGGGATTGGAGGTGGAAGCGATCGTCGCCCGCTCGACCCCGCTTCTATAAACGACACAAAACCCCTGTGGGAGCGAGACCGGCTTGCCGGCGATAGCGATTTAACATTCAACATTGCAGTTGCCTGTCACACCGCTATCGCGAGCAGGCTCGCTCCCACATTGGATCTGTGGTGGGTTCGGGATTTATGTATCAACACGCCACTGTTCCCGTGAAGCGACGATGCAGGCAAGATGAAGACCTGCAAGTCAGAACACAGGATGCTGATCGTGACCGAAGCTTTTATTATCGTTCAAACCGCCGAGCAAGCCGTGGACCGGCTTGCGCTCTTGCACAATCGTGCCACCACCGCGCTGAACCAGGCGCTCAAGCGTTACCTCAAGGATCGTATTGAGCCGGACGCCGAACAGCGTGCGATGTTTCGTTATCCTGAACTGCGTCTGACCTACCACTGCCAAGGCGAAGTCCCACAGACCACGCGCGCCTACGCCAAGGTTCAGTTGCCGGGGACCTACAGCGTCACCGTCACTCACCCGGCCGCCTTCCGCAAATACCTGCTGGAACAGCTGGTTCCCCTGATGCACGACTTCACCGTGACCGTGGAAGTCGGCATCAGCCAGCAGAACATTCCTTACCCCTACGTGGTCGAGCAGGGCGATGAACTGGCCGGCTCCGGCGTGACCGCTGCCGTGCTGGCGCGGGTGTTCCCGAGCACCGACCTGTCCGCCGCCACCGATGGCATCGCTGACGGTTTGTACGATTGGGAAAACACCGATCCGCTGCCGCTGGCCCTGTTCGATGCCGCGCGGGTGGATTTCTCCCTGCGCCGCCTGGTGCATTACACCGGCAGCGACTGGCGCCATGTGCAGCCGTGGATTCTGCTGACCAACTACCACCGCTACGTCGACCAGTTCATCGTCCATGGCCTGGAGCAGTTGCGCAGCGATCCGCGTTTCGTGCGCATGGTTCTGCCGGGCAACGTGATCATTGAAAAGAGCATGGACCACGGCGAAGCCTCGGCGATTGCGGCCGGTGTGGTTTGGCATCGCTATCAAATGCCGGCCTATCACCTGATCGCCAGTGACGGTCATGGCGTGACCCTGGTGAACATCGGCGTCGGCCCGTCCAACGCCAAGAACATTACCGACCATTTGGCTGTGCTGCGTCCGCATTGCTGGCTGATGATCGGTCACTGCGGCGGCCTGCGTCAGTCGCAGACCATTGGCGATTACGTGCTGGCTCACGCCTACATGCGTCGCGACGGGATTCTCGACCGGGTCGTGCCGCCAAACATTCCGATTCCGGCCCTGGCCGAGGTGCAGATGGCGTTGCAGCAAGCGGCCGCCAACATCACCGGCGAGAAGGGCGACGAGCTGAAAAAACGCCTGCGCACCGGCACCGTGCTGACCTACGACGACCGTAACTGGGAGTTGCGCTGGGCCCAGGAGCGTCCGCTGATCAACCTGTCCCGCGCCGTGGCGGTGGACATGGAAAGCGGCACCATCGCCGCACAAGGTTATCGCTTGCGAGTGCCGTATGGCACGTTGCTCTGCGTCTCGGACAAACCGCTGCACAGCGAAATCAAGCTGCCGGGTTCGGCCAACGCCTTCTATGAGCGTGCGGTCAGCCAGCACTTGAAGATCGGTATCGAGGCGGTGGATCTGTTGCGCACCGAACTCAACTCGTTGCACTCGCGCAAGTTGCGCAGCTTCGACGAACCGCCGTTCCGGTAACAGTTGTCATGGTCATTTGGCGGTCAGGGCACTAGCATTAGCACCCCTGACCGTTAGATGTTCCCTTTCCCATGTCTCGTCCTCCACGCCCCGTGTCTCGCCGTCCTGGCGCGAACAACCCGCCATCAGCCCCGCGCCGTGTCGCCAAAGCGCCACCGGCAGAGCCGAAGCTGATCCTGTTCAACAAACCCTTCGATGTGCTGACGCAATTCAGCGACGGCGAAGGGCGGGCGACGCTCAAGGACTACATCGAGATTCCCGGGATTTACCCGGCAGGACGGCTGGACCGTGACAGTGAAGGCTTGCTGCTGCTGACCAACGACGGCCAGCTTCAGGCGCGGATTGCCGATCCCAAACACAAACTGGCCAAGACCTATTGGGTGCAAGTGGAGGGCGAACCGAGCGCTGAGCAGTTGCAGCGTTTGCGCGAGGGTGTCGAACTGAACGACGGCATGACCTTGCCCGCCGAGGCGCGACAACTTGAAGAGCCTCAATTATGGCCACGCAATCCGCCGGTACGTTTTCGCAAAAGCGTGCCGACCCGCTGGCTGGAGCTGGTGATTCGCGAGGGGCGTAACCGTCAGGTCCGGCGCATGACCGCGGCGGTCGGCTTGCCGACGTTGCGGTTGGTGCGGGTCAGGATCGGTGACTGGTCGATCGAAGGGCTCGATCAGGGCCAGTGGAAGGAAGTGCCGGCGCGGTTATAAAGTGCCGGTCTCGATCATGCCGATAACCACGCTTTTGACCACGAATGCTGCCACGCCTAGCCCCAGCACGAAGAACAGGATGAACGAGCCAAAGCGCCCGGCCTTGGATTTTTTCGCCAGGTCCCAGACGATGAAACCCATGAAAATGATCAGAATGCTGACCAGTCCGGTCATCATCCACTCTTCGAATACTGCAGGATCCATCGGACATCTCCAGCGCGGGCGGGGCTAAAAGGCGCTGGAGTATACGGCAGGGAGGATCGGAGCGGCATTGACCTGCGACTGTGTGTCGCAGCTATTCGTCGCCCAGTCCTAATCTGTAGGAGCGAGCTTGCTCGCGATGGACTTAAGGGCGGCGCGTTTAATCAGGAGGCACGCGTTATCGTTAACGTCCATCGCGAGCAAGCTCGCTCCTACAGGTAAGCGTGTCAGTTACGCAGATGAGTCAGCGGCAACTCGGTGCTATTGAGCACCTGATTCAACACAAAACTCGACCGCACACTCGTCACCCCATCAATCCGCGTCAGATGTCCCAGCAGCAATTTCTGATAGTGATCCATGTCCGGCACCACCACTTTGAGCTGATAGTCCGCATCCATGCCCGTCACCAGGCTGCATTCCAGCACTTGCGGCAACGTGCGAATCGCCGCTTCGAAGTTCTCGAACCGCTCCGGTGTGTGTCGGTCCATGCCGATCAGCACAT
Organism: Pseudomonas sp. LBUM1651; assembly: GCF_059716135.1. Taxonomy (NCBI): domain Bacteria; kingdom Pseudomonadati; phylum Pseudomonadota; class Gammaproteobacteria; order Pseudomonadales; family Pseudomonadaceae; genus Pseudomonas; species Pseudomonas sp. LBUM1651. The sequence continues at coordinate 5,405,287 of NZ_CP166805.1, read as the reverse complement.
AGGCAGTCAGGCTCAAGCCGAGCATCTTACGGTCCAGCAGCGCCACTTGGCGGGAGATGTAGCCGTCGTCTTCCAGTTGCTTGACCCGGCGCGAGCAAGGTGAAGGCGACAGGCCGATGCGTTCGGCCAGCTCCTGGTTGGAGATGCGCGCGTCGCGCTGCAATTCCGCCAAAATGCTCAGGTCGTATCGGTCGAGTTTGCTCATCAGTCAGGCCTTTGTCATCTCAATTGCGGCAGATTATCTATCCATGGTTAAAAATTGCGCAAGTCATGTTTATTTGAGCAATCTTCGCAATCCTCTGCCGATGCCTGCGGCCTATTCTTATCACCAGAATCACTGCTCGGACAAACAGTCCACAGCGGCTCGCCCAATCCGGCCAGCCGCGGCCGCCACCCCCACCGGGGATGTGCCGGCCCCCGAGCTACACACTGTCCAGAAGACGGCGTGAGGTGAGCCGACGTCAAAAGCGTCGAGCACGGACGAAGTTCTCAAAGGGAGGCCGACGGGTCTCCCTTTTCTTTTGCCCGCAATTTATCGCCGACCCCTCAATAAATAAGTTGCGCGACTGATAACCTGTTGCAGAACCGGCTTGTGCTTTCCCAGTCTTACGTACAGGCCCTAACCCGCAGTGAGGAAAAGCATGAAGTCGCGCATCTGGCGTTTGGCCGGTGTTGGTTTGCTGTGTATCAGTGTCACTGCGCAATCGCTGGCCGACGAGCCGCAGAACCGTGGCCCGGACAACGGGCAACGTGGAGATGGCCACCAGGGCAACAACCAGGGCCATGGCGGCAACAATCAACCGCGCCCGCAGAATAACGACATCATTCGTGGCGACAACAGTCGCCAGTTCGAGCCCAACGCCCAGCCGCGCGATGGCGGTCAGTCGCAATACAGTCAGCCTCGCGACTTCAACAATCCTGTTCGGCCGCCACCGCCGCCACCACAATTGCCGGCCAACGACCTGCCGATCCAGGGGCGGCCCGATACCGTGCGCCAGACCCAACAGCCACAGCGTGGTTACTACCAGGATGTACCGCGGCGCAATGACAACAATCAGCACTGGCAGAACAACGGCCCGCGTCCTGATGACCATCACTGGGCCGGTCGTCCCGACGGACGCGGCAACGGCTGGGGCCCCGGCCCGCAGTATCGTCCGGGTCATGTGATCGATCGCTTCCCGGATCGTGACTACCGCGTGCCGTATCGGGGCCAGGATTATTTCTACTCCGGCGGCTACTGGTACCGACCGCTAGGCCCACGATATGTGGTGGTGCAGCCGCCGCGCGGGATTCGCGTCGGCTACCTGCCGGATTACGCCCGTGAAGTGTGGATCGGGGGCGCGCTGTTGTTCCTCGCGGCCGGTTCGTACTACGCCTACCAGGAAAGTACTCAGGATTACGTGGTGGTCGAGCCGCCTGTGCAACCGCAGCCGCAACCGGTCAGCAATGGTTATGACGTGGTGGCGTATCCGGCCAACGGCCAGTCGCCTCAGCAGGTCAATCAGGACGGGTACGAGTGCTATCAATACGCGGTGCAGCAAAGTGGTTTCGATCCGCGCACGGCCACCTACCAACCGGCCCCGTCGGTGGTACAAGCCTACCGCCAGGCCCAAGGCAACTGCCTGAGCAGTCGCGGGTATCGGCTTGAGTAGGGGCAGCTACAAGCTACAAGCTACAAGCAACTTGCCGCTTAAAGCTTGCTGCTTGAAGCTGCTCTAATCGGGTCGGCGTGCACCAGCACTTCGGCCCGTGGGTAAGCGGCGTGAATGGCATCCGCCGCCTGATCGCTGATGCCGTGGGCAACTGACAGGGTCAGCTCGCCCGGCAGTTCCAGATGCAGTTGCACGAACCACTGGTTGCCGGAAACCCGCGTGCGCAGGTCATGCGCGCCCAGCACGCCCGGTACGCTGCACGCCAGTTCGAGCATATGCTGACTGACATCCGGCGGCAGCTCTTCATCCATCAACACCGTAAAACTTTCCCGGGCGATTTGAATGGCGCTCCAGAGAATGTACGCGGCGATCCCCAATCCGAACCACGGATCCACCTGATGCCAACCAAAGCTGGCCAGCACCAGCGCAACCAGAATGCTGCCGTTGAGCAGCAGGTCAGAACGGTAATGCAGGGAGTCGGCGCGCACTGCGCTCGAGCCGGTGGCCTTGACCACTCGATGTTGCAACATCAACAGGGCCAACGTGAGCACCAGAGAAAAAACGATGATCCCGATGCTGAGCCACGGAGCACCTACCGGTTCCGGATGTTTGAGCCGATCAAACGCCTGCAACGCAATCAGCACGGCACTGGCGCCAATGAACAACGCCTGCGCCATGCCCGCCAGCGACTCGGCTTTGCCATGACCGTAACGGTGATCGTCGTCGGCGGGGCGTAACGCGTAATGCACCGCCAGCAGGTTGAGCAGCGCCGTGACGCCGTCGAGGGTGGAATCGGTCAGCCCGGCGAGCATGCTCACCGAACCGCTCAACCACCAGGCGATGGCTTTGGCGACGATCAATGTGCACGCCACCGCCACCGAGGCACGGGTCGCCAGCCGCAGCAGCCGGGCGTGTTTGGAGCTGGAAATCATAAGTGCGGTGATTCCTTTATGTGCACGGATTACGCGGCTGGTTGCAGGCCGAGCATCGCCAGTTGCTGAGTGCTGCCCTTGTGTTGAATCAGGCGTGGGTCGTCCAGCGGGAAGCTGCGGCCCAGTTCGGTTTCCAGAATAGTCTGCAACTTGTGGTTATCGACCTTGCCGTCGGCGCCAATGGCTTCCTTGAGTTTTTCCGGTGCCACCTGCGCGGTTTCGCCGGGCGCGTAGTAGATCGCGCCGGTGGCGAAGTCGACCGCAAACGCGATCAGGCCGGGGATGATGTAGAACAGCAGGCCCACGGCATCCAGCGCCGCGATGGCCGGGTCGATCTTGCCGTCAATCTGCCCGCGGCGGTCAGGGTAGAAAATAGATCCGCAAGCCGTTACTTGGGTCAGCAGGGTTGCAACCAATACACCGCCAATCAGGCGAAAGGGAACACGCATATGAAAACTCCTGAGTCATCTGGAAAACGAAGCGTCGTCGATATGAATTAGGACCGCGACTAACGCCGAGCAGTTCGCCGTTATACTCGGCCCGGCAGGGCGTGCCCACAGTAAATTGCGGCCGCGTCTCACCCCTTCCTGGAATAGTTGAGTACTGAAGTTGTTTTTTCCAGATCGACCACGCGTAACGGCTGATGAATTTGATCGGGGTTCGGCCCTCCGGGCTGAAGCTGTGGACGCGCCATGCTGCGTTGCGGGACTTGGTAAGGAAACGACCCTTACCTGCGCCCCACGCCTTGCCTGGCACGCCCACAGCTTCAACGCGACTCGCAATTTACTGTGGGCACGCCCTGGGGAGCCAGCATGATTTCTTTGCCGATTGATGAAGTTTTACCCGCGCTGCGTGAAGCCTTGGCTACACGCCACGAAGCCGTGCTCGAAGCACCGCCCGGCGCCGGTAAAACCACACGTGTGCCATTGGCCCTGCTCAACGAGCCGTGGCTGGCCGGGCAGACCATTCTGATGCTCGAACCGCGCCGGTTGGCTGCGCGTGCGGCAGCGGAGCGGTTGGCCAGTGAGCTGGGTGAAAAGGTCGGCGAAACCGTCGGCTATCGCATTCGGCTGGACAGCAAAGTCGGCCCCAACACCCGTATCGAAGTGGTCACCGAAGGCATCCTCACCCGACGCTTGCAGGACGACCCGGCGCTGGAAGGCGTGGGTCTACTGATCTTCGACGAATTTCATGAACGCAGTCTCGACGCCGATCTGGCGCTGGCCCTGAGCCTGAATGGCCGGGAGCTGTTCCGTGACGATCAACCGCTGAAAATCCTGTTGATGTCGGCAACGCTGGAAGGTGAACGCCTGGCCGGGCTGCTCGACGACGCGCCGATCCTGCGCAGTGAGGGCCGCATGTACCCGGTGGCGATGCGCTGGGGGCGGCCGTTCCAGCCCGGTGAATTCATCGAACCGCGTCTGGTGCAGACCATCCTTGAAGCCTTGAACGACGAAACCGGAAGCCTTCTGGTGTTTCTGCCGGGGCAAGCGGAAATCCGCCGGGTGCATCAACAACTGGCCGATGCGCTGGGCGAGAGCACGCAGGTGTTGCTCTGTCCGTTGCACGGTGAACTGGACCTGGCCGCGCAACGCGCCGCGATCGACCCGGCGCCGGCAGGCTTTCGCAAAGTGGTGCTGGCGACCAACATCGCCGAGACCAGCCTGACCATCGACGGCGTGCGCGTGGTGATCGATGCCGGGTTGGCACGGGTGCCGCGTTTCGATCCAGGCAGCGGCATGACTCGCCTCGACACGCAACGCATCTCCCGCGCCAGCGCCACTCAGCGCGCCGGCCGGGCAGGGCGGCTGGAGCCGGGTGTGTGTTATCGCTTGTGGTCGCAGGATCAACACGAACAACTGGCGGCCTACGCCAGTGCGGAGATTTTATCGGCGGACCTCTCGGGCCTGGCACTGCAACTCGGTCGCTGGGGCGTATCGCCGGGGCAATTGGTGTGGCTCGACGTGCCACCCGCCGCCGCTTATGCCCAGGCTCAGGACTTGCTTGATCGTCTGGGGGCACTGGACGGTGAAGCGCTGACCCGTCACGGTCAGGCCATGGCCGAACTGCCAGCGCATCCGCGCATCGCACATTTGTTGCTGCGCGGTCAGGCGCTTGGCTTGGCGGACATGGCGTGTGACGTCGCGGCACTGCTCGGCGAGCGGGATATCTTGCGCGGTGCCGGCGCCGATTTGCACAGTCGATTGGTGCTGCTGTCCGGCGAAGAACGTGCCGCGCGCGGTGCTCAGGGCAGCGTGCAACGGGCTCGGCAACTGGCGCGTCAGTATCGCGGTTACCTGCGCGGCAAACCGTCGGAGCCGGTCGGCGACCCGGATCATCCGCGTTGGCTCGGCGCACTGTTGGCGCTGGCCTATCCCGATCGTGTCGCCCAGCAACGTCGTGCGGGCGGTGCGGAATATCGCCTGGCCAACGGTCGCGCCGCGTTGTTCGCCGAAGCCGACAGTTTGATGAAACAACCTTGGCTGGTGATCGCCGATCTGGGCAGTCGTCAGGGCCAGCGTGAGGAACGGATTTATCTGGCGGCGGATTTCGATCCGGCGTTGTTCAATTCGGTATTGGCCGAGCAAGTACGCGTGGTCGATCAGCTGGATTGGGACGAGCGCGAAGGCGTGTTGCGCGCCGAGCGTCAGCGCAAGGTCGGGGAGTTGATCCTCAGTCGAGAACCGTTGACCGGGTTAGATGAAACCGCGCGCAGTCAGGCGCTGGTGAATCTGGTGAATCTGGTGCGGCGCAAGGGGCTGGAGCTGTTGCCATGGACGCCGGAGTTGCGTCAGTGGCAGGCGCGGGTCGCGTTGTTGCGGCAGTTGGACCTTGATAGCAAGGATCAGAGTGAGTGGCCGGATGTCAGTGATGCTGCGCTGCTCAAAAGCCTCGAGCACTGGTTGATGCCGTATCTGGGGAAGGTCTCGCGGCTCAGTCATTTTGCCAATCTGGACTTGTCGAGCATCGTTCACAACCTGCTGCCGTGGCCGTTGCCGCAGCGGCTGGATGAGCTGGCGCCGCATCATTTGAGCGTGCCGTCGGGGTCGTCGATCCGGCTGGATTACAGTGAGCAGCCGCCGATTCTGGCGGTGCGTTTGCAGGAGTTGTTCGGCCTGGCCGAAACGCCGCGTATCGCCGGTGGGCGGCAGGTGGTGAAGTTGCATCTGTTGTCGCCGGCGCGGCGGCCGGTGCAGGTGACGCAGGATCTGGCGAACTTCTGGCGCAGCACGTATGCCGAGGTGAAGAAGGATTTGAAGGGGCGGTATCCGAAGCATTATTGGCCGGATGATCCGTTGGTTGCGGAGGCAACCGCGCGGATCAAACCCCGCAAATAATCTCTAAGGCTGAACACAAACCTGTGGCGAGGGGGTTTACCCCCGTTGGGTGGCGAAGCCGCCCCAAAATCAGCCACTGCGGTTGGTCAGGCACACCGCATGCAATGGTTTTACGACTGCTGCGCAGCCGAACGGGGGTAAACCCCCTCGCCACAGTTTCACCTGGCTCAGATTTTTGTTGTGGCCTTGGCGGTGAGCTGCTCCCGGCAGTAATCCGCAAACAACTGCGCCGGTTTGGTCAGTTGCCCACGTTTGAGCCACGCCGCCACCAGCCCTGAACCGGTGACGTCTTCGACGATGTCCACGCACACCACTTTCTGGCCGTCGTAGGTGCATTCCGAGTGCGGGCGGGTGACCAGGATCGAGAAGCCGAACCCTTGGCCGACCATGCCCCGGACCATCTCGATCGACGGTGAGCTGAAGGCGATGTGTGGCGTAAGGCCAAGCTCTTCGAACAGGCTGACGAAGTAGGTCCGGCTCGGTTGCACGTCCAGCAGAATCATCGGCTCCAGACACAGATCCCGCAGCGACACTTGCTTGAGCTGGGCAAAGCGATGATCCGCCGGCAGCAGTGCATAAGGCCGCTGCGCCGGCATCAAGGGTTCGGTTTCGATGGTGGCGTCGAGGTCGTGTTCATAGAGGATCGCCAGGTCGAAGGTGCCCGAGGTCAGGCCTTGTACCAGCTCTTGTTGCTCGCCGTCGCGGATGCGGATTTTCACGCCTGGGTACAGCGCCGAGAACCCGGCAATCAATTGCGGCAGGTACAGCGGCGCGACGGTTTCGAAGCAGCCGATGTCGATTTGCCCGGCCACCACGTCGTTGTCGGCGAGGGCGTTCTGTTCGAACTCCTTGGCCATGCGCAACAGTTCCTGGGCCTTGCGGTAGAAGCGCGCACCGCTGGGGGTCAGGGACACGCCCTGGGCGTGATGACGGATCAGCAGTTGCACGCCGAAGCTGTCTTCCAGGCCTTTGATCGCCGTGGAGATCGCCGGCTGAGCGATGTACAGCTTGCGCGATGCCTCGGCGACGCTGCCGCATTCGACGGTGGTGATGAAGTATTTCAATTGACGCAGGTTGTAGGCAGCCACGGCAAACCTCGGGGTGGATGGACTCGACATCCAGGCAATTTTTGCGCCGACTGCATCCGTTCTGACGACGGGTGTTGTTGTGCCTGAACAATAACCACATACCGCGCAACCGTGGAGATGGGCTGCCCAGTTTTTTCATGGTCTGCGAAGACATTTTTACTATTTTTCCTCGACACGGGCCTGGGCCACCATCCAGACACAAGAAAAGCCCATGGAGCATCTGAACGTGTTCGAGCTTGCATACTGGCAAAAAAAAGCCGCTTCGCTGCCGTTTCCCGACCAGGCCGTGATCGACGGTAAACCCCGTTCGGCGCAGTCGGGCCAGACCTTCGCCGCGATCAACCCGGCCACCGGCCTATGCCTGGCCAACGTGACCGCGTGCGGCGATGAAGAAGTGAACGCGGCGGTGCGAAATGCGCGGCAGGTGTTCGAGGCCGGCGCCTGGGCGGCGCGTTCGCCGGCTGAGCGCAAGCAGGTGCTGCTGCGTCTGGCCGATCTAATCATGAGCCACCGCGAAGAACTGGCACTGCTGGATTCGCTGAACATGGGCAAACCGGTGATGGACGCCTACAACATCGACGTGCCGGGCGCTGCCGGGGTGTTTCGCTGGTACGCCGAAAGCCTCGACAAACTCTACGACCAGATCGCGCCGAGCGCACAAAACGTGTTGGCAACCATCACCCGCGAAGCGCTGGGCGTGGTCGCCGCTGTGGTGCCGTGGAACTTCCCGCTGGACATGGCCGCGTGGAAACTCGCGCCAGCGCTGGCGGCCGGCAATTCGGTGATCCTCAAACCCGCCGAGCAATCACCGTTCTCCGCCCTGCGTCTGGCTGAACTCGCACTGGAAGCCGGGCTGCCGGCGGGCGTGCTGAACGTGCTGCCGGGCCTCGGCGAACAAACCGGCAAAGCCCTCGGTTTACACCCGGACGTCGATTGCCTGGTGTTCACTGGCTCCACCGAAGTCGGCAAATATTTCATGCAGTATTCCGCGCAATCGAACCTGAAACAGGTGTGGCTGGAGTGCGGCGGCAAGAGCGCCAACCTGGTGTTCGCCGATTGTCAGGAACTGGATCTGGCGGCGGAAAAAGCCGCGTTCGGGATCTTCTTCAATCAGGGTGAAGTGTGTTCGGCCAACTCACGATTGCTGGTGCAGCGTTCGATCCATGACGAGTTCGTCGAGCGTCTCAAGGCGCAGGCCGAACGCTGGTTGCCGGGTGATCCGCTGGACCCGTCGAGCAGCGCCGGGGCGATCGTCGACAGCCGTCAGACCGCGCGCATCATGAAGTTCATCGAGCAGGCCGAACGCCAGGGCGCGACCAAAGTGTGTGGCGGTCGGCAGTCGATCTTCAATGGCTCCGACAACTTCATCCAGCCAACGATTTTCACTAACGTGAGCCCGGACATGCCGCTGTTTCGCGATGAAGTGTTCGGCCCGGTGCTGGCGGTCACAGCCTTCGACGACGAGGCACACGCCTTGCAACTGGCGAACGACAGCGTCTACGGTCTGGCCGCCTCGCTGTGGACCGACGACCTCAATCGCGCCCACCGCGTGGCGCGGCAGTTGCGCGCGGGCACGGTGTCGGTGAACAGCGTCGATGCGCTCGACGTGACCGTGCCGTTCGGCGGCGGCAAGCAGTCCGGTTTCGGCCGAGACCTGTCGCTGCACTCATTCGATAAATACACCCAGTTGAAGACCACCTGGTTTCAGCTGCGCTCATAACAGCCGCTAACAACAAAACGGAGAACTGGCGATGACCACACCACGTGAAACCCGCGACTACCAGGCCGCCGACGCGGCGCATCACATCCATGCATTCGTCGATCAGAAGGCGCTCAATGACGAAGGACCGCGGGTGATGGTCCGTGGCGAGCGCCTGCACCTGTGGGACAACGATGGTCGGCGTTACCTCGACGGCATGTCCGGGTTGTGGTGCACCAACCTCGGTTACGGGCGCAAGGACCTGGCCGCTGCGGCGACGCAACAGCTTGAGCAGCTGCCGTACTACAACATGTTTTTCCACACCACCCACCCGCAGGTGATCGAGCTGTCGGAGCTGTTGTTCAGTCTGTTGCCGGGGCACTACAGCCACGCGATCTACACCAACTCCGGCTCCGAAGCCAACGAGGTGCTGATCCGCACCGTGCGTCGTTACTGGACGATCCTCGGCAAGCCCGAGAAGAAAGTCATGATCGGTCGCTGGAACGGTTACCACGGTTCGACGCTGGCGGCGACGGCGCTCGGCGGCATGAAGTTCATGCATGAAATGGGCGGCATGCTGCCGGACATCGAGCACATCGACGAGCCGTACTTCTTCGCCCACGACGGCAACCTGACCCCGGCCGAATTTGGCTTGCGGGCGGCGCAGCAACTGGAAGCGAAGATTCTCGAACTCGGCGCGGACAGGGTCGCCGGGTTTATTGCCGAACCGTTCCAGGGCGCGGGCGGGATGATCTTCCCGCCAGAAAGTTACTGGCCGGAAATTCAGCGGATCTGCCGCAAATACGACGTGCTGTTGTGTGCTGACGAAGTGATTGGCGGCTTCGGTCGCACCGGCGAATGGTTCGCCCACGAACACTTCGGTTTCGAGCCGGACACGCTGTCGATCGCCAAGGGTCTGACCTCCGGCTACATCCCCATGGGGGGGCTGATTCTGTCGAAGAAAATGGCGCAGGTGCTGGTGGAGCAGGGCGGGGTGTTTGCCCACGGCCTGACGTACTCCGGGCACCCGGTGGCGGCAGCGGTGGCCATCGCCAACCTCAAGGCGTTGCGTGATGAAGGCGTGGTGACGCGGGTCAAGGAAGACATCGGACCGTACCTGCAAAAGTGCTTGCGCGAGGTGTTTGGCAATCACCCGTTGGTGGGGGATATCCAGGGCGTCGGGATGGTTGCGGCGTTGCAGTTGGCCGAGGATAAAACCAGCCGCAAGCGCTTTGCCAACGAGAACGACATTGCGTGGCGCTGCCGCACGATTGGCTTTGAGGAAGGGGTGATCATTCGTTCGACGCTGGGGCGGATGATCATGGCGCCGGCGTTGATTGCCAGTCGGGAGGAGGTTGATGAACTCGTCGGCAAGACCTTGAAAGCGGTCGATCGTACGGCTCAGGAATACGGTCGGCTCTGATATCGCAGGAAGGTCCTTCGGACCTTAATCGCGGGCAAGCCTTGCTCCTACAGGTGATGTGTTGAACGCAAATTTTGCGGCCGACACAAACCCTGTAGGAGCAAGGCTTGCCCGCGATTGCGTTAGCCCATTCAACACACTTCTAACCTTTTGCACCCACCCCGTGCACCCCCGCCAACCCCGCCCTTTTACCGCGCACGCTACCCAGTTTTTTCATCACTCCCCTCGACATATTTCCTAATTTTCCTAATCCCCACCTGGGTCCAACATCGACCTGGCCAGTCAGCCGAACGCTGCCCACAACAAGGTCCATCAGAGACCACCCGTGGCAGCTCTTCTCCAAAGGCCGCTGGCCGTACTGCCCATGACAAAACTAAATCAACAGCTTTGGGAGTGCTCCATGATCAAGTCCTTGCTTACCCGCGTTGCTCATCCACTGGCGGTCACCGCCATTGCCGCCACGGTCGCTACCAGCGCCCAGGCCGGCACCCTTTCTATCGGCCACACCACATGGGTCGGTTACGGCACGCTCTACCTGGCCCAGGACCTGGGCTACTTCAAGGAAAACGGTCTGACCGTCGAATTGCCCGTCGTCGAAGAAGCCTCGATGTACATGGCCGCGCAAGCCTCGGGCGAATTGTCCGGGTCGGCGTCGACCATCGACGAAGTGCTCAAGTATCGTCCGCAATTCTGCTTCAAGGCTGTCGCTGCACTGGATGACAGCCATGGTGGCGACGGTGTTCTGGTAGGCAAGGACGTCAAGAGTCTGCAGGAATTGAAAGGCAAAGCGGTGGCGGTAAACGAAGGTTCCACCTCGCAGTTCTGGCTGTCGTACTTGCTGAAAAAACACGGCATGAGCATGAGCGACATCACCGTGCAGAACATGACGGCCGACGATGCCGCCACCGCGTTCATCGCCGGTCGCGTACCGGCCGCCGTGACCTGGGAACCGCACCTGTCGATGGTGCGCAGCAAGCAGCAGGGCAAGGTGCTGATCGACAGCAGTAGCACGCCGGGGGTGATCGTCGACGTGGTCGCGCTCAACTGCACGGTCATCGAGAAGCAACCGGAAGACGTCAAGGCGTTGGTCGCCGGTCTGTACAAAGCGGTGCAATACACCAAGGACCATCCGCAGGAAGCCTACAAAATCATGGCCAAGGGCGTCGGTGGTTACCTCGCCGATCCGAAGGAACTGGAAGCTGCCGCGCAAGGCGTGCGTTTCTACGATCAGGCCATGAGCGAAAAGCTCCTGGGCTCGCCGGGTAAGCCGGGCGACAGCGAACCGCTGATCAAACTGGCCAATGAAACCGCCAGTGAATTGCAGGGCAAACCCTACAACGTCAGCAATGACGACCTGATCGACAACCGCTTCGTCACCCCGCTGTAGGAGGTTCGCATGTTCAAGCGCAATTCATGGCTGAGCCGCTGCATCACGCCCAAGACCGGCCTGCCGGTGTCGGTGATCTGGAGCGCAAGCGGCCTGGCCTGGGTGTTGTTGGTTGGCCTGTGGGCCGGGTTGTCGTATGGCGGCGTGGTGCCGGGCATGTTCCTGCCGACACCGGGCGCGGTGGTCGAAGCCGCCGTGCGCCTGAGCCGCGACGGCACGCTTGGCCAGCACGTGTGGGCCAGCGTCGAAGTGGTGATGGTCGGTTTCATTGTGTCGTCGCTGGTGGCGGTGCCGCTGGGGTTGCTGATGGGCAGCTTTCGCATCGTTCAGGCGTTCCTCGAGCCGATGGTGAATTTCATCCGTTACTTGCCGGTGACCTCGTTCGTGCCGCTGTTCATTTTGTGGATCGGCATCGGTCTGGAGCAGCGGGTCTCGGTGATCATCTTCGGCGTGTTTTTCCAGCAACTGGTGATGATCGCGGACGTGTCCAAAGGCATCTCCAAGGACTTGATCAATGCGTCTTATACCTTGGGCTCGAACCGTCGCGATGCGGTGCTGCATGTGATCGCGCCGGCCTCTTTGCCGGGTGTGCTCGACACCTTGCGCGTGACCATGGGCTGGGCCTGGACTTACCTGGTGGTCGCCGAGCTGGTCGCGGCTTCGAGCGGTTTGGGTTACTTGAGCCTTAAAGCCATGCGCGGCTTTCAGGTGGATGTGATTTTCCTCGCCATCGCGATCATCGGCCTGTTGGGCCTGGTCACCGATCAACTGTTCCGTTTCCTTCGTCTGAGGATTGCCGCATGGGCTCAGTAACTGCCGTCAACCCGCGTTTCGTCACCCCGATGGCTGCCCCGGCGCACGCCGCGCCACGTCTGCAAGTGGACAAGGTCAGCCTGCGTTACCAGAAGCCCGACGGCGGAATGTTCACCGCGCTGGATCAGGTTTCATTCGAAGTCCCGGATCAACAGTTCGCTGTGCTTGTCGGGCCGTCGGGTTGCGGCAAGTCGAGTTTGCTGTACCTCACTGCCGGCCTGAACGAGCCCACGGAAGGCGAGATCTATGTCGGTGGTCAGCAAGTGCAGGGCCCCGGCGCGGATCGCGGCATGGTGTTCCAGAGCTATACGCTGTTCCCGTGGCTGACGGTGCGGCAGAACGTCGAGTTCGGCCTCAAGCGTCGTGGCATGGCGGCGGCGCAGCGCAAGGAAATTGTCGATTACTACGTTAATGAAGTGGGCCTGACAGGGTTCGCCGACAACTACGCCAAGCAACTGTCTGGCGGGATGATGCAGCGCGTGGCGATTGCCCGCGCACTGGCCAATGATCCGCAAATCCTGTTGATGGACGAACCCTTCGGCGCCCTCGACAGCCAGACGCGCCTGCAAATGCAGCAACTGTTGTTGCGGGTCTGGGGCAACAGCAAGAAGACCGTGCTGTTCGTGACCCACGATATCGACGAGGCGATTCTACTGGGCGACCGCGTTTACGTGATGGGCGCCAGGCCTGGGCGGATCAAACAGATTCTGGACGTGCCGATCGAACGCCCACGGACGCTGGACATGGTCATGGAGCGCTCGTTCATCGAGATGAAACGCAATATTTTCGGCTTACTTCACGACGAGCTGGAAGAGGAGCATTGAGCCTGCCCGATCCCTGTAGGAGCCGAGCTTGCTCGCGATAGCGGTGTGTCGGTCGACATCAATGTCGAATGTACCGGCCTCATCGCGAGCAAGCTCGGCTCCTACAGGTTGTATTCGTCAAGGCGCAGCCGGCAGGAGGAACCGCGCAATCACCGGCAAATGATCGGAGATCCGCAAGGTATCGTCCTGCCGCACCATCGCCTCGACCCGCTTGATCCGCGGGCTGTAAAACAGGTAGTCGACGGTCCGGTCCGGGCCGTTCAACCCCGGGTCGTTCGGGTAATGCGTCAGCCACCGCGCCCGATCGATTCCACTGGCTTCATTGTTGGTCGGGATCATCGGGTACTTGTCCCACAACACATGCAATGCGCTGTCGGCGGAGTAGGGCGTGCGTTGTTCCGTGGGCAGGCGTCGATATTGCCCCAGCGGCAACAGGTTGAAGTCCCCACCGATCAACCAGGGTGTGCCTCGACTTTCGAACCTGTCGAGGACCTTGGCGACGGCGGTCACCTGGGCTTGCAGCGTGTCGTCGGGTTGAAGGACGCGGTCCAGATGCGCGTTGAGCACCGCGATCTGACCGCCGTCGCTCAACGGCAGATACGTCACCAGCAAAGCGTTTTTCGGTTTGAACTGGCGGCTGATGAAGTTGGCCGGCGGGGTCGGCAGTTGCAGGCGTTCGGCGTGTTCGATCTGGTAGCGGCTGAGGGTCGCCAGTTGCCGGCCGACGCTGCCGAAGATGTGCGGCTGCGGCACGAAATCAGCCTTCCAGTCGAAAGCGGTTGCGCTGCACGGATAGAGGTCGGCGAGGCGTTCCTGGAGCAGTTTGAACTGGTTCTGGTAATCGGTGGCCTTGGCGCCGTCATCAAGCTCCTGCAGCAGCACCACATCCGGTTGCTCGTCGCGAATCACCCGCGCCACTTCGTCGAGGCTGAAGGCCATGTCCTCGGTGGTCGGTTTTTCGTCGTTGCCGGCAGCCAGGTCATTCCAGAACACGTAGCGTTTACCCGCCAGGTACTGAACGTTCCAGGTCATCACTTTCAGGGCCTGGCCGGGCGCCAGTGTCGGCGCCTGGGCGTTGCAAACGACCGGCAGCGTTTCCCTGGCCTCGGGGCGCCAGGTCAGGCTGTAGATCAGCAGGGCAATCAGGCCGATTGCAATCACCAGGCCCAGCAGTGTGTAGCGCAGTAGACGGGTCATGGCTCGGCTTATCAGCGTTGCAAAAGATGGCCCCGAGCATAACCGAGAGCTGCGCCGAAGCCCACGGTCAGAGCGGCCGGTCGATTTTCTCGGGAACGTCGCTGATCAGCATGAACAAACGGAACAACACCACGCTGGTGAACAGCTGCAAAAAGCTGTGAGCGCTGTCGATCAGCAAGGAAATCACCGGGTTCTGCGGCTCCGGGTAAACCTCCAGGGTCAAGCCCTTGAGCAACCACAATGGCCCCATCACACACAAAATGCACACCAGGATGCGCAGGAAATGGCCGCGGGTCAGGCGCAGGCTTTCCTTCATCGCAGCCAGTGGCGCCAGGCCGCGCAGCACCAGCAGGTACTCGCCGAACGCGAGGGTCACCATCAGCCAGATGCCCGGCAGGAAATACAACGACAGGCCGATCAGGATCAGCAAGGTATTGAGCGCAGTGAGCAGGGCGAAGCGCGGCCATAGATACGCGGACCTCGACAGCAGGTCACGGTTGCGCGGCGATTCACCCCGGCTGCGCGCGTCGAGAAACAGGATCAACGCGGCGGTGTACAGCGGATAGACCAGCAAACCGACAATCACGCTGATGCCCGGAAAACTGTCCGGCTCGGTCGAGTGATCGACCACTTGTTGCAGCAGCGCTTCGACGATCACCAGCGGCAGGCACAGCCGCACGATCTGGCTCAGATTGCGCTTGAAGAAATACAGAGAGTCACGCAGTACATCGAACGAATTCATCAGTCGGTATCGCAGGTTGAAAGCAGTGGCCCACTTTAACCGATGCAGCGCTTTGGGGCGCAAACGTAAACGTTCGGTAAAGGTCATTGAAACATCCTGTATCAGCCTCCATTACGGAGGAGCACCTTATCCACAGTGGACAAGGGCAACGATATTCCCGGCAATCTACGAGGTCGCCATGAACAGCGAAGAACAAACCCTGATCGATGGACTGTTTTCCCGGCTGCAACAGGCCGAAACGGATTCAGCCCCGCGCGACGCCCAGGCCGAGGCGCGGATCAAGGAACACCTGACTCGCCAACCCGCGGCGGGCTACTTCATGACCCAGGCGATTCTGGTGCAAGAGGCAGCGATCAAGAGCCTCGATGCACAGAACAAGCAACTGGCTCAGCAAGTCCAGCAATTGCAGGCTGAACTGCAATCGGCCAAGGCGCAGACGGCGGCTCCGGCGCCGAGTGGCGGTGGTTTCCTGTCGAGTATTTTCGGCGGCAGCTCCCGTGACGCGCCAGCCCAAAGTGCACCGCCATCCAATGGTGGCTGGCGTGAGCCGGGGCGGCAGTCGCTCAACTCGCAGCCGCCACAGCAGAACTTCGGTGCGCCGCCACCGCAGCAGAACTACGCGCCGCAACAGCAGCCTGTCGGTGGCGGTTTCCTCGGTGGCGCGCTGAAAACCGCCGCCGGTGTGGCGGGTGGCGTGATGCTGGCACAGGGCATCAGCAGCCTGTTCCACCAAAACCAGCAGCCGGAAGTGGTTGAAGTGATCAAGGAAGAGCCGGCTCAGGTCAACGATCAGAGCGGTGACAACGGTTGGGGCGACGATCAGCGTGTGGCTGACAACTCCGGTGATCAGGGCGGCTTTACCGACGCCGACTACAGCGATGACAGCTCATCGTTCTTCGGCGGCGACGACGATTCCTTCGTCTGACCCCATGTGGCGAGGGAGCAAGCTCCCTCGCCACAGGGCCGAATATTCGCGGAACAATCCTTCAGGCTGGCATACTGGGCAACTTTTCGGGCCTGGTGCCTGATTCAGCCTGCGCGCTTTAGCGCCGAGAGGATGTGCGGTGAAAAAAATTGCAGTGTTCGCCGATGTTCAAAACCTCTATTACACCGTGCGTCAGGCCTATGGTTGCCACTTCAACTACGCCGCGCTGTGGGCTGATATCAGCAAACAGGGCGAGATCGTCGAGGCCTATGCCTACGCGATCGATCGTGGTGACAGCAAGCAGCAGCAGTTCCAGCAGATCCTGCGCAACCTCGGCTTCACCGTGAAGCTCAAACCCTACATCCAACGCAGCGACGGCTCGGCCAAGGGCGACTGGGACGTGGGCATCACCCTCGACATCATGGACGCGGCAGACCACGTCGACGAAGTGGTGCTCGCCTCCGGCGACGGTGATTTCGACATGCTGCTGGAGCGCATCATCGCCAAGCACGGCGTGCAAGCCGTGGCCTACGGCGTGCCGGGCCTGACGGCCAACTCGCTGATCCGCGCCGCCAGCCGCTACGTGCCTATCGAAGGCGCGCTGCTGCTAAAGAATTGATTTTTACGGAGTTGAAACAGGTTTGGAACGCATAGCAGTCATCGACTTTGAAACCACCGGGATTTCCCCGAGCAGCAGCTGCCGGGCCACGGAAATCGCCGTGGTGATCCTTGAACAGGGGCGCATCGTCGAGCGTTACCAGAGCCTGATGAACGCCGGCGTACGCGTCCCGGCCTTCATCGAACAACTCACCGGCATCAGCAACGCCATGCTGCGCACCGCGCCATCGGCCGAGCAGGTGATGAACGAGGTCAACGAATTCGTCGGCATCACACCGCTGCTGGCCCACAACGCTGCGTTCGACCAGAAGTTCTGGGACTTTGAACTGGGGCGGATCAAACGCACGCGGTTGCAGAACTTTGCCTGCTCGCTGTTACTCGCCCGCCGCCTCATGCCCGCTGCGCCGAATCACAAACTCGGCACCCTCACTACTTTCGCCAAATTGCCTGACACCGGTAAAGCTCACCGGGCCATGGCTGACGCCGAGATGGCGGCCAACCTGACGGCGCATCTGGCGCAGGAGTTGCGGCAGAAGCATGGGTTGCGGGAGTTGTCCCATGATCTGCTGGTCAGCCTGCAGAAAGTGCCGGCGGCGAAGATCAATGAGCATCTCAAGCGCCATCGCGGATTTTGAATCGCACATAACCCCTGTAGGAGCGAGCTTGCTCGCGATGGTCTCAAGAGCGCCGCGTTTAGCCAGTAAACACGCGTTATCGTTAACGACCATCGCGAGCAAGCTCGCTCCTACAGGGGGGGCTGATGTTGTTCTTGTGTTTAACCACGCCTCAAATTCGACGATTGATCCTACCGAAACTTAAGGATTGTCCGTCTTGCCCCCCTTTTGCGGCATCGATAACCTCTTGGACGTCGCTGACAATTCAGCGACCGGGACTGCAAGCCCGCCGAAAATTTGTTTGGCGCCTATCGGCACACCTATAATCGCGTCGCTTCACTTAGTGACCATCGATTTATGGTGGCTGTGTGCGGGAGACCTTCGGGTCTGCCGGGGTTACCGAACGACTCGGTCTTGCAGACCTGCACACAGCTGCCACCCATTACCTGCAAGTGATGCTGGCCGCTTCAATCCTCGTTCGGAGAAGCACCATGGTCAAAGTTACCCCCAATCCCCCCGAAGACTCTGCGCAATCAGCAACGAGCGCAGCTCACTTCACCCCCAAAACCTTCATCCGTCACCACATCCAGCTGCGCGCATTGTTACTGCATGCCGAGGCGTGGTTCTGCGCCCGAGATATCGGCCGGTTAATGGGTGTGGACATAAACGGCAGATACGCGCTCAAGCTCGATGCGGATCAGCGGCGGATGATGCGCTTGTCCGGAAGCGATGACGCGCAAGAAACCTTGATGCTCAGTGAGTCAGGCGTGTACGCGATGCTGGTCTATCACTACTGCCCGGAAAACCGCCATTTGCGGCGTTGGTTGACCCACCATGTGGTGCCGATGTTGCGGGAAGAGTCGGGACCCGTTTCGACTCAAGCGCCGCATATGCGGGCGATGGAATGGGCCGGCGGAACGCTGCGGCTGCTGCATTGGCGCAAAGAACCTTGGGTTCGGCTGCGGGATATGCCGAGTGTGTTGTCAGCAGGTTACAGCGGCGTTTGATAGATCGCTTCGCGGGCAAGCCTCGCTCCTACAGGATTTCATCGTATCTGTAGGAGCGAGGCTTGCCCGCGAAGGCGTCCGTCGACTCACTATTTCCCTTCGATATGCCCCAACGGCACCCGCTTCTCTATCGCACTCGACAACACAATCGACGTCTTGCTGAACCCGAACTTGGCAATCCGGTTGATCAGCTCTTCCAGTTCCGGCATCGAGCCGACCGCCGCCTGCATGATCACGCACGGATCCCCCGTCACCCGATGGCATTCAGTCAGTTGCGGGATTTTGATCAAGTCGTCGTAGGCCTTCTGGTTGCCATGCTGGTTGAGGCGCAGTTCGATGACGCACTGGATGGGCAAGCCTAGCTTGGCCATGTCGACTTTCGCCTGGTAACCGGTAATCACCCCGCTGGCCTCGAGTTTGGCTACGCGTTCGGCCACGGCCGGGGCGGACAGGTTGACCTTGCGCGCGAGGTCGGCGTAGGACGCGCGACCGTTTTCCAGCAGGGCGCTGAGGAGCATGCGGTCGTATTTGTCCATGGTCGGATTCCTGAAAAATGACTGACTTTCGAAAACACGGTTTATAGCGCTGATCTCCGTGATTTGAAAAGTGTACCGGCGCTATAAACAGGTTTTGTAACTTATTTTCCGCCGTTGGCCTTTCTAGAATAGCTGTTCATATGTCCTTGCCTGCGAGCTGCCCCATGCCTGGCCTGCGCCGTTTTCCCTTGCCGTTGATTGCTGCCTTTTTCGCCTTGTACGTGATTTGGGGCTCGACTTACCTGGTGATTCGTATCGGCGTGGAGTATTGGCCGCCCTTGCTGCTCGCCGGTATTCGCTTCGTCATCGCCGGGACCTTGATGTACGGGTTCTTGCGCTGGCGCGGGGCGCCGGCCCCGACCTGGGCGCAGTGGAAAGCGGCGGGGATCATCGGGATTTTGCTGTTGGCGTGCGGTAACGGCGGGGTCAGTGTGGCGGAACACATGGGTGTCGCTTCCGGCGTTGCCGCATTGGCGGTGGCGACGGTGCCGTTGTTTACCTTGCTCTGTGGATATTTCTGGGGCGCGCGTAATACCCGTCTCGAATGGGCCGGGATTGTGCTCGGTCTGATCGGCATCGCGATGCTCAACCTCGGTTCCAACCTGCAATCGAGCCCGTTGGGTGCAGCATTGCTGATCTTCGCGGCGGCGGCGTGGGCGTTCGGTTCGGTGTGGAGCAAACACTTGCCGCTGCCCCAGGGCGCGATGGCCAGTGCCGTGGAAATGCTGGTGGGTGGCGTGGCGCTGCTGATCGGCAGTGCCCTGAGTGGTGAACATCTGGAAGCCATGCCGCCTATTGAAGGTTGGGCGGCGCTGGCCTATCTGACTTTCTTCGGTTCGATCATTGCCTTCAACGCTTACATGTACCTGTTGAAAAACGTGCGTCCGGCGGCGGCCACCAGTTATGCCTACGTCAACCCGGCGGTGGCGGTGTTGCTGGGGATTGTGTTTGTCGGCGAGACCATCGGTATCGAAGAAGCGCTGGCCATGCTGGTGATCATCAGTGCCGTGGTGTTGATCGGTTTGCCGCAGTGGCGCCGGGCACCGCAACGAACTGCTGCCGTGGTGCAGACAGAATCGAGCGTGAATTAGGGTAAACTGCGCGCCATTGCATCTTGTTTTGCACACTTGCATTGAACAACCCGCGCTGAATTTTCCTACGGTAATCCCATGACTTTCGCCTCCCTTGGCCTGATCGAACCCTTGCTGCGCTCTCTCGAGACGCTCGGCTACCAGACCCCGACGCCGGTTCAGGCGCAAGCCATTCCGGCGGTGCTGGCCGGTCGCGACCTGATGGCCGCCGCCCAGACCGGCACCGGCAAGACCGCCGGTTTCGCGCTGCCGCTGCTGCAATTGCTGGCCATGGAAGGGCCGAAAGTCACCGCCAACTCGGTGCGCGCGCTGATCCTGGTGCCGACCCGCGAACTGGCGGAACAGGTTCACGAAGCCGTGCGTCAGTACGCCGAGAACCTGCCGTTGAGCACTTACGCGGTGTACGGCGGCGTCAGCATCAACCCGCAAATGATGAAGCTGCGCAAAGGCGTCGACCTGTTGGTGGCGACGCCGGGCCGTTTGCTCGACCTGTTCCGCCAGAACGCGCTGAAGTTCAACCAGCTGCAAACCCTGGTGCTGGACGAAGCCGATCGCATGCTCGATCTGGGCTTTTCCGAGGAGCTGGGGAACATTTACCGTGTGCTGCCGAAGAAACGTCAGACACTGCTGTTCTCCGCGACCTTCTCCGATGCGATTCGCCTGCTGGCCGGGCAAATGCTCAACGATCCGCTGAGTATCGAAGTCAGCCCGCGCAACGTTGCAGCCAACACCGTTAAACAGTGGGTGGTGACGGTGGACAAGAAGCGCAAGCCGGAGCTGTTCATCCACTTGCTGCGCAAGGGCAAGTGGAAGCAGGTGCTGGTGTTCGCCAAGACCCGCAACGGCGTGGACGCGCTGGTGGAAAAACTCCAGGGCCTGGGGATCAATGCCGACGGTATCCATGGCGACAAACCGCAGGCGACTCGTCAGCGTGCGCTGGACCGGTTCAAGGCCAGTGAAGTGCAGATTCTGGTCGCCACTGACGTTGCTGCCCGTGGTCTGGATATCGAAGATCTGCCGTTGGTGGTCAATTTCGATCTGCCGATCGTGGCGGAGGACTACATCCACCGCATCGGTCGTACCGGTCGTGCGGGTGCCACCGGGCAGGCTATTTCGCTGGTTTGCGCGGATGAAGTGAATCTGCTGTCGGCCATTGAGACGTTGACGCGTCAGACGCTGCCTCGTCAGGTGGAACATGACTTCGAACCTGAGCACCGCGTGCCGGATACCGATGCCAGCGGCCAGGTGGTGAAGAAGCCGAAAAAACCGAAGAAGCCAAAGACATCCAGTGGCGGTAAACGCAATTTGGGTAAATGGGTCGAGAGCGGGGATGCTTCGGCGCCGGAGCCTTCGATCAAGCCTGTGCGCAAAGTGCCGGTGTTCAATACTGGGCCGCGGAAGCGGAAGCCGTAAAGGAGCAGCTGTAAGCTGCAAGCTACAAGCGGCAAGTTAGACGCGGCTTGCAGCTTGCGGCTTAAAGCTTGCCGCTGCTCCTGAGCCACTCCACCATCCCCAACCCCGCCGCTCGCCCACTGGCGAAACACGCGGTCAGCAAATAGCCCCCCGTCGGCGCTTCCCAATCCAGCATTTCCCCCGCGCAAAACACGCCAGGCAGTTGCTTGAGCATCAAGCGTTCATCCATCGACTCGAACATCACACCACCGGCGCTGCTGATGGCCTCATCCAGTGGGCGGGTTTTCACCAAAGTCAGTGGCAACGCCTTGATCGCTTTGGCCAGTAATGCCGGATCGGCGAAGCATTCTGCCGGCGTCAGTTCGCGCAGCAACGCCGCTTTCACGCCATCAATCCCGAGCTGGCTGTGCAGATGCTTGGACATGGAACGTGAACCGCGCGGTTTGCTCAGTGCAGCCTGTACTTTATCCACAGGCCTGCCGGGCAGCAGGTCGAGATGAATCGTCGCCGAGCCATGTTGATTGATGGCTTCTCGGATTGGAGCCGACAACGCGTAGATCAAACTGCCTTCAATGCCGGTGGCGGTAATCACACATTCCCCGAGCCGCGGAACATCGTCGTTGAGCCCGATGGCGATGTTTTTCAGCGGAGCGCCGGCGAATTTGCTGACCATCAATTCGCTCCAGGCCTGCACCTCAAAGCCGCAATTGCTCGGTTGCAAAGGCATAAGTCCTACGCCGCGTTGCTCCAGTGGCAGCATCCACGCGCCGTCCGAACCGAGACGCGACCAACTGCCACCGCCGAGGGCCAGCAAAGTGGCGTCGGGTTGAATGGTTTTTACACCGTCGGGACTTCCGATGAGCAATCCACCGTTGTCGTCCCAGCCCAGCCAACGGTGGCGGGTGTGGATAACTACGCCGGCATCCCGCAACCGTTTGAGCCAGGCGCGCAACAGGGGCGCGGCTTTCATGTCGGTCGGAAACACCCGGCCGGAGCTGCCGACGAAGGTTTCGATGCCCAGATCATGAATCCACTGGCACAGCGCCTCGGCACCAAAGGCACGCAGCAGCGGTGCAATCTGCGGTGCGCGTTCGGCGTAACGTGAGAGAAAGGCCGGATAGGCTTCGGAATGGGTGATGTTCATGCCGCCGACCCCGGCCAGCAGGAATTTTCGTCCCACCGAAGGCATGCCGTCGTACAGGTCGACCTTGATTCCGGCCTGGCTCAACACTTCGGCGGCCATCAGGCCGGCGGGGCCACCACCGATGATGGCGACGTGAGGGGGGAGGGCGGTGGAGGATCGGGTCATGGAATGCGCTGCGGTTTGGCGGAATGAAGCCGGGCATTCTACCAGCACAGATACCTGTGGGAGCGAGCCTGCTCGCGATGGCGTCGGGTCAGTCGACATCGATGTTGGATGTGGAGGCCTCATCGCCGGCAAGCCGGTCTCGCTCCCACAGGGGATTGTTGGTGTTTTTGAAGGTGGTTAAAAAACAACCACCGAGTTGTACGCTAAGTACCGCATGGCCTGTAGGCGCTTTCGCTCAGGTTATCCACAGGCAGTTCCACAGGCATTGTGGGTAAAGACTCACGCCTCAATGACAACCTGATGACGTCCAGACCCGCTGCGCGCTGTGATGCAGGATGCCATGACGTCGCGCCAACGCCTTGCGGTCCTTGCTGTACCCTCCGCCAATCACCCCAACCACCGGAATATCCCGCCCCAGACAATGGCGCATGACGCTTTCATCCCGCGCAGCCACGCCTTCGTCTGTCAGCTTCAGATAACCGAGTGCGTCATCCTTATGTACATCGACACCGGCGTCGTACAACACGAGATCCGGCTGGTAGAGCGGCAGCAGATAATTCAGCGCGTCGTCCACCACCTTCAGGTAATCGGCATCGCCCATCCCTTTGGGCAACGGGATGTCCCAGTCACTTTCGGCTTTGCGTGCAGGAAAGTTCTTCTCGCAGTGCAGGGAAACAGTCACCGCTTCCGGGGTGTTGTGCAGGATCCGTGCAGTCCCGTCGCCCTGATGCACGTCGCAATCGAAGATCAGCACCCGATTCACGCGCCCGCTTTCCAGCAGGTAATGGCTGATCACCGCCAGGTCATTGAAGATGCAGAACCCCGCCGGGTAGTCGTAATGCGCATGATGCGTGCCACCCGCCAGGTGACAGGCCAATCCATGTTCCAGCGCCTGTTCCGCCGCCAGCAACGAACCGCCGACCGCCCGCACCGTACGCCGGGCCAGTGCTTCGCTCCACGGCAAGCCGAGGCGCCGCTGGTCTTCGCGGGACAACTCGCCGCTCATGTAGCGTTCGATATAAGCAGCGTCATGGGCGAGGGCGAGAATCTCCGGCGGGCAGAGTTCCGGGCGCAGCAGGTCAGCGTCCCGGGTCAGGCCGCTGGCCACCAGGTGGTCGCGCAGCAGGCGAAACTTGTCCATCGGGAAGCGGTGATCCGCCGGGAACTCGGGGCTGTAGTCTTCGTGGTAGATCAGTGGCAGCGACATGGCGGGCTTTTATCAAGTACGGCAGGTAGGAGTGAGTGAACGATCCTACCAGCGATGTAGACTTGCGGCATGGAAAGGGGAAGTCGACGATGGAGCCGATACTGGAACTCGAGAGCGCGCGACTGCTGTTACGGCAGTGGCGTGATGAGGATTTGCCGGCGTTTGCGGCGATGTGCGCCGATCCGCAGGTGATGCGCTATTTTCCGGCGCCCTTGAGTCGGCTGGACAGTGCTTCGTTGATCGGGCGCGTTCGCGGGCATTTTGCCGAGCATGGTTTCGGCCTGTGGGCGCTGGAGCGCAAGGATACCGGCGCGTTCATCGGTTTTACCGGGTTGGGTGTGGTCGGTTTCGACGCGCCGTTTACGCCTGCCATCGAAATCGGTTGGCGTCTGGCCCGCGAGCATTGGGGCCTGGGCTATGCCAGTGAAGCGGCATGGACCGCTCTACGTTGCGGGTTTGACCGGCTGGCGCTGAAAGAAGTGGTGTCCTTTACCAGTGAAACCAATCTGCCTTCGCAGAAAGTCATGCAGGCGATCGGCATGCACCATGATTCAGCCGATGACTTCGAGCACCCGAAGCTCGCGGCCGATCATCCCCTGCGTCACCATGTGCTGTACCGCATTACCCGTGAACAATGGCTGCAAACCTTGCATGGATAAGCCGGCCCGGACGTTTACAATGGCCCCAATGATGGCCCCGGCCAGAACCTGAATCGACCGCCGCAGCCAAGCCTGCGCGGCATAGCGTTGTGTGAGGAGAGTCTGAATGAGCCAAGTGTTGGATGATCTGGTCGACTTGCTAACCCTGGAACCGATCGAAGAAAACCTGTTCCGTGGCCGCAGTCAGGACCTGGGTTTTCGTCAGTTGTTCGGCGGTCAGGTGATCGGTCAGTCCCTGTCGGCGGCCAGTCAGACGGTCGAAGCCGCGCGCCATGTGCATTCGATGCACGGTTATTTTCTGCGTCCGGGCGATTCCGCGTTGCCCGTGGTGTATCAGGTGGACCGGGTGCGCGACGGCGGCAGTTTCAGCACGCGCCGGGTGACGGCCATCCAGAAGGGCAACCCGATCTTCACCTGCAGCGCCTCGTTCCAGTACGACGAAAAAGGCTTCGAGCACCAGGCCGAGATGCCGGTGGTGGTCGGCCCGGAAAACCTGCCGTCGGAGCTGGAACTGACCCAGCAGCGCGCCCACCTGATTCCCGAGCACATGCGTGAAAAATTGCTGTGCCCGAAACCGATCGAATTCCGACCGGTCACCGAGAAAGATCCCTACAACCCGCAGCCGTCCGATCCGGTCAAGTACGTCTGGTTTCGTGCAGACGGTGCCCTGGCCGATACCCCGGCGCTGCACAAATACCTGCTGGCCTACGCCTCGGATTTCGGTCTGCTGACCACGTCGATGCAGCCGCACGGCAAGTCGGTCTGGCAGAAAGACATGCAGGTCGCCAGCCTCGATCACGCCCTGTGGTTCCACGCGGACCTGCGTGCCGATGACTGGTTGTTGTACGCGATGGACAGCCCGTGGGCCGGCAATTCCCGTGGGTTCAGCCGTGGCAGCGTGTTCAATCGCGCCGGGCAACTGGTGGCGTCGGTCACTCAGGAAGGCCTGATCCGTCATCGCAAGGATTGGGCATGAGCCTGGCCGAGGTGCGGCACTGGGTGTTCGACATGGACGGCACCCTGACGGTGGCCGTTCATGATTTCGCGGCGATTCGCGTGGCATTGGCGATCCCGGCCGAAGACGACATTCTGACCCACCTCGCAGCGCTGCCGGCCGATGAAGCCGCGGCCAAACACGCGTGGTTGCTGGAGCATGAGCGGGATCTGGCGCTGGGTTCGAAACCGGCGCCGGGTGCCGTCGAGTTGGTGCGTGAGTTGGCAGGGCGCGGTTATCGTCTGGGCATTCTTACGCGCAATGCGCGTGAACTGGCGCACGTGACGCTGGAGGCCATCGGCCTGGCGGACTGCTTCGCGGTGGAGGATGTGTTGGGGCGTGACGAAGCGCCACCCAAGCCGCATCCCGGTGGTTTGTTGAAGCTGGCCGAGGCGTGGAACGTGCCGGCGAGCGAGATGGTGATGGTCGGTGATTACCGGTTTGATCTGGATTGCGGGCGGGCGGCGGGAACGCGGACGGTGTTGGTGAATCTGCCGGATAACCCGTGGCCGGAGTTGGCGGATTGGCATGCGGCGGATTGTGGGGTGTTGCGGGAAATGTTGTTGGCTTGAGGCGTCATCACTGACCAAACAAAACCTTCTGCCCCTCCGGCGACGTAAACATCCCATCCCCGTTATGCCCAACCCCGGGCACTTCGATCAGTTGCTGATTCAATCCTTGCGGATGGCTGCGCTTTAAAAAATCAAAAAAACTGCGCCCGCGAATCAATCGATAAGCACCCTGGGCCTGCGCTTCACAGCTTTTATCCAGCGCCGGGTGATTCGGGTCGATGTCCTGCTGCCCCAGTAGATAAACGATGTCACGCTGGACGTAGTTTTCCTCCAGTTGCGCGGGCGTTTGTCCTTCGGCATAAGCCGGCAGATCGCTCAGGCCGTACTTCCAGCGATTGAAGTCCGGGCAGCGGGCGTGACTGAAAGCCACCGGCCGTCGCTCATCGAAATACGCGTAAGAAGACGGGTTGGCGATGACATAACGCACGTGCACGCCAGCGGCCTTGAGCTCCGGTTGATCGTGACTCAACAACGCATAACGCTGAACCACCTGAGCACCGCCCGAGTGGCCCGCGATGACGACATCTTTCACATCTGGAAACTGTCGACGATCGCCGAGCCGGGCGATGATCTGGTCGAGAGCAGCGTAGGAACTCAGAGCAAACGGAGCGGTGGATACGCCGCCGGCCATCCAGTCGTTGCCCTGCCAGCGCAACACGGTGTCGGCCACGGGATGGAGTGCCACGTCGGTTTCATTGAGAAATTGCGGAGCAATCACCAGCGTGTTCGCGCTTTGCCCGGCCTGCTCCGTCGCGCGCTCGGCGCTCTGGCGGTAGGTTTCAGCATTGCGCAAACGACCATGGATGATGATTAGCACACGCTCGATTTTCGCCGGCGCCGGGCCGATGCCCACCGCCATCTCACCTTCTTTCAACAACAACCGTCCGGGGCTGATCTCCTTGACCCCCTGCTCGGCAGCCTGGGTATTTGCACAGGTGAACAACAGAACCAACAGCCACTTATTCATCTATAGGGTTTTCGCCGCAAAGGTATCGCACTGGCCCACCTGGCCTTGCGCAAATCCGGTTTTGAACCAGCGCACTCTTTGCGCCGACGTGCCATGGGTAAACGAGTCCGGCACCACGCGACCCTGACCTTGCTGTTGCAAGCGGTCGTCGCCGATGGCGTTGGCGGCATTCAAGGCTTCTTCGATGTCGCCCGGTTCCAGCCAGTTCAGGCGCTGCTGCGCGTTGTTGGCCCAGACACCGGCCAGGCAATCCGCTTGCAGTTCCTGGCGCACCAGCAAACCACCGTCGCCTTCCATTTGCCGGCCTTGCTGGCGGGCGGTCTGAATTTTCGCCGAGACGCCGAGCAATGTCTGAACATGGTGTCCGACTTCGTGAGCGATCACGTAGGCCTGAGCGAAGTCACCCGCGGCGGAAAAGCGTTGCGACATCTCCTGGAAGAAAGCCATGTCCAGGTAGACCTTCTGGTCCGCCGGGCAATAGAACGGACCGGTCGCTGATGTCGCCAAACCGCATGCCGAATTCACCCGGTTGCTGAACAGCACCAGGGTCGGGTTCTTGTACTGCCGACCGGCCTGCTGAAAAATCTGGCCCCAGGTGTCTTCGGTGTCACCGAGGATGGAGCGTACGAACTCCGCCCCTTCATCATTGGCCGGCGGTGCCTTGCGGGTTTGCGTCGGGGCCGGTGCCGATTGCTCGGTCATTTGACCGGTCAGCTGCCCGAGGATCTGCAACGGGTCCTGGCCGGTGATCCAGCCGATCCCGACAATCAGGATGATCGCCGTCAGGCTCAGGCCCTTGCCGCCACCAAAGCGCATCCCGCCGCCACCGCCGACATCATCACCACGGGCATCGACCACGTTGTCGCTGCGTCGGCCTTTTTTCCATAGCATGTGGGAATCCTCTGATTGTCCGTGGGGATGAGTGTTGCTGGTGAGTGAGAGCGGCGCCAGTCCGGTCGTCCGTCTTTCACTCGCTGGCTGGTAGCTTGCAGGCTGTAGGAACATGGATAACCCATCGAATTCCCTCAGGGGACGGGTTTTTATCAAACAGTCGAATGTCTGCGTCTCTACGAACCTCGAGTTCCAGATTTCTCATTGCCCGGTTCGTCTTCTAGAATCAGGGCAAATCGAATTCGGAACCTCCCATGGCCGGCAGTCAGATCGAACGTGTCTTCAATGTGCTCGAAAGCCTCACCCGTGATCCTCGCGGTTTGCCAATGCAGATGCTCGCGGAGCAACTGGACATCCCTAAAAGCGCAACCCACCGTTTGCTCGCGGAGCTGATTCGGTTGGGTTATGTGCGGCAGAATCCGGAGAATCAGCGGTATCACTTGTCAACCAAGCTGGTAGCGATGGGTTTTCGTTACCTGGCGGGTAGCGGCGCCGATATCGTTCAGCCCGTGCTGGATCGTCTGGCCCGGGAAACCGGGGAACTGGTGCGTCTTGGGGTCATCGAAGGTGAGCGGCAGATCTGGATCGCCAAATCCCAGGGCGCCCGTTCGGGGTTGCGTTACGACCCGGACATGGGCCGCGACGCACCGCTGTTTTATACGGCTTCGGGCCATGCGTGGCTGGCCTGCATGAGTGACGCCGAGGCCTTGTCGCTGGTGGAGCGCCAGAGTGGCGACCGGCCGAAAGATCTGGGACCGAACGCACCGCGGTCCAACATTGAATTACTGGAACGGCTGCGGCTGGCGCGGGAGCAAGGTTACGCCTGGGTCGAGGAGAGTTCGGCGGTGGGCACTTCAGCGATTGCGGCAGTCGTACGGCACCCAACCGATGGGCGAGTGATTGGCGTACTGAGCATTGCCGGTCCAAGTGCGCGGATGCCGGGGGCGCGCCTTCACGAGTTGGCCCCGCTATTGCTGACATTTACCGAGGAATTGTCTGCAGCGAGCCTGGCGTCTGAGTTCTTCAATTAACGGTCGGTGCAATCAAGCGGTGCTGATGCAAATTGTGTGCGCTATTCGCCCGGTTTTACGCTGCGGCTATGTAAGAATCTGGAACCAAGTTCTAAATTTAATTGAATTCGCGAGGCATAAGGGCAACCCATGACTGTCAGCACCCCGCTCTCCGGCGTAAACCAACCCTTCAAAGGGATTCTGCTGATCGTCGTCGCCACCTTCCTCTTCTCCAGCCACGACGCCTTGTCGAAATACCTTTCGGGGTTCTACCCGATTGTCATGGTGGTCTGGGCCCGTTATGTGGTTCACACGTTATTGATGGCCGGGATTTTTCTGCCGCAATCCGGGTTGCGCGTCCTACGCACTAAACGGCCATGGCTGCAGTTGCTGAGGGCGTTATGCCTGCTGGGCACCAGTCTGTTTTTCACCACTGGCTTGCAATACATCCCGTTGGCCGAAGCCACGGCGGTCAACTTTCTTGCACCGGTTCTGGTGACTGCACTGTCGGTGCCGCTGCTGCGTGAGCGCGTCACCCGCGGCCAATGGATCGCGGTGATTTGCGGATTTGTCGGCGTGTTGATCATCGTCCACCCCGGTGGCGATCTGTTCACGCCAGCGGTTCTGCTGCCGCTCTGCTCGGCGCTGTTTTTCTGCTTTTACCAGTTGCTCACCCGCAAGCTCAGTGAGATCGACAGCCCGACCACCAGCAACTTCTTTGCCGGCCTGTGTAACACCCTGGTGATGAGCGCGTTGGTGCCGTTCTTCTGGCAAGTGCCAAGCGTTGGGCATGGATTGATGATGGTGGCGCTGGGCGCCTGCGGGATGACGGCGCATCTGTTTCTGACCCAGGCATTCCGTCACGCCGCGCCTGCGCTGCTGGCGCCGTTCGGTTACTGCCAGATTGTGTTTGCCGGTTTGTTGGGCTGGTTGCTGTTTTCCCACACGCCGACCCTGACCACGGTGGTCGGGATTGCGGTGATTTGCTGCAGCGGGTTGGCGGCAGCGTGGCAGCAAAGCCGTCGGTAAAAACGGTGAACGAACTGTGGGAGCGAGCCTTTGTGGCGAGGGGACTTGTCCCCGTTGGGTCGCGAAGCGGCCCCAATCTCTGAATTCAAGTTGTATCTGGTACACCGAGAATTCAGATTTTGGGACTGCTGCGCAGTCCAACGGGGACAAGTCCCCTCGCCACAAGGGCTTGCTCCCACAGGGGTATTGCGTCGAGCTTTACTCAGTAACGGTCGGAATCTTGCGCGGCGCCATGAAGTACATCCAGATCAGTGCGATGAAGTACATCGCCGGAATCAGGGTGAACAGCACGGTGTAGTTGTTGTTGGTGACCGTCAGAATATGGCCGACCAACTGGGTCATGAACATCCCGCCGATGGCGGCGCACATGCCGCCGAAACCGAACACCGTACTCATCATGTGTTTAGGTGTGTAGTCCATCACCAGGCTCCAGATGTTCGCGGTCCAGGCCTGGTGAGCGCCGATGGCCAGGGAGATGGCGAATACCGCGACCCACAGACTGCTTGAACCGGCCGCCATGATCACGCCGATGATGCAGCAGGCGAACAGGAACATGGACATCAGTCGCGCCTTGATCGGGTTGATCCCGCGGCCGATCAGGAACGAGGAAAGGATGCCGCCGCCGACGCTGCCAAAGTCGGCCGTGAGGTAGATGATGATCAGCGGAATACCCATCTGGGTCACGTTGATCCCCAGGTTATATTGCTGATTGAGGAACGGTGGCAGCCAGTACAGGTAGAACCAGAACACCGGCGCCGTCATCGAGTAGGCGAGGGCGAAGGCCCAGGTGCCGCGCATGCGCAGGATTCGGGTGAACGGTACGCGGGTCTGTTCCGGTTCGACGTCCTTCTGGATGTAATCCAGTTCCGACTGTTTAACGCTCGGGTGATCTTCCGGGTTGAAGTACTTCAAGCCCCAGAACAGCAACCAGATGCCACCCAGTGACGCCATGCACAGAAACGCGGCTTGCCAGCCCCACACGTGCAGGATCAGCGGCAACAGCATCGGCGTGAACATCGCCCCGACGTTGGTGCCGGCGTTGAAGATGCCGGTGGCCACGGCGCGCTCGCCGGCCGGGAACCACAACCGCGTGGTCTTCACGCAAGCCGGGTAGTTCGCGGCTTCAGTCAATCCGAGGATAAAGCGGCAGACCATGAAACCGAGCGCCGAGGTTGCCAGGCCATGGGCACCGGTTGCCAGGCTCCAGAGCAGCACCGCGCAGAAGAACACGCGCTTCACGCCGACCCTGTCGATCAACCGGCCTTGCAGCACGAAACCGATGGCGTAGCCCACCTGAAACCAGAAGTTGATGTTGGCGTAATCCATCGCCGTCCAGCTCATTTCCTTGGCAAGAATGGGCTGCATCACGCCCAGTGCGGCGCGGTCGATGTAGTTCAGGGTGGTGGCGAAAAACACCAGCGCCAGCATGCCCCAACGGGTTTTGCCGACGGCCATGGCGCCGCGGATCTTGTCGCCGATGCCGCCAGTGGCAGGAGTCATGGAGGAACGCTCCACGGGAGAGCTTTGGGAAGGAGTCATGTAGGCCACCGATTATTTTTATGTGGTGTTCTGGGTCTTGGGTCACCGAGACCGATGTGTGTGACCGGACTCAATGTGTAGCCGATGGTGGGCAGAGGACGAAAAATCGTCAATTCGCCAAGGGCCATAGTGTTCGATAATCGCACGCAAAACTAACCGGGTAGTACACTTTGAATTGCTGTGCAGGATCTTGCAGCCAATAATTCACGTCAAGAAAAACGCGGTCCATGGGACGAACGCTGTTCCGTGTAGGAGCGAGCTTGCTCGCGATGGTCTTAAGGATTACGCGTGTTTTCTGGCTAAACGCGGCGCTCTTGAGTCCATCGCGAGCAAGCTCGCTCCTACATAAAGCGAAAGCGTAGCCATGCCCACAACAAGACAGCCTCCACCACCGGGAGTCGAAATATGCAGCGTTCCATTGCCACCGTGTCCTTGAGCGGCACCCTGCCGGAAAAACTCGAAGCCATTGCCGCCGCCGGTTTCGACGGGGTGGAGATTTTCGAAAACGACCTTCTCTACTATGACGGTAGCCCACGGGAAATCAGACAGATGTGCGCCGATCTCGGGATCGCCATCACACTGTTCCAGCCGTTCCGGGATTTCGAAGGCTGCCGCCGCGATCGCCTGCCACGCAACCTGGAACGGGCCGAGCGCAAATTCGACCTGATGCAGGAACTGGGCACCGACCTGGTGCTGGTGTGCAGCAACGCCTCGGCCGACGCCATCGGTGATGAACAAATCCTCGTCGACGACTTGCGCCTGCTGGCCGAACGCGCCGGGGCGCGCGACCTGCGAATCGGTTACGAAGCGTTGGCCTGGGGTCGGCATGTGAACACCTGGCAACAGGTGTGGAACATCGTTCGACAGGCTGACCACCCGAGCCTCGGTGTGTTGCTGGACAGTTTTCACACGCTGTCGCTCAAGGGCGATCCGAGTGCCATCGCTGAGATTCCCGGCGACAAGATCTTCTTTCTGCAAATGGCCGACGCGCCGATCCTGGCCATGGACGTGCTGGAGTGGAGCCGGCATTTCCGCTGTTTTCCGGGCCAGGGCGAATTCGACTTGCCGGGGTTTCTCGCGCCGATCATCAAGAGTGGCTACACCGGGCCGTTGTCGCTGGAAATTTTCAACGATGGCTTCCGCGCCGCGCCGCCACGGGCCAACGCCGCCGACGGCTTGCGTTCGTTGCTGTACCTGGAAGAGAAAACCCGCGAACGGCTGGCGCAGGAAACCCAACCAACGGTGAATGCCGATATTTTGTTTGAGACACCCGAGGCCAGCGAATACAACGGCATCGAGTTTCTCGAATTCGCCGTGGACGAAAGCCTTGGCGCCAAGCTTTCTCATTGGCTGGAGCGGCTGGGTTTCGTCAAGGCCGGCCAGCACCGCTCCAAAAGCGTGAGCCTGATGCGTCAGGGCGACATCAACCTGATCCTCAATTCCGAGCCGTACTCGTTTGGTCACAGTTTCTTCGAGGCACACGGCCCGTCGCTGTGCGCCACCGCCGTGCGGGTCAACGACAGCGCCAGCGCGTTGGCCCGGGCGGTGGCTTACAAAGGTCAGCCGTATCGCGGACTGGTCGGCCCCAATGAGCTGGAGTTGGCGGCGGTACGTGCGCCGGATGGCAGTCTGATTTATCTGGTGGACCAGGACGCCGACGTCTATGGCACCGACTTCAATCTGCAACCGGCCGCCGTGGCCAGCGGTGGCCTCAAGCGCATCGACCACATGGCCATGGCGTTGCCGGCCGACAGCCTCGACAGTTGGGTGCTGTTCTACAAGAGCTTGCTGGATTTCGAAGCCGACGACGAAGTGGTACTGCCGGACCCCTACGGTCTGGTGAAGAGCCGGGCGCTGCGAAGTCGCGACAGTTCGATCCGCTTGCCGTTGAACATTTCCGAGAACCGCAACACCGCGATCTCACACGCACTGTCGAGTTATCGCGGCTCTGGCGTGCATCACATTGCGTTTGATTGCGACGATATCTTTGCCGAAGTCAGCCGCGCCAAGGAGGCGGGCGTTCCGCTGCTGGATATCCCGCTCAATTATTACGACGACCTGGCTGCGCGGTTCGATTTCGATGATGAATTCCTCAGTGAGCTCGCCTATTACAACGTGCTCTACGACCGTGATGCCCAGGGTGGTGAGCTGTTCCACGTTTACACGGAGCCGTTCGAAGGGCGGTTTTTCTTTGAAATCATCCAGCGCAAGAATGGCTACGCCGGTTACGGCGCGGCCAACGTGGCGGTGCGACTGGCGGCCATGGCCAAATCCCGCAGCGGTGCCACTCGTCAGGCCAAGTTGTAGGAATTTGGTAAACGCGAGGTTAAACCGCTGCCGCGCGGCTTCCTTCACTGTGCGGCGCGGCTCATAATCGCCAGCCTGTGCAGTGATGGCCGTGAGCCCGCAATGACAATAACCTCAGAACTCTCTGTAGCGCCCGACGAACCCATGGCCGAGCCGCGCAAGAGTCGCAAGAACAACCCGGAAAAGACCCGCGAGAACATTCTGCAAGAAGCCATTGTCGAGTTCGTCCAGCAGGGGCTTTCCGGTGCTCGCGTCGATGCGATCGCCGAGCGCATTCACACCTCCAAACGCATGATCTATTACTACTTCGGCAGTAAGGAACAGCTCTACATCGAGGTGCTTGAGAAACTCTACGGCGATATTCGCAACACCGAAAACCGCCTGCACCTGGCCGAACTGGCGCCGGTGGAGGCGATTCGGCGGCTGGTGGAGTTCACCTTCGATCACCATGATCGCAATGTCGATTTCGTGCGCATCGTCAGCATCGAGAACATTCACAACGCGGAATTCGTGAAGCGTTCCGATGCGATCAAGGCGATGAACAACACCATTCTTGATTCATTGGGCGTGATTTTGCGGCGCGGGGCTGAAGAGGGTGTGTTCCGGGCGGGGCTTGATCCGTTGGATGTGCATCTGCTGATCAGCTCGTTCTGTTTCTATCGCGTGTCGAACCGTCATACGTTTGGTGAGATTTTTCAGATCGACCTGCCGGATGAAAGCATCAAGCAGCGTCATCGGGAGATGATTTGCGAGTCGGTCTTGCGATACCTGCAGGCCTGACCTGTGGCGAGGGGGCTTGTCGGATCGCCGCACCGTCCCGTTCGACTGCGGAGCAGTCGCAAATGTTTTCAGGTCTGCTTCGCAGCCCAACGGGGGCAAGCCCCCTCGCCACATCTATCCGCGAAGCTCTTCAACCATTCATGCTCTGAAAATGCGCCAGCATCCGCTGCGCATCCGGCACCACGCCGCTGAACAATTCAAACGCCTTCACCGCCTGAAACACCGCCATGTTGCCGCCATCCAGCGTCCGGCAACCCAAGGCGCGGGCGTTGCGCAGCAGTTCGGTTTCCAGCGGAAAGTAAACGATCTCCGCCACCCACAACTGTGCCCGAAGCAACTCCAGCGGCACCGGCATGCCCGGCAGTTTTTTCATGCCCATGGGCGTGGTGTTGACCAGTCCGTCGGCCTGAGCCAGCGTGCCCGGCAGATCATGACCCGCCACCGCTCGGCCAGCGCCGAAATGCTGATTAAGGTTGTTCGCCAGCGCCTCGGCGCGACTGTTGTCCACATCGAAAATGCTCAGCAGTCGTACGCCTTCGCTCAATAACGCGTGGGCCACCGCCGCACCGGCCCCTCCGGCGCCCATCTGGACGACACGGTCAACGGCAACGCCCTGCAGACCACGCCGAAAACCTTCGGCAAAACCCAGGCAATCGGTGTTGTGGCCGATGCGTTTACCGTCCTTCAACACCACCGTGTTCACCGCGCCGATGCCGCGGGCTTCCGGCGACAATTCGTCGAGCAGCGGGATGATCGTCTGCTTGCACGGAAAAGTAATGTTCAGGCCGGTGAAACTCATCTGCTCGGCCGCCATCAGCAAGTCGGGCAGGGCATTGCTGTCGAGTTTGAGCTGGTCGAGGTCAATCAGGCGGTAGAGATAACGCAAACCCTGGGCATCGCCTTCATGCTCATGCAGTGCGGGAGTACGGGACGCCTGAATGCCGGCACCGATCAGCCCGGCCAGTACAGCGTTGTTCTGAGTCACGGCGTTCACCCCTTCAAGCACAGGCTGAAATGTTCAAGCGCCAGGCGATAGCCGTGGCTGCCGAAACCGGCCATCACCGCGGTGGCAATGGCCGAAACGAAGGAGTGGTGGCGAAAGGGTTCGCGGGCATGGACGTTCGACAGGTGGACTTCGATCACCGGCAGTTCGCAGGCGACCAGGGCATCGCGAATGGCAACCGAGGTGTGGGTCCAGGCGGCCGGGTTGATGACAATCCCGGCGCAACGGCCGCGGGCGGCGTGAATCCAGTCGAGCAATTCGCCTTCATGGTTGGTCTGGCGAAACTCTACTGCCAGG
Organism: Pseudomonas sp. LBUM1651; assembly: GCF_059716135.1. NCBI lineage: Bacteria > Pseudomonadati > Pseudomonadota > Gammaproteobacteria > Pseudomonadales > Pseudomonadaceae > Pseudomonas > Pseudomonas sp. LBUM1651. Next base: position 5,369,424 of record NZ_CP166805.1, on the reverse strand, counting down.
CCGAACTCTTCGGCGGCACGCCCGCACAACGCTGAGATGTCTGCCAGGGTTTCGTGACCGTAAGTCGCCGGTTCACGGGTGCCAAGCAGGTTCAGGTTCGGGCCGTTGAGCACCAGAACGATAGGGGGCATCGGGTCTCTCCACTTATTATTTTGGAATTGGCTGAGGTTCAGCCTGTGGAGATAAATTGTACTAGATGGTTAATTTGGTCAATTGAAGTGGCACGGCGTCGGGCTGTTGTGTGCGGTGATCGGACGGTTTCTTTTTTAGCGTGGCAAATGCTCAACCAGAAAATCGATAAACGCCCGTAGCCGAAGTGGCATATGGCGACTTTGCGGATAGAGCAGGGTGAACGGCCGCGAACGTCCGCCATAAGGCTTGAGGATTTCTACCAGAGAGCCATTGGCCAGTTCGTTTTCGACAATGAAACGATAGGTCTGGAATAGACCCGCCCCATGTTTGGCGAGGGTCACACCGCCCAGAACGTCGTCGGAACAACTGAAATTGCCCTCGGCGAGAATCTCGCGCTGCACGCCATCGTCATTGAACAACCAGGCAATCCGCCGACCGCTGCTGGGCAAATCGTACTGGATGCATTCGTGCTGCTTGAGGTCGTCCAGGGTTTGCGGAGTGCCCGCCCGCTTCAGGTAACCAGGACTGGCAATCATCACCAGTTCCGCGTCCTCAAGCTGGCGGGCGATCAGGCCGGAATCCGGAATCGCCCGCACGCGAATGGCCAGGTCATAGCCTTCGCCGACGAAATCGATGTTGCGATTACTGATGTGCGACTCGACTTTCACCTGCGGAAATCGCTCCCGAAACGCCGGTAGCAACGGCAGGATCCGGTGATGGGCATACGTTGTGGGAATACTGATGCGCAGTGTGCCGGAAGGCTCCTGCTGCTGGCCCATCACTTCGCGTTGGGCCTCGACCAATTGCGCCAGCGCCTGACGACATTCTTCGTAATACCGGCGCCCGCTGTCGGTCAGTTTGACGCTGCGAGTGGTGCGCGCAAACAACCGCACGCCCAGGCGCTCTTCCATGCGCGACACCGAACGGCTCACCGCGGCGGGCGTTACGCCAGCCACCAGTGCCGCGGCGGTAAAGCTGCCTGCTTCGGCGGCGAGGCAAAACAGCTCAATGCTGCCGAGCTGAAGATCGTCGAATGTTCGCTGCATGATTGATTACACCGGGGATCAAATGAAGGGCCTGACGCAGTGTTTATCAAATTGGTGAAAGGATTGCTTACCATTTTTGCCTCTGATTGCCGCTCCCGGGACGACTTCAAGCGCTAGCCTCAAATTCGGGTGACTGAATGCAGGCCAGCACCGGTCATCGGATTGATCAAGGAATGGCGAGTCATGAGACTCAATAACCTAACGGATGGGTTAGTATGAAATTGTTCAGCTACAAAGGGCTTTCAATGGTGATCATGTTGCGCGATGAGCACTGTCCGCCGCACGCGCATGTGGACGCCGGAGCCTGGAGCGCACGCTTCAAATTCAGCTTCTGGCACAACGGTGTCGAGCTGTGGGATGTGGTTCCTCATTCCAACCGGCCACCAATAGCCGTGCTGGAAGGCCTGCGTCACGCACTCAGACAACCCGCCCACTTGCGTCGTGCTCGCACGATCTGGTGGGAAAAGCTGCACACGGTCTGCCTCGATCATCAGATATGGGACTGGCAGACCAGCGAAGTCCTGGTGGTGAAAAGGATTGCGAGTACGACTGACATGATTTGCTCGGCTTGCTATGAGCCCGATACGAACAAGACCTTGCTGGCGCTGTTTGGCGCTTCGGAGGGCGTGGAGATAAAACTATGAAAACGATAGAGGCAGGAATGCTGGCCGATCGGCCCGTGAGTGAGGCCGTGTTGGATGAAGCCATCCGGCGAGGGCAAGTGCGCCACAAAAGCGGTTTGCAGGCGACGGCCGTGACCTTTCTGGAGCCATGTCTGGCAGTCAGTTTCATTGATGGCAGTGGCGTGCTGCTACCCGTAGAGCACTATCCGGAATTCGATGATTTCGATGTCGCGGATTTCGCCGACCTGAAAGTCGGCTTTTCCGGAACCGCCCTGTGCCATGAGGGCAAGGATCTGCATGTGTCCATCGCCGGGATGATTTCTGCGAGCAAGCCGCTGATGGACATGGCCGCCTCGGTCATCGCTTCGCGCAATGGTCGCCAAAGCAGCGCGGCCAAGGCCGAGGCAGCGCGGGCCAATGGCCGCAAGGGTGGGCGCCCGCGCAAGCCGGACGTCCCCGTTTGAGCGCGCACAAAAAAGCCGTCGTTTTGACGGCTGTTTTGTATCGGACGGCTGCAATCAACGCCGGGTCAACAACACCCCGGATTCCATGTGGTGGGTCCATGGGAACTGGTCGAACATCGCGCATTGAGTAATAAGGTGGGTGTCGTGCAGTTGGGCGATGTTGGCCGCCAGGGTTTCCGGGTTGCAGGAAATGTACAGGATATTGTCGAAACGCCGGGTCAGCTCGCAGGTGTCCGGGTCCATGCCGGCGCGAGGCGGGTCGACGAAGACGCTTCCGAATTCATAGCTCTTGAGGTCGATGCCGTGCAGGCGACGGAACGGGCGGACCTCGTTCAGGGCTTCGGTCAGCTCTTCGGCGGACAAACGCACCAGCGTGACGTTATCCACAGCATTTTCGCTCAGGTTGCTCAGTGCCGCGTTGACTGAGGTCTTGCTGATCTCGGTGGCCAGCACTTTGCGCACGCGGGTCGCGAGCGGCAGGGTGAAGTTACCGTTGCCGCAATACAGTTCCAGCAAATCGTCCGGACGATTGCCGAGGGCGTCGTAAGCCCAGTTGAGCATCTTCTGGTTCACGGTGCCGTTGGGCTGGGTGAACGCGCCTTCGGGCTGGCGGTAGCTGAAGGTGCGGCCGCCGACTTCCAGTTTCTCGACCACGTAATCATGGCCGATCACTTCGCGTTTGCCTTTCGAGCGGCCGATCACGCTGACGTTCAGGTCTGCCGCCAGTTTCGTGGCAGCCGTGTGCCAGTGTTGATCCAGCGGGCGGTGATAGCACAGGGTAATCATCGCATCGCCGGCCAGGGTGGTCAGGAACTCCACCTGAAACAGCTTGTGACTCAGGGCTGCACTCGCTTGCCACGCTGCTTTCAGCTGTGGCATCAATTCATTGATGCGCAGGCTGGCAATTGGAAACTCGTCGATCAGGATCGGCGTGCGTTTGTCTTCCTGGGAAAACATCGCGTAGTGACGCTCGCCGGCTTCACGCCACAGGCGGAATTCGGCACGCAGGCGGAAGTTTTTCAGCGGCGAGTCGAACACGGCTGGCTCAGGTGCATCGAACGGGGCCAGCAGGTCACGCAGGCGCGAGACCTTTTCTTCGAGCTGAACGGTGTAAGCCTGGGAATCAAAAGTCATGCGTTGAACCAACCCAACTTGATCACGAACAGAATCGACAGAATCACCAGTGCCGAGTTCAGCTCACGGCCGCGACCGGACAGCAACTTGATCGCGGTCCAGGAAATGAAACCGAAGGCGATGCCGTTGGCGATGGAATAAGTGAACGGCATGGCCAGCGCAGTGATCACGACCGGTGCGGCAACGGTGATGTCGTCCCAGTCTATTTCGGCCAGGCCGGAAGTCATCAGTACCGCGACGAACAGCAGTGCCGGTGCCGTGGCGAATGCCGGAACGCTGGCGGCCAGTGGCGAGAAGAACAGCGCCAGCAGGAACAGAATCGCCACCACAACGGCCGTCAGACCGGTGCGGCCACCGGCACTCACGCCGGCTGCGGATTCGATGTAGCTGGTGGTCGTCGACGTACCCAGCAACGAACCGGCCATCGCCGCGGTGCTGTCGGCGATCAGGGCGCGGCCCATTTTCGGCATGTGGCCGTCCTTGCCCATCAGGCCGGCGCGCTTGGCGACGCCAATCAGGGTGCCGGAGTTGTCGAACAGGTCGACGAACAGGAAGGCGAAGATCACGCTGACCAGACCGATGTCCAGTGCACCCTTGATATCCAGTTGCAGGAAGGTCGGCGCCAGCGAAGGCGGCATCGACATCACGCCGCCGAACGGGGTGAAACCCAGGGCAATCGAGGCGATGGTCACGACCAGAATCCCGATCAGCACCGCACCGCGTACGGCCAGAGCCTCGAGGGCAACGATCAGGGCGAAGCCAAGCGTTGCGAGGATCGGTGCCGGTTGTTTCAGGTCACCGAGGCCGACCATGGTCGCCGGATTGCTGACCACGATGCCGGCGTTGTGCAGGGCGATCAGCGCCAGGAACAGGCCGATACCGGCAGCAATCGCCGAACGCAGCGGCAGCGGGATGCTGTTGATGATCCATTCACGGATGCGGAAGATCGACAGCAGGAAGAAGCACACTGCCGAGATGAACACCGCCCCCAGCGCCACTTGCCAGGTGTGGCCCATGTGCAGGACCACGGTGTAGGTAAAGAAGGCGTTCAGGCCCATACCCGGTGCGAGGGCGATCGGGTAGTTGGCGATCAGGCCCATAGTCGTGGAGCCGATGGCGGCGGCCAGGCAGGTCGCGACAAACACCGCGCCCTTGTCCATGCCGGTCTCGCCGAGGATGCTCGGGTTGACGAACAGAATGTAGGCCATGGCCAGGAAGGTCGTGACGCCCGCAAGAATCTCGGTCCGCACGTTGGTGTTGTGTGCCTTGAGTTGAAACAGCCTTTCCAGCATGTCTGCTCCCCGTGGCGCGATCGGCGCCGTGAATGTATCGACCTCAACAGCAAAGCACAGACCACTGCAGGCGCCTGGGAATTTTCTGTGGGTCGGAAAAAGCCGCGCATCATACCAGCAGCGTGGGCTTGTGGCTGCTTATGGCTGTGATCGTCGTCGATGTTTTGCGTTAAAGCCAAGTGCGCCATACTGCGCGCTGGTTTTGGGGGGACATGGGGATTGCATGAAAAAGCGTCTGCTTAGCGTATTCGGAACATTATTTGCCTTGTCGCTGGGGGCGCAAACCGCCTCGGCTGCTTCGGCGGCGCCGTTGAGCCAGGTCAAGGTGCTCAAGGTCGAGTCGCCAGCCTGTGGTTTTGAAGACATTGGCGAGGGGCAGGAGAAAACACGCTGTGATCACAGCGGGCCGAACATCAAGATCTACGTGCTGGAAGTCGGCTACGGCCGCGCGGCGCATGTCGGACTGGACGGCTTTGAAGTGAACGGCACCCGGACCCCGGTGTGTGCGTTTGATAACGGCAACCTGACCGATTGCACCGTCGGCAGAAAAACTGTCGGCTATCTGTATGTGTTCGATCTGGCCGGCAAGCAGGAAGGCACCTTCACCTTCAGCAACACGTCCATCAACGCGCCGGGCAACACGATGTCGACGCAGCTTTACATCAAGTAACGGCCGGCTCGAACAAGGGTCAGGAAAGCTGACTACGCTTTAAAGATCATCCTGTGGACCGCGCCCATGACCTTTAGAGCTCTGATTACCCTCGCCGAGGGCATCGATGACCTGCAAACCGTGACGCTGATCGATGTACTGCGCCGCGCCAAGGTCGAAGTGGTGGTGGCGAGCATCGAGGGGCGGCGCATGCTCACCTGTGCCCGCGGCACCCGAGTGACGGCCGATGCGATGCTGGTGGATTTGCTGGCCCAGCCGTTTGATTTGATCGCACTGCCCGGCGGCGCAGTCGGTGCGCAGCATCTGGCTGCCCATCAACCCTTGCAACAATTGATCAAGGATCAGGCGGCGGCAGGTCGCCTGTTCGCTGGCATCGCCGAAGCCCCGGCGCTGGCGTTGCAGTCCTTTGGTGTCTTGCGTCAGCGGCGCATGACTTGCCTGCCTTCGGCCAGTCATCAGCTGTTGGGCTGCAACTTCGTCGATCAACCCGTGGTGGTCGACGGTAATTGCGTTACTGCGCAAGGTTCGGGGGACGCACTGGAGTTTGCTCTGACGCTGGTTGAACAGCTCTGCGGCAAGGCCACTCGGGCGACGGTGGTGAGGGAATTGGTGGTTTAGAAGGTGTCAGGCGTGAACAGCAAGGGGTTTGATGACCGGTTGCTCCCGGTGCTCTGCTTGCCAGAGATCGTAGTCGGTCTGAACCCCTAGCCACATCCGCGCCTTACCAATCCCGGCCCGCTCCAGACGAACCGCCAGGTCCGGACTGATCGGCGCGTGGCCATGCAGCACCCGCGAAAGATGCGGGCGCGCGAATCCCAAGTGCCGGGCCAGTTCCGTCACGCTGATGCCCAGCTCGGGCAATACGTCCAGTAAAAGTGTTTCGCCAGGGTGTGGCGGGTTGTGCAAGGGCATGTCCTGCCTTTCATGAGTCGAGTGTAAGGCGTTACATTACACTCAATGCACTATTTATGTATTGCACACGGTCGGCAAATTTGTGCTCTACCCCTGCTTCAAACCCTGGCTTCCTCCGCCGGCACATGCATGCGATCACGGTTGGCCAACGTCGGGAATAGCTTGATCCACACCCCGGTCACCACCAGCGTGCCGATGCCGCCCATGACCACCGCCGGCACGGTGCCAAACCAGTGGGCGGTGAGGCCGGATTCGAACTCGCCCAACTGATTCGAAGCGCCGATGAACAGGCCGTTTACAGCGCTGACCCGGCCGCGCATTTCATCCGGTGTTTCCAGCTGAACGAAGGACGCGCGGATCACCATGCTGATCATGTCTGCCGCGCCCAACACCACCAGCACGGCCAGTGAGAACCAGAACGAGGTCGAAAGACCGAACGCGATGGTCGCGACGCCAAACACACCCACAGCGGTAAACATCACCCGACCGACCTTGCGATCCACCGAGAAACGCGCCAGCCAAAGCGACATCAGTAACGCACCGACTGCTGGAGCGGAACGCAGCAGGCCCAGCCCCCACGGCCCGGTCAGCAGAATGTCCTTGGCGAACACCGGCAGCAACGCCGTCGCGCCACCCAACAGAACGGCAAACAGATCGAGGGAAATTGCGCCGAGAATGTCCGGACGGCTGCGAATGAAACGGATACCCGCCAGCAGCGAATCCAGGGTCGCCTTGCCTTTGTTCAGTGGCGTTTGCCGGGCGGGCAGGTTGAGCATCAACAGGCAGGCGATCACATAAAGGATCACGGTCGGCCCGTAGACCCAGACGCTGCCGAAGGCATATAGCAAACCACCGAGGGCCGGGGCGACGATGGTTGCCGATTGTTGCGCCGACTGTGCGGCGGCGACGGCGCGGGGGAACAACGCAGAGGGAACGATGCTGGGCAGCAGCGCCTGGGTGGTCGGCATCTCGAAGGAGCGCGCGGCGCCGAGCAGAAACGCCAGGATGAAGATCATTTCCCGGGTGACGTGGCCGGTGGCGCCGCCAATCGCCAACGTCAGCGCAATCAACGCCTGCAGTGACTGACAGATGGCCGCGACTTTGCGGCGGTCATAGCGATCGGCGACATGCCCGGTGTGCAACATGAACAGCACCCGCGGGGCAAATTCCACCAGGCCGACCAGTCCCAGATCCAGCACGTTGCCAGTCAGCTGATACAGGTTCCAGCCGATGGCGACAGTGAGCATCTGAAAGCCGCTGGCGGTAAACACCCGAGCCAGCCAGAACGCGATGAAAGGGCGGTGATGACGTAACAGCAAGGGCGCTTGGCTGGGCATCTCAGGCAAATCTTGAGCGAGGGGAGGCTCGAGATTATCACCAACCTGTAACCAGAAGTTGCAAGGGCGGGAAATTCATTAGCTAGACACCGATCCGGAAAACGCGCAAATCCCCCTGTGGGGGCGAGCCCGTGCTGAGGGGATTTATCGGAATGCCTGACCTATGAGACAACCTGTCACGCGGCAAAAGACCACACCGTCCATCACCAAAAACCGGACTACTCTTTCAGCCATGCTTGATCCAGATCAAAACCTTTCTGGAATTGATCCGGCGGCCACATGGCCAGATTCCCTACGTGTGATGTTGGTAAAAGAAGAACGAATTCAAATTCGCCACACTCCATATCCATGGGGGCAGTGGGTGCAGGCCGCAGCCTTCAGCCGGTATTACCTGACAGAGGAAGACTTATGTTCGGTTTGGAGGCGCTTGATCTCGCCCGAATTCAGTTCGCGTTCACCATCTCGTTCCACATCCTGTTCCCGGCCATCACCATCGGTCTGGCGAGTTACCTGGCGGTACTCGAAGGCTTGTGGCTGAAAACCCACAACGATACCTACCGCGACCTGTACCACTTCTGGTCGAAGATCTTTGCTGTCAACTTCGGCATGGGCGTGGTCTCCGGGCTGGTCATGGCCTATCAGTTCGGCACCAACTGGAGCCGATTCTCGGACTTCGCCGGTTCCGTGACCGGGCCGTTGCTGACGTATGAAGTACTGACGGCCTTCTTCCTCGAAGCCGGGTTCCTTGGGGTCATGCTGTTCGGCTGGAACAAGGTCGGGCGCAACCTGCACTTTTTCGCCACGGTCATGGTCGCCATCGGCACGCTGATCTCGACCTTCTGGATTCTCGCCTCCAACAGCTGGATGCAGACCCCGCAGGGCTACGAAATCATCAACGGCCAGGTCATTCCAACCGACTGGCTGGCGGTGATCTTCAATCCGTCGTTCCCGTACCGCCTGATGCACATGGCAACGGCTGCGTTCGTGGCGACGGCGTTCTTCGTCGGTTCATCGGCGGCCTGGCATTTACTGCGCGGCAAGGACAACCCGGCGATCCGCACCATGCTCTCGATGGCCATGTGGATGGCCCTGATCGTGGCGCCGATTCAGGCGGTCATCGGTGACTTCCACGGCCTCAACACGTTGAAGCACCAACCGGCGAAAATCGCGGCGATCGAAGGCCACTGGGAAAACCACGGCGATGAACCGACTCCGCTGATCCTGTTCGGTTGGCCGGACATGAAAGCTGAGAAAACTAAATTTGCCGTTGAAATCCCGTACCTGGGCAGCCTGATCCTCACGCACTCGCTGGACAAGCAGGTGCCGGCGCTCAAGGAGTTCCCGCCTGAAGACCGGCCGAATTCGACCATCGTTTTCTGGTCGTTCCGGATCATGGTCGGCTTGGGCATGCTGATGATCTTCACCGGTTTGTGGAGCCTGTGGCTGCGCAAGCGCGACAAGCTGTACACCTCGCGACCGTTTCTGTACCTGGCGTTGTGGATGGGGCCGTCCGGCCTGATCGCGATCCTCGCCGGTTGGTTTACCACTGAAATCGGTCGCCAGCCGTGGGTGGTCTACGGTTTGATGCGCACGGCAGACGCGTCGTCCAATCACAGCTTCATGCAGATGAGCATCACGCTGATCCTGTTCGTTGTGGTCTATTTCGCGCTGTTCGGGGCCGGCCTGGGGTACATGATGCGTCTGGTGCGCAAAGGGCCGAAGATCGACGAAGGCGCGGAAACGCCCGATGGCGGTCCAGGCAAGAAACGTACGCCGGCCCGTCCGCTATCCGCCGCCGACGATTCCGCCGATACCGACCACGACCCCAGCCTGCAAAAGGAGATTTGAATCATGGGTATTGATCTTCCGCTGATCTGGGCCGTGATCATCATCTTCGGCATCATGATGTACGTGGTCATGGACGGTTTCGACCTGGGGATCGGGATTCTCTTTCCGTTCATCCCGGGCAAGACCGACCGTGACGTGATGATGAACACCGTCGCACCGGTGTGGGACGGCAATGAAACCTGGCTGGTTCTGGGGGGCGCGGCGTTGTTCGGCGCCTTTCCGCTGGCGTATTCGGTGGTGCTCTCGGCGCTGTACCTGCCGCTGATTTTCATGTTGATCGGGCTGATCTTCCGCGGTGTGGCGTTCGAGTTTCGCTTCAAGGCCAAGGACGACAAACGCCACCTCTGGGATAAAGCGTTCATCGGTGGTTCGATCGCCGCGACGTTCTTCCAGGGCGTGGCCCTGGGTGCGTTCATTGATGGATTGCCGGTGGTCAACCGTCAGTTCGCCGGTGGTTCACTGGACTGGTTGACGCCATTTACGATGTTCTGCGGTGTCGCACTGGTGGTGGCTTATGCGTTGCTTGGTTGCACCTGGCTGATCATGAAAACCGAAGGCAAGTTGCAGAAGCAGATGCATGACCTGGCGCGGCCGCTGGCCTTCGTGGTGTTGGCAGTGATCGGCATCGTCAGCATCTGGACGCCGCTGGCTCATGCCGAGATCGCCGCGCGCTGGTTCACGCTGCCGAATCTGTTCTGGTTCCTGCCGGTGCCGATTCTGGTGCTGGTGACCATGTACGGCCTTATTCGCGCCGTGGCCCGCAATGCGAACTACACGCCGTTCCTGCTGACACTGGTGCTGATCTTCCTCGGTTACAGCGGTCTGGGCATCAGCCTGTGGCCGAACATCGTGCCGCCGTCGATCTCGATCTGGGACGCCGCCGCACCGCCGCAGAGTCAGGGTTTCATGCTGGTGGGAACACTGTTCATCATCCCGTTCATCCTGGGTTACACCTTCTGGAGCTACTACGTGTTCCGCGGCAAGGTCACCCACGAAGATGGCTACCACTAGCCGCCATTACACCGAACCTGTAGGAGCCGAGCTTGCTCGCGATGGCGTCAGAACAGACACCATCAATCTTAACGAGAGGGTAGAAAGCAATGACCACCAAACACACTTTGCAGGAAATCGAAGCAGCAGAGAAAAAACCGTTGTGGCAGCGACTCGGCTGGCTGGCGATGATCTGGACCGGCAGCGTGGTGGCGCTGTTCATCGTCGCGAGCCTGATGCGCATGTTCATGAATGCCGCAGGCCTGTCGACGCACTGATTCGCAAGATCCCATCCCGATGCCTTGCGGCACGGATTTGCAACCCTCCTGCGCTGGAGGGTTTTTTTGCCCGGAATTATTTTCGGGCTTTAAGGATCACGAATTTCGGTGTGGCCGCCACTTGTTCAACACCACGGAACAACCGCGCCAGCTTGCTGTGGTAACCCAGATGACGATTGCCGACGATATACAGCGCGCCGCCCACCACCAGCGCTTCCCGGGCTTGCTGGAACATCCGCCAGGCCAGAAAGTCACCCACCACTTGCTGCTGATGAAACGGCGGGTTGCACAGCACCACGTCCAATGATTGTGGTTCCTGCCCGGCCAAACCGTCACCGGGACGCACAATCACGTCTCGATCACCCAGCGCTGCGCGCCAGTTTTCCGCGGCCGATTGCACAGCCATGAAGGACTCGTCCACCAGCGTGTAGTGCGCCTCGGGATTTAGCAGGGCATTGGCGATGGCCAGTACACCGTTGCCGCAACCGAGATCGGCGACCCGCGCCGCGCCGAGGTTCGTCGGCAAGTGCGGCAGAAACGCCCGCGTGCCGATGTCCAGGCCTTCCCGGCAAAACACGTTGGCGTGGTTGAGCAGTTCGATGGACGGTGTGTCGAGTCGATAGCGGGTCGGGTAGGGGGACGTCGCGGGAGCTTTGGCTTCGGCCGTTGCGATCAACAACCGGGCCTTTTTCACCGCCAATGATGCTTGCACCGGACCGATATAGCGTTCCAGCAAATCCCCGGCGGCACGAGGCAGATGCTTGATCATGGCACCGGCAATCACCTGGGCGCCGGGTGCCAGCTGGTTTTGCAGGCGGATCAGTTGCTCCTCCAGCAAGGCCAGGGTTTTCGGTACCCGGATCAGCACCCGGTCAAACGGGCCGGTGACTGCTTCGCTGGCAGGTACGCTCGGCACGGTATCAAATGCCTGGCCGTTGCGGATCAGGTTCTTTTCCAGGCCCTGGAAGGCCAGGAACGAATCACCGCTGGTGGTCACCTGAACCTTGCCTGCCAGGCTGGCGGCCAATGCGCCGAAGCTGTCATTGAGCACCAGCACACGGGTGTTCGCGCTCGGTTGCTGTTCGGCCAGATGATTGAGCAGGTATTCGTCGGCGGCATCAAACGCTTGCAGCGGTTCGTTCTGCTGTTCGGGCTGGCGGATCAGGTCGAGGCGGGCGAAGGGTGTTTCGAGCAAAGGCATGGGGCGGGGCTCTGGGTAATCAACGGGTTTCCCGCGGCCCAGGGGCGTTGTAGCGGGCGAGACCGTCCAAGTGTACTGCGTCGTGAAGGTTCACACGTCAACACTCTGGAGGCGTCGCAGATGGTACGTTTTTTTCTTTTGGATTACTCGCAGGTTTTAACCGGTCAACGGATCGAGGTGCGGTTGAGGTAGCCAGCCTTGAGGGCGGCGATAATGGCCGCAATCTTGTTGCTGACCCCGAGTTTATCGATCGAACTTTGAATGTGGAAATGGATGGTTCGTGCGCTCAGATTAAGAATTCTCGCGCTTTCTTCTGCCGTCTTGCCGGCTGCCGCCAGTTCCAGAACGTCGATTTCCCGGGGCGATAGATGCGGGGTTGTCGGTTTCGCCGATCTCTTGGGCAGCGATTGTGCGACCAACGCATGGAGATGACTGCACATGAACACTGAGAAGCCAAGATTTTCATACAGCTCCATTGCCGTGATCGGACAATGGCTCCTGGCCAGGCTCAAAATGCTGCACAGGCCACTCTCTTCGTCGTGAAACGATTGTGACCAGCCATGCTCCAAACCTTGCGCTACAAGGGCCTCCCACAGTGAAGGAACCTTGGAGAAAAGGTTTTCGCTCCACAGAATTGGCAACATGGATTGATTGCAATGGGCTACTACGGGATCTATTGATCTCAGATTCTTTTGTTCATATTCGTTGTTCCAGTCGGCAGGATAATTGTTGCGCCGGATAGTATTGACCTGGTTGTTTTTCGTTTGATAAGTAGTTGAAAAGGCGAAAAATTTAAACCCGATGTTTTTCGCAAATCCAAGTGCAATCCGGTACGCGTTCTCTATGTCGGTCGTGTACGACAGTTGGGTAAGTTGTGACTCCTTCCACCGTTCCATCATGTATCTCCATTATCCAGTCTTCTCTGGGGTGCTAATTGGACCCGAGATCCAGCACGCAACGAGTGTAGGATGAATCCTACATGTATGGTGAGACTTTTTGGCTTTGTTAGCGGGTTAAAAACTAAATATCTGGTTCTAATAATGTAGGTGTAGATAGGATGAGCATTGAATGACAGCTTTAATGTGAATCGCGTGAATTAACCGAATGGTCAGTAAAGTTAATGTTTTCTGGCGATGGGTGTGTTTGAAAGCGTATTAAAAGCACTACAAACCGTCAGTGTTTAATTCGCATGTTTTGCGGGACACTGGAGCCACCTGTCCAATGGAGCGCCCCATGACCGCCAGCGCAGAAAAATTCACACGCCAGACCCTGCTCGACGTCCAGCGGTTGACCCCGAACCTGTTCACTCTGCGCACGACTCGGGATCCGGGCTTTCGCTTTCGTGCCGGGCAGTTCGCCCGGCTGGGGGTTACCAAGGCCGATGGCAGCACGGTGTGGCGTGCCTATTCCATGGTCTCTTCACCCTATGACGAATTCCTCGAGTTCTTTTCCATTGTAGTGCCGGGCGGCGAGTTCACCAGTGAGCTGAGTCGGTTGGGCGAGTGGGATACGCTGCTGGTCGACCGTCAGGCCTTTGGTTACCTGACGCTTGACCGTTTTGCTGACGGACGTGATCTCTGGTTGTTATCCACAGGCACCGGCGTGGCGCCGTTTTTGTCGATCCTGCAGGACTTCGAAGTCTGGGAGAAATTCGAAAGAATCATCTTGGTCTACAGCGTGCGTGAAGCCAGGGAGCTGGCTTATCAGGAGCTGATCTCGGGGTTGGCGCAACGCGACTATCTGGCCGAGTACGCACACAAGCTGCAATTCATCGCCACCGTCACACGCGAGGAGCATCCGGGCGCCTTGAATGGCCGGATCACGACGCTGATAGAAAATGGCGAACTTGAACGGGTGGCGGGTGTGGAGCTGACGGCCGAGCATTCGCGGGTCATGCTCTGCGGCAATCCGCAGATGATCGATGACACGCGCAAACTGCTTAAACAGCGCGGCATGCACTTGAGCCTCAGCCGGCGCCCCGGACACGTCGCGGTGGAAAACTACTGGTAAAAAAACGGCGCCCCGAAGGCGCCGTTCTTGAATGCATCACGTCACTCAGGCCGATTGTTCTGGGCCTTCAGCAGATCGCGAATCTCGCTCAGCAGCTCTTCTTCCTTGGTTGGAACAGGCGGCAGTGTTGGCGTAACGGCCTCTTCGCGCTTCAAGCGGTTGATGGCTTTGACGCCCATGAAGATTGCGAACGCGACGATGATGAAGTCGATCATGCTCTGGATGAATTTGCCGTACGCCAGCACCACCGCGGGGATATCCCCGTTGGCTGCCTTGAGCGTAATGACCAGGTCACTGAAATCCACCCCACCGATCAACAGGCCGATTGGCGGCATCACCACGTCGCCGACAAACGACGAAACGATCTTGCCGAAGGCGGCGCCGATGATGATGCCGACGGCCATGTCGACCACATTACCCTTGACCGCGAAGGCCTTGAACTCACTTATCACGCCCATAGGCTATTTCCTTGTTACAGATGAGGTTGGTAACGCAGTGTAAATCAGTCAAAGACTTCTCGCCCGAAACAACTGCTTACAGCATTCGCCTGCTATCGACCGGGTCCTCGGGAAAAAGTTTACAAAACGCCATCATTCCTGAGCGATTTTCCGTACTGACCCGATCACTCTGGGGGGCAGGCTCTATCAGCGCCAGCGCACTCTGTCCGTCACTCATTCGCCTCTGCTTACCGCAATTGAGGGGCGCTTGATAGTTTGTGAGGGGCGCAGCGAATGCAGTATTGGGCTTGTTGCAAGGAACAATAGGGTTCAGGACTTTTACATTATTAGTTTGAATGTATAGATCTCGGGGGTGGGCAATTTGTGCGTGCTATTAGATTGCCAGTAAGTTGGTGTGTTTTTGTTGGAAATTACTTGTGGAAGTAATGTTGTACGTTCTCTTGTCGAGATATAAAAGGCTTGTACAGCTTTTGTTTGTTATTGATTGGTCCGATCCAGATCTGGTTTGGACTGTCGATGCGAAAAGTTGTACAAATTCTGTGGGGCTGTCACTCGAAGGTTATGTTTCTGACAATCGAATAAATTACTGCTGAAGTTTCATTGGGCGAACGGCTTCGCGCCGATTCAGTCCAGCTGAGCTATCATCGCGTTTTTTGCCGGGAGTTCAGATGGCCAAGGCCAAACGCATGTACGGCTGCACCGAGTGCGGCTCAACGTTCCCCAAGTGGGCCGGCCAGTGCGGCGAGTGCGGGGCCTGGAACACCTTGACCGAAACCATGGTCGAGAGCGGCGGTGCTGCGGCCCCCAGCGGTCGCACCGGCTGGACCGGCCAACAGGCGCAGATCAAGACCCTGGCGGAAGTCAGTGTCGAAGAAATCCCGCGCTTTTCCACCGCCTCCAGCGAGCTGGATCGGGTCTTGGGTGGTGGTCTGGTGGACGGCTCGGTGGTGCTGATCGGCGGTGACCCCGGCATCGGCAAATCAACCATCCTGTTGCAAACCTTGTGCAACCTCGCCAAAAGCATGCCAGCACTGTATGTCACCGGCGAAGAGTCCCAGCAACAGGTGGCCATGCGCGCCCGGCGTCTGGGATTACCGCAGGATCAACTGCGCGTCATGACCGAAACCTGCATCGAAACCATCATCGCCACTGCCCGGGTCGAAAAGCCCAAGGTCATGGTGATCGACTCGATTCAGACGATCTTCACCGAACAACTGCAATCGGCACCGGGCGGCGTGTCCCAGGTTCGGGAGAGCGCGGCATTGCTGGTGCGCTACGCCAAGCAGAGCGGTACGGCGATTTTCCTGGTCGGCCACGTGACGAAAGAGGGGGCATTGGCCGGGCCGCGAGTGCTTGAGCACATGGTCGACACCGTGCTGTATTTCGAGGGCGAATCCGATGGTCGTTTGCGTTTGCTGCGGGCGGTGAAAAACCGTTTCGGTGCGGTCAACGAACTGGGCGTGTTCGGCATGACCGACAAGGGGCTGAAGGAGGTCTCCAATCCGTCGGCGATTTTTCTGACTCGTGCTCAGGAAGAAGTACCGGGCAGTGTGGTCATGGCAACGTGGGAAGGGACCCGACCGATGCTGGTAGAAGTCCAGGCGTTGGTGGATGACAGCCATTTGGCCAACCCGCGCCGGGTCACACTGGGGCTGGATCAGAATCGTCTGGCAATGTTGCTGGCAGTGTTACACCGTCACGGTGGCATTCCGACCCACGATCAAGACGTGTTCCTCAACGTGGTGGGTGGCGTGAAGGTGTTGGAAACCGCTTCCGACCTGGCGCTGATGGCGGCGGTCATGTCCAGTTTGCGCAACCGGCCATTGCCCCATGATCTGCTGGTGTTCGGCGAAGTCGGTTTGTCTGGCGAGGTGCGCCCGGTGCCCAGCGGTCAGGAGCGTTTAAAAGAAGCCGCCAAGCACGGCTTCAAACGGGCCATCGTGCCCAAGGGCAACGCGCCGAAAGAGGCGCCGCCGGGGTTGCAGATTATTGCCGTGACGCGTCTGGAGCAGGCCCTCGACGCACTCTTCGAATAAACACAATCCCATGTAGGAGCCGGCTTGCTGGCGATTGAAGTTCACGCGCGTTCGTGTGTGCCGCAATCGCCAGCAAGCCGGCTCCTACAAGTAAGGTTCACACTTCTATAAGTGCGCCCAATTCGCGCTCCAGTTCCTGCGGATCGCCTAGGTTGAGTTCTATCAACCGCCGCAGGCGCTCAATGGATTCCAGGCTGATGTGTTTGCAGACGAACCCGAGCTGGCCATGGTCATCGTGGGTCAACATCACATCCATCTTGATCTCGACGTCTTCGTTCAAATGAATATCAACCAGGAAATGCCAGTCTGGATTACCCAACCACGGCTCTGGCTTCTCGATTAGCAGCCCCTTGAGCGACAGGTCAATCAGCTTCACCGGCCAGATGAACTCCCCTTGGCTCAGCTCGGTTCGGGCATCGAACTCAATACGTTTGAAGCGGCGGCGATCGGCAGGGTGTTCGCTCATGGCGCAATCCTCTGAATGTCCGCTGACTATAGACCCGCATTGTCAAAGCCTGCCAGCCAGCACAAGCGTCTCGACCAATGTCGGGCTATGGCCTTTACCGTCAGGAGCGCTAAACTCGGGGTGGCTGTCTTTCTTGTCCACCCTGGCTGGAATCATAAAATGAAAAATAATAATAGCCTGCTACGCCACCTACCCTGGCTGCTGCTGGCAATCGTAGGAGCGTGCGCCCTTGGCGTAGTGGCATTGCGCCGAGGCGAGGCGATCAACGCCTTATGGATTGTGGTCGCTGCCGTGGCCATTTATCTGGTTGCGTACCGTTACTACAGTCTGTTCATCGCTAACAATGTGATGCAACTCGATTCGCGACGGGCCACCCCCGCCGTGCTCAACAATGATGGTCTGGACTACGTCCCTACCAACAAACACATCCTGTTCGGTCACCACTTCGCGGCCATCGCTGGCGCGGGGCCACTGGTCGGTCCGGTTCTGGCGGCGCAGATGGGCTATCTGCCCGGCACGCTGTGGCTGATTGCCGGCGTGGTGCTGGCCGGAGCGGTTCAGGACTTCATGGTCCTGTTCATGTCCACCCGCCGCAATGGCCGCTCCCTGGGCGATATGGTCCGTGAAGAAATGGGCCGCATCCCCGGCACCATCGCGCTGTTTGGCTGCTTCCTGATCATGATCATCATCCTCGCGGTGCTGGCGTTGATCGTGGTCAAAGCCCTGGCCGAAAGCCCGTGGGGCATTTTCACGGTGATGGCGACCATCCCGATCGCAATGTTCATGGGCATCTACATGCGCTATATCCGCCCTGGCCGCATCGGTGAAATCTCCGTGGTCGGCGTATTGCTGCTGCTGGGGTCGATCTGGCTGGGCGGGCAGATTGCCGCCGATCCGGTGTGGGCCAAGGCGTTCACCTTCAATGGCGTTCAGATTACGTGGATGCTGGTCGGTTACGGTTTCGTGGCCGCCTCGTTACCGGTCTGGCTGATCCTGGCGCCGCGTGACTACCTGTCGACGTTCCTGAAAATCGGCACCATCGTGGCCCTGGCGATCGGCATCCTGATCACCATGCCAGAGCTGAAGATGCCTGCATTGACCCAGTTCGTCGATGGCACCGGCCCGGTGTGGAAGGGCGGTCTGTTCCCGTTCCTGTTCATCACCATCGCCTGTGGTGCGGTCTCGGGTTTCCATGCGCTGATCTCCTCCGGCACCACGCCGAAACTGCTGGATAACGAGGTCAACGCCCGTTACATCGGTTACGGCGCCATGCTGATGGAATCCTTCGTGGCCATCATGGCGATGGTTGCCGCGTCGGTGATCGAGCCTGGTGTGTATTTCGCCATGAACAGCCCTGCCGCTGTCGTCGGCGGTGACGTGGTGGCTGTGGCGCAAACTGTCAGCAGCTGGGGTTTTGCAATCACCCCGGAAGCGCTGCAAGCGGTGGCCAAGGACATCGGTGAAACCACCATCCTCGCCCGTGCCGGCGGTGCGCCGACCCTGGCGGTCGGTATCGCGCAGATCCTGCACAGTGTCCTGCCCGGTGAAAACACCATGGCGTTCTGGTACCACTTTGCGATCCTGTTCGAAGCGCTGTTCATCCTGACTGCGGTGGACGCCGGCACCCGTGCCGGACGCTTCATGCTCCAGGATTTGCTTGGCTCCTTCGTACCGGCGCTGAAACGCACCGAATCCTGGACGGCCAACCTGATCGCGACCGCCGGTTGTGTGGCGATGTGGGGCTGGTTGCTGTACCAGGGAGTGATCGATCCGCTGGGCGGCATCAACACCTTGTGGCCGCTGTTCGGTATCTCCAACCAGATGCTAGCCGGTATCGCGCTGATGCTCGGCACCGTCGTGCTGATCAAAATGAAACGTCAACGCTATGTCTGGGTCACGATGCTGCCGGCAGTATGGCTGCTGATCTGCACCACCACGGCCGGCTTCATCAAGCTGTTCGACGCCAACCCGGCGATCGGCTTCCTGTCGCTGGCGAAGAAATACAGCGATGCGCTGGCCAACGGTCAGATCCTCGCTCCGGCCAAGGACATCACTCAGATGCAACACGTGATCTTCAACGCCTACACCAACGCAACGCTGACGGCGCTGTTCCTGTTTGTGGTCTTCAGTATCCTGTTCTATGCGCTCAAGGTCGGTATTTCCGCCTGGGGCACCAAGGAGCGTACGGATAAAGAAGCACCGTTCCAGGCGCTGCCGGATGCGTAATCGAGGAATGCACGATGTTCAATGACCTGAGTCGCCTCGGTAAATACCTCGGTCAGGCCGCGCGCCTGATGGTCGGCATGCCCGACTACGACAACTACGTCGAGCACATGCAGACCAAACACCCGGACAAACCGGTGATGAGTTATGAGATGTTCTTCCGGGAACGTCAGGAAGCCCGTTACGGTGGCAAGGGTGGGCCGAAGTGCTGTTGATCCGGTTGTCGGATTAGCAGCAATCCCTGTGGGAGCTAGCCTGCTAGCGATGGCGGCTGAACATTCAACATCACTGTTGATTGACAGTCCGCCATCGCTAGCAGGCTAGCTCCCACATTTATTTTGTGTTGATACTTTAATTTTGTGAGTCAGGAGATCCAGTTTGTCCTCTCCCATTCCAGTAACAATCCTCAGCGGCTTCCTCGGCGCCGGCAAGACCACGTTGCTGCGCCACCTGCTCAAAGCCGAGCATGGCCTGAAAATCGCCGTGATCGAAAACGAATTCAGCGACGCCGGCATCGACACCCAGCTGTTGGGTGATGAGCCGGTGCAGGTGATGACGCTGTCCAACGGCTGCGTCTGCTGCACGATCCACACCGACCTGACCAAGGCGCTGTACCTGCTGCTCGAACGCCTGGACAGCGGTGAAATCGCCTTCGACCGTCTGGTGATCGAGTGCACCGGCCTGGCCGATCCGGCACCCGTGGCGCAAACCTTTTTCATCGACGAAGAACTGCGTGAGCGTTACATCCTCGATGGCATCATCACCCTGGTCGACGCGGCGCACGCCGACACTCATCTGACCCAAACCATCGCCCAGGCGCAGATCGGTTTCGCCGACCGCTTGCTGGTGAGCAAGCGCGATCTGGTGGACGAGCCAACCTTCACCGCGTTAAGCGAACGCCTGACCCGCATCAACCGTCGCGCGCCCATCCGCGTGGTCGACCACGGCAAGATCGACCTGGCCGAATTGCTCGACGTGCGTGGTTTCAATCTCAATGCCGACCTTGGTGGCGGCGTGAGTTTGCGCCCGGTCAGCAAGGCGCCTTCCATCGACCGCATTTCCAGCCTGGTGCTGCGCACTGACAAGCCGCTGGATATCGACAAGCTCAGCGAGTTCATGAACGAACTGCTGGAAGATCATGGCAAGCAGCTGCTGCGCTACAAAGGCGTGCTGAACATCCTTGGCGAGCCGCGGCGAATGGTGTTTCAGGGTGTCCTGAAGTTGTACGGATTCGATTGGGATACTGAATGGGCGGACGGCGAGGCGCGTGAAAGCGTGATCGTGTTTATTGCCGATGATTTGCCGGAAGAGAAGATTCGGGAAGGGTTTGCGCGGGTAGCGGCGGATTGAATTATTTCATTCGTCAGTGATGACGCCTTCGCGGGCAAGTCGGAACGCCGCCCGCTCGCTCCTACAAATTCAAGACGAAAAAAAACCGGCCATCGCTGGCCGGTTTTCATGCTGCGGATCTAACGGTGCAATTAAGCGCCGTACACCGGCAGCTTCTTGCAGATGGCCTTGACCTTCTCACGAACGGCGTCGATCACCGCTTCGTTGTTCAGGTCAGCCAGGATGTCGCAGATCCAGCCGGCCAGCTCTTTGCACTCAGCTTCCTTGAAGCCACGAGTGGTCACAGCCGGAGTGCCGAAGCGCAGACCGGAAGTAACGAACGGGGAGCGCGGGTCGTTTGGCACGGAGTTCTTGTTCACGGTGATGAACGCTTTGCCCAGAGCGGCGTCAGCGTCTTTACCGGAGATTTCCTGCTTGATCAGCGACAGCAGGAACAAGTGGTTTTCAGTACCGCCGGAAACCACGTCAAAACCGCGCTCGATGAACACGCTGGCCATGGCCTGGGCGTTTTTCACCACTTGTTGCTGGTAAGCCTTGAACTCAGGCTGCAGCGCTTCCTTGAAGCAGATCGCTTTAGCGGCGATCACGTGCTCCAGCGGGCCACCCTGGGCGCCCGGGAATACTGCGGAGTTCAGCTTCTTCTCGATGTCGGCGTTGGCGCGCGCCAGGATCAAACCGCCACGTGGACCGCGCAGGGTCTTGTGGGTGGTGGTGGTCACGACGTCAGCGAAAGGAACCGGGTTCGGGTAGACGCCAGCGGCGACCAGACCGGCCACGTGGGCCATGTCGACGAACAGGTAGGCGCCAACCTTGTCAGCGATTTCGCGGAAGCGCGGGAAGTCCAGGATCTGCGAGTAGGCAGAGAAACCGGCCACGATCATTTTCGGCTTGTGCTCAACCGCCAGACGCTCGACTTCGTCGTAGTCGATCAGGCCATTGGCGTCGATGCCGTACTGAACGGCGTTGTACAGCTTGCCGGAGGAGGAAACGCTGGCACCGTGGGTCAGGTGACCGCCATGGGCCAGGCTCATGCCCAGGATGGTGTCGCCTGCTTGCAGCAGAGCCAGGTAAACGGCGCTGTTGGCTTGCGAACCGGCGTGCGGCTGAACGTTGGCGTAATCGGCGCCGAACAGCTCCTTGGCGCGATCAATTGCAAGCTGCTCGACAATGTCGACGAACTCGCAACCACCGTAGTAGCGCTTGCCCGGGTAACCTTCGGCGTACTTGTTGGTCAGTACCGAGCCTTGAGCTTCCATCACCGCAGGGCTGGTGTAGTTTTCCGAAGCGATCAGCTCAATGTGCTCTTCCTGGCGCTGAGCTTCTTGCTCCATGGCGGCAAAGAGATCGGCGTCGTACTTGGCAATAGTCAAATCACGGCTGAACATGGCGGTCCTCAAGGATCGGGGCAGAAAAGGGGGGCATTCTAACCCAATGGGTTTTAGATGGCATATGAAAGGACATCATGTCGCAGACAAGTGGGCTTCATGACGGGATCAGCGGTGATCATGCCGGCCCAATCGCCAGCAGGCTGGCTCCCACAGTAATTGCGATAACCTGCAAGTTCCCTGATCGACATCAATTCCTGTGGGAGCCAGCCTGCTGGCGATGGCCTCCCTACAAAATCTCAGTCGAACATGAACAACGCATCATTACTGAACTGTCCCTCAAACTGACCCGCTGGCATCGGACGCCCGAACAGATACCCCTGAACCTCATCGCAACCATGCTCACGCAGGAAGTCCAGCTGCTCATGGGTTTCCACGCCTTCAGCAATCACCGCCAGATTGAGGCTGTGCGCCATGGCGATGATCGCCCGGGCAATCTGCGCGTCCTGTTCGCCTGATGGCAACCCGTCGACAAAGGTGCGGTCGATTTTCAGCACATCGATCGGGAATTGCTTGAGGTAGTTCAGCGACGAGTAACCCGTGCCGAAGTCATCGACGGCAATGCTCAGCCCCAGATTTTTCAGCCCGGCGAGAATCTGCATGGCTTCGCTGACTTCGCGCATCAAAATACTTTCGGTCAGTTCCAGCTCCAGGCATGCCGGCGGCAGGCCGGTTTCCTTGAGGATGGTGGCGATCCGCGTGCCGAGCTGGCCATCGGAGAACTGCCGCGCGGAGATGTTCACCGACACCTTCGGCACCCGCACCTTGGCCTGATGCCAGGTCTTGAGCTGACGGCAGGCCTCGCTGATCACCCAGTCGCCGACATCTACCACCAGCCCGAGCTCTTCGAGCACGGGAATGAAATCCCCCGGCGGCACCAGTCCTCGACGCGGATGGCGCCAGCGCAATAAAGCTTCGGCGCCGGTCAGGCGCTTGCCGTCGCCGCTGAACTGCGGCTGGTAGTACAGAACGAATTCGTTTTGCTCCAGGGCGTGGCGCAAGTCGCTTTCCAGCTCCAGACGCTCCAGGGCGCTGGCGTTCATGTCGGCCTGATAGAACTGGAAATTGTTCTTGCCGCGTTCCTTGGCGTGGTACATCGCGGTGTCGGCGTTCTTCATCAACTGACTGAGTTCGTTCCCGTCCTGTGGACTCAGGGCGATGCCGATACTGGCGGTGACGAAAAACTCGCGGCCTTCGAGCACGAACGGCGTCACCAGGCTGGCGAGGATCTGCTCCGCCACGTGAATCGCCCGGTTCAGGGCGATTTCCCGGTTGATGCGTGGTTGCAGCAGCAAGGTGAATTCGTCGCCACCCATGCGTGCCACAGTGTCGTCGTCATCGACGCAACCGAGCAGGCGCGTGGCCATTTCCTTGAGCATGCGATCGCCGGCGGCGTGGCCCAGGGAGTCGTTGATCGGCTTGAAACGGTCCAGGTCGAGGAACATCAGCACCACCCAGGACTTCTGCCGTTCCGCCGATTGCAGCGCGGTGTGCAGGCGATCCTGGAACAGCGTGCGATTGGGCAGGTGGGTCAGGGCGTCGTAATAGGCGAGGCGGTGAATCCGTTGTTCGCTGGCCTTGCGCTCGCTGATGTCGCTGAAGAAGCACACGTAACTGGCCAGATCGCCTTCGTCGTCGAGCACCGCCGTGATGCCGACCCACGCCGGGTAATGCTCGCCATTGCGCCGCTTGAGCCAGACTTCGCCTTCCCAGGTGCTGTGCTGATTCAGTTGCTTGAGCACATAGCGCAAATGCGCTTCCTGCTGCTCGTCGACGGTCAGCATGTTCGGCAACTGGTCGAGCACTTGCTCCACCGCGTAGCCGCTCACGCGACTGAACGCTTCGTTGGCCTGGACAATGTAGCCCGCCGGGTCGGTGATCAGGATCGCCGAGGTCGAGTGTTCGAATACCGTGGCCGCCATGCGCAGGTCTTTCTCGGCGCGGCGTTGCTGGCTGATGTCGCGACCGACGCCGAGCACGCCTTCGAAGGCGCCGTGTTCATCCCAGACCAGCACCAGACGCAGCTCGATAGGAATCTTGCGCCCGTCGGCCCGCAGGCAATCGAAGAGGAACAGCTGGGTTTGCACCTGACTGCGCAGCAGCGCCAGTTGCTCGGGTTTGTCCAGCGCCTTGCTGACGCGGTCCATCAGGGCGTAAATGCCGGACAATTGCTGAGGGTTGGCAATGATCGTCTGCCAGCCGTTCTGGAAGATCCAGTCGGTGTCGTAGCCCAGCACGGCCTGCACCGACGGGCTGACGTAGTTGAGCGAGAGCTTGCTGTCGGTGGAAAAGATCACGTCGCTGATGCTTTCGGCGAGCATCCGGTAACGCTGCTCGCTGTCGCGCAGGGACTCGCTGGCTTCGATCTGCTCGGTGATGTCCTTGGCCACACCGATGAT
This sequence comes from Pseudomonas sp. LBUM1651, assembly GCF_059716135.1. Taxonomy (NCBI): domain Bacteria; kingdom Pseudomonadati; phylum Pseudomonadota; class Gammaproteobacteria; order Pseudomonadales; family Pseudomonadaceae; genus Pseudomonas; species Pseudomonas sp. LBUM1651. The sequence continues at coordinate 5,345,170 of NZ_CP166805.1, read as the reverse complement.
CCGCGTGACCTGGTTATGCTTGTCCCGCGCCAGCGCCTGCTCACGAATGTCGAAACGCCGCCATTGGCCGTCCCGATGACGGAAGCGCAGTTGGCATTGCAGCAATTGGGTGTAGCCCGCGTGACGCTGGGTCTGGCGCGAACGGTGGTAGTAGTCGGCATCTTCGGGGTGCAGGAGGATTTCCCAGAAGTACTCGCCCATCTGGTGCAGTTCGGTGCGGTTGTAGCCGAGTGTCTGGCCCAGGTGGTGGTTGCTGAAGATCATGCGCAGGCTGATCACGTCCTGCACGTACAGATGGTCCGGCACCGTGCGCACCACATCGGACCAGAATCCTTCACGCTCGAGCAGCGACAGTTCGATGAGCTTGCGGCTGGTGATGTCGTTGATGCTCAGGATCACCGCTTTATAGTCATCCTGGTCTTCCGGCAGGCGCAGCACCAGCCACAAGTGCTGGTCGCGACCATTGGCGTCCGGGAGTTTTATCTCCAGCTCAAGCTGTTTCTGCTGGTTGAGCACCGCGTCGAGCACTTGATTGCCGATGGCAGTGCCGTCCAGCGGATTGGCGTCGATCAGCAGTTTCCAGGCTTGTTCGCAGGTGTTGACGTTGAGCAGTTGCAGGGCAACCTGGTTGACCTCGGTGATGCGCAGTTCCTGCAGCAATTGATGCCGTTGCTCCGCAGATTCCAGCCAGCCGCGCAGTTGTTCGCTGCTGTGCAACCGGGCTTTGTCGAACGCATGCTTGAGTCCCGACACGTCAAGTACACACAGCGCCACGCCGGTACCTTCGAAAATATCCTTATAACGCCGACGACCTTCAGTCACCTGGCGCTGACGGCGGCGCATGTTCAGCAGGGCAATCAGCGGCAGCAGGGAGAGCGCCAGCCCCAACAGGCATTTGCCGATGAACGCCGGTAACAATTCTTCAATCACGCGCTTGCGGTCGAATAAGCCGCGCAATTGCCAGTCGCTGCTGCTCAGGGGAACCGTGAGCACGCTGTTGGCCACATCGTCTTCGGTCAGTTCGCTCGGCTTGGCCAAGGGCAGCGATTCATCGCGGCTGATGACCTGGTGATTGAAACGGTTTTCCACCAGCCACAGCGGACGGATACCGGTCTCGTTCTGTTTGGTCAGTGACGAGAAAAAGCTCGGCTTCAGACGAAGAACCCAGTAGCCACGCGTGCTGCCGCTGGCTTGATGCAGCAGCAAGTGCACCATCGAACCGTTATCGGAGTTGCTGAAATAGTGGGCCTGGGCACGGCTGTGACGAACCAGCTCGGCGAGGTAGTCAGCGTCTTCGCTGTCGGCGGCGCTGTCACTGAGGATTTTGCCGGAGGGACTCAACAGCGCGAGGCTGAGCAGGTCGGGCAGGGATTTTTGCAGTTTGCGCAGTAGCTCCTGCTGTTCGTCGGCGCTTTGTGGCTGTTCGACGATCGGTAGCAGGTTGAGGGCGATCTGTGCGTTGAGCGACATGTTCAGGCTGACTTGCGCGGCCAGATCGGCGGTGTAGTCGATGGTGTACTGACGCTGGTTTTTCTGGGTTTCGCGCAGTTGATCCAGCAGTTGCCAGAACAGCAGGGCGAGCAGCAGCAACACCAGTGTCGCCAGCGCGCCCTTCAAGGTTCCGCGCAGGGGGGAGCCGGGCGCAACAGTCGGTGCACGGGGGATCAGGGGCGGAGTGACATTGGACAAACTGTAATCCTGCGGTTTGGCTGGACTGGCGCGACGTGCACTATAAGCCGGACGCCCGGAGGGCGGCTAGCATGCCTTGAGTTGTGGCAAAGTGCCAGTCCCTCCCGGCTGGACTGCCTCTCGTCATTCAGGTAGCTTTGCCGGTTACGCGGGAGCGTTCCAGCTCCTAGAATCAGACTTTTTCAGCGCGCACGTATTGATAGCTATCAGTCGGACGACGCGCACGGTCTGGCCGGGCATCGCCTGCGCTCCAATCATTCTCTGTCACTGACCCAAGGTTCTCCATGGCTCAATACGTCTTCACCATGCATCGGCTGGGCAAAGTTGTTCCGCCGAAGCGGGAAATCCTGAAAAACATTTCGCTGTCCTTCTTCCCCGGCGCCAAGATCGGCGTGCTCGGCCTTAACGGTTCGGGTAAATCCACGCTGCTGAAAATCATGGCCGGCGTCGACACCGAGTTCGACGGCGAAGCCCGTCCGATGCCGGACCTGAACATCGGCTACCTGCCGCAAGAGCCGATCCTGGACCCGACCAAAACCGTGCGTGAAGTGGTCGAGGAAGCGGTCAGCGTGATCAAGAACGCCCAGGCGCGCCTGGATGAGGTCTACGCGGCTTACGCTGATGAAGATGCCGACTTCGACAAACTGGCCGCCGAACAGGCCAAGCTCGAAGCCATCCTGCAAGCCAGCGACGGTCACAACCTGGATCGCCAACTGGAAGTCGCCGCCGATGCGTTGCGCCTGCCGGCATGGGACGCCAAGGTCGAATTCCTCTCCGGTGGTGAAAAGCGTCGTGTGGCCCTGTGCCGCCTGCTGCTGTCCGCCCCCGACATGCTGCTGCTCGACGAACCGACTAACCACCTGGACGCCGATTCCGTCGCCTGGCTGGAGCATTTCCTGCACGACTTCCCGGGTACCGTGGTAGCGATCACGCACGACCGTTACTTCCTGGACAACGTTGCTGGCTGGATCCTCGAGCTCGACCGCGGCGCCGGTATCCCTTACGAGGGCAACTATTCGGGTTGGCTCGAAGCCAAGTCCGACCGTCTGGCTGCCGAATCCAAGCAGCAGTCGGCTCACGAAAAAGCCATGAAGGAAGAACTGGAGTGGGTGCGCAAAGGCGCCAAGGCCCGCCAGTCCAAATCCAAGGCTCGTCTGCAACGCTTCGAAGAAATGCAATCGCAGGAATTCCAGAAGCGCAGCGAAACCAACGAGATCTACATCCCGGCCGGTCCGCGTTTGGGTGACAAGGTCATCGAGTTCAAGAACGTCACCAAGGGCTACGGCGATCGCGTTTTGATCGACAACCTGTCGTTCTCGATGCCGAAAGGCGCCATTGTTGGCGTGATCGGCGGTAACGGTGCCGGTAAATCGACCTTGTTCCGCATGCTGATGGGCAAGGAGACTCCGGATTCGGGCAGCATCGAAGTCGGCGAAACCGTGCAACTGGCCTGCGTCGACCAAAGCCGCGAAGACCTGGACGGCAGCAAGACCGTGTTCCAGCAAATCTCCGACGGTTCGGACCAGATCCGCATCGGCAACTACGAGATTCCGTCGCGTACCTACGTCGGTCGCTTCAACTTCAAGGGCGGCGATCAGCAGAAGTTCGTCAAGGACCTGTCCGGTGGTGAGCGCGGTCGCTTGCACCTGGCCCTGACCCTGAAGGAGGGCGGCAACGTCCTGCTGCTCGACGAACCGTCCAACGACCTCGACGTTGAAACCCTGCGTTCCCTGGAAGAAGCCCTGCTGGACTTCCCGGGCGCCGCCATTGTGATCTCTCACGATCGGTGGTTCCTTGACCGCGTCGCGACCCACATCCTGGCGTACGAAGACGACTCGCAAGCGGTGTTCTTCGAAGGCAACTACTCCGAGTACGAAGCCGATCGTAAAAAACGCCTCGGCGAAGCGGCTGCCCAGCCGCATCGGGTACGGCACAAGAAACTGGCCTGATTTCAGGTTGGTTGCATGAAAAACGGAGCCCTCGGGGGCTCCGTTTTTTTTGCTTTCTGTGACACCGTGGTGCGGCCATCGCTAGCAGGCTAGCTCCCACAGGGGTTATGTGATCGACACAAATCCACTGTGGGAGCTAGCCTGCTAGCGATGGCGGCCTAAAGATCACTCGATCTCTACGCTCAGAACCTCAATCACCAAATCCCCCACAGGCCGCTTCCACACCACTTCATCGCCCACCTGTACGCCCAACAATGCCCGCCCCAGCGGCGAGCCCCAATTGATCAGCCCGCTCGCGGCATTCGCCTGATCCTCGCCCACCAACTGCACGCGCTGTTCGTTGCCCTGTTCATCGGCAAAGGTTACCCAGGCGCCGATCTGCACTTTGTTGGTCGAGGAGGCCGGTACGACTAACTGAGCGCTTTGCAGGCGCTGATTGAAATACCGCCAGTCGCGCTCAAGGTCGGCCTGGCGCTGTTTGTCCGCCACTTCACCCTTCGCACTCTGTTCATTGAGCAGGTTTTGCACCTCGGCGACTTTCGCCTGAAGCTGCGCCAGACCAGCAGGCGTGACGTAGTTGGGCTGCGCGCTGACCTGCCGTTCGACTGGCTGATCGGCTTGCGCAGCAGCGTTATCTTCATTGACGAAGGCGCGACTCATGGTTTTCTCCCGTTATAGGGTTTGGGCCATGGTCACTGTCTTTTAGTTTCGACGGATGTCTGGAAGCGACTCATTGCGAGCGAAACGCACGGGCGGCGTCCTGGTCTTTCTGCTGCTGCCAGGCTCTTTCACGCTCGTCCCAATGGTGGCTGCGATAGTCCTCGCGGTCTTCGCTTTCGCGCATGGCCTGGCATTGGCGGAAGCCATCGCTCCAGCCTTCGGCGTATTGCCTGTCCTTGAGATAACGCGGCACGTTCTTGCGAAACTCACCGGTGATCGCCCCGGCGGCTTGTCGGCCACTGCTGCAGCCGTCGTCGAAGCCGTCGGCGAAGGCCGGTGGATAGCCCTTGGCAATCAGGTCTTCGTGGGTCGTCTGGCAGCCCGCGATTAACATCAACAAAACCACTACACCCACGCAACGCCACATCTTGGACTCCCGGCCGTGTGACGGCCTATAGGTGAAGTCTAGGAGTGGATTCGTGAGGTGATTGTGAAAGCGGTGTGATTAATCCGTTGAGACCGACTATCCCTTGTGGGAGCGAGCCTGCTCGCGATGAGGCAATAACATTCAACATCCATGTTGCCTGTTACGCCGCCATCGCGAGCAGGCTCGCTCCCACAGGGGAACAGCGGTGGTTCTGAGTCAGTAGTGATACCACTTCACCTCAAGCATCACTTCGTTTTCCGGGGAGGCGAGGTGGCTGAATTCACGCTGGGCGCTCAAGCGTAAACCGAGATTGCGCGACAATTCCCACTGCTGGTTCAGACTCACGCTACGACGCACTTCACCATTGGTGAAGAAATCGCCTTTGGCCTCCAGGCTGAAGTTGCCCAGCGGGTTCTTCCACAGCACGCCACTGTTGAAACCTGCCGCCGGCGCGATGAAACCGGCGAAGTCATTGTTGTGCTCGACGCGCACCGTGCCCAAGGCAAACCCGAGCATGTCCTCGCTCAACTGCCAGGTGCCGCCGCCACCGCCGTTGACGTGGCTGACCAGGGTTTCATCGTCATGTTTGCCCGGCACCCGCTCAAGGCCTCCGGTGACTTGCCACGAGAGCGGTTGCAGTAGCTCGTTGCGCGGCGTCAGGGAGCGAATGGTCGCCAGGTCCAGTTGCTGCAACTGCCATTGATTGCCTTCGTACTGGCGTAGTTTCATCTGCAGGATTTCAATCTGCGCGCCGAGGGGAAAGCTTTCCGAGTTGTCGTTGAGGTCGTGATACGCCATGCGCAGGCCATATTCACCAAACGCCTTGTCGCCCCGGGTGCCGATGCCGGCTTGCCAGGTGCGGGATTCATGACCGTCCTCTGGCAGGCCGGGTTGCGGAATGTCCAGCTCGGGGGGCGGGTTCTGGTTGATCGCCCGCAGCAATTCGAAACTGCGTTGCGCCCGTTGCGGGTCGCGCTCCTGGCCGTTGGCGCGGTAGCGTTCGAGCCGGTAAGCCGCGTCGATGATCAGCGCCTGGCGCGCGCGGGGTTGCGCCTTGAACGCCGGTTCCTGCAACTGTTTCTGGTCGGCGCTGACTTTCAGCACCCACTGCTGTTCTTCATCGGTCAGCGGCTCGGCGCGGCTCAGCAGCTCACGCTCGCGGGACGGACGATACTGAATCGACTCCACCAGACCGGCTTCTTTCACGGCTTTGACGGTGTCGGTTGGAATCGCGGTCAGCGGGAATTGTTCGGTCAGGCGCAAGCTCGGGCGCGCTACCTGCAAAAGCTCCAGCAGGCGATAGGAGCAGTTTTCGTCGAAGAAGAAATAGTCGAACTGGATCTGCTTGAGCTCCCAGACATGCTCGACCATGCGCTCGGTTTCTTGCTGCGTCAGGTTCAGTCGGTATTCCCACAGGTCACGGTTCTCGAGACTGCGGTATTCCGAGAGTTTTTCCTGGTACGGCACCAGCGCAAACAGGCCCGGATAGCCGCCCATCAAGCCTTTCCAGGCGTAGAGGATGCTGTTGTCCGAGCCTTCGATGTAGGCGCCGAAGTTGATCGCATAGCTGAGCAGCGCCGTCTTGTCGCTCTGCACACCCGCCTGATCGATGCGCAGCAGGGTGTGGCCGAACATCGATGACGGGCTGTTCAGATACGCCGCCGGGAAAATCATCACCGCGCTGTGGGGCGAGACATCCTTGAACCATTGCTTGAATTCGGCGCAGTCCAGTGTCGGCAGATCGGTCAGATTGAGTTGTGCTTTCAGCCAGCGAGTACGCGCCGGGTAGACACATTGCGCGTGTTGCTCGCCGGCACTGGCTGGGGCATAGAGCGCTTGCACGGTGGCGGCCAGTTCACGGTCGGGATGTTCATTACCGTCGGGCGCCAGAAAGAACTTCCTGTCGCTGACATAGCTGCGCCAGCCGCCCAGTTTGGCGGTTTCGTAATGACCGAGGGAAATCCAGAAGGGGTCATTGGCCAGTTGCTGCAAACGTTGATTGTCGATGTGTGGCGCGGCGGACAGCGGGGCGCAGACACAGAGCGCCAGCCAGGCAAGGCGTTTGAGCATAGTGGGCAACTTAAGTCGAAAAAAATAAAGACCCGTACGGAAGATCCGTCCTTGTAGGAGCCGGCTTGCTGGCGATGGCAGCGCCGCGGTTTATCTGGACAACCGCGTTGATGCCATCGCCAGCAAGCCGGCTCCTACAGTTGGACGATATGGCCGAAAGAGGGGCAGGTCCAAAAAATAAAGCCCGCTCCCCGAAAGGAGCGGGCGGGTCGAGCTTAAGCTTGAGTGGCGTACTTGGCCAGACGCGGATCGCTCTTCAGAACGGCCAGGGTGTTGGTATGCACGTCGTCAGCGGTCACGTCAGCCTTGCTGAAGATCTGCTGGAAGTGCTCATGAGTGACGGCGGCGAAGTGCGCACGGTCTTCCGGCGCCACGCCCAGTACCACGGCGTAAGTGGTCAGCGCTTCGCCCTGACCCTTGGCCATGTCTTCGGACAGCTCGTTCATCATGCCATTCATGGCAATCCAGGATTTGCCGCCATAGGTCAGCGACGCATTAGTCGAGCAACCGTTGGTACCGGAGGTCATACCGAAGGTTGCGTTGCCGGAAGTGCCGTTGGTGGTGGATGCCAGGAAGTGAGCCGGGGTGCCACGCTGACCTTCGAACAGCATGTTGCCCCAACCGCAATCCGGGCCGCCTGGCGCCTGAGCCATGGCATTGAGGGATACAGCGGTGAAGAGAGTACCGAGAAGAATCCGTTTCATAGCTTTGTTCTCTTTATGTGCATACCAATGGACAAGGGGTCTGGCCCGATCTGGCGCCAGTGGGCCGGTTATTGTTCCAGCCGCGCAGTTTGGAGTTTAGGCACGTTCCAAGGGTTCCGTGACTTTTTGCTAAATATTCGTTGAAAACGTTGATTTAGACCCGGTCGGCGTAGGGATAACCGTTTAGCTATGCTTTGGCTAAAGGCGCGCCTTGCCAGTGGGGTATGGGCAGCGCCAGAATGCCGCTATCTGCCCCGCCTGATGTAAGGAAGCCCGATGCCTGATCCTGTTGCTGCCAGCTTGCGTCTAGCGCCCGAAGCGCTGACCCGTCCGTTTTCCGCTGAACAGTTCAGCTTCTCTACCACCAATGATCTGGAGCCCTTCCGCGGTGTGCTTGGCCAGGAACGTGCGGTCGAAGCCTTGCAGTTCGGTGTGGCCATGCCACGCCCCGGTTACAACGTATTCGTCATGGGCGAGCCCGGTACCGGCCGGTTTTCGTTCGTCAAACGCTACCTGAAGGCCGAAGGCAAACGCCTGCAAACCCCGGCGGACTGGGTCTACGTCAATAATTTCGATGAGCCCCGCGAACCCCGTGCCCTGGAATTGCCCTCGGGCACCGCCGGCGCGTTCATCGGTGATATCAACGCGCTGATCGACAACCTGCTGGCGACTTTTCCGGCTGTGTTCGAACACCCGTCCTACCAGCAGAAGAAAAGCGCCATCGACCGCGCTTTCAACCAGCGCTACGACAAGGCGCTGGACATCATCGAGCGCCTGGCGCTGGAGAAAGAAGTCGCGCTTTACCGCGATGCCAGCAACATCGCGTTTACCCCGATGAGTGAAGGCAAGGCATTGGATGAAGCGGAATTCGCCCAGTTGCCGGAAGCCGATCGCGAGCGTTTTCACGAAGACATTTCCGGTCTGGAAGAGCGCCTGAACGAAGAGCTTGCCAGCCTGCCGCAATGGAAGCGTGAGTCGAGCAATCAACTGCGCCACCTCAACGAAGAAACCATCACCCTGGCCTTGCAACCGTTGTTGTCGCCGCTGTCGGAGAAATACGCCGAGAACGCGGCGGTGTGCGGTTACCTGCAGGCGATGCAGGTTTATCTGCTGAAAACCGTGGTCGAGCAACTGGTGGACGACAGCAAGGTCGATGCCGTTGCCCGCAAGATGCTGGAAGAGCAATACGCGCCAAGCCTGGTGGTCGGTCATTCGGCCAGCGGCGGTGCGCCGGTGGTGTTCGAACCGCACCCGACCTACGAAAACCTGTTTGGCCGCATCGAATACAGCACCGATCAGGGCGCGCTCTTCACGACTTATCGTCAACTGCGACCGGGCGCGCTGCACCGTGCCAACGGCGGTTTCCTGATTCTCGAAGCGGAAAAAATGCTCAGCGAGCCGTTCGTGTGGGATGCGCTCAAGCGCGCCCTGCAATCGCGCAAGCTGAAAATGGAATCGCCACTCGGCGAGATGGGCCGTTTCGCCACCGTTACCCTGACACCGCAGCACATCCCGTTGCAGGTCAAAGTCGTCATCATCGGCGCACGTCAGCTGTATTACACGCTGCAAGACCTCGATCCGGACTTCCAGGAGATGTTCCGCGTTCTGGTGGATTTCGACGAAGACATCCCGATGGTCGATGAGAGCCTGGAACAGTTCGCCCAGTTACTGAAAACCCGCACCTCTGAAGAGGGTATGGCGCCGCTGACCGCCGATGCTGTGGCACGTGTGGCGACGTACAGTGCGCGTCTGGCTGAGCATCAGGGACGTTTGTCGGCGCGGATCGGTGACCTGTTCCAACTGGTCAGCGAGGCGGATTTCATTCGTCACCTCGCGGGCGACGAAATGACCGACGCCGGGCACATCGAGCGTGCGCTCAAGGCCAAGGCCACCCGCACCGGGCGCGTTTCGGCGCGGATTCTCGATGACATGCTGGCCGGGATCATCCTGATCGACACCGATGGCGCGGCGGTCGGCAAGTGCAACGGGCTGACGGTGCTGGAGGTCGGTGACTCGGCGTTCGGTGTGCCGGCGCGGATTTCCGCCACGGTGTATCCGGGCGGCAGCGGCATCGTCGACATTGAGCGCGAAGTTAACCTCGGCCAGCCGATTCACTCCAAAGGCGTGATGATCCTCACCGGGTATCTGGGCAGCCGTTACGCCCAGGAATTCCCGCTGGCGATTTCCGCGAGCATCGCACTGGAGCAGTCCTACGGTTACGTCGATGGCGACAGTGCGTCGCTGGGTGAGGCGTGCACGTTGATTTCGGCCTTGTCGAAAACGCCGCTCAAGCAGTGCTTTGCGATCACCGGTTCGATCAACCAGTTCGGTGAAGTGCAGGCGGTGGGCGGGGTCAACGAGAAGATCGAAGGCTTCTTCCGCCTCTGCGAAGCCCGCGGGCTGACCGGTGAGCAAGGGGCGATCATTCCTCACGCCAACGTGGCCACGCTGATGCTGGACGAGAAGGTGTTGGCGGCGGTGCGCGCGGGGCAATTCCATGTCTACGCGGTGCGTCAGGCCGATGAGGCGTTGAGCCTGTTGGTCGGCGAGCCTGCCGGTGCGCCGGATGAGAATGGCGAGTTCCCTGAAGGCAGCGTGAATGCGCGGGTGGTGGAACGCTTGCGGGTGATTGCGGAAATGATCAGCGAAGAAGACCTGAAAGAAGCCGAAAAGGAAGCTGCGCAGGAAGCGCTGGTCGAGGCCAAGCCCGCCTGACACAAACCCCTGTAGGAGCCGAGCTTGCTCGCGATGACTGACTTTCAATCAACATCTCTGTTGACTGAAAGTCCGCTATCGCGAGCAAGCTCGGCTCCTACGGGTTTTAGGGGTGATCAAAAGTGCCATCACTCTGACGTCAACATTCACACAATGACCATTCGGCGCCTTCTGGTCTCAGTTGACGTGCTGGTCAGACTTTTCTTCTATTCTGAGCTCAAGGACATCGACAGTAATCACTGGATCGAGACAGTTCTCCCGTGGGAGCTGAATACCGGATCTACCGAGGGTCGCCGCCATGTCGCGCAACCTCTGCCTCACCCGTCAATGCTTGGGTCTTGTGACTCGTATCGAATGCGCCATCAAGCCATTGGCTGGCGATACGGGCATGTGGACCTTGCTGTTTGCCGCCGGAATGGCCGGCGAACAACCGTCAGCCATCAAGGCCCAGGGCCCGTTTCATGGCCCCTTCGTGGCTGAATCAATCCTCGACACCATTGTTGAAAGCCTGACCCTGCACGGCTACGAGCTGGCCGACGATCCACAAATCTGGTGCCTGCACCTGCAAGCCCAGCTGCGGGAAATCAATGGCGGCCGTTGCCGCAACCTGGGCGGCTTCGAGTTTCGCCCCGACCATTGAGAGGGCTACTGGTCAAGGCTGGACGTATCAGCCTTGTCGAGCTTGACCTCGAAACCATATTGCACGGTGGTGAGATCGGTTCGCTGATAGGTTTCCAGACGAGTGGGCTGGCCATAGAAGTAATGCACGCCGAATAACGCCGGGCCTTCTGCGCTCGCGTCGTGAATGACCGAAAGAATCTCCTTGAGGTAGTGACCGCTATCGTCCCTGGCGAAAAAGCGCCAGTCCTGGGCGGGAAACAGCTTCAGATCAACCACCAGCGCATTGCCTTTCAATTCCAGGCCTTTGGGCAGTTGGTGGGCATCGAGTGACTGCTTGTCGACCGTCGCCAGGAACAGCGGCATGGAGCCCACCGCGTAGGCCGGCGTTTGCGCAAACAGGTTCAGATCGTAAGTGATGATGCCGCGCAGGGGATCGATCTGATACGCCTCCGGCGGTAGCTCGATCGGCTCATCGCGTTTACCGCTGCTGTCCTCGGTAAAGAAGCTGACCGGGCTATCGCCGGGGTTGAAGGATGTGCCCAGCAGCTCATCGTTGAAACTTCGGGTGTGATCGAACTCAATGCGCGCGGCGCTCGGGTCCTCGATCGATTGACGGATGCTGACGCTCTTTTTCAGTTGTTCCTCAGTCAGCGTCGCACCTTTGAGCCAGGTCGGAGCCTGATCGTCGTACACCACCACCGGCAAGGTCAGTGGCTGGATGGTTTTTTCAGTGGTGTGCTGGTCGAAGCGACGGACTGGCAAATCCAGGTCCTTGCGTGTGACCGTGGCCGCCGAGAAGTCGAGCAGGCTGACTTCAAGGGTCTCGATCGGCCCGTTGAAATACACCTTGGAGTAATGGTTTTTTTGTTGCTTCTCAAAGGCGCGCTGCTCTTCGTAGAGTTGTTTTTCGAACGTCTCGCTCCAGGCCTTTTGTTGCTGCATTTTTTCGAGCTGTTTTTGAAAGAAGGCAATTTGCGCGGCGGTTTCGTTGATCGAACCGGAGCGCGAAAGAAATTGCCCGGTGGCGTCCCTGGCCTGGACGATCAGCGGGTTGAGTGGCGTTTCGCCGACCTCGGGCGCCAGCGGTGCGCTGTTGTTGAATTCGATCTCGGCGTAGTTGTTGGTCAGTTTCAGCAAGGTGACGCTGAGGTTGTCGTTGGTGCGGGTCTGGCCAACGTCCTTTTTCGTCAGGTCGAAACTATAAAGCCTGCGTGGCGCGATGACTTCCACCTTGCCCTGCAGGCTGACCGGCTGCGGCTGGTGCTTGTTTTCGACGTCCAGGCCATCGATGAACGGATAAGTCACTGTCAGGTCATCGGGGTTGGTCAAATTGGAGCTCGACGGGCTTAGCTGAATGCCGGGGTCGGTTTCCGACCATTCCGGCTGGAACGGGATCACGCGTTTGTTGCTCAGGGTTACCGACTGCCATTCCAGCCCATGGGGAAAGAGGAACGCGGCCGGAATGTCGAAGTTGAAGGGGAACACCGGTTGCAGGTCGGTCAGGTAATCGGAGCTGGAATCCTTGTGCAGCACAATGAGGCCGTTGATGTACGTGTCGACCAGAGCCTGGGGCGTGGGATAGTGCTTGAGCACCGCAAGGACGTCTTCGCCGTACTCGGTGGCCACGGGTTTGCTGTCGAGTTTGAGTTGTGCACGTTCGAGCAACAGCAGCGAGCCACCCAGTTCGGCCACGGCATCCTTGAGTTTCGGGTCCTGAATGGCATCCAGAGCTTTCTCGAACTGCGCGGTCTTTTCCTCGAGGCTGACCTGACGTTTGTCATCGCCGGGTGAGCAGCCACTCATCAGCAGGACCAGACAAACCCCGGCGCTCATTAAAGGCAATCGCACATCCATTTCCCGTCTTCCTGTCAGCTGTCGCTGAGCTGTCAATGGTTTGGACACTAGCAGAAAAACCTTGTGACACACGTGCAGGTTGCGGATTTCCCGACTGTTTCTGGCTGTAACGGGGGGCTGGTATACTCGCGGCGATTTCCAGCCCAGGTGTGAGATTCAATGGAACGCTTTATCGAAAATGCAATGTACGCCTCCCGCTGGCTGTTGGCGCCGATCTACTTCGGCCTGTCCCTCGGTCTGCTGGCATTGGCGCTGAAATTCTTCCAGGAAGTCTTCCACGTCATTCCCAACGTGTTTTCGATGGCTGAATCGGACCTGATCCTGGTGCTGCTGTCGCTGATCGACATGGCACTGGTGGGCGGTTTGCTGGTGATGGTGATGATTTCCGGTTACGAGAACTTCGTCTCTCAACTGGACATCGACGACAACAAGGAAAAGCTCAACTGGCTGGGCACCATGGATTCGTCGTCGTTGAAGATGAAGGTCGCGGCGTCCATCGTGGCGATTTCGTCGATCCATCTGTTGCGGATCTTCATGGACGCCAAAAATGTCGATCCCGAGCATTTGAAGTGGTACGTGGTCATTCACATGACTTTCGTGGTGTCGGCTTTTGCCATGGGTTACCTGGACAAACTCACCAAGCACTGACACGCACGGCCCCTGTAGGAGCGAGGCTTGCCCGCGAAGGCGTCCTCTCAGTCAACATGGATGTTGACTGACACACAGCCTTCGCGGGCAAGTCGGATCGCCGCACCGCTCGCTCCTACAAGGTCTTGTGAAACAGACGGGCGGTGTCGTTTATGGCTTGTACTTTGATGCGCTGAGGCCTATCCCTGTAAGGATGTTGTCTCGCCACTGTGTGAGGTGCGTTCCATGAACTTCGAAGAGTTACGTGCTTATGCCATCGCCGGGAAAGTCGATGAGCTGAACCTGATCTCCATGGAAGGCGGTATCTACCTGCTGGAGGCGCGCATGCATGGTTCTGCGTACCCCTTGAATGATGCCAAGGGCCAAGCCGTTCACCTGCGTTCAGTCGAGCACGCGCGTGAAGTGCTTCATGCCTTTCCCACCTTGCCGTTCAACCTTGTGCACACCTCGGTTCATGATGAAATGTGCGGGCTGGTTGCGAATGCAGAGGAAAGTCTGAAGGTGCCGATCAACGTCGGTACTGCCTGGCGACACTGACGCCCCTCATCAGCGCAACGACATCTGTGCTAGTCTGCTGGCCCTTTTGGTTCCGGGCGCTCCGGGACGCGCTGTGCACGCACGGCAAAGTCCAGGGCCGTCCGCACAGCGGAGCAGTGTCATGTCCGAAGTAAATCTGTCCACCGACGAAACCCGCGTCAGCTACGGTATTGGCCGTCAGCTGGGCGACCAACTGCGCGACAACCCGCCACCGGGCGTTAGCCTGGACGCGATCCTGGCAGGTCTGACCGACGCTTTCGCCGGCAAGCCAAGCCGTGTGGGTCAGGAAGAAATGTCCGCGAGCTTCAAGGTTATCCGCGAAATCATGCAGGCCGAAGCAGCTGCCAAAGCTGAAGCAGCAGCTGGCGAAGGCCTGGCCTTCCTGGCTGAAAACGCCAAGCGCGATGGCATCACTACCCTGGCTTCCGGTCTGCAATTCGAAGTGCTGACTGCCGGCGAAGGCGCCAAGCCATCCCGTGAAGACACCGTGCGTACTCACTACCACGGCACCCTGATCGACGGCACTGTGTTCGACAGCTCCTACGATCGTGGTCAGCCAGCAGAATTCCCGGTTGGCGGCGTGATCGCTGGCTGGACCGAAGCCCTGCAACTGATGAACGCCGGCAGCAAATGGCGCCTGTACGTGCCGAGCGAACTGGCTTACGGCGCTCAAGGCGTTGGCAGCATTCCGCCGCACAGCGTACTGGTATTCGACGTCGAGCTGCTCGACGTTCTGTAATACCTGCTGATCACCTGTAGGAGCGAGCTTGCTCGCGATGGGCGTCAACGATAACGCGGCCATTCTGAATGAACGCGGTGTCTTTGAGTTCTTCGCGAGCAAGCTCGCTCCTACAGTGATTGACGGCGTTTTTCATACTTCGATCTTATGGTTCAGATCGCTTGTCGGGCGCAACGCCCGGGCATAGCAGAACAGAAACAGATTGCGTACCAGTTCCTTGAGCACCACCGGCTCGCTGGAACTCAGGCCGTTGACGTCCAGATCACCCTGATCCTGCAGCTCGTTCAAGGCTTCTTCTTCAAGCACCGCGCAGACTTCCCCGGTTTCCCGATGCAGGATCCTGAGGTAAGGGTGTGGGCGGTCCAGCCAGGCATCGATCAAATAAGTCATGGGTCTCATCTCCATTGATTGGTTTCAATGAGAATAATTCCTATTCATCAAATAGCAAGGGTCTATTGGCGGTTTGTGATTTTTTCCGGGTAAAGATTGCGTAAGGTCAAAACGGCTGGCGTTTGGCTATTGCGAGGAAATGCTGGGTGAAGCGGGGGAGGGCGAAGCACCATCCCACGCAGGGCGTGGGATGGAAGACAGCGGGATCAGACTTTTCTGACGAACTCGGATTTGAGCTTCATCGGCCCGATGCCGTCGATCTTGCAGTCGATGTCGTGGTCGCCATCGCACAGGCGGATGTTCTTGACCTTGGTGCCAACCTTGACCACCAGCGACGTGCCTTTGACCTTGAGGTCCTTGATCACGGTGATGGTGTCGCCGTCCTGCAGGACATTGCCTACCGAATCCTTTTTCACGGTGTCATCGGACGCGGCTTCAGCTTCGCCGCCGGCAGACCACTCGTGGGCGCACTCGGGGCAGATCAGCTGAGCGCCGTCTTCGTAGGTGTATTCGGAATTGCATTTCGGGCAGGGTGGCAACGTGCTCACTAAGGCTCCTTGGATTCAGGATCGCTAAAAAGCGCACATTGTATAGGGTTTTGTTGCGAGGCGCGCACGTGCCCATTTGTAGGAGCGAGCTTGCTCGCGATGGACGTCAACGATAACGCGTTCATGCAGAATGAACGCGGCGCTCTTGATTCCTTCGCGAGCAAGCTCGCTCCTACAAGGGGCGGGCGGGATTAGTGCGTGCGAGCTACCGCAAACTCACTCAATTCCACCAACGCATCGCGGTATTCGCTGGCAGGCAGCGCGTCGAGGCATTTAATCGCTCGGGCCACATAGTCGCGGGCCAGTTGCGCGGTGTACTCAAGGGAGCCGGATGCTTCAACGGCCTCGCGAATGCTTTCCAAATTCTCGATGCCGCCTTTCTGGATCGCCTTGCGCACCAGTGCCGCCTGTTCCGGCGTACCTTCGCGCATGGTGTAGATCAGTGGCAGGGTCGGCTTGCCTTCGGCCAGATCGTCGCCGACGTTCTTGCCCAGGGTTTCTGCGTCGCCCTTGTAGTCCAGCAGGTCGTCGACCAGTTGGAAGGCCACGCCCAGATGGTCACCAAAGGTGCGCAGGGCTTCGGCCTGTTCCGGCGTCGCCTCACACAGCGCCGCAGCACTGTGGGTCGACGCTTCGAAGAGCATCGCGGTCTTGCCGCGGATGACTTCCATGTAGGTTTCTTCGGTGGTGCTGGCGTCGCGGACCTTCGACAGCTGCAACACTTCGCCTTCGGCGATGATGCGCGTGGCTTGCGAAAGGATCTTCATCACTGGCATGGAGCCCAGTTCGACCATCATTTCGAAGGAGCGCGAATACAGGAAGTCGCCCACCAGCACGCTTGGTGCATTACCCCACATGGCATTGGCGGTCGAGCGGCCACGGCGCATGCCGGACATGTCGACCACGTCGTCGTGCAGCAAGGTGGCGGTGTGCAGGAACTCGATGGTCGCGGCCAGCAGGCGCAGGTCGTCGCCTTCGCGGCCAAGGGCCTTGCCACACAGCAGGACTAATAAAGGACGCAGGCGTTTACCGCCAGCCGAAGTAATGTAGTCGCCGATTTTCGATACCAGCGGCACTCGGGAAGTCAGCTGCTTCTTGATGATGCCGTCGACGGCGCTAAAATCGTCCGCCACCGCGCGGTAGAAAGCTTGGGGTTGCATCAGCGACAGTTGCTCCAGAAGGGTTGCGCGGCATGCTAGGACCCACGTCGGCGGGTGTCAAGGCGCAATGGACGGCCTCTTGCATCGCTCCGGCAGCTTGCGTACAATCGCGCACCCTGAACTTCCTGGGCAGCACCTGCCTTACGCAATTGCAAACAGGCCTTCCAGCCTTATGCAGCCATGCCAGCCAATACCTCTTCTTATAAAGAGCTGGGTGAGCAGGATTATCGGAGAAATACCATGTCGTACGCAGTAATCGTTACTGGTGGCAAGCAGTACAAAGTCGCCCCAGGTGAATACCTGAAGATTGAAAAACTGGAAATCGCTACCGGCGAATCCGTAACTTTTGATCGCGTTCTGTTGGTCGCCAATGGCGATGACGTGAATATCGGCGCTCCAGTTGTTGCTGGCGCTACCGTTGTGGCTGAAGTGATCTCCCAAGGTCGTCACGATAAAGTCCGCATCATCAAGTTCCGTCGTCGTAAGCACCACATGAAGCGTATGGGCCACCGCCAGTGGTACACCGAGATCAAAATCACCGGTATTCAGGCTTAATTTCAGCCTAATTCCTCACTAGGAGAATTGAACTCATGGCACACAAAAAAGCTGGTGGTAGTACCCGTAACGGTCGCGACTCAGAAGCCAAACGCCTTGGCGTGAAGATGTATGGCGGCCAGGTTATCATTCCGGGCAACATCATCGTGCGTCAGCGCGGCACCCAATTCCACGCCGGTTACGGTGTTGGCATGGGTAAAGATCACACTCTGTTCGCTAAAATCGACGGCGTGATCAAGTTCGAAGTAAAAGGCGCCTTTGGTCGTCGTTACGTAAGCATTGTCCCGAAGACTGAAGTCGTCGCGGCATAATTACGTGGTTGCTGGAAAAGCCCTGTCTTGCGACGGGGCTTTTTCGTTTGTGGGGTGAGTCTCTTGCAAAGCTGTTTGTAATGGGCTCCAGCGCTGGATTTGCGGTCGTTGATTGAGGTCGCTGCGCTCATTTTTGCAAGAGTCTTATGTCTAGATTTTTTCGGCTCGTCCGTATGGCGAGAGGCGTTTTGTTATGAAGTTTGTTGATGAAGTATCGATTCGAGTAAAGGCCGGTGACGGCGGCAACGGTTGCATGAGCTTCCGTCGCGAGAAATTCATCGAAAACGGCGGCCCGAACGGCGGCGACGGTGGTGATGGCGGTTCGGTCTACATGATCGCCGACGAAAACCTCAACACCCTGGTGGACTACCGTTACACCCGGCACTTCGATGCCGAGCGCGGTTCCAACGGCGGCAGCACCGACTGCACCGGCAAGAAAGGTGAAGAGCTGGTACTGCGTGTTCCGGTCGGCACAACCGTCATCGACGCCGCCACTCAAGAAGTGATCGGCGACCTGACCAAGGCTGGTCAGAAACTGCTGGTGGCTCACGGCGGCTGGCACGGTCTGGGCAACACCCGTTTCAAATCCAGTACCAACCGCGCTCCGCGTCAGACCACTCCGGGTAAGCCGGGTGAGGCGCGTGATCTGAAGCTGGAAATGAAGGTGTTGGCGGACGTCGGCCTGCTGGGCTTGCCGAATGCTGGCAAAAGTACCTTCATTCGTTCGGTGTCGGCTGCCAAGCCGAAAGTCGCCGACTACCCGTTCACCACGCTGGTACCGAACCTGGGCGTGGTCAGCGTCGATCGCTGGAAGAGCTTTGTGGTCGCGGACATTCCGGGTCTGATCGAAGGCGCTTCCGATGGCGCAGGCTTGGGGATTCGCTTCCTCAAGCACTTGTCGCGTACCCGTTTGCTGCTGCACCTCGTGGACATGGCGCCGCTCGACGACACCAGCGCCCCGGACGCTGCTGAAGTGATCGTCAGCGAGCTGACCAAGTTCAGTCCGTCTCTGGCTGAGCGTGATCGTTGGCTGGTGCTGAACAAGTGCGACCAGATCCTTGAAGAAGAGCACGATGCTCGCGTCAAGGAAATCGTCGATCGCCTGGAGTGGACCGGTCCGGTTTACGTGATCTCCGCCATTTCCAAGTTGGGCACCGAGCGTCTGTGCCACGACATCATGCGTTACATGGAAGATCGTGCCGATCGCCTGGCGAACGACCCGGCTTACAAGGAAGAGCTGGCCGAACTCGATCAGCGCATCGAAGACGAAGCCCGTGCTCAGCTGCAGGCCCTGGACGACCAGCGTGCCCTGCGTCGCAGCGGCGTGAAGTCGGTCCATGACATCGGCGACGATGATTGGGACGAAGAAGACGTGGATGATGAGGACGGTCCGGAAATCATTTACGTGCGCGACTGATCTGTAGGAGCGAGCTTGTTCGCGAAAGGCTTAAGAGCGCCGCGTTGATTCAGTAAGCGCGCGTCATCGTTGGCGCCCTTCGCGAGCAAGCTCGCTCCTACAGGCGGTGTTATCATCGCTGGCACGCCGGCTCACTAGGCGCCGCTCAATCGAGCGGCGTTTTGGTATCTGGAAATCGGTAGTCACGAATAACGTTACGGGCAGCGCTGGGTCGCGCTGTCCTCAAGCTAAGGTTGAAGATGATGCGGAGCAAAGTGACAGGTGCGCAGCGTTGGGTCGTGAAAATCGGCAGCGCTTTGCTGACGGCGGACGGCAAGGGCCTGGATCGCGCGGCAATGGGTGTCTGGGTCGAACAGATGGTGGCCTTGCATGAAGCGGGCGTTGAGCTGGTGCTGGTGTCCTCCGGGGCGGTGGCAGCGGGCATGAGCCGTCTGGGCTGGACCGTACGACCCAGTGCGATGCACGAGCTGCAGGCCGCTGCCGCCATCGGTCAGATGGGCCTGGTTCAGGCCTGGGAATCGAGCTTCGCCGAGTATGGTCGGCACACCGCGCAGATTCTCCTGACGCACGACGACCTGTCCGATCGCAAGCGCTATCTGAACGCCCGCAGCACCTTGCGTGCCTTGGTCGAGTTGAAAGTGATCCCGGTGATCAACGAAAACGACACTGTGGTGACGGATGAAATCCGTTTCGGCGACAACGACACGCTGGCGGCGCTGGTGGCCAACCTGGTCGAGGCTGATTTGCTGGTGATCCTGACGGATCGCGACGGCATGTTCGACGCAGATCCGCGCAACAACCCCGATGCCAAGCTGATCTACGAAGCGCGTGCCGATGACCCGGCGCTGGACGCCGTGGCAGGTGGTACTGGCGGTGCGTTGGGTCGCGGCGGCATGCAAACCAAGTTGCGCGCAGCGCGCCTGGCGGCGCGTTCCGGTGCGCACACCATCATCGTTGGCGGGCGCCTCGAACGTGTGCTGGATCGCCTGAAGGCCGGCGAGCGTATCGGCACCTTACTGTCGCCCGAGCGCGGCATGCTGGCGGCGCGCAAACAATGGTTGGCCGGTCATTTGCAAACCCGCGGCACGCTGGTGCTGGATGCAGGTGCGGTGACGGCGTTGTCCCGAGGCAACAAAAGCCTGTTGCCGGTCGGCGTCAAGCTGGTCCAGGGCAGTTTCCGTCGCGGCGAAATGGTGGTTTGCGTGGCGCCGGACGGTCGTGAGATCGCCCGTGGCCTGGCCAACTACAGCGCGCTGGAAGCGCAGAAAATCATCGGTCAGTCGTCTGAGGCGATTGTCGGTCTGCTGGGTTACATGGCGGAGCCGGAACTGGTTCACCGCGATAACCTGATCCTGGTCTGAAGGAATACCCGAATGCGTGTGACAAATGGATTGCTGGGTCTGCTGTTGGCAATGCCGCTGCTGGCCTCGGCCGAGGAAATTGGCCAAGTGTCGACGGTGTTCAAGTTCGTCGGCCCGAATGACCGCATCGTGGTCGAAGCATTTGATGATCCGAAGGTCGAGGGCGTGACCTGCTACCTGTCGCGAGCCAAGACGGGCGGCGTGAAGGGTGGTCTGGGTTTGGCTGAGGATCGCGCTGAAGCGTCCATCGCTTGTCGTCAGGTGGGGCCGATCAACTTCAAAGGCGAGTTGAAGGATGGCGAAGAAGTGTTCAAGGAGCGTACATCGCTGGTGTTCAAGACCATGCAGGTGGTGCGCTTCCTCGACAAGAGGCGCAATACGCTGGTGTATCTGGTGTACAGCGATCGCTTGATCGAAGGCAGTCCGCAGAATGCGGTGACGGCGATTCCGATTTTGCCGTGGGCGCACGCCCAATAACCTGACGCAAATCCAAATTGTGGGAGCGAGCCTGCTCGCGATGAGTGACTTACATTCAACATCTCTGTTGGCTGAAAGTCCGCTATCGCGAGCAGGCTCGCTCCCACATTTTTTTTGCGGCGCGTTCACTAAATGACAGGCAATAAAAAACCGACCCTGGGGTCGGTTTTTCAACAAGCTTATCGCTTATGCGGCAACAGCAAGGTTCAGAGCCTTGACGTGACCGTTCAGGCGGCTCTTATGGCGAGCAGCCTTGTTCTTGTGGATGATGCCTTTATCGGCCATACGGTCGATAACTGGCACGGCCAGAACGTAAGCAGCTTGAGCTTTTTCAGCGTCTTTTGCGTCGATGGCTTTAACTACATTCTTGATGTAGGTACGAACCATGGAACGCAGGCTGGCGTTGTGGCTGCGACGCTTCTCAGCCTGTTTTGCACGTTTTTTGGCGGAAGGTGTGTTGGCCACCGTCGAGCTCCTCGAAAGACTTTTTAGGAAATAGCAAACAAAATAGGCCGCGAATCATGCCGATGAGTTGATGTCTTGTCAAGGGCGGTTGAGACGTTCCGCTAAGTGGTAGGTATAAAGAGGCGGGATATTTATTTCCGGCGCTTGACCTGTAAACTCGCGAGCTTTGGCTCTGTGCTGCTGCGGCGCGGAGTATCGCATAAGTGGGCGCGTTGTTCGCCTGCTGTTTATCGACAGGCACAAACTCTTTCAATGAATCTGCTCAAATCGTTGGCCGCCGTCAGCTCTATCACGATGCTTTCCCGGATTCTGGGGTTCGTCCGTGACACCCTCATTGCACGCACATTTGGCGCGGGAATGGCGACCGACGCCTTCTTCATCGCCTTCAAGCTGCCCAATCTGCTGCGCCGGATCTTCGCCGAAGGGGCCTTTTCCCAGGCGTTCGTG
This sequence comes from Pseudomonas sp. LBUM1651, assembly GCF_059716135.1. NCBI lineage: Bacteria > Pseudomonadati > Pseudomonadota > Gammaproteobacteria > Pseudomonadales > Pseudomonadaceae > Pseudomonas > Pseudomonas sp. LBUM1651. Next base: position 5,323,426 of record NZ_CP166805.1, on the reverse strand, counting down.
CCGATTCTTGCCGAATATAAAAGCCAGAAGGGCGAGGAGGCGACGCGCACTTTTATTGCCTACGTCTCCGGTCTGCTGACGCTGGTACTGGCGCTGGTCACCGCACTGGGCATGCTCGCGGCGCCATGGGTGATCTGGGCGACCGCGCCAGGTTTTACCGACACGCCGGAAAAGTTCGAGCTGACGTCCAGCCTGTTGCGGGTGACCTTTCCTTATATATTGCTGATCTCCCTGTCTTCACTGGCCGGGGCGATCCTCAACACCTATAACCGCTTCTCGGTGCCGGCCTTCGTGCCGACCTTGCTCAACGTCAGCATGATCATCTTTTCGGTGTTCCTGACGCCGTACTTCGATCCACCGGTCATGGCCCTGGGCTGGGCGGTGCTGGCTGGCGGCCTGGCGCAATTGCTTTATCAACTGCCGCACCTGAAAAAAATCGGCATGCTGGTGCTGCCGCGTCTGAACCTGCGCGACAGCGGCGTCTGGCGGGTCATGAAACAAATGCTGCCGGCGATTCTCGGCGTTTCGGTGAGCCAGATTTCGCTGATCATCAACACCATTTTTGCGTCGTTCCTGGTCGCCGGTTCCGTGTCGTGGATGTATTACGCCGACCGTTTGATGGAATTGCCATCCGGGGTGCTGGGCGTGGCGTTGGGCACGATTCTGCTGCCGACCCTGGCCAAGACCTACGCCAGCAAGGATCGCGCCGAGTATTCGCGGATTCTCGATTGGGGCCTGCGCCTGTGCTTCATGCTGGTGTTGCCGTGCTCGCTGGCGCTGGGGATTCTGGCTGAACCGCTGACGGTTTCGCTGTTCCAGTACGGCCAGTTCAACGCCTTCGACGCGTCCATGACTCAACGGGCGCTGATCGCTTATTCGGTCGGGTTGCTCGGGATTATCGTGATCAAAGTGCTGGCGCCGGGCTTTTATGCGCAACAAAACATCCGCACGCCGGTAAAAATCGCGATTTTTACGTTGATCGTTACGCAGCTGTTCAACCTGGTGCTGATCGGTCCGCTGGCCCACGCCGGGCTGGCGCTGGCGATCAGCGCCGGTGCCTGCCTTAACGCGGGGCTGCTGTTCTATCAACTGCGCAAGCAGCAGATGTACCAGCCACAACCGGGCTGGGCGAAGTTTGGCGCCAAGCTGGTGATCGCGGTGTTGGTAATGTCCGCGGTGTTGCTGGTCGGGATGCACTTTATGCCGGCCTGGGATCAGGGGCACATGCTGGAGCGGTTCCTGCGTCTGGGGGCTCTGGTGGGTGCTGGTGTAGTCTCGTATTTCGGCATGTTGCTGTTGATGGGCTTCCGTTTGCGCGACTTCAATCGCAAGGCGCTGAGCTGAGGGTTTTGCCTCGATAAACACGGGCGGGCGGGCAGTTTTGTCGGCTCGATCACTTTGGGATACGGTGTTGTCTGTCGTCGGCCGCCGGGTGTGGTTATAATCGACCACTTTATGAGCAAGAAGCGCGTTATGCAGCTGGTTCGAGGCCTCCACAACCTGCGCCCCCAGCATCGGGGCTGTGTCGCCACTATTGGCAACTTTGACGGTGTTCACCGTGGCCACCAGGCTATCCTGGCGAGGCTGCGTGAGCGAGCGCTCGAGTTGAGCGTGCCCAGCTGCGTGGTGATTTTCGAGCCGCAGCCGCGGGAATTTTTCGCCCCGGACACGGCACCGGCCCGTCTGGCCCGTCTGCGAGACAAGCTGCAGCTGCTGGCTGACGAAGGTGTCGACCGGGTTCTGTGCCTGGCCTTCAACCAGCGCCTGAGCAAGCTCAGCGCCAGCGAGTTCGTCGATACCATTCTGGTGGACGGCCTCGGCGTGCAGCACCTGGAGGTCGGTGACGACTTCCGCTTCGGCTGTGACCGGGTAGGGGATTTCGATTTCCTGCAACAGGCCGGCGTCATGCAAGGGTTCACCGTCGAAGCGGCGCAAACCGTTGAGCTGGACGGTATTCGCGTCAGCAGCACCCAGGTGCGAAATGCCCTGGCCGCTGCAGATTTTGCCTTGGCCGAACGCCTGCTCGGTCGTCCGTTCCAGATTACCGGGCGTGTGTTGCACGGCCAGAAGCTGGCGCGCCAACTGGGTACGCCAACCGCCAACATTCAACTCAAGCGCCGTCGTGTTCCGTTGTCCGGGGTTTACCTGGTCGACATCGACATCGACGGCAAGACCTGGCCAGGCGTCGCCAACATCGGCGTGCGGCCAACGGTCCAAGGGGATGGCAAGGCCCACCTCGAAGTGCATCTTTTAGATTTTGCCGGCGATCTGTATGACCGGCGTTTGACGGTGGTTTTCCACCACAAGCTGCGTGAAGAGCAGCGTTTCGCCTCTCTGGAGGCGCTTAAGACGGCGATCAATGCGGATGTCGCCGCCGCCCGTGCCCTGTCGCACCTAGCGCCAATCGCTAATGAAGAGCCATAAATGACCGACTATAAAGCCACGCTAAACCTTCCGGACACCGCCTTCCCAATGAAGGCCGGCCTGCCTCAGCGCGAACCGCAGATTCTGCAGCGCTGGGACAGCATTGGCCTGTACGGTAAGTTGCGCGAGATTGGCAAGGATCGTCCGAAGTTCGTACTTCACGACGGTCCTCCGTACGCCAACGGCACGATTCACATCGGTCATGCGCTGAACAAGATCCTCAAGGACATGATCATCCGCTCGAAGACCCTGTCGGGTTTCGACGCGCCTTATGTTCCCGGCTGGGACTGCCACGGTCTGCCGATCGAGCACAAAGTCGAAGTGACCCACGGCAAGAACCTGGGCGCGGACAAGACCCGCGAGCTGTGCCGTGCCTACGCCACCGAGCAGATCGAAGGCCAGAAGTCCGAATTCATCCGTCTGGGCGTGTTGGGCGACTTCGCCAACCCGTACAAGACCATGGATTTCAAGAACGAGGCCGGTGAAATCCGCGCACTCGCCGAAATCGTCAAGGGCGGTTTCGTGTTCAAGGGCCTCAAGCCTGTGAACTGGTGCTTCGACTGCGGTTCGGCCCTGGCTGAAGCGGAAGTCGAGTACGAGAACAAAAAGTCTTCGACCATCGACGTGGCGTTCCCGATTGCCGATGAAGCCAAACTGGCTGCCGCTTTCGGTCTGCCGTCGCTGGGCAAACCGGCTTCGATCGTTATCTGGACCACCACCCCGTGGACCATCCCGGCCAACCAGGCACTGAACGTTCACCCGGAATTCAACTACGCCCTGGTCGACGTCGGCGACAAACTGCTGGTATTGGCTGAAGAGCTGGTCGAATCCTGCCTGGCTCGTTACAGCCTGGAAGGCTCGGTCATCGCGACCACCACCGGTAAAGCGCTGGAACTGATCAACTTCCGTCACCCGTTCTACGATCGCCTGTCGCCGGTTTACCTGGCCGACTACGTTGAACTGGGCGCCGGCACCGGTGTGGTTCACTCCTCGCCGGCCTACGGCGTAGACGACTTCGTGACCTGCAAGAAATACGGCATGGTCAACGATGACATCATCAATCCGGTACAAAGCAACGGCGTTTACGTACCGTCGCTGGAGTTCTTCGGCGGCCAGTTCATCTGGAAAGCCAACCCGGCCATCGTCGACAAACTGACCGAAGTCGGTGCGCTGCTGCACACCACCATCATCGAACACAGCTACATGCACTGCTGGCGTCACAAGACCCCGTTGATCTATCGCGCCACCGCGCAGTGGTTCATCGGCATGGACAAAGAGCCTGCGACCGGCGAAACCCTGCGCAAGCGGGCGATCAAAGCCATCGAAGACACCAAGTTCGTTCCAGCCTGGGGCCAGGCGCGCCTGCACTCGATGATCGCCAACCGTCCGGACTGGTGCATCTCCCGTCAGCGCAACTGGGGCGTACCGATCCCGTTCTTCCTGAACAAGGAAAGCGGCGAACTGCACCCGCGTACCGCCGAGCTGATGGAAGAAGTGGCCAAGCGTGTCGAAGTCGAAGGCATCGAAGCCTGGTTCAAGATGGATGCTGCCGAGTTGCTCGGTGACGAAGCGCCGCAGTACGACAAGATCAGCGACACCCTGGACGTCTGGTTCGATTCGGGCACCACGCACTGGCACGTCCTGCGCGGTTCGCACCCGATGGGCCACGAGACCGGCCCGCGCGCCGACCTGTACCTGGAAGGCTCGGACCAACACCGTGGCTGGTTCCACTCGTCGCTGCTGACCGGTTGCGCCATCGACAATCACGCGCCGTACCGCGAGCTGCTGACCCACGGCTTCACCGTGGATGAGTCCGGTCGCAAAATGTCCAAATCGTTGGGCAACGTGATCGCGCCGCAAAAGGTCAACGACACCCTGGGCGCCGATATCATGCGTCTGTGGGTCGCTTCTACCGATTACTCGGGTGAAATGGCGGTTTCCGAGCAGATCCTGCAGCGCAGTGCGGACGCTTACCGGCGGATCCGTAACACCGCGCGCTTCCTGCTCTCCAACCTGACCGGTTTCAACCCGGCCACCGACATCCTGCCGGCCGAAGAAATGCTCGCGCTGGACCGTTGGGCCGTGGACCGCACGCTGCTGCTGCAACGCGAGCTGCAAGAGCACTATGGCGAATACCGCTTCTGGAACGTCTACTCCAAGATCCACAACTTCTGCGTGCAGGAGCTGGGCGGTTTCTACCTCGACATCATCAAGGACCGTCAGTACACCACTGGCGCCAACAGCAAGGCCCGCCGTTCGGCGCAAACCGCGCTGTACCACATCTCCGAAGCGCTGGTGCGCTGGATCGCGCCGATCCTCGCGTTCACCGCCGACGAACTGTGGGAATACCTGCCGGGCGAGCGTAATGAATCGGTGATGCTCAACACCTGGTACGAAGGCCTGACCGAACTGCCGGAAAACGTCGAGCTGGGCCGCGCCTACTGGGAGCGGATCATGGCGGTGAAGGTCGCTGTGAACAAGGAAATGGAAATCCAGCGCGCGGCCAAGGCCGTCGGTGGCAACCTGCAAGCCGAAGTGACGCTGTTCGCCGAAGAGGCGCTGAGCGCCGACCTGGCCAAGCTGAGCAACGAACTGCGCTTCGTCCTGATCACCTCGACCGCCAGCGTTGCACCGTTCGTACAGGCTCCGGCCGATGCAGTGGTCACCGAAGTCAGCGGCCTGAAGTTGAAAATCGTCAAGTCGGCCTTCCCTAAGTGCGCCCGTTGCTGGCACTGCCGTGAAGACGTCGGCGTGAACCCGGAGCATCCGGAAATCTGCGGTCGTTGCGTCGACAACATCAGCGGCGCAGGCGAGGTTCGTCACTATGCCTAATGCCATTGGCCGTTTCGGACGGCTGGGCTGGCTCTGGTTGAGTTTGCTGGTCCTGGTCATCGACCAGGCCAGCAAGTTCTACTTTGAAGGCTCGCTGAAGATGTACCAGCAGATCGTGGTGATCCCCGATTACTTCAGCTGGACCCTGGCCTACAACACCGGCGCGGCGTTCAGCTTCCTGGCCGACAGCTCGGGCTGGCAGCGCTGGTTGTTTGCCCTGATCGCGGTCGTGGTCAGTGCGGTGCTGGTGGTGTGGCTCAAGCGTCTGGGGCGCAACGAAACCTGGCTGGCCATTGCGCTGGCCCTGGTGCTCGGTGGCGCGCTGGGCAATCTGTATGACCGCATTGCCCTGGGCCATGTGATCGATTTCATTCTGGTGCATTGGCAGAACCGCTGGTACTTCCCGGCGTTCAACTTTGCCGACAGTGCGATTACTGTTGGTGCGGTGATGCTGGCGCTGGACATGTTCAAATCAAAGAAAACCGGAGAAGCCGTTCATGACTGAACAGGTATTGGCTGAGCAACGCATCCGCCAGAACACGGAAGTCACCTTGCACTTTGCACTGCGCCTGGAGAACGGCGATACGGTCGACAGTACCTTCGACAAAGCCCCGGCGACCTTCCAGGTCGGTGACGGCAACCTGTTGCCAGGTTTCGAAGCGGCCCTGTTCGGCTTCAAGGCGGGCGACAAGCGTACGCTGACGATTCAGCCGGAAAACGCGTTCGGCCAGCCGAACCCGCAAAACGTGCAGATCATCCCGCGCTCGCAGTTCAAGGATATGGAACTGTCACCGGGTTTGCTGGTGATCTTCAACGATGCGGCCAATACTGAGCTGCCTGGCGTTGTGAAAGAGTTCGATGACGAGCAAGTGACCATCGACTTCAACCATCCGCTGGCTGGCAAGACATTGACCTTTGACGTCGAGATCATCAGCGTCAAATCGCTGTAACTGAACCAACCGGCTTTTTGTAGGAGCGAGCTTGCTCGCGATGGACTCAAGGGCACCGCGTTCATCCAGAAAGAACGCGTTATCGTTCGCGCCCATCGCGAGCAAGCTCGCTCCTACAGGGCAAGACACGAGGCACAGCATGCAAATCAAACTCGCCAACCCCCGTGGCTTCTGCGCCGGTGTGGACCGGGCAATCGAAATCGTCAACCGCGCCCTGGAAGTCTTCGGGCCGCCGATCTATGTTCGCCACGAAGTGGTGCACAACAAATTCGTCGTCGAAGACCTGCGTGCTCGCGGCGCGATCTTCGTTGAGGAACTGGATCAGGTGCCCGACGACGTCATCGTGATCTTCAGTGCCCACGGCGTTTCCCAGGCTGTACGCACCGAAGCCGCCGGCCGTGGCCTCAAAGTGTTCGACGCGACGTGCCCGCTGGTGACCAAGGTGCACATCGAAGTTGCGCGTTACAGCCGCGATGGCCGTGAATGCATTCTGATCGGCCACGCCGGTCACCCGGAAGTCGAAGGCACCATGGGCCAGTACGATGGCAGCAATGGTGGCGCGATCTATCTGGTTGAAGATGAGAAAGACGTTGCCGCGTTGCAGGTACACAATCCCGAAAAACTGGCATTCGTCACCCAGACTACCCTGTCCATGGACGATACCAGCCGCGTCATCGACGCCCTGCGTACGCGCTTTCCGGCGATCGGTGGTCCGCGCAAGGACGACATCTGCTACGCCACGCAAAACCGTCAGGACGCAGTCAAGACACTGGCCGATGAATGTGACGTGGTATTGGTGGTCGGCAGCCCGAACAGCTCCAACTCCAATCGCTTGCGTGAGCTGGCAGAACGCATGGCCACCCCTGCCTACTTGATCGACGGTGCCGAAGACCTGCAAAAGAGCTGGTTCGACGGTGTCGAGCGCATCGGCATTACCGCAGGCGCGTCTGCACCGGAAGTACTGGTGCGTGGCGTGATCCAGCAGTTGCAAGCCTGGGGCGCTACCGGTGCCGATGAGCTGGCCGGTCGCGAGGAGAACATCACGTTCTCCATGCCTAAAGAGTTACGCGTCCGCTCTTTGCTTTAACCTTCTTGTCCTCTGCACACAGCGCTTGTTCAGCCTTCTGGTTGTTCAGGCGCACGCGGCCGGAGCGGGCCAGGACCACCTGCAGGTGGCTGACCGGTTCGCGAGCCGCGCAAATATGCAATGTCCCCGCTTGAAAGGCCTTACCCGGCATCAATGGTTCGCCTAGACGGCTGAAACGTACAAAACGGTTAACACTCCAATTGCCGATAATCGGCACACCGGCGTCACTTGCGTGCTCGATCAACAGTGGATTGCTACTGTCTTCAGGGCCTTTGCCACTGATGTCCAAAATAATCCGCCAGCCCTGACTCCAGTCTCCATTGATGCCATGGATCACGACATTCTGGTTATGGGTGAGTGCCGCAGTCCTGGCATTGCGTATACCGCTGATCAACGACTCCGCTGCTACTTCGCGATGGTTCGATTCCGTAAGCGCTGCGAACGCCGGACTGACCAAATGCAGAACAATCCCGACAATCATCAGTCCCATAAGCAGTTCAACCAGACTGAAACCCTGCTGGCGCATGAAATCTCCCTCCCTGGAATGCGGTAGGCCGCGCAATCCTTGCGCGAGTAATAGCAAAACAACCGAACATCTGTCGGTCGAATGTTCTAGCGTGTAACAGCAGGTATAGCCGACGGCAACGGAGGGCACCTATGGATCATCGTACAAAAGGTTTCACGCTGATCGAGTTGCTGGTCGCGCTCGCGGTCTTTCTGATTCTGATCACCCTGGCGGTGCCGGCGTTTACCCGTTCGGTGCAAGGCACCAAGGCCGACACAGAGATCGGCGACCTGCAGCGCGCGTTGAATTTCGCCAGGCTTGAAGCCATCGACCGGGGCATTACCACCCGGGTGCGTCCAACGGCCGGCGGTAGCGTCTGGACCGGGGAATTGGCGGTCTACGACAGTACTGGCACGCCGGCCAATGTATTGCGGGTTGTTCCAGCGATGAGCAGCGGCGCGACTCTGACGCTAACCTCAGGAGTGACCGCCATCGATTTCAACAATCTGGGTGGTCTGTCGGCACCGTCCACGGCGGTGGTGATCAGCTATGTACTGGGGGCGCAAAGCAGGACGCTGAATGTGTGTTTGAACGGACGAATTCTATTGGGTGGAAGTTGCGGATGAGGGGATGGAGCAAGCGTGCACAGGAAGGCATGACGCTGATCGAGGTCTTGGTGGCGTTGTTGATTCTGAGCGTGGGCCTGTTGGGGGCGGCGGCGTTTCAGCTCAATGCGCTGAAGTACACCGACAGCTCGCGCATGACCAGCCAGGCAAGTTTTATCGCCTACGACATGATGGACCGCATCCGCGCCAACTCCGGCGCCGATTACACGGTCACGCCGCCGACATCGGGCAACCTGAATGTCGCTCGGGATCAGGACCTGTACGACTTCACCTCCAACATCATCAATTTCCTCGGCAGCACCGCCACAGGCAGCGTCACCCTTAATCAGCGGGTTTACACCATCACCATCACCTGGGACGACTCGCGGGCTGCCAGTATCGCCAACTCCCGCCGCAGCTTCGTGCTGACCAGTCGCGCCGCTGTCGATCCGGTGTCGACACCATGAACCGGCTCAATCGAGGTTTCGGCCTGATCGAAATGCTGATCGCCCTGGCGTTGAGCCTGGTCGTGGTACTCGGCGTGGCGCAGGTTTTTATCGCGGCCAAGAACACCTACGTCAGTCAGAACGCGGCGGCGAACATGCAGGAAGATGCGCGTTTCGTTCTGAGCAAGATGATTCAGGAAATCCGCATGGTGGGGATGTTCGGTTGTCTGGGGACGATTACCGATGCGAGCGCGGGAGGAAGCTTCTATCTCAGTCAGGTAGCGCCGATCAGTTGGGACAATGCCAATCTCAAGCTGACCCTGGTGACAGCCGATGTGGGAGCGGGCGGCGGCACGCCGACCTGGACGGTGGTTTCCGATTGCCGCAACACGGCGACGGCTTATTCCAACAAACAGGATCCTGCGACGGGACAGTTGGCGTTTCCGATTCGGCGGCTGATTTACAGCCTCAAGAACGGGCAATTGACGATGGGCAGCGGCATCGGGACGCCGACTCAGGCAGTGCTCGTCGACAACGTCAGCAAATTCGACGTGAGCTTCGGCCTCGCTGCGTCGGCCACCGATACAGCCGCTTCCAGTTACAGCCCCAACCCGTCCGACCCTGCGCGAATCCGTAGCGTGCGCCTGACGCTGACGCTGAGAGATCCGAACAGTCGCGTTCGCGAGCAAACCTTCAACGTGGTTGCGGCATTGCGCAACCGCCTGCCATGAGGGGAGGGCCGATGAATTATTCTCCCGTGAACTCTTACGCTCAGCGTGGCATGGCGCTGCTAGTCAGCCTGGTGTTCCTTCTGTTGCTGACACTGATCGGCATTTCATCGATGCAGAACGCTACCCTGCAGGAAAAAATGGCCACCAGCGTGACCCTGCGCAATCAGTCGTTCCAGATTGCCGAAGCTGCATTGCGCATCGGCGAAAGTACGGTGCAACTGAGTACTTATGCGTTGCCGGTTTGCAGCGGCAATCAATGTTTGCCGCCCGCCGAGTCATCGACTATCACGGCTGCCGGTCTCAATTCCACTTCGGGTGTCACCTGGATCGCCGCCGCCAACGGTTTCTACGGAGTGCAGAACATCGGCACCACGTTGAATGCCGTGAACGTGCCAAGCAACACCCCTGCGACGCTTTATCGGGTCACGGCAGTGGCCATCGTCGGCAATAACGTTCGCAGTGTGGTGGAGAGCATTTATGCCAAGTACCAATAGGTGCTCAGGGATCTGGCGGTTGCTGACTGGCGCTGCATTGGGTCTGTACCTGTCAGCCCCTGCGTACGCGTTCACGCCCTCGGACTCGCCCTTGCTGAGCGCTGCGGCGGTGCCGCCAAACGTGATGCTGCTGATCGATGATTCGGGAAGCATGAACAACATCATTTGGGCGCCGGATTTCGATCCGACAGTCAACCGTGCACAAATTGCGAATTGCACTGCGAACGGCTCGTGTCAGAGCGGTCAGTTTCTTGACATGAGCGATACCAATATTGCCTTGTCGAGCCTTACTCGCGGCGGTTGCTCCACCAACGGCAACTGGTACGGTTTCTATCGGGGGTTTTTGGGGCTGTCATCGGTATGCCTGAAGCTGCCCGACCCGGTGGGCAATGAGAACACGCGTTATACGGCTGACTATCTGTCTTATCTGGTGAGTCTGGTGACGGGTTCGAGCAGGGACTTCACCACTGGCACGGGTGCCATCCCCAATGATTACCGAATGAACGTAGCGAAGGACGTTTCTACTAATCTGGTGACCAGTAATCGCGCGCTGCGTATCGGGCTTGCGACCTTCAACCCGCCCACGGGCAGTAATTCCGGCCCCGGTGGGTTTGTCGCCCGCGCTGTCAGTGATCTATCGGCTGGCGGGAGCACCACCCAGGGTCAGGCGCAAACCAACTTCGACAACCTGATTTCGTCGATAGATGGTTTGAGTGCAATCGCCAATACCCCGTTGGCGGAAACCTATTACGAAATCACGCGGTATATGCGCGGCATGGCGCCGTACTACAATTCGACGCCCACCACTTACACCAGCCCGATCCAGTATCGCTGCCAGAAAAACTACGGCGTGGTGATCACCGATGGCCTGCCTACGTTTGACCGGACCTTCCCGACCAACGACCCGCTCGGTGGCAGCCGTTTGCCGAACTGGGACGGCATCAGCGCGAACGATGGCGACAACCTCTCCGGTGATGGCGAGGGTGATACGTTGTACCTGGACGACATTGCCAAATTCGCCTTCGACATCGACATGCGCACCACCGGTACCGACGCCGCCGGCAAGAACTGGAACGCCACAGATTTCCCCACGCAGAACATGAACACCTACACCGTCGGCTTCACTGCCGCGAATCAGATGTTGTCGGACGCCGCCAGATACGGGCAGGGCAAGTATTATCAGGCAACAGACAGCGTCGGCCTCAACACCGCGCTGGCATCCGCCCTGAGCGACATCACGTCGAAAGCCGGCTCAGGGGGCAGCGGCACCACCAGCAGCTCAATCGTCGGGGTCGGTTCCGCTTACTACCAGACCAGCTACGACCCCAAGGACTGGCGCGGGACCATCAAATCCTACGGGTTCACTGCCACTGGCGCGGTCAATACCGCCTCGGTGCTCTGGACCACTGACACGGCCATCGTACCCGGTGCAACGGCGCCTGTTTACCAGTCGTGGAACACCGTGAGCAATGCTCCCGTCACCCTGGCTTACACCAATTTCGCCCCGGCGCAGCAAACGGTGTTGAGTCAAGGGCTACCCACTGGTATCACCGGCAGCGACCTGGTGGAGTGGAGCAAGGGCACCAACAAGACGGGGTTGAAAGTACGTAGCGTATTGCTCGGCGATATTATCAACTCGCCTCTGGTGCTGGCGTCGCCGACGGACAAAACAGCATCCGATCTGGTGAGTGACACCAGCTACAGCACCTATCTGGCTACCAAAGCCACCAACATGAACGCCAGTCTGGTGGTCAACGCCAACGACGGTTTTGTCAGCGTCATCAACTCGGGTAACGGCGCGAGGCGCTATGCCTACATGCCTTCCAGCGTACTGCCATCGTTGCGTTTCATCGCCGATACCGCCTACATCAACGGCGTCAGCCACAAGTTTCTGGTCGATGGGCAGGTTGGTGTATTCGATGCACAACTCAACAGCGCCTGGAAAACCCTGGCGATCGGCGGGACAGGGGCGGGTGGCAAGACCTTTTACGCGCTGCAGCTGTTTGACGCTTCGGCCGGTAACGTGACGAAGGCGTTGTGGGAGTTCAGTGCACCCGCCACGGCCAATACGGCGAACGTTTTCAATGATCTGGGTTATGCCTATGCCCGTCCGGAAGTGGCACGCTTGGCCGATGGTCGTTGGGCGGCGTTCATTTCCAATGGCTATGGCAGCAATTCGGGAGTGGCGGCATTGTATGTGGTCGATATTCGCGATGGGTCACTGATCAAGAAAATCGTCATCGACAGCACGGAAACCACCAATGGCCTGTCTTCGGTGGAGCTCAAGGTCAACTCACAGAATGTGGTGCAGGCTGCCTATGGTGGAGACCTGAAAGGACGGTTATGGAAGTTTGATTTGAGCGGCACCACCACCGACACCTGGGGCGTGGCGTTTTCCGGAAAACCGTTGTTCACAACGGCGGGCGGCGCCACCCAGCCGATCACCGCGCAGCCGTTGCTGGCAGACAATCCACTGGGCGGTAAGGTGGTGTTTTTCGGCACCGGCAAGTTCAACGAGACGGTCGACAAGACCAACAAGGATCTGCAGGCGTTCTATGCGGTGTGGGACGCGAACGGCGGTTCCGGACAGATCACCACGTCCAGTTTGCAGATTCAATCGGTGACAGGCGTGTTCTCGGGAAGCTCGGGGCAATTCATCACCACCAGCCAGAACGAAGTGACCTATCCGGCGGAGAAGGGCTGGTTCCTGCCACTGGTCTACAACAACGTACTGACCGGTGAGCGGGTGATCAGCCAGGCGTCCCTGGTGCTGGGGCGAATCGTATTTACCACAGCCAATGTCGACACTACGGATCCTTGTGCCAGTTTCGGCACCGGCAAACTGGTCGAACTGGATGCGTTCAGCGGTAAGATGCTCAACTACGCGGTGCTCGATACTAATAACGACGGCGTGGTCGACAGCGCGGACACTATATCCAGCGGGGTGATTTTCACTGGCGGGATGCCGTTCCTGACCGCCGTTACCAACGGCGGAACCGGCAAGATCGTGACCGATACCGGTGCAACGGTGACCAAGCTGACCGAAAAGGGCGGTGGCGGCAGCCGTCGCATCATGTGGCGACAAATTCAGTAAGTGAGAGTTGAGGCATGCGCAGATCCAACCGAGGTTTTACCCTGATCGAAATCATGATCGTGATTGCGATCATCGGGATCATCATCACCATTGGCTACCCGAGCCTCACCGAATACGTGAAGAAGGGGCGCCGGGCTGAAGTGGCCGGGCTGCTCTCCGAGCAGGCGCAAATTCTCGAACGGTTTTACTCGAAGAGTAATGTCTATACCGGTGTCTCCGGCCTGAGCGCCGGCAATGACTACTACACCATCACCCCGACAGTGACCGACCAGACCTTCCTGCTGACCGCTGCACGCAAGGCCGGCAGCATGGCCACTGACAAGTGTGGCGATTTCACCATCACCAATACGGGTGTCAGAAGCATGGTCGGAGCAAAGACCGGGCTGACCACCAAGGATTGCTGGGGGCGCTGAGTTTCTTTTTCGGGCGCCTTTTGCGCCCTCTGTCTATTTAACGTTTGGATCGGAACATGGCCATGCAACAGCAAGTGGTGATTGTCGGCGGCGGTGTGATTGGCCTGCTGACGGCGTTCAATCTCGCGTCCGAAGTACAGAGCGTTGTGCTGCTGGACCGTTCGAATGTCGGTCAGGAATCGTCCTGGGCCGGTGGCGGCATTGTTTCCCCGCTTTACCCATGGCGCTACAACCCGGCGGTCACCGCGCTCGCCCACTGGTCCCAAGATTTTTATCCACAGCTGGGCGAGCGGCTGTTTGCCGCGACCGGAGTTGATCCCGAGGTGCACACCACCGGTCTGTACTGGCTGGATCTGGATGATGAGGCCGAGGCGCTGGCCTGGGCCGAGCGGGAAAACCGTCCGCTGCGGGCTGTGGATATCTCGGCGGCGCACGATGCCGTGCCGGTACTGGGCGCCGGTTTCTCCCGGGCGATCTACATGGCCGACGTGGCCAATGTGCGCAATCCGCGGTTGGTGAAATCCCTCAAGGCTGCTTTGCTGGCGCTGCCGAACGTGACGATTCACGAGCAGTGCGAGGTCAGCGGGTTTATCCGTGAAGGCGATCACGTTGTCGGCGTACAGACTTCGACGGGCGCTATCCACGGTGATCAAGTGGTGCTGACTGCTGGCGCCTGGAGCGGTGGTTTGCTCAAAAGCCTTGGGCTGGAACTGCCGGTCGAGCCTGTGAAAGGGCAAATGATCCTGTACAAGTGCGCCGCAGACTTCCTGCCGAGCATGGTGCTAGCCAAGGGGCGTTATGCAATTCCTCGCCGGGATGGCCACATTCTGATTGGCAGTACGCTAGAGCATGAAGGTTTCGACAAGACACCGACCGGGTCTGCGCTGGAGAGCCTGAAGGCCTCTGCGGTAGAGCTGATTCCAGAGTTGGCTGAGGCCGAGGTGGTCGGGCACTGGGCCGGGCTGCGACCGGGTTCGCCGGAGGGGATTCCCTACATTGGCCGGGTGCCGGGGTTCGAGGGGTTATGGCTCAACTGCGGGCATTACCGCAACGGTTTGGTGCTGGCGCCGGCGTCGTGCCAGTTGTTTGCGGATGTGATGTTGGGCAGGGCGCCGATTATTGATCCGGCGCCATATGCGCCGGCCGGGCGGATCTGACCACGGGATATTTGTCGTCGAGTAGATTGCCTTCGCGAGCAGGCTCGCTCCCACAGAGTTCACACAAAACCCTGTGGGAGCGATCCTGCTCGCGATTGGGCCCTCAATCCAACCCGAATTTCTTCAGCCTGTAACGCATCGACCGAAACGACAAATTCAACCGCTGAGCCGCCGCCGTGCGGTTCCAGCGGGTTTCCTCCAGGGCCTGGAGGATGAGTTTGCGTTCGACGTTATCCAGATAGTCCTCCAGATTGTCGATCTGCGTCAGGTCCTGTCCCCCCCCACTGTCTGCGGTGCAGTTGCCTTCGGTCAGTCGCAGATCGCTGGCTTCGATCTGTTTGTTTTCGCACAAGGTGTGAGCCCGTTCGAGCATGTTCTCCAGTTCCCGCACGTTGCCCGGAAAGCGATAGCTTTTCAGCGCTTCAAGCGCTTGCGGGTGGAGTTTCGTGGCGGGCTGGCCGCTGCCGGCTGCCAGACGTTTGAGGACATGAGTGGCCAACGATTCGATGTCATCACGGCGTTCGCGCAAGGGCGGAACCCGTAGTTCGATGACGTTGAGCCGGTAGTACAAATCCTGGCGAAAGCGTTCGGCGGCGACTTCGGCGGCGAGGTCTTTGTGGGTGGCGCAGAGGATGCGCACATCGACCACGGTTTCCTGCTGTCCGCCCACGCTGCGAACGGCTTTTTCCTGAATCGCCCGCAACAGTTTGACTTGCATCGCCAGCGGTAAATCAGCCACTTCGTCGAGGAACAGCGTGCCGCCATGGGCTGCCTGGAACAGCCCGGGTTTGTCTTCGATGGCGCCGCTGAAACTGCCTTTGCGATGCCCGAAAAATTCGCTCTCCATCAGTTCCGACGGGATTGCCCCGCAGTTCACCGGGATAAACGGCTGGTTGGCGCGCGACCCTTGCTCATGGATCAGCCGCGCGACCAATTCCTTGCCGCTGCCGGACTCGCCGCTGATGTACACCGGTGCCTGACTGCGGGCCAGCTTGTCGATTTGTTTACGCAAATTGCGCATGGGCAACGAGTCGCCCAGCAAACGACGATCGACGGTGGCGCCCGGCGCGGGCATGCGCAGTGCACTGGTGACCAGTTCGCGCAGGCGGGCGAGGTCCACCGGTTTGGTCAGGAAGTCGAAAGCACCGGCCTTGAGAGCGTTGATCGCCGTTTCCAGGTTGCCATAAGCGGTGATCATGGCCACCGGAAGTTGGGGATAGCGTTGCTGAATGTGTTGCACCAGCTCAAGGCCGGTGCCGTCCGGCAGGCGCATGTCGGTCAGGCACAGGTCAAACGTTTCGCGCTTCAACAAGGCCTGGGCTTCGCCAAGGTTGCGGGCGCTGAAGGTGTCGAGTTTCATTCGTCCCAGGGTGATTTCCAGGAGTTCGCGGATATCCGGTTCGTCGTCGACGATCAGGACTTTTTGCTGTGGGCTCGTGTTCAACTTTGTTTCCGTCCGTGAGCAAAGGTGATGCGAAAGCAGCCGCCGCCTTGGCGTGGTTTAAAGTCTAGGCGGGCCTGGTTGCTTTCGCACAGTTCACGGGACAGATAAAGCCCCAGTCCTGTGCCTTGGGCGCTGGTGGTGAAGAACGGTTCGAACAGATGCACCTGCTGATCCGGCGCTACGCCGGCGCCATCGTCCAGCACCTCGATGATCGGCAGCTGGGTGTCGGAGTCGATGAACAGATCAAGCCAGACCTGCGCCTGATCATGGGTTTGAGCGCTGTGGCGCCAGGCATTGCGCAGCAGGTTGTCGAGAATCTGGGTCAGCTGGTTCGGGTCCATCAGGGTTTTGAAGTCGCCTGAACCGATACGCAGGTGAATCTGCTGGCGCTCGATCGCCCTTTCCCGGACATCGGCGACGAACTGTTCCAGCCACGGCTTCAAATCGAGCCGTTGCGGCACGGTTTGCTGGCGGCGGGACAGTTGCAGGACGTTTTCGATAACCCGATTCATACGCTGAGAGTGATCTTGAATAATCTGGGTCAGACGTCGGTCCGCGCCGTTCAGTTCCTCGGATTCCTGCAATAGCTGCGCGGCGTGACTAATGGCGCCCAGTGGATTGCGTATTTCGTGGGCGATCCCGGCAGTCAGACGGCCAAGGGCGGCGAGTTTCAGTTGTTGAGCCTGTTGGGCGATTTGCGCGAGGTCTTCGAGAAAAACCAGGGTTTGGTGGTGTGGGCTTTGGTCCAGGGCAATGAAGCTCGGTTGCAGTTCCAGGCCGCTGCTGGTGACTTTCAGGCTTTGGGGGCGCAGCGTCGGGTTGTTCAGCCACAATTGCAGGCGCTCGACGAGAGGGGGTGAGCAGTCATCGATCCGTTGGCCTTCGAGGTTGTCCCGGCCCAGCAGGGCCTGGGCGCTGTGATTGGCCAGTTGCACCCGCCGCTGGTCGTCCAGCACCAGGATGCCGGTGCGCATGCGCTGCAGGATCAGCGCATTAAGGGCTTCAAGGCCCACGACTTCACTGGCCCGTTGCTCGGCAAGGGTTTCGCTGACTTCCACACGCTGGATCAGCCCTTGCACCAGCAATGCCGCGGCAAAACACAGCGCACCGAGCGTACCGACTTGCAGGTAATCGTTAGGGGTGGCGGGATGGCTGAAGCTCAGGAGAAAACTTAGCCCGACGATGCCGAGTGCGCCGACGGCGGCAATCAGCAGGCCGATACGACTTCGCAACAAGGCATTGCTGATGGCCACCGAGACGATCAGCAGGTTGCCGATGGCGCTGGCAACACCACCGGCGGCATAGAACAGGCCGCACAGCAGCAGGACATCAATCAGTGCCAGACTGAACAGTTGCGCCGGACGGCGGGTGTTCTCAAGGAAGACCACCAGCAGAATGTTCAGGGCCAGGTACAACCAGCTGCCACTACGCAACAGGTCGTCATTGGAGTATGTCAGCAACTGGTTGTCGAGGTTGCTGGAGATCAGCAGCACCAAGGTGATGCCGACACTTAAGCGGTAGAGATGATAAAGGCGCAGCAGTCGCTGGGCCTGTTTGTTGCCGGGACTGGACGTCTCAGCGATCACTGGTGCCCGGGCCTTGCTCGAGGTGAGCCTGGCTGCAATACCACTGTTGTTGAAGGTTTAGCGCGCGGTCGCGGGGCAGGTGGACGCCACAATGGGCGCAACGGACCATGGGCGCAGCTTCCAGTTCGGCAGAGGACTTGGGCACAGAAGGTTGAGCCTTGAACTTGCGCCAGAACCATACCGCGGCGGCAATCAGGGCGATCCAGAACAATAAACGAAGCATGGTGAGCTGCTTTATGACGAGTGATTCTGCAGTTTAGCCAAGGACATCGTCAGCGCACAGCGTAATCGCAGTCAACTCTCTGTAGGAGCGAGCTTGCTCGCGAAGGACGTCAACGATGACGCGTGCTGTCTGAATGAACGCGTCGTCTGGACGTTTTTTCGCGAGCAAGCTCGCTCCTACAGGGTCTCCATCCGTCAGTCGAACACGCCGAAGGTCATGTAGCTGAACCACGAGCGGTCGCTGTTGTTGCCTTCCGCTTCGTGTTCCTCTTCTTCGATCACGTCGCCATTCTCATCTTTAGGCTTGAGATCGTTCGGAATCGCGTCTTTGGCGTCCCGGAATTGTCTCTGCACGTCCTGGTTGGCGCGGGTTTCGCCCGGCGGCAGCGGTGGACGGGATTCGATCAGGCCCAGGGTGGCCTTGCTCAACCACGAACGGTTGTCGGCTTCATCCACCGACGGCACGAACTGACCGTCCACCAAGGTTGGGTGGTTCGGGTAGTTCAGCTTCAGGGTTTCCAGGCTGGTGTTGGCCAGGTCGTCCAGGTGCAGACGCTGGTAAGCCTCGGTCATTATCGCCAGACCGTCACCGACCGATGGGGTTTCCTGGAAGTTTTCCACGACGTAACGACCACGGTTCGCGGCAGCGACGTAGGCCTGACGGGTCAGGTAATAGTCGGCGACGTGAATCTCGTAGGCCGCCAGCAGGTTGCGCAGGTAAATCATGCGCTGCTTGGCGTCCGGCGAGTAGCGGCTGTTCGGGAAGCGGCTGGTCAGCTGGGCGAACTCGTTGTAGGAGTCGCGGGCAGCGCCCGGGTCACGCTTGGTCATGTCCAGCGGCAGGAAACGCGACAGCAGGCCGACATCCTGGTCGAAAGAGGTCAGACCCTTGAGGTAATAGGCGTAATCCACGTTCGGATGCTGTGGGTGCAAACGAATGAAACGCTCGGCGGCAGACTTCGCAGCCTCGGGCTCGGTGTTCTTGTAGTTGGCGTAGATGAGCTCGAGTTGAGCCTGATCGGCGTAGCGACCGAACGGATAACGCGACTCCAGCGCCTTCAGCTTGGCTGTGGCGGCGGTGTAGCTATTGTTGTCCAGGTCGGTCTGAGCCTGCTGGTACAGCTCGACTTCGCTAAGGTTTTCGTCTACGACTTCCTTCGATGAGCAAGCAGCGGTCAATGCGAGGATGGCGATCAGCAGCAGGTGTTTCACTTGCATGGCGGCTTGCGTCCCTATGACGGCCGCTGTCTTGGGCGGGGCCGTCCTGTTATGATGAGCGCCCCGTTGAATAGCCTCGGGGCAAAAGACGCCGTATTTAACCACAAGCGCGCAGCCGAAACCAAAGGCTGTGCCGACGCCTAGTCCGAGCATGTCCGATAAAATTGAACTTCGCGCAGAGGTGCCGTCCGAATTGGGCGGCCAACGCCTCGATCAAGTCGCCGCACAATTATTCGCTGAGCACTCGCGCTCGCGCCTTTCCGCCTGGATCAAAGACGGCCGCCTGACTGTGGATGGGGCGGTAATCCGCCCGCGAGACATCGTTCACGGTGGCGCCATTCTTGAGCTGACTGCCGAGCAGGAAGCTCAGGGCGAATGGATCGCTCAGGACATCGAGCTGGACATCGTCTATGAAGACGACGACATCCTCGTGATCAACAAGCCTGCGGGCCTGGTGGTGCATCCTGCCGCCGGTCACGCTGATGGCACCTTGCTCAACGCCTTGCTGCACCACGTGCCGGACATCGTCAATGTGCCCCGCGCCGGTATCGTGCATCGCCTGGACAAGGACACCACCGGTCTGATGGTGGTGGCCAAGACCATTCAGGCGCAGACGCAGCTGGTTACACAGTTGCAGAGCCGCAGCGTCAGCCGTATCTACGAGTGCATCGTGATCGGTGTGGTGACGGCGGGCGGCAAGATCAATGCGCCGATCGGTCGTCACGGCCAGCAACGCCAGCGCATGGCCGTGATGGAAGGTGGCAAGCAAGCCGTCAGCCATTACCGCGTGCTCGAGCGTTTCCGCTCCCACACTCACGTGCGGGTGAAACTGGAAACCGGTCGTACGCACCAGATTCGGGTGCACATGTCTTACATCAACTTCCCGTTGGTCGGAGATCCTGCCTACGGCGGTCGTTTCCGTATTCCGCCGGCCGCCAGCCAGACCATGGTCGATTCCTTGAAGACCTTCCCGCGTCAGGCCTTGCATGCGCGGTTCCTGGAGCTGGATCACCCGACCACTGGTATACGCATGAGCTGGGAATCGCCACTGCCGGACGATTTCGTCTGGTTGCTGACATTGCTCAAGCAAGACCGCGAGGCGTTCATCGGATGAGTGACTGGCTGATTCCCGACTGGCCTGCGCCTGCCGGGGTGAAAGCCTGTGTGACCACCCGTGCGGGCGGCGTCAGTCTGGCGCCGTTCGACAGCCTCAACCTCGGCGATCACGTCGACGACAGCCCCGAAGCTGTTGCCGAAAACCGCCGCCGCCTCACTGATCATTTCTCTATTCAGCCGGCCTGGTTAAAGCAGGTTCATGGCATTGTCGTGGCTCACGCGGACCCAAGCCTTGTGGCCACCGCCGACGCCAGTTGGACGGCAACGCCCGGCATTGCCTGCGCGGCGATGACGGCGGATTGTTTGCCAGCATTGTTCTGCGACCGTGCCGGCACTCGCGTCGCAGCCGCCCATGCCGGTTGGCGCGGGCTGGCGGCAGGTGTGCTCGAAGCGACGCTCGACACGTTGGCCGTGCCACCAGAAGAAGTGCTGGTCTGGCTCGGTCCGGCCATTGGCCCGCAAGCCTTTGAAGTCGGCCCGGAAGTGCGCGAAACCTTCGTCCAGCAATTGCCAGAAGCCGCCAGGGCCTTCGTGCCAAGCCAAAACGCTGGCAAATTCATGGCCGACATCTATGAGCTCGCGCGCTTGCGTCTGGCTGCTCGCGGTGTCACCGCCGTCTATGGTGGCGGTTTCTGCACTGTGACCGATCCGCGCTTCTTTTCTTACCGCCGCAGCCCACGCACCGGTCGGTTCACCTCCCTTGTTTGGTTAGAGCGCTAGACTTCTCTGATCTGCATCAACTGATCGACGCTTGAAACTCCCAGAATCGACCGCATCTATAACGGTATCTGGCAGGTTTCTTCATTCAGGATGTTTTATAGGTCCGGCCTGCTCAAAAGGAAGGTGACCCATGCGTATAGATCGTTTAACCAGCAAATTGCAGTTAGCTCTATCCGACGCCCAATCGCTGGCTGTCGGCCTTGATCATCCCGGCATTGAACCGGCGCACTTGATGCAAGCCATGCTTGAACAGCAGGGCGGTTCGATCAAGCCCCTGCTGATGCAGGTCGGTTTCGACGTCAACAGCCTGCGTAAAGAGCTGACCAAAGAGCTCGACCAGCTACCAAAAATCCAGAATCCGACCGGCGACGTCAACATGTCGCAGGATCTGGCGCGCCTGCTCAACCAGGCCGATCGTCTGGCCCAACAGAAGGGCGATCAGTTTATTTCCAGTGAGTTGGTGTTGCTCGCCGCCATGGACGAGAACAGCAAGCTCGGCAAATTGTTGCTCGGCCAGGGCGTGAGCAAGAAAGCCCTGGAAAACGCGATCAACAACCTGCGTGGTGGCGAGGCGGTCAATGACGCCAACCACGAAGAGTCGCGTCAGGCGCTGGATAAATACACCGTCGACCTGACCAAGCGCGCCGAAGACGGCAAGCTCGATCCGGTGATCGGCCGTGACGACGAAATTCGCCGGACCATTCAGGTGCTGCAACGCCGCACCAAAAACAACCCGGTGCTGATCGGTGAACCTGGCGTGGGTAAAACCGCCATCGCCGAAGGCCTGGCCCAGCGCATCATCAACGGCGAAGTGCCGGACGGCCTGAAAGGCAAACGCCTGTTGTCCCTGGACATGGGGGCACTGATTGCCGGTGCCAAGTACCGGGGCGAGTTCGAAGAACGCCTGAAATCCCTGCTCAACGAACTGTCGAAGCAGGAAGGGCAGATCATTCTGTTCATCGACGAATTGCACACCATGGTCGGCGCCGGTAAAGGCGAAGGTTCGATGGACGCGGGCAACATGCTCAAGCCTGCATTGGCCCGTGGTGAATTGCACTGCGTCGGCGCGACCACGCTCAACGAGTACCGCCAATATATAGAGAAGGACGCGGCCCTCGAGCGGCGCTTCCAGAAAGTGCTGGTGGACGAACCGAGCGAAGAAGACACCATCGCCATTCTGCGTGGCCTGAAAGAACGCTATGAAGTTCACCATAAAGTGGCGATCACCGACGGCGCGATCATCGCCGCGGCCAAACTGAGCCATCGCTACATTACGGATCGTCAGTTGCCGGACAAGGCCATCGACCTGATCGACGAAGCCGCCAGCCGCATCCGCATGGAGATCGATTCCAAGCCGGAAGTGCTGGACCGTCTCGAGCGTCGTCTGATTCAGCTCAAGGTGGAATCCCAGGCGCTGAAGAAAGAAAGCGACGAAGCGGCGATCAAGCGCCTGGAAAAACTCCAGGAAGAAATCGTTCGTCTCGAGCGCGAGTATTCGGACCTCGAAGAAATCTGGAATTCGGAAAAAGCCGAAGTTCAGGGTTCTGCGCAGATCCAGCAGAAAATCGAACAGTCCCGTCAGGAACTGGAAGCAGCCCGTCGTAAAGGCGACCTCAACCGCATGGCCGAGCTGCAATACGGGGTGATCCCGGACCTGGAGCGCAGCCTGCAAATGGTCGACCAGCATGGCAAAAGCGAAAACCAGTTGCTGCGCAGCAAAGTGACCGAAGAAGAGATCGCTGAAGTCGTGTCGAAATGGACCGGCATTCCGGTGTCGAAAATGCTCGAAGGCGAGCGCGACAAGCTGATGAAGATGGAAAGCCTGTTGCACCAACGTGTGATCGGTCAGGACGAAGCGGTGATCGCGGTTTCCAACGCAGTGCGGCGTTCGCGGGCCGGGTTGTCCGACCCGAATCGTCCAAGCGGTTCGTTCATGTTCCTCGGCCCGACCGGTGTCGGTAAAACCGAGCTGTGCAAGGCGTTGGCCGAGTTCCTCTTTGATACCGAAGAGGCCATGGTGCGGATCGACATGTCCGAGTTCATGGAGAAACATTCCGTGGCTCGCCTAATCGGTGCGCCACCAGGCTACGTGGGTTACGAGGAGGGCGGTTACCTGACCGAGGCGGTGCGTCGCAAGCCTTATTCGGTGATCCTGCTGGATGAGGTCGAGAAGGCCCACCCGGACGTCTTCAACATCTTGCTGCAAGTGCTGGAAGATGGCCGCTTGACCGACAGCCATGGCCGCACGGTGGATTTCAAGAACACCGTGATCGTCATGACCTCCAACCTGGGTTCGGTACAGATCCAGGAGCTGGTCGGTGATCGTGAGGCTCAGCGCGCGGCGGTGATGGATGCGATTTCCACGCATTTCCGGCCGGAGTTCATCAACCGGGTCGACGAAGTGGTGATCTTCGAGCCATTGGCTCGGGATCAAATCGCGGGCATTACCGAGATCCAGTTGGGTCGTCTGCGCAGTCGCCTGACCGAGCGGGAACTGAGGCTGGAACTCAGCCCTGAGGCCATGGATAAGCTGATCGCTGTCGGTTACGACCCGGTGTACGGCGCGCGGCCGCTCAAACGAGCGATCCAGCGCTGGATCGAAAACCCGCTGGCGCAGCTGATTCTGTCGGGTCGTTTCATGCCCGGCGATACCGCCAAAGGTGTGGTGGAAAACGACGAAATCGTCTTCGCCTGATCCACTTTTACGACTGTAGGAGCGAGCTTGCTCGCGATGGACGTCAACGATAACGCGCGCTGTCTGGATGAACGCGTTGTTCCGACTTTTTTCGCGAGCAAGCTCGCTCCAACAAGAGGCCTCGCATTGCGAGGCCTTTTTTTCGTCAGGTTGTTGAACTGAAAGGAAAAGGCTTGTAAAGTGCGCCCCGCAGTAAGTCACCCCGAAGGGTTTCCGCTCCCCAAGCAGGAATCTGAAATAAGTTGCAAATCATTAACTTGAAAGCAATTTAAGGGGTTGACAGAGGTGCTTAAGATTGTAGAATAGCGCGCCTCAGACACACGAACGCAGCGATGCGAACGGGTCGAAGAGGTGAAGCAAGCTTCACAGTTGTAAATTGAAATATGTAGTTCCGTGATAGCTCAGTCGGTAGAGCAAATGACTGTTAATCATTGGGTCCCAGGTTCGAGTCCTGGTCACGGAGCCAATTTCAAACCGGGGTATAGCGCAGTCCGGTAGCGCGCCTGCTTTGGGAGCAGGATGTCAGGAGTTCGAATCCCCTTACCCCGACCATTTTTGGGTCGTTAGCTCAGTTGGTAGAGCAGTTGGCTTTTAACCAATTGGTCGTAGGTTCGAATCCCACACGACCCACCATTTTTGAAACCAGTTAGCGCTGGAATCGAATCTTAAGATCAGAGGCCAAAAGCGCTGATCGAAGAAGGCGCCTTTCAAAGGTGCCTTTTTTTTACCGGGGTATAGCGCAGTCCGGTAGCGCGCCTGCTTTGGGAGCAGGATGTCAGGAGTTCGAATCCCCTTACCCCGACCATACATAGAAAAAGGCGTCCAATAGGACGCCTTTTTTTTGGTTCCTGTCCCGTCCTGCATAGGCTTTACGCCTTTTCCATCTCCAAGCCGGGTTCGGCGTCCCAAGCGTTTTGAATTAAACCTTCATCAAGTACACCGTCACCAGCGCTTGGTTAGCGGCCAGTCAATCCTGTACCGCGCATAAGAACGCCGGTTTGTTGGATGTGTTTGCTCGCGCGAACATCATCAATCAAACCGGCGTTCTGTTTTCTATGTTTCCCGGGATCCGTGAAAACTTTTTTGCATTTGAAATCAAGATTGTGCCAAGGATGACGGTCTGTTCAATGCATCGGGGTCATGCTAAAACCTCCCGGTCTGCCAATTCGTCTGTAGCGCTCGTGCAATAAGGGTTGCTGCCGCGTCCCTCGGATTAATTGAGCGGTTTCCATAGACATTTGCAGGTAAGGTTTCCCATGAAGGCGGTAATTCTGGCGGGTGGGCTTGGCACGCGTATTTCTGAAGAGTCCCATTTGCGTCCCAAGCCGATGATCGAAATCGGTGGCAAGCCGATTCTCTGGCACATTATGAAGCTCTACTCTTCTTACGGAATCAATGATTTCGTGATTTGCTGTGGTTACAAGGGCTATGTGATCAAGGAGTACTTCGCCAACTATTTCCTGCACATGTCCGATGTCACGTTTGACATGTCCAATAACACCATGGAAGTTCATCAGCGCTACGTTGAGCCTTGGCGCGTCACGCTGGTCAATACCGGCGAGGACACCTTGACCGGAGGGCGGCTCAAGCGAGTCCGTGAGCATCTGGGCGAAGAGCCATTCTGTTTTACCTATGGTGATGGCGTATCGGATGTGAATATCCGCGAGTTAATCGATTTTCACCACGCTCACGGCAAGCTTGCCACCGTGACGGCTATTCAGCCGCCGGGAAGATATGGCGCTTTGAATATGCAGGGCAGCCAGGTCAACAGCTTCCAGGAGAAGCCCGCGGGTGATGGCGCCTGGATCAATGGCGGCTACTTTGTGCTCAATCCTTCCGTCATTGATTACATCGCTGATGATCAATCCAGCTGGGAAACCGAGCCACTGATGCGATTGGCTGATGAGGGAAACCTCATGGCTTATCAACACAGTGGCTTTTGGCAGGCGATGGATACCTTGCGGGATAAAAATCACCTCGAAGATTTGTGGGGCAAAGGTAATGCACCCTGGAAGCGCTGGGCATGAAGCAGTTCGGCGATCTCTATCGGGGCCGTAAGGTTCTGCTCACCGGGCATACGGGCTTCAAAGGCAGTTGGTTGGCGACCTGGCTTTGCGAGCTCGGCGCGCAAGTGACCGGTCTCGGTCTGACGCCTGAAAGTACTCTGGCTCACTGGGACCTGTTGAGTATCCCGGCAGTTGATCTGCGCGGTGACATTCGCGATCCGGCGGTGGTTCGGGATGCATTCGAGAAAGCGGAGCCGGAAATCGTTTTTCACCTTGCTGCTCAGGCGCTGGTGCGTCGCTCCTATCGCGATCCCCTGGAAAGCTGGTCGACCAACGTGATGGGGACTGCCAATGTGCTTGAGGCCTGCCGGCATACGCCCAGTGTGCGGGCGGTCATTGTCATCACGACGGACAAGGTCTACGCCAACAACGAGTGGCCTTGGGGGTATCGTGAAAATGATCGCCTCGGTGGTCATGACCCTTACAGTGCATCCAAAGCGGCCAGCGAACTGGTAGTCGACAGCTATCGCAAGGCATTCTGGAGCACTGAAGGTGCGCCGCTGATCGCCTCGGCACGTGCCGGTAATGTCATCGGCGGGGGTGATTGGTCCGAGGATCGTCTGATCCCCGACCTGGTCAGGGCTGTCAAGGCCAGCGAATCCCTGGAAATCCGTTCTCCTCAATCCACCCGACCTTGGCAGCATGTACTCGAATGCCTGTCCGGCTACCTATTGCTCGGCCAGCGTCTTCTGATGCTCGATAAGGCGATTGAGGGCGGGTGGAATTTTGGTCCTGCGCCGCAAGACAACCGTACGGTTGCAGAGGTGTTAACAGGCTTGCAGGTGTATTGGCCGGAACTCGCTTGGCATACCACATCCGTACCGCAGCCGCACGAAGCCAATCTGCTGTACCTCGACTGCGCACAGGCGAAGGCTCGCCTGGGTTGGCAGCCGGTCTGGAGTCTGGAGCAAAGCCTGGAAATGACGGCTGACTGGTACCGTCACCAGTCCTCCACAGGTCAGGCGATCACTCGTGAGCAACTGGCGAGGTACATCACTGCGGCAGTTCAAGTCGGCTGTGTCTGGATTGATTCATGAATATCCGACCTACAGCGATAAATGGCGCCGTAGTGGTTGAAACGCAGCCTTACCAGGACCACCGTGGCGCATTCAGTCGTTTGTTCTGCGAAAAAAGCCTGGCTGACGTTTTGGGTACTCAACATATCGTGCAGATCAACCATTCTCGTACCTCGACCATTGGCGCCGTGCGGGGGCTGCATTTTCAGCATGCCCCCCATGCGGAGATGAAAATGGTCCGTTGCCTGAAAGGCCGGGTATGGGATGTGGTCGTCGATCTGCGTGCAGACTCTCCGACATTTTTGCGCTGGCATGCTGAAGAGCTGAGCCCGCAAACCGGTCGCATGTTAGTGATTCCTCAAGGCTGCGCGCACGGTTTTCAAGTGCTCGAAGCCGAGAGCGAGTTGCTCTACCTGCACACAGCTTTGTATGAGCCGACGGCTGAAGGGGGGGTACGTTATGATGACCCTCGACTGGGAATCACCTGGCCATTGCCTGTCTCCGATCTTTCCGAGCGCGACAAGAATCACGCTTTGCTATCTAACGAATTCGCCGGACTTCATGTATGAAATGTCGCCACTGCTCTGAGCCGCTGCAGCACACTTTTCTGGATCTGGGTTTTGCTCCGCCCTCCAATTCGTACCTCAGCGAAGCGGAGTTGAGCTCGCCGGAAATCTACTTTCCGCTCAAATTGAAAGTGTGCGAGAACTGCTGGTTGGTACAGACCGAAGATTACGCTCAGGCAGACCTGTTCTTTTCCAAGGATTACGCCTACTTCTCGTCCACTTCGACCAGTTGGCTCAAGCATGCCGCTGTTTATTCGCGGACCATGATCGAACGCTTGGGGCTCGGAGCTGACAGCTTTGTGATCGAAGTGGCTTCGAACGATGGTTACCTGCTGAAGAATTTTTTGGCCGCAGATATCCCATGTCTTGGGATTGAACCGACCGCCAGCACGGCCGCTGCTGCGGAGGAAATCGGTATCCCGGTGTTGCGTGAGTTTTTCGGTGAAGAACTGGGCAAGCGGCTGGCGACCGAGGGACGCCAAGCTGATTTGATTGCCGGCAACAACGTTTTTGCCCATGTGCCGGATATCAACGATTTCACTCGTGGTCTGAAAGCGGCTTTGAAACCTGGGGGAACCATCACCCTTGAGTTTCCGCACCTCATGCGTCTGATCCAGCACACCCAGTTCGACACCGTATACCACGAGCACTTTTCCTATTTGTCGCTTTACACGGTAAATCAAATCTTTGCCCAGGCTGGTTTGCGGATCAGTGAGGTAGAAGAGTTGCCGACCCATGGTGGTAGCTTGCGCGTGCATGGCTGTCATGTTGAGGATGGTCGCAGTGACAGCCCTGGCGTCGCTCGTCTTCTGGACGCGGAGTTGCAGTTCGGGTTGCAGGATCTGAAGATCTATCAAGGTTTTCAAGTGCTGGCCGATGAAGTCAAGAATGGCCTGCTCAGTTTCCTGATCGAGCAGAAGCGCGCGGGCAAACAGGTAGTTGCATATGGTGCCGCTGCCAAGGGCAACACGCTGTTGAACTATGCAGGCGTCAAACCGGATCTCTTGGCCTATGTGTGTGATGCAGCGCCGTCCAAGCAAGGTAAATACCTTCCCGGGAGTCATATCCCGGTCTACTCGCCGCAGAAGCTGAAAGAAACTCAACCCGATACCGTGGTGATTCTGCCCTGGAACATCGCCGATGAAGTGATCGGTCATCACAGCTACGTCAGAAAGTGGGGTGGACAGTTTGTTACGGCTGTTCCCGCACTGGAGGTCAAATGAGCGAGCGGATTTTCTACACCAAGCCTTCGATTACCGAACTGGAAGTCGAGTACGCCACTGACGCGGCCAGAAACGGTTGGGGCGACAAATGCTACGAGTACATCGTGCGTTTCGAGAATGCATTCAAGGCCCACCTTGGCGTTGAATATGCGATTGCTACCTCGAGCTGTACGGGTGCCCTGCACATGGGCATGGCCGCCTTGGGCATAGGGCCGGGCGACGAAGTGATCATGGCGGACACCAATTGGATCGCCACCGTTTCTCCTGTCGAACACCTGGGCGCTACTCCGGTATTCGTCGATATTCTTCCTGATACCTGGTGCATTGATCCCGAGCAAGTGGAATCAGCCATCACCCCTAAAACCAAAGCCATTGTCGCGGTGCACCTGTACGGCAATCTCTGCGATATGGACCGTTTGCTGGAAATCGGCGAGCGCCATGGCATTCCCGTTATCGAGGATGCGGCTGAAGCGATCGGTTCTCAGTATCACGGCAAGCGGGCCGGTAGCATGGGGACTTTTGGCAGCTTTTCTTTCCATGGCACCAAGACCCTTACGACGGGCGAAGGCGGCATGTTTGTCACTAACGACGCCGCTCTTTACGAAAAAGTACTGACACTTTCAAACCACGGCAGGGCGAGAGGGCAGACCAAGCAGTTCTGGCCGGACATGGTTGGTTTCAAATACAAGATGTCGAATATTCAAGCTGCGATCGGCTGTGCGCAAATCGAACGAATCGACGACCTTATACGCCGTAAAAAAGAAGTCATGGATTACTATCGGCAGAAACTTCAGCCTTATTCGGGCGTGGCGTTGAATCCAGAGCCAGAAGGCATAGTAATTGGCGCATGGATGCCCACAGCAGTGTTTTCGCCTGAAACTGGATTGACCTGTGAAATATTGCAAAAAGAACTGGCCGCTCAACAGGTAGATGCGCGAGTGTTCTTTAGCCCACTGTCCAGTTTACCTATGTTTGATGATCGAAAAGAGAATAAATTTTCGTGGGCTATACCTGAGAGGGCCATCAACCTTCCTAGTTATCATGACCTTACCCAGGAACAGCAAGACGTCATTGTGAATGTCATTATTCAGCGGTTGAAACAATATGAGTGACCTGCAGAAAGTCATGATCGCTGGAGTAGGTGGCGCATCACTTGGCACCGAATTGCTCAAATGTTTGTCGCTGGCAGGTGGCTATGAAGCCTATGGCTGCGATATATCCACCACGGCGTATGGCTTGTATGAATCCGGGTTCAAAAAAACCTTTCACGTCAAGCGTGAGCATTACATTGCCGATGTCATTGAGGCCTGTAAAGACAGCGGTTCTACCTGGCTTCTACCTGGTGGCGAGCAACCTATGGTTCTTCTCGGTGCCGCAGCGAAGCAGCTTGAGGACGCTGGCATTCATTTGCTCAGCAACTCGCCTGAGGTCATCGCGAGCTTTTCCGACAAGGATGAGACGTTCAAGTTGCTGTCCCAGGCAAACATCCCCATCCCGAAAACCCGCGCGATAGAGTCTGCGCGTGATGTTGAAGGGGTCGGTTTGCCTTGCATCGTCAAACCAGCGACCGGTTCTGGAGGAAGTGCCTCAGTTTTTTTTGCCGTTAGCACTGATGAAGCAATGGTCTATGCGGATTTTATTCGCCGCAGTGGAAGTGTCCCGCTGGCGCAAGAGTACATAGATGATGACGGCGGGGAGTTTACCGTAGGTGTACTGACTCTGCCGAGCGGCCAAACAATCGGATCAATCGCATTGCGTCGAGCGATGGATGCAAAACTGTCAGTCGCTTACAGAGGGCGGGGTGGGTTGATCTCCAGTGGGTACTCCCAAGGCTATATCGATGAGTTTGCTGACGTGTGCCGGCAAGCAGAAGCGATCGCCGAGGCGGTGTCTAGCCGGGGGCCGATCAACATTCAGGGGCGAATCAAGGATGGGGTGTTCATTCCATTTGAGATAAACCCGCGGTTTTCAGCGTCGACGTACTTGCGTGCGATGGCGGGCTTTAACGAGGTGGACCTGTTTATCAAGTCGATTTCGACAGGTGCGCCAGCGCATCAGCCGAAAATTACACCCGGTTGGTATCTGCGGAGTCTGACGGAGAGATTCGTCCCTGTTGAGCATTTGAAATGAGTATTCGTTGGATCACTGCATCGCTCGGAACGGCGCCGGCACTGGCGGTTCAAAATACGCCGGATATCAATATTATCGATGTTCGCGATTTGGTTGATAAAGCGGGTAATCGTGCAGAAAGTGTTCGCCTTAAAATTGAGCAAGGGGTTGAGTCCCTGCGTTCTGGGAAAAAAACGGTCATTTGCTGCGACTATGGAATTTCCCGTAGTAATGCTATTGCGGCGGGAGTGCTCTCTGTATATGAGGGGATCTCTTTAGAGCAGGCAGTAAGAAAAGTTCAAGATTCAACAGGTGAAAAAGAAATAAAGTTAGAGCCTCTTATGGCTGTAAGAGCGGCGCTAGGCACGAAAAGTAAACATGGTAATGAAGCAAAACGCTCTGTTTTGGTAACCGGTGGTGGCGGATTTATTGGTCGGTCACTGTTGCCAATGCTTGAGCAGGATTTCACCGTTGTCGCTCCATCGCGTGATTTGATTAATTTGGAAAGTGGCAGTACGCAGCTTGATTTACTGGTAGGCGAAAGTGGGGCCGACTGCATTGTCCACTTGGCAAATCCGCGAATTTATACATCGAATGTTGCTTTTGGTTCGACGATGACGATGTTGCGAAATGTCATTGATGTATGTCTGAGCCGTGATGTACGCCTCATCTATTTGTCCGGGTGGGAGGTGTACTCCGGTTATCGAGGTAACGTTACTGCTGATGAGTCGTTGCCACTGTTTTCGAAAGGTCCGTACGGGGACTCAAAATACCTTGCGGAAGCACTTCTGGAGCACAGTAAAAAAAATCAAGGCTTAAAATGCTCGATTTTGAGGTCCGGGCCGGTTTATGGGGTTCATGCAGATAAGCCGAAGTTTATATATAACTTTATCAATAAGGCCCTGAGGAACGAACCTATCGTGACGCATCGCTACAGGAACGGTAATCCCGCCCTGGATTTGATGTGTGTCGAAGATCTGGTTTCAGCAATAGTACAGGTCGTAAAATCCGATACTAAGGAAACTTTCAATTTAGGAACTGGTGTGCTGACGGAAACCGTCGAAATCGCCACTCTGATCTCGGGGATACTGGGTAGCAGTAGTCTGATTTCCAGTACGCTAATCGATTCGGATACTGCCTGCATATCAATGGACTCTTCAAAAGCTTTTAATACTTTTGGATGGAAGCCTCAGGTTGATCTGAATTCGGGTGTCATGAATATTATTGAATTTGAGAAAGGTAAAATCAGATGATGTCGGCGGATGAGAAAGAACTGCAGGAAAACTTCCCTTGGGCCCGCTCGCAGGTTTTCAGCGATTACAATAGCGTGCTGGGTTACTACCAGGCTCTGGCATGCCTGGAGCATGCTACTGGCGATAGCCTTCTGGACCTTCCGTGTGGAGATGCAATATTAACCAAGGTGCTCGCCCCGCACTTCAAAAGAGTAGTAGGCGTTGATGCGTCCAGCAAGCATTTGGCGTTGGCGAAAGAAAACCTTCCAGAAGCAGAATTCCACGAAGCGCTGATTGAGGACTTCGAAACATCGGAGCGATTCAGCACTATCACGATGATTAATATCCTCGAGCACGTCGTCGATCCTATTGCTGTTCTGAAAAAAGCAGCTTCTTTATTGACTGACGATGGGGTCTTGCTTGTACATGTTCCAAATGCCCGAGCTGTTAATAGACGTCTTGCGGTCTTGATGGGCACGTTGAACGAATGTGAAGAGCTTTCTCCATTCGATATAAATGTCGTAGGTCATCGACGCTCCTACACCCTCGATACGCTGTGTGCCGATGTTGCTGCTGCCGGGCTCAAGGTTTCTGCTACGGGAGGTGTTTTTTATAAAATGCTTTCTACTCCACAAATCGACTGGTTTCTGAAGAACGGTCTGTGGGAAGAGGGCGGATTTGGTTGGGGCCGTGTAGGGGCGGAGAAAAAAGATTGGAAGGCTGAGTTTTGCCGCGCGTGTTATGAGCTAGGCAAACAGCATCCGGAAGACTGTAATATTATTTATGCCTGCATTACAAAATAATTGGTGATGTGATGAACCCAGTAGAAGAATTCAAGAAGCAAGTATCACAAAACATTCAAGCGCTTGGTGATGATAAGGATGTGCAGGCACTGTCTCGAATTTGGTCTCGAGAAACCAATAAGCTTGGATATACTTATAATTTCTCCTGGTTCGGTCGGCCGGTAATTCAGTATCCGCAGGATCTTCATGCGATGCAGGAGCTGATCTGGGAAATTAAACCGGATCTGATCATTGAAACCGGCATCGCCCACGGCGGGTCATTGATCTTTAGCGCTTCCATGCTGGCAATGCTCGACTATTGCGAGGCGGTTGAACAAGGCAAGAGCCTTGATCCGCGGGCTAGCAAGCGCCGTGTGCTCGGTATTGATATCGACATTCGCCAGCACAACGCTGATGCAATCAAAGCGCATCCGTTGTCTCACATGATCGATATGATCCAAGGCTCCAGCATCGATCTGGATACCGTTACTAAAGTCCGTGAATACGCTAAAGGCTACAAGCGTGTTCTGGTTTGCCTGGACTCTAATCATACCCATGATCACGTGCTGGCTGAACTTGAGGCCTATGCGGATTTGGTCAGCGTTGATAGCTACTGTGTGGTATTTGATACGCTCATTGAAGACTTGCCTGCGGGTCTGGTGCAAGACCGTCCGTGGGGGCCAGGTAACAGCCCTAAGACTGCAGTTTACGAATATTTGAAGTCGCACACCGACTTTACAATTGATAAGCAAATAGATAACAAGCTGTTGATTTCTGTAGCACCTGACGGGTATTTGAAAAAAGTAAACTGACAATGTGTCGGCCGTGCGCCGACACACTTCACCATTGCGACGATTGGGATCTCTGATATCCAATCAGTCCATCAGATCATGAGCGCAATCAAGTGATCGCCAGTGCCGTTGAAGGGGCAAGCTCAGGTGGCGTGTCGAGTTGATCGTCACCTGTTGGATATTCGCGGCCTGTCTCAAGCACCTCTTGTATCCCGGTGCGGGAAGCCTTTCCGTCGCCATCGAGGTATATCGCTCAAAAAACTCAGCCACGTAAATGCGGTGTTGACCGAAGCCAGGAGGGCAGGGTGTATCTCTACTGTGTCGCGCGGGGGAGGGGGCGTAGGGGGGAAATGGCGTGGGGGATACGATGTGACACTGGCGTGTTTGTTGGTCTGAACACCTGCGAGACATCAATTGCTTTAAAGCCGTGCCGGGAGAAAACTGGCATAATGCGCTTTTTCGGTTGCGAGGCTTAGGGGGGACCCTGCCGAGCAATCCAAGGCCTCGGACCCCGCGGTCGGTAATGCATGGAAGGCTATTCGGACCAGGCCAACCAAGATGTGACTGCTTACCCGGAAATGGCAAGACAATACGCGAAGAAAGCTTCAATAACGGGCAGTTATTCCCGATTAGTTGCAGTGCTAATTGCTTAAGAATTAGTTAATGGGAGTTTTACCTGATGTCGGACATGAAGCAGGCGAGTGTTGGCAAGTTCAAAAGCAGAGAGGCTCTAATTGGTATCGTAGGGCTGGGTTATGTCGGTCTGCCTCTGATGTTGCGTTACAACGCTATTGGCTTTCGTGTGCTGGGCATCGATATCGATGAGGCTAAAGTCTCCCGGTTGAATGACGGACAAAGCTATATCGAGCATATCCCTGCCGGGAAAATTCAGAGCGCCCGTCAAAGCGGCTTCGAGGCCACCACTGATTTCCAGCGCGCCAGCGAATGCGACGCCCTGATCCTGTGTGTTCCAACCCCTCTGAACAAGTACCGTGAACCGGACATGAGCTTCGTGATCAACACCACGGAAGCGATCAAACCTTATTTGCGCGAAGGGCAGGTTGTCTCTCTGGAGAGCACCACCTATCCGGGGACTACGGAAGAAGAACTGCTTCCGCGCGTTCAGGAAGGCGGCTTGAAGGAGTGCAGCAACCACATGGCGGCGAGGTGGATAACGCCGTCCATGCCTTTCATTGCATCGTTCAGCAGATCGATTTCGCGTACGTCGCCGCCATTGGCGTAAAGGCTGCAGCGCGGATCCTTCAACTGTCCTGCCTCGCGGTGATCTCCGCCAAGCGTCGCAAGATCCCGGTGTTCCATATGGAGGCG
Organism: Pseudomonas sp. LBUM1651; assembly: GCF_059716135.1. Taxonomy (NCBI): domain Bacteria; kingdom Pseudomonadati; phylum Pseudomonadota; class Gammaproteobacteria; order Pseudomonadales; family Pseudomonadaceae; genus Pseudomonas; species Pseudomonas sp. LBUM1651. Next base: position 5,288,573 of record NZ_CP166805.1, on the reverse strand, counting down.
GGTAACCGCTGCTTCGATCAGCGGGTGCCTGAAGAGCTGAACCGCAAGGTGCTGGATCACCTCAGCGACATCAACATGGTGTTGACCGAGCATGCTCGCCGTTACCTGATCGCCGAGGGTATTCGCCCTGAAACGATCATCAAGACCGGCTCGCACATGCAGGAAGTCCTCGAGCACTACATGCCCAAGATCGAGCTGTCCGATGTGCTGACGCGCAGTGGCCTCGAGCAGGACAAGTTCTTCATCGTCAGTATCCATCGCGAGGAAAACGTCGACACGCCGGACAACCTGCGCGATTTGCTGGATACCTTGCGGGCCCTGGCCGATCAATATGGTTTCCCGTTGATCGTTTCGACTCACCCGCGTACGCGTAAGCGTCTGGAAGCCTTGGGTGAATCCCTCGATCACCCGTTGATCCGCTTCGTCAAACCTTTCGGTCTGCTGGACTACATCAAGCTGCAGATGTCGGCGTTCTGTGTGCTTTCCGACAGCGGCACCATTACCGAAGAAGCGTCCTTGCTGAACCTGCCTGCCGTCACCCTGCGCAACGCTCATGAGCGTCCCGAGGGGATGGATGAAGGGACGCTGATCATGAGCGGCCTGAAGCGCGGCTCCGTGATGGATGCGGTGCGGGTGGTGACCAGCCAGCATTCTCGCGAGCAGCGTAAGGTGCCAGTGGTGCCGGATTATCAAGGCGGACCGGTTTCGCTGCAGGTGGTTCGTGTGGTCCTGAGCTACACCGACTACATCAATCGCACGGTGTGGAGCAAGGCTTGAGCCCACTATGATGCGAGTCCTTTTGACGGGGGCCAGCGGCTTTGTCGGGTCTGCGGTTCAGGCTCGTCTGCTGACTGATCCTCATTTTGCAGTGCGTGCTGTCTATCGACAGTTACCGCCGCAGTCCTCGCCTCGCCTGGAAGTCTGTCAGGTATCCGGACTTGAGCCGGACACCGACTGGCAGGTGCCGCTTGAGAGCGTCGACGTCGTTATCCATTGTGCTGCCCGCGTGCATGTCATGAACGAAAGCGAAGCTGATCCGCTGGCCGCCTTTCGCCGGGCCAATGTGCAGGGGACGTTACGTCTGGCGGAGCAAGCAGCCCAGTCCGGTGTCCGGCGTTTCATCTACCTGAGTTCGATCAAGGTCAACGGTGAGGGCACGCCGCCCGGTCGTCCTTATACGGCCGATGATCAGCCTGCTCCGCTGGACCCTTATGGCGTCTCCAAGCTGGAGGCCGAGCAGGCCTTGCAGACACTGGCGGCGAAAACCGGGATGGAAGTGGTGATCATTCGTCCGGTGCTGGTCTATGGCCCTGGGGTGAAGGCCAACTTTCGCAGCATGATGGGTTGGCTCAATAAAGGCGTGCCATTGCCGCTGGGAGCCATTAACAACAAGCGCAGCCTGGTGGCCCTGGACAATCTGGTCGACCTGATCGTGACCTGCATCCATCATCGCGCCGCTGCCAACCAGGTTTTCCTGGTGAGTGACGACGAGGACCTGTCCACCAGCGATCTGCTGCGACGTATGGCCCGGGCTTTGGGCCGGCCAGCGCGTTTGCTGCCATTGCCGATGTGGCTGTTGAGCGGCACTGCGCAACTGCTGGGGAAAAAGGCACTGTCCCAGCGACTCTGCGGGTCGTTGCAGGTCGATATCAAGAAAACCAAAGCGTTGCTCGAGTGGACCCCGGCAGTCAGCGTGGATGGGGCGTTGGCAAAGACCGCGAAAGACTTTCTGGAGCCGCGAGTGTGACAGGGAGAGGGTGGATTGCAGGCAGTAAGTCGAGCGAAGGGAAATCGTGTAATGCGTGAGCGTTTATTGAATCTGCCGCGTAGCTATAAGCGCGTCTTGCAGTTGCTGATTGATATTGTGCTGGTCTGGGTGGCGCTCTGGCTGGCATTTGTCGTGCGTCTGGGTATTGAACAACCAGTGAATCCTTTCGGGGATTATGCGTGGCTGTTCGCGGCTGCGCCGGTCATTGCAATCCCCATCTTTATCAACCTCGGCCTGTATCGCGCGGTGATGCGTTATTTCGGCAATGATGCCTTGCTCAGTATCTTCAAGGCCGTGACCTTGTCGGCGCTGCTGTTGACGGTCTACGTCTATTTGTACCGCCCTGACGTACTGGTACCACGCTCGCTGATCGTCAATTACTGGTGGCTGAGTTTGTTGATGGTCGGTGGCCTGCGCTTGTTCATGCGCCAGTATTTTCTAGGCGACTGGTTTCTCGCCGGACAGCATGTTCCTTTCCTGCGCCAGGACGATGACGCCACCAAGGTCGCCATCTATGGTGGCGGGGCGGCAGGCAATCAGTTGGTGGCAGCACTGCGCATGGAAAAGGCGATGCGTCCGGTCGCTTTTATCGATGATGACGCGGGCATTGCCAGTCGGGTGATCGCCGGGCTCAAGGTCTACCCGTCTGCGGATATCGAAGGGCTGATCGAAGACACCGGCGCAACCGAAGTCTTGCTGGCCATTCCGTCGGCGTCGCGCGCCAGACGGCGCGAGATCCTCGCAGCGCTTGAGCCTTATCCAGTGCATGTGCGGACGATTCCGGGGTTTATGGATCTGGCCAATGGCCGGGTCAGTGTCAGCGATCTGCAGGAAGTCGATATTATCGACCTGCTCGGGCGAGACTCGGTTGCGGCGCAGCAGGCTCTTTTCGAACGCTGTATCCGTGGGCAGGTGGTCATGGTGACGGGGGCGGGCGGTTCCATTGGTTCCGAGCTGTGCCGGCAAATCCTCACCAGCAAACCGACGGCGCTGATTCTGTTCGAACACAGTGAGTTCAATCTCTACAGCATTCATAGCGAGTTGGAGAGATTGATCCAAAGCGAGGGGCTGAGCCTGGAGCTGGTGCCGATCCTCGGTTCGATTCGCAACAGCCAGCGTCTGCTGGATGTGATGCGCACCTGGAACGTGAAGACGGTCTATCACGCCGCTGCCTATAAGCATGTACCGATCGTCGAGCATAACGTTGCCGAAGGCGTGCTGAATAATGTCCTCGGAACCTTGCAGACCGCGCAGGCGGCCGTGCAGGCGGGGGTCGAGCATTTCGTGCTGATCTCCACCGACAAGGCGGTGCGACCGACCAATGTCATGGGATGCACCAAGCGACTGGCCGAGATGACACTGCAGGCATTGAGCCGTGAGTCCAATCCGCTGCTGCTGGGCGAGCACTTCACGACGTCTTGCGCCAACGCGACCCGGTTTACCATGGTGCGTTTCGGCAATGTGCTGGGCTCGTCCGGTTCGGTGATCCCGCTGTTTCGCGAGCAAATCAAGAATGGCGGGCCGATTACGGTGACCCATCCGAACATGACCCGCTATTTCATGACCATTCCCGAGGCCGCTCAACTGGTGATCCAGGCGGGCTCGATGGGTCAGGGTGGCGACGTGTTCGTGCTCGACATGGGGCAACCAGTGAAGATCGCCGACCTGGCGGAAAAGATGGTCCACCTGTCCGGCCTTTCCCTGCGTAGCGAAGAGCGACCGAACGGGGACATTGCGATCGAGTTTACTGGTCTGCGCCGAGGCGAAAAGCTCTATGAGGAGTTGCTGATCGGTGACAACGTGTCCCCGACCGAACACGCGATGATCATGCGCGCCGACGAAGAGCATCTTCCGTGGGAAGACTTCAAACAGGCGATTTCAGCGCTGTTGAAGGCCGTTGCAGAGGATGACTATGTGCAAGTTCGCACGCTGTTGCGCGATACGGTCAACGGCTACGAACCCGAATGCCACATTGTCGACCTGATACACGAGCGCCGTCAGAAGTCGGGTTGTTCCGACGACGTTTGACGGATACGGAGGCTGGGTGTAAATCCGCCAGACGAAAAAAAGCCGCGCTTCTCGATCGAGAAGCGCGGCTTTTTTCTGGGCTTAGGCGCCGTCCTGGTCTTTCAGATGCTCGAACAGGCCTTTTGGCATTTTTTTGCCGTTGGCTTCGAAGTTGGCTTTCACGTTGTCGTAAGCCTCTTGCTCGTCGATGAAGCCGTCGTGGTTGGTGTCGATCTTGTCGAAGTTGGACTTCGGCGCAACTTTCTGGAATTCAGCGCGGGACACCTTGCCGTCACCATCGGTGTCGGTTTTTGCCATCGACGCATCGCCACACTTGCCTTCGCCACATTTGCCTTCAGGGGTTTTCACCACCTGTTCGGCCGAGGCCAGCAGGTAGCCCTGGGTCAAATGCTGCGAAGCGAAAGCGGAGCCGGTCAACATCATGCCGCCAGCAAGGACAGCACCGAGCAAACCGATAGTGTTTTTGGTGGTACGGGACATTTCAAATCTCCTGGGTTGCACGACACAACCGTTCGATAAAGGACGCCACGTAAGTGCGGCGATAACCGTAGCCGGCGGGGCGCCTTGCTCGGATGTGGCCATTTAGCGGGTGGGGTGTATCGCTACTGTGTCGCGCAAGGGGGGAGTTTGTAAGCGAAGGGGCGAAATCGCGAGGGGAGATACAGTGAGACACAGATCTCCAGATTGATGATTAAAAAATGTGGGAGCGAGCCTGCTCGCGATGAGGGATTCACATTCAACAAATGTGCTGAATGTCAGACCGCTATCGCGAGCAGGCTCGCTCCCACAGTGGATGGGTGTTAATGCAGCTTCAGGCGCGGCTCAGTCCCGCGCCCGATCTTGCTGCCCAACATCAACATCGCCGTACGAAACGCGCCATACAGCGCCATCTGGTGCATGCGGTACAGCGACACATAAAACATCCGCGCCAGCCAGCCCTCGAGCATCACGCTACCGGTCAGGTTGCCCATCAAGTTACCCACAGCCGAAAAACGCGACAGCGAAATCAGCGAGCCGTAGTCGGTGTACTTGTACACAGGCAACGGCTTGCCTTCGATCCGCAGCTTCAACGACTTGGCCAGCAACGATGCCTGCTGATGCGCAGCCTGGGCGCGCGGCGGCACATTGCGATCGGTGCCCGGCTGCGGGCAAGCGGCGCAGTCACCGAAGGCAAAAATGTTTTCATCGCGGGTGGTTTGCAGGGTCGGCAGCACTTGCAGCTGGTTGATGCGATTGGTTTCCAGACCGTCGATGTCCTTGAGGAAACCCGGCGCACGAATGCCGGCGGCCCAGACCTTGAGGCTGGCGTTGATCACTTTGCCGTCGGCGGTGATCAAGCTATCGGCGGTCACTTCACTGACGGCCGCATTGGTCATAACGTTGACCCCGAGTTTCTCCAGGGTTTTATGCACAGGGCCGCCAATCCGTTCCGGCAACGCTGGCAGTACCCGTGGGCCGGCCTCGATCAGGGTGATGTGCATGTTCTCCGGTTTGATCCGGTCCAGACCATAAGCCGCCAGTTCATGCGCAGCGTTGTGCAGTTCGGCGGCCAGTTCGACGCCCGTGGCGCCGGCGCCGACGATCGCTACGCTGATCTGCTGCACCACATCCGTTTGCCCGGCGTGAGCGCGCAAATAATGGTTGAGCAGTTGCTGGTGGAAACGCTCGGCCTGTTTACGGGTGTCGAGGAACAGGCAATGCTGCGCCGCGCCCTGGGTGCCGAAGTCGTTGGTGGTGCTGCCGACGGCGATCACCAGCGAGTCGTAAGGCACTTCACGCGCCGGCACCAATTCCAGGCCGGCTTCATCGTAAGTGGCCGCCAGCTGGATTTTCTTCTGCGCGCGATCAAGCCCGCTCATGCGACCCAGCTGAAACTCGAAGTGGTTCCATTTCGCCTGGGCAACATAGTTGAGTTCGTCTTCGGAAGAGTTCAGCGACCCGGCCGCCACTTCGTGCAACAGCGGTTTCCAGATGTGGGTCAGGTTCGCGTCGACCAGCATCACACTGGCCGTGCCGCGCTTGCCCAGAGTCTTACCCAGACGGGTAGCCAACTCCAGACCGCCGGCGCCGCCGCCAACGATGACAATACGATGAGTCATGGGGATATCTCGCAAGGCTAAAAGAAATCGGTGCAATTACCCGAGCGAGCGCGAAGCAGCTCATAGCGTCAGGTAACTGATAAGTCGGCTCAACAGGCCCAGGCCAATGGTCACTGCCAACACCACCACCAGGAGCATCCACGGCCGGAAAGGCCGGCGCTCGACTCGGTGCTGGGACAGGTGCAGGTACTCTTCGACATGCTTCTGGTCGTCGGGGTTCAGGCGGCTGGTCATATCGGGCCTCGTCAGGGGTAGACGTTGCTGAATGTGTAGAAGCTACAGGGGTTTTTACCCCACGTTGAACGGAGCATAGCCGCTGGCCGGAATCGGCTCGACGCTGACTGTATCGTCCAGCCGAATGATTCCACTTTGTAACACTCGTGCGGTGATTCCGCCATGTCCGCGAACGGCCTGAAAGGTTCCAGGGCCAAGGTTGTTTTGCAGGCGTGCGCAGGGCTGGCACCAACCGGTGGTTTCGAAAATCGCCTGGCCGATCCTGAAGCGACGGCCCTTGAGGCTGAACAGGTTGATACCGCTGATAACGAGGTTGCGTCGCAACTCATTAGGCAACACAGGATTATCGTCTGGCCGGCCCATCAACGAACTGATCACCGACAGATGTTCCCACTGAATCAGCGTGACCTGCCGCGCGTTGCGTACGCCAGGGCGAGCGCGATCACCGGTCAACCCGGCCTCAAGTCGCGCCTCTACGGCCTCCAGTTCGATCATCGGCACGTGAGGTTCGGGGCGCACGCCAATCCAGCGAACACGGCCAATTTGCGGGACTTCAGCGATCAGTTCCTGCAATGGGCTCACAAGCTGATCCCGACATCGAAGAGGATGCTGCGCCCCAGGTTGCTGCGCAGAAAGTCCGGTGCATCCGGATGGGCGAACAGCACGCGAGCGAATGTCGGACCGACCAGCGACAACGAGCGCCAGCCCTGACGCAAGTATTCGGTGGGCGGTGGGAAATGGCTGTTGAGGTCGAGCACTTCGCGCTTGAGGCTGGCGAAGGCGATGATGTCCAGCTCGCCCAGGTCCATGCCGCGTTCTTTGTAGTTGTGTGCTTTTTTTCGCAAGGTCGGCGCCAGTCTCAGCAGGAATTCATTGGCCGGAATGCGTCTGGGCTTGGCCTCACGGCGCACCAGCGAACTCAGGGAAAACGCACTGCGTCGCCGCTGCAGCTCATCGCGCCACTCATCATTGAGGCGTCGGCCCTCGTCGAGCACGAAAAACACTTCGAAATTCGCATCGCGAAACAGCACGTCCGGCGGCTCTCCGGCGGGGGCGAATTCGTCGACGCGGTAAGGAATGTTCAGGCCTTGCAGCAGGCGCTGGCACACCCAACGCTCACGCTCCCATTTGCGGGCATTGGAGAGGAACGCGTTGGCCTGCTCGGCCGCAATGGTCAGCAGGCGTAAATAATCTGAGTCATCCATAGGCCCAAGCTTAGCGTTCAAATGCGATCGCAAAGAAGACAGTTTGTCGGAGAAGAGCAAAAGCCTGCCACGACATTTCCTCATCCTGCGCCCGTTTCAGGGCCTTGCACAAAACGGATAGCGATCTGCGCAAAGCGGATATTTCCCCGCGCCTGGCAACTTTACCCTCGGCTTTACGGGACGTTAGCCGCTTTACCGAGACTTTTATAAAAACAACAAGAGATAAATGCCATGCGCAAGATTGACGTACATGAGGTTATCGATAACGCACGATTCAACCGCTTTCACTGGATGGTGCTGTTCTGGTGTGCCCTGATCATCATCTTCGACGGTTACGACCTGGTGATCTACGGGGTCGTGCTACCGATGCTGATGAAAGAGTGGGGGCTCAGTCCCTTGCAGGCCGGCGCACTGGGAAGTTACGCGCTGTTCGGAATGATGTTCGGCGCGCTGTTCTTCGGCCCGCTCTCGGACAGGATCGGCCGCAAGAAAGCCATCACGATCTGCGTGATGCTCTTCAGCGGCTTTACCGTCCTCAACGGTTTCGCCCGTAATCCCACCGAGTTTGGAATCTGCCGGTTCATCGCCGGGCTTGGCATCGGCGGGGTGATGCCTAATGTCGTTGCGCTGATGAACGAGTACGCGCCGAAGAAAATCCGCAGCACGCTGGTGGCGATCATGTTCAGCGGTTACTCCGTGGGCGGCATGCTCTCGGCGGGGATGGGCATCGTGCTGATCCCGAGCTTCGGCTGGCAGTCGGTGTTTTACGTCGCGGTGCTGCCGTTGGTGTTGTTGCCGCTGATCATGTACTTCCTGCCCGAGTCGGTGGGTTTCATGCTGCGTCAGGGACGCAATGAAGAAGCGCGCACGATTCTCCAGCGGGTCGATCCGGCGTACATCGCGCAAACCAGCGATCAGCTGCACATGAGCGAAGTGAAGGGCACCGGCACGCCCGTGCTGCAACTGTTTCGCGAAGGTCGGGCACTGCGCACGCTGATGCTGTGGCTGGCGTTTTTCTGCTGCCTGCTGATGGTCTACGCCTTGAGTTCGTGGCTGCCGAAGCTGATGGCCAACGCTGGTTACAGCCTGGGTTCGAGCCTGTCGTTCCTGTTGGTGCTCAACTTCGGCGCCATTTTCGGCGCGGTTGGCGGCGGCGTTCTGGGTGACAAGCTGAACCTGCCGCGGGTGTTGGCGGTGTTCTTCGCCCTGGCGGCGGTGTCGATCACTTTGTTGGGTTACAACAGCCCGATGCAAGTGTTGTACCTGCTGATCGCTATTGCCGGCGCCACCACCATCGGCTCGCAGATTCTGCTGTACGCCTGCGCCGCGCAGTTCTACTCCATGACCATTCGCTCTACCGGTTTGGGCTGGGCCTCGGGCATCGGGCGCAACGGCGCGATTGTCGGTCCCCTGCTGGGTGGTGCCTTGCTCGGGATCAGCCTGCCCCTGCAACTCAACTTCATGGCGTTCGCCTTGCCTGGTGCGGTAGCCGCGATTGCCATGACTGTGTTCGCCATCAGCAGCCAACGCAGCACCCGACAGGCGTTGGCGGACTTGCGCCACGGTACGGCGGGCGGGTCTGTCGGCGAAGCTTCATGAGGGCGGTGGTTCGGGACTTTTCCCTGTCGGCGGCGGTCGCCGGATTCATTGCCACGGTGATTTCCTACGCAGGCCCGTTGGTGATTATTTTCCAGGCCGCCGAGACCGCGCAGCTGTCGCGGGAAGTGCTTTCATCGTGGGTCTGGGCGATTTCAATTGGCAGCGCGGTGCTCGGCATCAGTTTGAGCCTGCGTTACCGCGTGCCGGTGATCATCGCGTGGTCGGCGCCGGGTTCGGCGTTGCTGGTGGCGCTGTTGCCGGGCATTTCCATGCCGGAGGCCGTGGGTGCGTATCTGGTCAGCAGCCTGATCATTTTCCTGGTTGGTGTGTCGGGGGCGTTTGACCGGATCATCGGCAAACTTCCGGCGGCGATTGCGGCCGCGATGCTGGCGGGGATTCTGTTCAGTTTCGGCACCGGGTTGTTCGTCTCGTTGCAGGGCAAGCCGTTGCTGGTGCTGGCGATGTTTGCCACGTACCTGATCTGCAAACGGCTGATACCGCGTTATGCGGTGTTGATGGTGCTGCTGGTGGGCTGCTCGATTGCCTTTCTCGCCGGCGATTTGCACAGCGAAGCGTTGGTGATCGGCTTGGCCACGCCGGTGTGGATCACGCCCGAGTTCAGCCTGAGCGCCTCCCTGAACATTGCGTTGCCGCTGGTGATGGTGGCGCTGACCGGCCAGTTCGTGCCCGGCATGGCCGTGCTGCGCGCCAGCGGTTACGCCACGCCGGCCGGGCCGATCATCTCCAGCAGCGCGTTGGGCACGGCGTTGTTGGCCCCGTTCGGGTGCCACGGACTGAATCTAGCCGCGATCACCGCGGCCATTTGTACCGGCCGCGAGGCCCATGAAGATCCCGGCAGGCGCTACGTGGCCGGGGTTGTCGGCGGGCTCTGTTACCTGGTGCTGGGGATCTTCGGCGCCACCCTGGTATCGCTGTTTTCGGCGTTCCCCAAAGAACTGATCGCGGCGCTCGCCGGGCTGGCGCTGTTCGCTGCGATTGCCGGGGCGTTGGCCGGCGCCATGGCGGTGCCGAGTGATCGCGAAGCGGCGTTGGTGACCTTTCTCACCACCGCGTCAGGCATGTCGCTGTTGGGTTTGTCCGCGGCTTTTTGGGGGCTGATTTTCGGCATGGTCACCCATGTGTTGTTAAACGCCCGTCGCGAAAGCGCGGCGGCTGAAGCTCTTCAACCTGTCGATCAATAAAAATAAGAGATAAAACGATGAAACAGATTTTTCCAGCAACCGGTTCAGTGTTGTCCATGGCGGTCGTCTCGAGTTTCTCCGCGGGTGCAATGGCAGCCGAGGGCGGCTTTATCGAAGACACCACGGCCACCTTGCAAGCACGCAATTACTACTTCAGCCGGGACTTTTCCGACATCGTCGGGGCGAACAAACAGTCGAAGGCCGAAGAGTGGGCGCAGGGCTTCATCCTAAACGTCAAATCCGGTTATACCCAAGGCCCTGTCGGTTTTGGCGTGGACGTGATCGGCTTGCTCGGCCTCAAACTCGACAGCAGTCCGGACCGGGTCAACACCGGTTTGCTGCCGGTCAAGGATGACGGGCGCGCGGCGAATGATTACAGCCGTCTCGAAGCGGCGTTGAAGGTGCGTTACTCCAAAACCGAGCTGAAAGTGGGTGAGTTGCAACCCAATCTGCCGGTGCTGGCTTTCAGCGATATCCGGCTGCTGCCGCCCAGTTATCAGGGCGCAAGCATCAGTTCCAATGAGATCAATGGTCTGACCCTGCAAGGTGGCCACTTGAGTACCACCAGCCTGCGCAACGAGGCCGGCGACGAAAAGATGCAGGCCATGCTCGGTCATGTTCCGCAGCGTCAGGTCAGCAGCGATGGCTTCAATTTCGCCGGCGCCGATTATGCCTTCAACGATAAACGCAGCTCGGTCAGTGCCTGGTTCGGGCAACTGGAAGATATCTACAACCAGCGCTTTCTCGGCTTCAAGCACAGCCAGCCGACAGGCGACTGGATCCTGGGTGCCAACCTTGGCTATTACGATTCGCGCGAAGACGGCAAGAAGCTGCTGGGCAATATCGATAACCAGGCGTTCTTCTCGCTGCTGTCGGCCAAGCGTGGTGGCCACACGTTTTATGTCGGTTATCAGGGGATGTTCGGTGACAGTGCTTTCCCGCGGGTCTTTGCCAACATCACGCCGCTGGGCAACGAGGTGCCGACCTACGAGTTTGCTTACACCGATGAGCGCTCCTGGCAGGCGCGTTACGACTACGACTTCGCCGCGTTGGGGGTACCGGGGCTGACCAGCACCGTGCGCTACATCTCTGGCAACAACGTCGACACCGGGCAGGGGTTCGAAGGGAAGGATCGCGAGCGTGATCTTGATCTTGGCTATGTGCTGCAGAGCGGTAGCCTCAAGGGCCTCGGGCTTCGTGTGCGTAATGTGATGGCGCGCTCGAACTACCGCAGTGATATCGACGAAAACCGACTGATCCTCAGTTACACCTGGACGCTGCTATGACCCCTGAAAAAGAACAACCCACTTACAAAATCGGCTTGCAGGTCAAGCTGGAGCAATTGACCGAGTCGGTGCTGCAAACCGAGGAGGACATGCGTTTTGCCAATCAACTGGCGCGTACGGCCGGGGAACGGGTCAAGGCGAGTGCGCAGAGCATGCAGTCTTCGGCCGGTGTGCTGGAGGATCTGAACCTCTACATGCAGCGTCTGGATCAGGTGTTCGATGAGCTCGGCAGTCAGTCGATGCGCATCGGCGCGATTGTCGGCAGCATCCAGGACATTGCCCGTCAGACCAACCTGTTGGCGCTGAACGCGGCGATTGAGGCAGCGAGGGCGGGCAGCCATGGCCGAGGGTTTGCGGTGGTCGCCGATGAGGTGCGCAATCTCTCGCGTCAGGCGGCGGACTCCAGTGCGCAGATCCGGCAAATCGCCACTGGGCTGGAACAGTCCGCGGAGCAGGCGCGCCAAGGGCTTCAGCAGTTATCCGGGTCAACCCGTCTGGGTCTGGAAAAGGCTGGAGTGGCTTTGCACTCTATGGGTGAATTGCAAAGCGGTGCGGTGGCCAGGGTCGAGGTGGTCGAACGGATCATGGCGCGTTTGGCCGGCTTGCATGATTTGGCGTTGCAGGCGAAACGGCTGATCGTGTGAGTCGTGGGTTGCCCGGTACTACAGGCTGCTCGTGCAGTTGCCCATGACTGGGTAGGTCACGCTATGGGTCTGGCCTTGATGATCGATGTAGACCATGGTTGCCGGCACGACGTCGCAGGCGGTTGCGGTGTCTGACACTGAAACCACCTTGGCGATGTCCAGCGGTTGCGCCGGGTTGTATGGAGTGGCGGCTGGCTCGTTGGTGGCGGCCATGGCGGAGGTGGCTATGAGGCTCAGAAGCAGGGTGGTCAGGGTTTTCATTTTTGTCGGTTCCGGGGTTGGTTCTGATGCTTTGAAGTTTAGTCCTTGGCTGGGATCGATAAAGGGGCCGGGGGCTGATTCAGCTTTGCAGGAAATGTAACAATCGCTCTGGTTGATTGGGTGTATATCCGTTTCTGTGGCAACGGCGACTATTGGTTCCGCCCTTACGGCGGGTTACTTGGAAGAGCGCCAAGTAACCAAGCGCTTTTGCCCCTTTCGTTCGGTGCCTCGCTAAGGCTCGCCATGCCCTCGTTCCGGTCCTGCTCCGTGGGCCCGCCGCCATCGGCCATCCATGGCCGGGGGGCGGCTAACCCGGCATCCATGCCGGGTTGCCCACTGCGCAGAACCGGAACGAAGCCCCTCGAGGGGGCGACTACCGCCACAGCACCGCGAGGCGGCCTACCGGCCGGCCTGGCTCTTCGGATGTATGCATTCCCCCTGTGGGAGCTAGCCTGCTAGCGATGTACGTTAACGATAACGCGTCCGGTCTGAATGAACGCGGTGTCTGGACGTCCATCGCTAGCAGGCTAGCTCCCACAGGGGATTTTTGGCGGGCATGACATGGGTGTTCACCGCCGATGATCTCGACGGACAATAGGTCGGCTATCAGGCCGCCTCGCTTTGGCTTTTGATCTGGCTTTTGATCTTGATCTGCCCCGTCGGAAGGCCGTACGTCAGGGGCGCAGGCGCTTGGTTACTTGGCGCTCTTCCAAGTAACCCGCCGTAAGGGCGGAACCTTAAGCCGCCGTTACCGCAGAAATGGATATGCCCCCAATCGTCCCCTGCGAAGCAAAGACGAAGCACATTCAAAGCCCGGTGTAGACTGAAATCCTATCCTCTCCCGGCAAAAAAAACGGAGCCCACCCAGCCATGATCGGCGCCGAGCTACTGTCCCCCGAAACCCTCACCGTCGGCTGGCTGATCTACGTCCCGGCACTGATCTGGGCCATCGCACGAGCCCCGTGGGTCGAACTGTTCAGCGACAGCCGCCGCCAGCACCTGTTATTCGGCACAGTATTCGCGCTCTTCATGCTGTGGCTGGTACGACGGGATTTCGACACCGGCGTGTCCTATCACTTCCTCGGCATGACCGCAGTGACCCTGCTGCTGGACTGGCCGCTGGCGATCGTCGGTGGCCTGGTGGCGCAAACCGGTCTGATGCTACTCGGCCGTCAGGACCTGGTCGCAATGGGGGTGAATGGCGCGCTGTTGATTCTGTTGCCGGTGCTGATCACCGAGTGCTGCGCGATCCTGGTAGAGCGAGCGCAGCCGCGTAATCCCTTTGTCTATATCTTCGTTTCCGGTTTCTTTGCGGCGGCACTGTCGGCGTTGCTGTGCCTGTTGCTGGCGCTGTGGGTGTTGTGGTTCGACGAGCGTTTTGCCATGCCCTATTGGCTGGAGGATTTTGTTGGTTATTTGTGGTTGATCATTTTTCCAGAGGCGTTCATCAACGGCATGATAGTCAGTGCGCTGGTGGTGTTCTGCCCCGAATGGCTGGAGACCTTCAACCGCACGCGCTATCTGTCGGCGCCCTGGAAGGACGACGATCCCAAATCCTGATCCCTTTCAAATCCGTAAGATCTGACGATCCCATTCTCCGTTTTTCAGAGTTTCCCTAAATCTGCTGATCAATCAAAACCGCGTTGCTATAGATCAAACTACCATCGCTCGCTCGGTGCCCGACCAAATGGTACTGACCGCGCTCGTGGTGCAAATAGACGCGCATTTGGCAGTCGGACAAGGGCTCGTAGCCCTCTGGCAGGATCAAATCCAAGGTGCTCATGTCGACATCAACCATGGCTTCACGCTCATGGGACTTCTGTAGCTGTTCTTCAGCCTGCTCCAGGCGCAGATGAAGGGGGCCATCGACGTAAAAATGGATTTCACCTATTGGGGTGGATTTTTGGTCGGGGCTGGTTTTGCACCAGCCTTCGATCGTCAGGGCACTCATAACGAAACCTCCGTCGTGGACTGCTGGATTCTGTAGCTCTTGTCTCTTCTCAATGCCGTCACTTATCTGACTGGTACGCAAAGGCAGGGTTCGTTCTTTTGGGGCCGCTTCTGGCCGATCTCTGCCATGCGTAATCTGAGATTGAGTATAGCTGGCAACCGGGTCTCGCTTGCCAACCTCACGGCCCAACCCGATGGCACTATACTTTTTACTGACTTGCCACCACGGGTGGTACTTGTCTGCCCTGCCTGGACGTCCGTGGCGATGCTTGCGCATGACCAATGAGCAACAGGAATAGGATGAAGAGAAAATGGCAATAGCAATTATCTTGATTCTAATCGTTATTGCATCAGTGCTCTTCCATATACTTGCGCCTTGGCATGCAACACCGGCAGCTTCCAACTGGGGGTCAATAGACACCACGCTGTTCATCACCCTGATCATTAGCGGCATATTTTTCATCGCCATCACGGTATTTATGGCAGTCGCCGTGATGCGTTATCGTCACAAGGAGGGGGCCAGGGCGCACTACCAGCCAGAAAGTAAAAAGTTGGAGTTTTGGTTAATTGTCGTTACCTCGATAGGTATTGCCGCAATGTTGGCGCCCGGTCTGGTTGTTTACAGTGATTTCATCCGGGTGCCGAAAGACGCTTATGAACTTGAAGTGGTCGCCCAGCAGTGGCAGTGGGCATTTCGTTTCCCCGGCAAAGACGGGAAGCTGGGCAAGTCGGAAATCAAGTTGGTTGATTCCGCCAACCCCTTCGGTGTGGATCCCAAGGATCCTGCCGGGCAGGACGACGTGCTTGTAAACAATAATGAAATCAGACTTCCGCTGGATCGGCCGGTAAAAGTTTTACTGCGATCTAAAGATGTATTGCACAATTTCTATATCCCGCAAATTCGCAGCAAGATGGATATGGTGCCAGGGATGGTGTCGTACTTCTGGTTTACACCGACTAAAACCGGGAAATATGAAATCCTTTGCGCTGAGTATTGTGGCTTGGGTCATTACAACATGCGCGGCCAGATGATCGTGGAAGAGCAGGGCGCCTTCGATCAATGGCTCAACAGCCAACCGACCTTTGCACAGACATTAACGACAGCTGCCAGACCCAGTTCAGGCAGCGTCGTGGAAAAAGGCCGCCAGTTGGCCGAAAAATACGGCTGCGGTGCCTGCCATAGCCAGGATGGCAGGGCCAGTCTCGGCCCGGGATGGAAGGGGCTGTTCGGCCGCACTGAACAGCTTGCCGATGGCACCAGCGTGCAGGTCGATGAGGCCTACCTGAAAGAGTCGATCCGCGATCCACAGGCCCGCCTGGTACAGGGCTACCCGCCGGTCATGGTGGCCTATACTCTCAATGACGATGAACTGGGTGCACTCGTCGCCTTGATCAAATCACTGAGTGGTGCACCGCAAGACAATGAAATTCCTGCAAGCGGAGCGTCGGGTCCAGGTGAGGACCTGGTGGCGCAGGGACAACAGGTGGCCCAGTCGCTCGGCTGTCTGGCCTGCCACAGTGTCGATGGCAACAAGGGCGTCGGCCCCACCTGGCAGGGACTGTATGGCAGTCCAGTCACCCTTGCCGACGGTACGAGCATAAAGGCCGATGAGGGCTATTTAAAGGAATCGGTTCTTGATCCCGGTGCCAAAATCGTCAAGGGCTATGCAGCCCTCATGCCGACCTTGACGCCGAGCGATAAGGAATTGGACGCGCTGATCGCTTTTATCAAATCCAAAGCGAATGCCGATGCTGAATCGAGCAAGGCGGAGACAGGAAAGTAGCCGTAAAGCAGCCAGGAATGCACTGAAACTTCGACAGGAGGATGACGTGATGGCCTATGCGGAGCAAGCCGAAACAGAAGCACTGCACGAACCAAAAAGTTTCCTGACCAAATACATCTGGAGTCAGGACCACAAGGTCATTGCCATTCAATATTCCTTGACGGCTCTGTTCGTGGGCGTTATCGCCGTGGTGTTGTCCGGCTTGATGCGCATGCAGATTGGCTTCCCCGGCAGTTTGGCGTTCATGGACGCCAGTGCTTACTATCAGGCGATGACCATGCACGGCATGATCATGGTCATTTACTTACTGACGGCCTTGTTTTTGGGTGGCTTCGGTAACTATCTGATCCCGCTGATGGTGGGTGCCCGTGACATGGTTTTCCCCTATGTCAACATGCTGAGTTACTGGTTCTACCTGCTAGCGGTACTGGTGTTGCTCGCCGGTTTTTTTGTCCCTGGGGGGCCCACCGGTTCGGGCTGGACGCTCTATCCGCCCCAGTCCATTACTCAGGGGACACCGGGGACCGAGTGGGGCATCGTATTGATGCTCGTCTCTCTGGCGATTTTCATTGTCGCCACCACCATGGGCGGGTTGAACTACGTAACCACGGTGTTGCAGGCACGTACACAGGGCATGACATTGTTTCGCATGCCGCTCTCCGTATGGGGAATCTTCATTGCCTCGATCATGGCCTTGCTGGCTTTCCCGGCGTTGTTTGTCAGCGCGGTCATGATGCTGTTCGACAAACTGTTGGGCACCAGTTTCTTTATGCCGGCGATGATCTCGCTGGGGCAGCAGCTCGATCACCAAGGTGGCAGCCCGATATTGTTCCAGCATCTGTTCTGGTTCTTCGGCCATCCAGAGGTCTACATCGTTGCTCTTCCGGCGTTTGGTCTGGTCTCCGACCTGATCAGCACGCATGCGCGTAAAAATATCTTCGGCTACCGAATGATGGTGTGGGCCATTATTGCGATTGGCGTACTCAGCTTTGTGGTCTGGGCGCACCATATGTATGTCAGTGGAATGAACCCTTACTTTGGCTTTTTCTTCGCCGTCACCACCTTGATCATCGCGGTGCCGACCGCACTGAAAGTCTACAACTGGGTCCTGACCCTGTGGCGGGGCGACATCCATCTGACCGTGCCGATGCTGTTTGCCCTGGCCTTTATCGTCACCTTCCTGGTGGGCGGTCTGACCGGGTTGTTTCTCGGCAATGTGATTGTGGATATCCCGCTCTCGGACACCTATTTCGTCGTAGCCCATTTTCATATGGTCATGGGTGTCGCGCCGGTACTGGTGGTGTTCGGCGGCATTTATCACTGGTTCCCGAAAGTCACCGGCCGCATGACGAACGACACCCTGGGCAAGCTGCATTTCTGGATTACTTTTCTGGGCACCTACGCCATCTTCTTTCCCATGCACTATTTGGGTTTTCAGGGCATGCCACGCCGCTACTACGCCTATGAAAACTACGCGTTCATTCCGCAGTCGGCGCAAGATTTGAATGCCTTCATTACGGTGATCGCATTGATCGTCGGCGTTTCCCAACTGCTGTTCCTGTTCAACCTGGCCTGGAGTGTATTTAAAGGCAAGCCCGCAGGCAGTAACCCTTGGGGCGCGGCCAGTCTGGAATGGCAAACGCCGAACACCCCGCCGATACACGGTAACTGGGGAGAGAAACTGCCGGTCGTGCATCGCTGGGCCTATGACTACAGTGTGCCGGGGATAGAACAGGATTTCGTTCCGCAAACGGTCTCCGCCGAGGAACTGGAACAGATGCGGCAACTTAGTGCCGGAACCAGGATCGCGGACGTTAAAACATGAACAGACTCTTATTGAGAAACGCCGACGGCGCTGACCCCGGTGGCAGTTGGAATCGCGATCCTGAAGGTATTCAGTCCGCCGAGGGTGCCAATAGAAACCAAATCGCAAAAACAGGCCTGCGCTTGTTTCTGGCGGTGGTGAGCTCGTTATTCTTTCTCTTCGTGATCGCCTTTATCGCCCGGTCACAAATGGCCGACTGGCTACCCCTGACAGAGCCCTTGGCGCCGTTGGCCAATCCATGGCAACTCTGGCTGAATTCGGCTTTTCTTGTGTTCAGTTGCATCGCACTGCAGTGGTCGCGCATGGCCGCCCGACGGGCTCGACTGGGCGCAACGGTCATTGGCTTTGAATTGGGGGGCGTATTTGCCATTGCCTTTCTGGTGGGCCAACTCTGGGTCTGGCAGCAGTTTGTCGCCTGGGGCTACTTTGTCGCCAGCAATCCGGCCAACAGTTTCTTCTACCTGTTGACCGGCATGCATGGGCTCCACCTGCTGGGCGGGCTGATAGCCTGGAGCATAATCGTCGCTAAATTCCTGCATCGCGTGCCGTTGCCGCAACTCAGCGCCAGCGTAGAGCTCTGTGCCATCTATTGGCATTACTTGCTGGGTCTTTGGTTTGTGCTGTTCGCGCTGCTGGCCAGCACGCCGCAAACCTATGAAGCCATCGCCAGATTCTGCGGCCTGAGGTGAAAAGCCATGGCATCGCATCCACAAGCCCCCAGCGAGTCCGGCTCATCCAATCCAACAGTCTCGCCGCCTGTACCAGGATGGCAAGGCATCGCCAGCGACTGGTCCTCGGATAGAGAGGTCTTCAAGCAGGTCTCCTGGGGCAAGGCGATGATGTGGATCTTCCTGCTCAGCGATACTTTTATATTCACCTGTTTTTTAACCGGCTACATGTCGGTACGCATGACCATCACCACCGCTTGGCCGAACCCCAGTGAAGTATTCGCATTGACGATCGGCGGTAAAGAAATCCCGCTGATTCTGATCGCCATCATGACCTTTGTGCTGATCAGCAGCAGCGGCACGATGGCCATGGCAGTCAATTACGCCTATCGCCGTGATCGCGCGAAAACAACAGCCCTGATGCTGGCGACCGCTGCCTTGGGTGTGGCCTTCGTCGGCATGCAGGCTTTTGAATGGAGCAAGCTCATCGCTGAAGGGGTACGTCCTTGGGGGAACCCTATGGGGGCGGCGCAATTTGGTGCCAGTTTTTTCATGATTACCGGTTTCCACGGACTGCATGTGTCAATCGGCGCCATCTACCTCAGCATTGTGGCGATGAAAGTATTGCGGGGAGATTATGAGCGCTCCGGAAACTATCAAAACGTCGAGATAGCCGGGCTTTACTGGCACTTCGTGGATTTGGTGTGGGTGTTTATTTTTGCTTTCTTCTATTTATGGTAGAGGAGCACTGATGATGGCGCATGCTCAGGGTCAGCAACATCCAATCAGTTTGTACCTTAAAATCTGGGGGCTGTTATTCGTCCTCAGCACGCTGTCGTATCTGGTCGACTATTTCCACTTCCAGGGCTACCTTCGGTGGACCCTGATTATCACTTTCATGTTGCTGAAGGCAGGTTTGATTGTCTCCATCTTCATGCATATGGCCTGGGAGCGGTTGGCTTTGGTCTACGCCATATTGATGCCTCCCTTGTGTTTACTGGTGCTCATCGGACTGATGGCCACCGAGGCAGACTATGTTTTCCTCAGCCGGGTCATTTTCTTCGGCCAATAGAAAACTCCTGGAGATTCTTAACCTTCCAGGAGCTACCCCGCAATAAATGGCTTATATCGTTCGCTTGAACTGATGCCATCTGTGCAGCCAGGCTACTGTCCAATGAGGAGCTGCCGTTCCCGTGCCGGCGGTCGTCAGTCTTGGATGATGTTCGATTACCCGTTCCAATACCGATTCCTGGTTCGGCTCAACGTCCACGAAGAAGACATGTTTGCCCATATCTACCATCTGTTTGAAATTGCGGAAGTGAGCGTTCGGCACCTGGATACCAAAAAAGCCGCCTTCCCAGATGCAGAAACCCAATACAACTACGGCAAGGAAGATAAACGGCACCCAGCCTGCGGCGGATTCGGTCCAACCCAGCCAATAGGCGCCGGCAAGGATTAGCGCCGCGAGTGGCACACCGATCACTGCACCAATCTCGCCAGAGTGAACGACATCTTGTTTCATCAGCGAGTTGACCTCGTGAAGGTGATGCTCCTCAACATCAGCAACTTGTTCACTGAGCACATGAATTTGTTCGGAATTGATGCCGTTGGCTTCCAGTTCATTTTCAACGGATTCAAGATCGTCGAGATTGTCACTGATGTAATAGTGTCGATTCATGCCACACCTCCCATCTCGCGTTTGCTGCAGACCTCCTCTGTCCAGCAGCCGTTAACCGAGATTTACCGTCGGTATTGGTACCCGTGGGGAACGTTGCACTCTTCATGCAACCCGAAAGAAGTATAGCACTCGCTAGCATGCAGGTTTTGAAGTGTCAAGATCCAAAAAGCAGCGTCAGGGCCTGACTCATTTTGTCGATTTCTGGCACAAGTCACGCCCTTGGCGATCGGGATCAGTGACGCGGGTCGAAATCGCCGCTGAACAACTCGTCCTCGGCATCGGGGGCCACTGGAATCTTGTGTTCTTCCGATGCCCACGCACCCAGGTCGATCAGTTTGCAACGGTCGGAGCAGAACGGCCGGAATTTGCTCTCGGGGCTCCATTCGACAGGGGCGCCGCAGGTCGGGCATTCGACGGTTGGGATCTGGCTCATGACTGGCCTCCACGCAATGTTAGGTAAAAGTGATGCAGGCGTTCGACCTCGCTGTGCAGCCAGGCGAGGTCGCGGTCGTTGACCACCACATCGTCGGCATGGCTCACGCGATCCTGGCGGCTGGATTGCGCCTTGAGGATCGCCTGGACCTGTTGTTCGCTGGTCTGGTCACGCTGCAGGGTGCGTTCGATCTGTAGTCGTTCGGGCGCATCGATCACCAGCACACGCTGGGTCATGGCGTACTGCCCGGACTCGATCAGCAACGGCGAAACCAGAATCGCGTAAGTCGATTGTGCCTTGCCCAAGTGATCGGCGATTTCCCTGGCGATCAGCGGATGCAAAAGCGCCTCGAGCCAGAGGCGTTGCTCAGGCACTTCGAAGATCAGTTTGCGCAACGCCGCACGATCCAGTTGACCATCGGCTTGCAACACGCCGGGGCCGAAATGTTCGGCGATCTGCGCCAGTGCCGGGCGGCCCGGCTCCACCACCCAACGCGCTGCATGATCGGCATCGACCACGTGCACGCCCAGGTCGATGAAGTGCTGGGCGGCCGCGCTTTTGCCGCTGCCGATGCCACCGGTCAGGCCGAGAATCCAGGGTTTTTCCACAGGGGTATTCATTTCAAACCGACAAACTGCCAATAGAAGCCGGTTATTTGACCACCCCAGAGCAACGCAATCCAGCCGGCAATCGCCAGATAGGGACCGAAGGGGATCGGCGTCGAGGTTTTCGCGTTGCGCAGGCTCAGCAAAATAACGCCGATAACGGCACCGACCAGAGACGACAACAGAAGGGTCAGCGGCAAAATCTGCCAGCCACCCCAGGCGCCCAGCATGGCCAACAGCTTGAAATCGCCGTGGCCGATGCCGTCCTTGCCGGTGATCAGCTTGAACAGCCAGAACACCGACCACAGCGCCATGTAGCCAGCAATTGTGCCCCACAGTGCCTCAGTCAACGGCACGAACAACTCGAAGCTATTGACGATCAGTCCCAGCCATAGCAGCGGCAGCACCAGTACATCCGGCAACAGTTGATGCTCGGCGTCGATCAGGCTCATGGCCAACAAACCCCAGCTCAACACCAGCACCATCACGGCCTGCCAACCGAAACCGAAATGCCAGGCGATGAACGCTGACAGCAGGCCGCACGCCAGTTCGGTCAATGGATAGCGTTTGCTGATGGGGGTTGCGCAGCTTGAGCAGCGCCCACGTAAAAACACATAACTGAGCACCGGAATGTTTTCCCAGGCGCGGATCCGGTGCCCACAGTGCGGGCATTGGGAGTGGGGCAGCATCAGGTTGTAGGTCGGCTGCGGTGTTTCGCCGGGCAGGCCCAGAATGTCGTAGGCCTGCAATCGCCATTCGCGCGCAAGCATTTTCGGCAGGCGCCAGATCACCACGTTGAGGAAGCTGCCGACCAGCAAGCCGACCACCAATGCGATGACGACAAACGCCAGCGGGTACACGGTCAGGATTTCGTTCAAGGGCATGTCAGATCGCATTGCCGAGTTGGAAAATGGGCAGGTACATCGCAACCACCAGGCCGCCGACGATAACACCCAGCACCACCATGATGAACGGCTCCATCAGGCTGGTGAGGTTATCGACCATATTGTCGACCTCGGCCTCATAGAAACTCGCGACCTTGTCGAGCATGTCATCCAGTGCGCCGGACTCTTCGCCGATGGCGGTCATCTGGATCGCCATGTTCGGAAAGATGCCGGAGGTGCGCATGGAGAAGTTCAGTTGCATCCCCGTCGACACATCCTGCTTGATGCGCAGCACCGCACGTTTGAACACGATGTTGCCGGTCGCGCCCGCCACCGATTCCAGCGCCTCGACCAGCGGCACGCCAGCGGCGAAGGTGGTCGACAGTGTGCGGGCGTAACGGGCCACGGCGGACTTGTACATCAAGGTGCCAATCAACGGCAGTTTCAGCAGCCAGGTGTCCGTCCGGTCCCGAAAGCCTTGCGATGTCTTGAAGGCATGGCGCATACCGAATATCGCCGCAATCAATGCGCCCAACATCACCCACCACCAGTCCTGCATGAACTGCGACAGGCCGATGACCATCACGGTGAACGCCGGCAATTCGGCACCGAATCCTTTGAACACCGACTCGAACTGCGGCACCACCTTGACCAGCAGAATGCCGGTGACGATGATCGCGACGAACACCACGGCCAGCGGATACGTCATGGCCTTCTTGATCTTGGCTTTGAGGCTTTCGCTCTTTTCCTTGTAGGTCGCGACGCGCTCCAACAGGGTGTCCAGTGCACCGGCCTGCTCGCCGGCATCGACCAGGTTGCAGTAGAGCTCATCGAAATACTGCGGTTTTTTACGCAGGGCGGCGGCGAAACTGTTGCCCGCCGCGACCTCCTGTTTCACATCGTCCACCAGTTTGCGCATGGCCGGGTTATCGAAGCCTTCGCCGATGATGTCGAACGACTGCAACAGCGGCACCCCGGCTTTCATCATGGTCGCCATCTGCCGGGTGAACAGGGCAATGTCATGAGCCTTGATGCGTTTGCCAAGACTGAAAATCGAGGCGGATTTCTTGCGCACCTTGCCGGGATTGATGCCTTGCTTGCGCAGTTGCGCCTTGATCAACGCCGGGTTCTGACCGCTGAGTTCGCCGGTCATTTTCGTGCCTTTTTTATCGGTGCCTTCCCAGGCGTACACACTGATTTTTGCTGCTTTGACCGCCATGTTCAGTCCTTGGTGACCCGGTTGATTTCTTCAAGGCTGGTGATGCCTTGCATGGCCTTGATCAGCCCGGAAGTACGCAGGTCGTTGAAGCCGTCCTTGCGCATCTGGATATCGATTTCCAGCGAATTGCCTTCGGCCATGATCAGCCGTTGCAGGTCTGGTGTGTTCTTCACCACTTCATAAATCCCCACGCGCCCCTTGTAGCCAGCGTTGCACTGATCGCAACCGACCGGCTCATAGATCGTGAACGAGCCAATGCGTTCCTCGGGGAAGCCTTCCTTGATCAATGCCTCGCGGGGAATGTCGATGGGTTTCTTGCAATGGCTGCACAGTTTGCGCGCCAGGCGTTGGGCGATGATCAGACTGACCGAGGTGGCGATGTTGAAC
Source organism: Pseudomonas sp. LBUM1651 (assembly GCF_059716135.1). NCBI lineage: Bacteria > Pseudomonadati > Pseudomonadota > Gammaproteobacteria > Pseudomonadales > Pseudomonadaceae > Pseudomonas > Pseudomonas sp. LBUM1651. Next base: position 5,264,814 of record NZ_CP166805.1, on the reverse strand, counting down.
CCCTGAATGCCCATGTTGTGCAGGCGGGTCAGGGTTTCCGCGGCGCTGTTGGTGTGCAGGGTCGACAGCACCAGGTGACCGGTCTGGGCGGCCTTGATGGCAATTTCGGCGGTTTCCAGGTCACGGATCTCGCCGACCATGATCACGTCCGGGTCCTGGCGCAGGAACGAGCGCAGCGCCTGGGCAAAACCCAGGCCCTGCTTGGGGTTGACGTTGACCTGGTTGATGCCTTCCATGTTGATCTCCACCGGGTCTTCGGCGGTGGAGATGTTGATGTCCACGGTGTTGAGGATATTCAGCCCGGTATAGAGCGACACAGTCTTGCCCGAACCGGTGGGGCCGGTCACCAGAATCATCCCTTGCGGCTGCTTCAACGCGGCCATGTACAGGTCTTTCTGGTCCGGCTCGTAGCCAAGGGCGTCGATGCCCATTTGCGCGCTGGACGGGTCGAGGATCCGGATCACCACTTTTTCGCCCCACAGGGTCGGCAGGGTATTGACCCGGAAGTCGATGGACTTGCTCTTGGACAGGCGCATCTTGATCCGCCCGTCCTGCGGTTTGCGCCGCTCGGAGATGTCGAGGCTGGCCATGACTTTCAGGCGTGCGGCGATACGGTTGGCCAGTTGAATCGGTGGCTTGGCGACTTCACGCAGCATGCCGTCGGTGCGCATCCGCACGCGATAGGTTTTCTCGTAGGGTTCGAAGTGCAGGTCGGATGAGCCGCTCCTGATCGCGTCGAGCAACATCTTGTGGACAAAGCGCACCACCGGCGCGTCGTCGGCGTCTTGCCCGGCGATGGCGTCCTGGTTGCGGTCATCGATCGACTCGATGTCGACACCATCGAGGTCGACGTCGGCCATGTCTTCCAGGCCGGTATTGTGGCTGTCGAAAAATTTCTCGATGGCATCGCTGAGCTTGTCGTCCTCCACCAGGATGGCTTCGGTGTTCAGCCCGGTGCTGAACTGGATATCGTTGATGGCCTGGTGATTGGTCGGGTCGGAAACCCCGACGAACAACTTGTTGCCGCGCCGCCAGAGGGGCAGGGCGTGGTGCTGGCGAACCAGTTTTTCGCTGACCAGTCCTTTGGGTTGGGACTCTTTGTCCAGGCAGTGGAGGTCCAGCAGCGCCATGCCGAAATGCTCCGAGGCAATCTCGGCGACCTGACGACTTTTCACCAGTTTGTTCTGCACCAGATAACTGACGAGGGAGAGTTTCTGGCGTTGGGCTTGCTGATACGCCTGTTGCGCGCTTTTGTCAGTGAGCAGTTCGGCCAGGACCAATTGCTTGGCCAGACCGCTAAGGGCGATGTCATTCATGGGGATACCGGACGCAGACAGTTCATGACTTATAGCCTAGTCAACCGGTGGAGCCAAACCAGCGCTGCCCTGGTGACAAAAAGTGTCAGATAGTGCGGATCCTGGGGGCAGGAAAGGTCTGTGCATCGCTTTTATCCCCTGAAGACGCAGGGGCGAGGGCTTGGCACGGGCTGTGCTGCGGCTAGTTCAGATCATGAGATTTCGACTCATGCATGGAGCTTGTCTATGAATACTCAGAAAGGTTTTACGCTTATCGAACTGCTGATCGTCGTGGCGATCATCGGGATTCTGGCGACGTTTGCGTTGCCGGCATACTCGAAATATCAGGCCCGGGCGAAAGTGACGGCGGGGTTGGCGGAGATTGCAGCATTGAAGGTTTCGTTTGAAGACCTGATGAATGCCGGCACTGCAGAACCCACCACACTGGCAGGCGCCGGTACGACTACGCAGAACTGTGCAATCGCTGTCACCGGTACGGTTGCGTCCGGCGCCGGCACCATTGTTTGCACACTGCAGAAGGCACCCGCACCTGTGGCAGGTAAAACTATTACGCTTTCTCGTAGCGCGACAACGGGCTGGTCATGCGCAACCGGTGTTACTGCCGATTACGCACCGCCTGGTTGCACTGCCTCTGCAACGTAATGCTGCAGATGTGTAAGTAGAAGAATGCCCCATCGTGAGATGGGGCATTTTTTTTGGGGAGAAAACGGCAAATTCGCCGTGGTGCTTAATGAGACGTAGAAAACCCCGCAAATTCATGGCCTTAGGCCCACGCCAAAAACCGCAACTTGCATGTACATAACTTCAAAGTCATGCAATTTGCATGATTCCGAAATTTGGTAATTAGTATAACCTGTTGATTTATATCGATTTATTTCCTATCTAAACGTTGGCACAGCGTTCGCAATATACCCAGTAACCCTGCTGACAAGACACGCAGCAGACTTTATGAAAAAACAGGAGTTACTCGTATGAAGAAGTTCGCTATCGCTGCCGCTACTGCTACCGCGCTGACCCTGACCATGGCCAACGCAGCATTTGCTCAAACCACCCAGGCAACCCAGTCTCCAATGGTGCTGGCTGCTGGTGAAGTGACAGAAGCCAAAGAAGCAACCTCTGACACTTGGATCACCACCAAAGTCAAAGCTGACCTGGTGACCGAAAAAGGCATTCCTGGTACCGACATCAAAGTCGAAACCAACAAAGGTGTAGTATCCCTGTCGTCTACCGTCGCGGTGACTGACGCTCAGAAAGACACTGCTGTGGCCATCACCAAGAAAATCAAAGGCGTCAAAGCGGTCTCCGCTGACGGCCTGAAAGCCGAGTAAGGCAAGACTTCTCGCCTGGACCGGGAGAAGACGCGGTAGACGAGCCGAGTCATACGTCTGCCGCCACTTGAGAGTTCATGCGACGGCCACAAGGATGTGGCCATTACAGGCCCCGGACATTCGTGTTCGGGGCCTGTTCTATTGTGGGCAAAGCACCACACCTGTAGGAGCGAGCTTGCTCGCGATGGAGGCGAACGATAACGCGTGCTTTCTGAATCAACGTGGCGCTTTCAAGTCCATCGCGAGCTCGCTCCTACAGGGATTTGCGCGTTACTTAATTACCGCGTTTGCTGGTGATCTGCTTCAACCGATTCCCTTCAAACCGCAGGTACTGATACATCCCGCCGCTGGGCCCGTAGGTCCATTCCTCGACCTGGAATTCTTCCCGCCGATTGGCACTGCGCTTGTAGCCCAACAGATCGCGACTGACCGGCTCACCGCACTTCTGCAGCACCTCGCTGGACCTGTCCCCGACGCTGACCAACTGACTGCCGCAACGCAAGGTATCGGCGGCCGAAGCCTGACTGGCCACCAGTGCCAGCGACAGGCCGAACAGCAATTGTCTGATCATCATTCGGCGTCCAGATGCAGTGGTGTCACCACCTTACCGTCACTTTCCGCTTCGCCGAGGCTGGCGTCGATGAAATACACGCGGTCATCGGCCAACTGACCCTTGTCGACCAGATAATCCTTGATGCTGCTGGCGCGATCCTGGCCCAGTTGCCGCAACAGCACGTCGCTGGTACTCCAGAACTTGATCACGTCCGCGCGCATTTTCACGGTGCGTTCTTCCTTGCCCAGATCCTTCCATTCGGCGGGTGGCTGGGTTTTCAGGCGAGTGCGGTAGATCCCTTCCAGCAGCGGGCCTTTCTCGCCGTCCGGTACTTGCAGCAACGAAGCCTGTGCCGGCACTTTGTCGCCGCGACGCTGGAGCATCTTGTAGTAGTTGTACTGGTATTCCCGTTCCAGGCGTTGCTCGGCGATCAACGGGCCATCGCTGCTTTTCGCCGCCGTGCCTTCGATTTCCAGGCGCAGGGCCGGACGTTCCTTGAGGGCCTGGGACAGCTTGACCAACGAGCCCTCGGCCTCCTTGCTCAGGTCGCTGGAACCTGGTGCGAACGACACGGTGCCCAGGTCTTCCGAGCCACCGCCACTGACCAGTCCGCCGATCATTTTGAACGGCGCGGCGGCGGCCTTGACGATCAAGTTGCGCAGGGTCTGCCAGACAATCGGCATGATGCTGAACTGTGGGTTATTGAGGTCGCCGGTGACCGGCAGTTCGATGGAAATCTTGCCGTCGACGTCCTTGAGCAGGGCAATCGCCAGTTTCAACGGCAGGCTGACTGCGTCCGGGCTGTCGACCTTTTCACCGAGCTGCAACTGCTCGACCACCACTTTGTTTTCAGCCTTGAGCTGACCTTTGGTGATCAGGTAATGCAGGTCGAGATTGAGCCGGCCCTTGCGGATACGGTAGCCGGCGAACTTGCCGGAGTAGGGCGTCAGCGTGGTCAGCTCGACCCGTTTGAAACTGGTGGCGATGTCGAGGCTGGCCATTGGGTCGAACGGATTGACCGAGCCCTTGATGGTCACCGGTGCATAACGATCGACCTTGCCTTTGATGTCCACGGTCGCCGGTTTCGCCTGACGGCTGTCGATGGTGCCGATCTGACCGTTGAGCTGTTGCACGGCGGTGGCGAAGTTCGGGGTCAGGCTGAAGTCGGCAAAGTTGGCCGAGCCGTCATTGATGGCAATCCCGCCAATGTGGATGCCCAGCGGTTTGTCCTTGCTGGCGGCCGGTTTGGCGGCAGCCGTTTTGGCACCGGAGTCGGGCGGCTGCGGGATCAGCAGGTCATCGACGTTGGTGGTGCGGTCATCGTTGATCATGAAGCGCACATAGGGCTGGAACAGGTTGATCCTGTCGATCGACAGGCTGTCGCCGTGCTGATAATTCAAGCCTTCGACCACCACCTGCTGCCACTTGACGAAGTCGCGGGTTTTCAGGGTGTCGAGGGTGTGCAGCTGATCGATCTGCGCGCGTCCTGTCACGCTGAGCGCCAACGGCTCGGCGCTTTTCAGATTGACCGCCAGGTCGCTGCCGAGCATGCCGCTGCGCAGTTCGAGGCGAATGAACGGGTTGATGTAGGACTGGGCAACCCGCAGGTCGATGTCCTTGGTCTGCACGTTGAGTCTGGCGCTGACCGGGGCCAGATTGACCTCGCCATCGGCGGTGATCTTGCCTTGCTTGCCCACGCCAGTGTCGAGCTTGAGGGTAAAAGGCGAGCCATTGAGGCTGTCGAAATTCTGCAGGTCCAGGTTCAGCGGGTTCAGGTCCAGCATCACGGCGGGTTGCGCTTTTCGATCAGCCAGGTGCACCTGGTAATCGCGCAGTTGCACGTCTTTGAGCAACACCTGCCAGGGCTTGCTCGGCGCGGCAGGGGCTTTTGGCGAGTCGGCTACCGCTGGCGTGCTGACGGGTTCGGCTTTGGCCTTGGCCGCTTCTTTGGACGGTTGGCTGGCGAACAGCTTCTGCCAGTCGAGTTGGCCGTCAGCTTCAAGCGCCGCCCAGGTTTCCAGTTTCTGGCTGCGGATCTTGCCAACCACCACTTGCTGTTTGGCCAGGTCCACCGTGGTGTCGGTGATGTCCAGTCGCGCGAGTTTCGCCAGCGGGCGACCGTCCGGGGCGTTGATGGCGAAGGGCGCGACGCTGACCGCGACGTTGCTCAGCAGCAGTTCGGTTTCCTTGGACAGGTTGAGTTTGTAGTCGGTGCTCAGGTTCAGCACGCCGTTTTCCAGCACCAGCGGCAGCGCGTCGCGTACATAGGGCCAAAAGGCTTTCATCTGGCCGTCGGTGACTTTCAGCTTACCTTCGGAGGCGATCGGGATCAGGCTGAAATTGCCGGTCCAGTCGATCTGCCCACCGTTCGGGCCGATGGCCACAAGGGTCATGTCGGCGCTGTCTTCGGGCAGGGTGCTTAGGTTTTTCAGCTCGAAATCGAGTTTGTCGTAGAGGAATTCGATGGCTTCGCTGGGACGTTCATCCTTGAAGTGCACGACACCGTCAGCCAGTTTGATCCGCTCTATGCGTAGCGGAAACGGTTTGGCGTTCGGGTCGGCCGGGTTCGGTTCGCTGGCGGGGATTTTGAACAGACCGAGCAGATTGAACTTACCGTCCTTGCCGAAGAGGATTTCGGTCTTGGGTTTGTCCAGCTCGATATCCGACAGATGCAGCGCTTTGGTCCACAGGCTGTCGATCTGCAGGTTGGCGTACAGGCGTTCGAAGCCGACCTGTTCCTTGCCAGGCTCGCCGATGATCAGGCCCCACAGCGTGACTTCAAGGCTGAACGGGTTGAGTTCGATTCGCTGAATCGTGGCGGGCGTCGTGGCGTAGTTGGCCAGTTGCTGGTTGGCAACCCGCAATGCGATGCCCGGCAAAATCAGAAACCCCAGCAGGCTGTAGAGGGCCAGAGCAGTCAACAAGGCGCCAATAGCGCGGATCAATCCTTTGGGCATGCGTGGCTTCATCTGTCTGAATCGGAGTGCGTTGGAGTATGGCACGCGAATCCGGTTCCGAAGTCAGCCTGCGTTATAGGATTTATCTGAAAGTTTCTTTGGATTTCAGAGTTGCAGGATCAGGGTTTTCAGCGGTGGCTGTTGATCCATGGACGGGAAATCGCCGCCCGGTTTCATCACCGTCCACTCGCGCACCGGCCTCCCGGCTTTCTCGGCGCAACGCAAAACCTGATCGCGCCAGTCGTCCATGCTGACTTTTGCCAGGTTGTTGCAGCAGATCAGCACGCCATTGTCGGCGGTGGTCAGCAGCGCGGGTTTGAGCAGGCTCTGGTAGTCGCGCAGCAGGTCGACGGTGCCGAAAGCGCTCTTGGCCCAGGCCGGTGGGTCCAGCAACACCAGGTCGTATTGACGTTGTTCCAGGCGTTGATAGCTCGGCAATTTCTGCCCACGGCGCTGGCTGATGGGCAGACCGGCGAGTTGGCGAATGGCCGGGAAGTAATCGGACTGGATGAACTGCATGGTCGGCAACTGCGGATTGAGCAGACCGTTTTCGCGGCCAACCGCCAGATTGCCCTCGGCGAAGTCCAGGTTGCACACTTCGCTCGCGCCACCGGCCGCAGCGCTCAGGCCGACGCCACAGGTGTAGGCAAACAGGTTCAGCACGCTTTTGTGCTTACTGTGTTCCTTGACCCAACCGCGGGTGTTGCGCAGGTCGAGGAACAGCAGCGGGTCCTGACCGGCGTGACGGCCACGGACCCGGTAGTTCAGGCCCCATTCGTGGCCGACCAGGTCTTGCAGGGCGGCTTCGTCGGCGCGGTAAACGGTGTCTTCGCGGTCGATGCGCGAGTTGCCCCGGGAGCGGTCGTTGTAGACCAGCAGGGTCTCGAAGCCCAGGTGTTGATTGATCGCTTCGTGCAGTTGCAGCAGAGCATCGCGCTCCAGTGCCTGGTGAAAGCTTTGGACCAACAGTTGCGGGCCGTAGCGGTCAATGGTCAGGCCGCCGGCGCCTTCCTGGCTGCCATGGAACAGGCGATAGCAATCGGTGCCTTGCTGGTGCAGTTCGGCAAGCAGGTCCTGGCGATGATCGAGGGCGGCGCGCAGCGCCTGATTCAAGGAAGACATGCTGGGCGCCTTGCAGGAGGGAGGGAATTTGGCGCGGGAGTTTAGCAGTTACTGAGCTTCAAGCTTCAAGCTTCAAGCTTCAAGCTTGCAGCTTGCAGCTCTGAGCGTCAGCTCAGCCCCATCCGCCGCTTCGCCCGATGCATCGAGCCATTACGCACGGCCCAGCGCAGCATCGGCGCGCTGCGGTTGATGCTGGCGCGGATCAGCGTGCGTTGCAGCGGACTCTGGCGCACGCCCAGCATGTTACTCGCCCAGTCCGGCAGCAAGTCGATGCCGGCCTGCATCATCAACCCGCCGAACGGCTTGGCCAGACGGCTGGGGGCCGGGGCGTTCAACAACAGTCGCAACACCTCGCGACTGCGATCGTCGCACAGCAGTTGTGGACGAATGCGCTCAAGGTAATCGGCTATTTCCTGTCGCGAACGGGGCACATCACGAGCACCGAGTCGTTCGGCGACCAAGGCGATTTCATTGTAGTAACGGTCCTGATCAGCCGCAGACAGGTGCGGATTGCGGTAACGCAAATGCGCCGCGAGAAAATTGCTGACCTCGGCCACGTGCACCCAGGTCAGCAGATCGGGATCACTCGCGGCGTAAGGCCGACCATCCGGCGCGGTGCCGGTCACTTGCAGGTGGATGGTGCGCACTTTCTCGATCAGCCAGTCCGCATCCTGGCGCGAGCCGAACGTGGTGCCGGAAATGAACTGCCCGGTGCGGCGCAAGCGACCGAGCATGTCCTCGCGAAAATTGGAATGGTCCCAGACCCCGGCCAGCGCCAATGGGTGCAGGGCTTGCAGCATCAGCGCGCTGATACCGCCGATGAGCATGCTGCTGAAGTCGCCGTGAACCTGCCAACTCACCGAATCGGGACCGAACAGGCCGGGGTCGCCCTTGGGGTTTTCCAGGTCGAGCTTGCCGAGGGACAGACCGGAGAGGCTCATGACCTGGGTTTCGATGCGGCTGCGGATGAATTCCATGGCGACTCAATGGCGAAAAAAATGCGCGGCAAATTCTGTAATGCTCCCCTGTGGGAGCGAGCCTGCTCGCGATGGACGTTAACGATAACGCGTATTTCTCGAATAAACGCGGTGCGCTTGAGTTCATCGCGAGCAAGCTCGCTCCTACAAAGGGTGGTGCGTTATTGATTCAGGCGTTTATCGACCAGGTCCTGAACCACGCTTGGATCGGCCAGGGTCGACGTGTCGCCCAGGCTGTCCAGCTCGTTGCAGGCGATCTTGCGCAGAATCCGCCGCATGATCTTGCCCGAACGGGTTTTCGGCAAGGCCGGTGCCCACTGGATCAGGTCTGGTTTGGCGAAGCTGCCGATCTCCTTGCTGACGTGGGCCAGCAGTTCTTTCTTCAGTTCGTCGGTGGGTTCGGTGCCGTTCATGGGCGTGACAAAGGCATAGATGCCCTGGCCTTTGACGTCGTGAGGGTAACCGACCACGGCGGCCTCGGCGATGCTGTCGTGCAGCACCAGGGCGCTTTCGACTTCGGCGGTGCCGATGCGGTGGCCGGAAACGTTGATCACGTCGTCGATGCGCCCGGTGATCCAGTAATCGCCGTCCTCGTCACGCCGTGCGCCGTCGCCGGTGAAGTAGTAACCGGGATAGGGTTTGAAGTAGGTATCGACCATCCGTTGCGGGTCGCCGTAGACGCTGCGGATCTGCGCCGGCCAGCTGGACTTGATCGCCAGCACACCGCTGCCGGCGCCTTTGATTTCCTTGCCCACTTCGTCGAGCAGCACCGGTTGCACCCCGAACATCGGTTGCGTGGCGCAGCCGGGTTTGATCCGCTGCGCGCTGACCAGCGGGCTGAGCATGATGCCGCCGGTTTCGGTCTGCCACCAGGTATCGACGATCGGGCAACGCTGCTCGCCGACGGCATTGAAGTACCAGTCCCACGCTTCCGGGTTGATCGGCTCACCGACGCTGCCGAGTAATCTGAGGCTCGCCCGGGACGTTTCCTTCAACGGTTCGGGGCCTTCGCGCATCAGCGAACGCAGCGCGGTGGGGGCGGTGTAGAAGATGTTCACGTGGTGCTTGTCGATGACCTGCCAGAAGCGTGAGCTGCTCGGGTAACTCGGCACGCCTTCGAAGATCAGCGTGGTCGCGCCGTTGGCCAGCGGCCCATAGACGATGTAACTGTGGCCGGTGACCCAGCCGACATCGGCGGTGCACCAGAAGACTTCGTTGTCGCGGTAATCGAGCACGTACTTGAAGGTCATCGCCGCTTGCAGCAGGTAACCGCCGGTGGTGTGCAGCACGCCTTTGGGTTTGCCGGTGCTGCCGGAGGTGTAGAGGATGAACAGCGGGTCTTCGGCGTCCATGGGCTCGGGCGGGCAATCGTCGCTGACGTCGCGCAGGGCCTGGTGATACCAGAGGTCGCGGCCTTCGACCCAGTTCACCTCACCCTGAGTGCGCTCGACCACGATCACGGTGCTGACGTCCGGACAACTTTGCAGCGCCATGTCGACCTTCTCTTTGAGTGGCACGAATTTGCCGCCGCGCACGCCTTCATCGGCGGTGATCACGGTGCGGCAGTCGGCGTCGAGTATCCGGTCACGTACAGAATCGGGGGAGAACCCGCCAAACACCACCGAATGCACCGCGCCGATTCGCGTGCAGGCGAGCATGGCGTAGGCGGCTTCGGGGATCATCGGCATGTAGATGCACACGCGGTCGCCTTTCTTCACGCCCCGGCTTTTGAGTACGTTGGCCAGGCGGCAGACGTTGTGATGCAGTTTTTTGTAGGTGATCTGGGCGGACTCGGCGGGGTCGTCGCCTTCCCAGATGATTGCGATCTGATCGCCACGTTTTTCCAGGTGACGGTCGATGCAGTTGTAACTGACGTTCAACTTGCCGCCGGCAAACCAGCTGGCTTCACCGGTTTTCAGGTTATAGCGCTGGACGGTATCCCACGGTTTGCTCCAGTCGAGAAAGCGTGAAGCCTGCTCGGCCCAGAATTCAGTGGGATGTTCGATGGACTGGCGGTACAGGCGCTTGTAGTCGTCTTGACTGAGTTGTGCAGCCCGGCGGACGGCATCGGCTTTGGGGAACGTGCTGATATCGAACATGACGGTTCCTTATTCTTGTTTGCACGACAAGATCTAAAGATGCGCCGAGTGGGAGGCGGGTTCAAGACCCGAGAACAAACACCGCCCTGTAGGAGCGAAGCTTGCTCGCGAAAAACGTCCGGACAACGCGCGCATCCAGACAGCCCGCGTTTTCGTTAACGTCCTTCGCGAGCAAGCTTCGCTCCTACAAGGGATTGGTGTTAACCGCGGTGACGCCCGCGGAAGTAGTTGATCAGCCCTTGGGTGGACGCATCGTCAGCCGGGGTTTCTTCGCTGCCGACCAGGCGGTTGTAGACGCCTTTGCCCAGCTCTTTGCCCAGCTCCACGCCCCACTGGTCGAAGGCGTTGATGCCCCAGACCACGCTTTGCACGAAGACTTTGTGTTCGTACATCGCCACCAGTGCGCCGAGACGACGCGGGCTGATGCGTTCGACCACCAGCGTGTTGCTCGGACGGTTGCCCGGGATCACCTTGTGCGGCGCGAGTTTCTGCACGTCGGCTTCGGCCATGCCCTTGTCACGCAGCTCGGCTTCGGCCTCGGCGCGGGTCTTGCCGAGCATCAGTGCCTGGCTTTGCGACAGGCAGTTGGCGTACAGCCATTGGTGGTGATCCGACACCGGGTTGAAGCTGACGATCGGCACGATGAAGTCGGCCGGAATCAGTTGGGTGCCCTGGTGCAGCAACTGGTGATACGCGTGCTGACCGTTGCAACCCACACCGCCCCAGATCACCGGGCCAGTATCGGTGGACACTGGCGTGCCGTCCTGACGCACGCTCTTGCCGTTGGATTCCATGTCCAGCTGTTGCAAGTGCTTGGTGATGTTACGCAGGTAGTGGTCGTACGGCAGGATCGCGTGGCTTTGCGCGCCCCAGAAGTTGCCGTACCAGACGCCAAGCAAGGCCAGCAGCACCGGCATGTTCTGTTCAAACGGCGCGCTCTGGAAGTGCTGGTCCATGGTGTAGGCACCGGACAGCAGTTCCTTGAAGTTGGACATGCCGATCGCCAGGGCAATCGGCAAACCGATGGCCGACCACAGCGAGTAACGACCGCCGACCCAGTCCCACATCGGGAAGATGTTTTCTTCGCGGATACCGAACGCCACGGCCGCCGCGTTGTTGCTGGAGACGGCGATGAAGTGACGGTACAACTCGGCTTCCGAACCGCCCTGGGCCAGGTACCAGGCGCGAGCGGCTTGGGCATTCTTCAGGGTTTCGAGGGTGTTGAAGGACTTCGACGAAACGATGAACAGCGTGGTCTCGGCGCGCAGCTTCATGGTCAGCTCGTGGAACTCGCTGCCGTCGATGTTCGCCAGGTAATGGCAGCGCACGCCTTTCTGGGCGTAGGACAACAGCGCTTCGGAAACCAGTTCAGGGCCGAGGAACGAACCACCGATGCCGATGTTCACCACGTCGGTGATCGGTTTCTCGGTGTAGCCGCGCCACAGACCGTCGTGGATGCGGCCCACAAGGTCGGTGATCTGATTCAAGACTTTGTGCACTTCCGGCATCACGTTGACGCCGTTGACCGAGAGCTTTTCGCCCACTGGACGGCGCAGCGCGGTGTGCAAGGCCGGACGACCTTCGGAGGAGTTGACGATTTCGCCTTCGAACAGCGACTTGATCGCGCCCTGAAGATCGACTTCGTTGGCCAGGTTCACCAGCAGATTGCGGGTCTCGGCGTTAATCAGGTTCTTCGAGTAGTCGAGAAACAGGCCGCAGCTGCTGAGGGTGAATTGAGTAAAGCGCTGCGGGTCGGCATTGAAGGCTTCGCGCATGCTGAAATCCTGCATGGCTTGGCGGTGGTCATTCAGCGCTTGCCAGGCGGGCAGAGCGGTCACGTCGTGAGGAGTGCGGTAGTACGCCATCGCTGCGGGTTTCCTTTTTACTTGAACGGCCTTTTGAACACTAAAAATCCCGGAGCGCTGTGGGTGGGCGTCCGGTCAACTGCGTCGACACGATTTCATGGCACAGGGCGAATACAGTAAACCTCGCGCTGCGATCTGTCTTGACTTTGTCTGACCTGTTCCCGGTACTTTTTTATACACCAAGCAGGGAACGGTCCGACAAACGGAAGAGAAGGTTCGGTCAGGCAACCTGAACCGGAATGGCATTGCTGGTGTGGCTCAACTCGTTACCCGGCGCCATGTACAGCATGCGCGGCTTGAAGTTGAGCAGCTCGGCTTCGCTGTAGTGAGCGTAAGCGCAGATGATCACACGGTCGCCGACCTTGGCCTTGTGCGCCGCTGCGCCGTTGACCGAAATCATGCGCGAGCCGGCTTCGCCACGAATCGCGTAGGTGGTGAAGCGTTCGCCGTTGTCGACGTTGTAGATCTGGATCTGTTCGTATTCACGGATGCCGGACAAGTCCAGCCATTCGCCATCGATGGCGCAGGAACCTTCGTAATCGAGAACTGCGTGGGTGACTTCGGCGCGATGCAGCTTGGCCTTGAGCATGATGGCGTGCATGAGTGTTTCCCCAGGTCGGAATCGAACGGCGGGCAGTTTGCCCGAAGGCTTAAAGGGCGGCAATAAGGGGGCGAGGCAACGCAGGACCCTGTAGGAGCCGAGCTTGCTCGCGAAAGCGGTGGATCAGTCGACATCAATGCTGAATGACACACCGCTTTCGCGAGCAAGCTCGGCTCCTACAGGGTTTTGCGGTGTTCAGGCGGGCGCGTTGAGGTTCAGGTGCAGGTTGTCGATCAACCGCGTGGTGCCGAGGAAAGCTGCCACCAGAATCACCAGGTCCCGATCTTCCGCCGTCGCCGGACGCAATGTGAGCGCATGCCGGATTTCCAGGTAATCGGTACGCAGGCCTGCGACTTCGAGTTGCTGCTGTTGTGCCGCGATCAGCGCCGGATAATCGCGCTCACCTTGTTTAATGGCATCGGCAATCGAGGCCAGCGTGCGATACACCACCGGCGCAATCGCCCGCTGTTCTTCACTGAGAAACCCATTTCGCGACGACAGAGCCAGGCCATCGGCCGCGCGGACCGTCGGCTCGCCGATGATCTGGATCGGCATGTTCAGGTCATGCACCAGCGCGCGAATCACCGCCAGTTGCTGGAAGTCTTTCTGACCGAAGATCGCCAGGTCGGGCTGAACCATGTTGAAGAGTTTGCTGACCACCGTCGCCACACCTTCGAAATGCCCCGGACGGCTGGCACCGCACAGGCCTTCGGACAGTTGCGGAACGCTGACGCGAGTCTGGCCGGCCATGCCGTCGGGGTACATTTCTTCAACGGTCGGCGCGAACAGCAAGTGGCAACCGGCCTGGAGCAGTTTTTCCTGGTCTGCCGCGAGGGTGCGCGGGTACTTGTCGAGGTCTTCGCCGGCACCGAATTGCAGCGGGTTGACGAAAATGCTCGCGACCACGAAATCCGCCCGTTGGCTGGCTTTGGTAATCAGTGCGATGTGACCGCTGTGCAGGTTGCCCATGGTCGGCACGAAGGCAATGCGCTTGCCTTCACTACGGGCGCGGGCCACGGCGGCCCGCAGTTCGCGTACGGTTTTTACGGTGTTCATGCAGAGAATCCGTGTTCGATACCAGGGAACGTGGCGGCTTTGACTTCAGTGACGTAAGCGGTCAGGGCTGCGTGAATGCTGGTCTGGCCGTTCATGAAGTTCTTCACGAATTTCGGCACCCGGCCAGTGATCGACAGACCGAGCATGTCGTGCAGCACCAGGACCTGGCCGTCGGTACCGCTGCCGGCGCCGATGCCGATCACCGGAATCCCCACGGCTTGGGTGATTTCCTGAGCCAGTTCACTCGGTACGCACTCGAGCAGCAGCATGGCGGCACCGGCCTGTTCCAGGGCGATGGCGTCTGCGCGCATCTGCCGTGCCTGGTTCTCGCTACGGCCCTGGACTTTGTAACCGCCCAGAATGTTCACGGATTGCGGCGTCAGGCCCATGTGCGCGCACACCGGGATGCCGCGCTCGGCCAGCAGACGGATCGAGTCCGCCAGCCACAGCGCGCCTTCGACCTTGACCATGTGCGCACCGGCTTGCATCAACAGGGCGCTGTTGGTCATGGCTTGTTCAGTGGTGGCGTAGGCCATGAAGGGCAGGTCGGCAAGGATGAACGCATCGGTGTTGCCGCGTTTGACGGCAGCGACGTGGTAAGCCATTTCAGCAGTGGTCACCGGCAGGGTGCTGTCGTGACCTTGCAAAACCATGCCGAGGGAGTCGCCCACCAACAGCACTTCGACACCCGCCTCATTGCAGGCGTGGGCGAAGGTCGCGTCATAGCAGGTCAGCATGGTGATTTTTTCACCTTTTTGCTTGAGACCTTGCAGAGTGGTCAGGGTGATGGCTGGCATGAAAAGTTCCTCATTCAGGCGCTGTGGAAACTACTGCGAGTAACGCGCGTGATTCTTCGTTAAATACAGGCGCACGGTCTGTTGTCGTGCTTTTAAGGCCTGGATTGCGCCCTTCAACGCCGCGTTGGCGGCAGCGGGACGCCTATAGTCGTGAGGAGAACTCGGGAAGTCAATTGCGTGTGTTACCGCGTTGTTACGGATGGGGTGTTACCGGAGTAACTGATGCGATTCAGCAGCCGCAGATCTTATGCCCGACACAAAAAAACTGTGGGAGCGAGTTCCTGTGCGAGGGGGCTTGTCCCCGTTGGGTCGCGAAGCGGCCCTAAAACCTGCAAACCCGGTGTGTCAGGTTTACCGAATGCAATGATTTCACGACTGCTTCGCAGCCGAACGGGGGCAAGCCCCCTCGCCACAGGGGCTCACTCCCCCAGGGGATTTTTGTCAATTTCGGGAGAGGCGTTCCAGCCCGACGAACGGGCATGCCTCGAGCAATTCGCTAAGCGCGCGCCCATCCGCCAAACGCAAATCCACCGGCGCCAACTCGGCCAGCGGATAAAGAACGAACGCGCGTTCCTGCATATGGTAGTGAGGCACCTTGAGGCGGGGTTCATCGATCAGTCGATCGCCGAACAGCAGAATATCGAGATCCAGCGTGCGCGGCCCCCAGCGTTCCAGGCGTTCGCGGCCCTGCCCGTTCTCGATGGCTTGCAGCGCATCGAGCAGCGCCAGCGGGGCAAGCGTGCTGTCGAGGGCGGCGACCGCGTTGGTGTAACGCGGTTGGCCAGGCAGCAGCGAGTCGCTTTGATAAAACGCCGAAACCCCGACCAGTTCGGTTTGCGGCAGCTGCGCCAGCGCCTCGACGGCGCTGCGCAATTGTTCGGCGGGGTCAGCCAGATTGCTGCCCATGCCGATGTAGATGCGTTCCATGGATTACTCGCCCGTAGCACTCGGTGCGCCGGCGGCGCGTTTGCGCTTGGCGCCACCACTGCGACGACGTTTGCGTGGTGCGCCGGAGCCATCTTCCTTGCCGCTGAGGTCGCGGATCATGTCGCGGCGCTCGCTGTCGTTGGCGTCCTGATAGTCCGTCCACCATTCACCCAAGCCATCGGTCTGTTCGCCGGCGCTTTCGCGCAGCAGCAGGAAGTCGTAACCGGCGCGGAACCGCGGGTTGTCCAGCAACAGGTCGGCGCGTTTGCCGCTGCGGCGCGGCAGACGTTCCTGCATGTCCCAGATTTCGCGGATCGGCATGGTGAAACGTTTTGGAATCGCAATGCGCTGGCACTGTTCGGCAATCAGCTCGTGCGCCGCTTCCTGCATCGCCGGGATCGGCGGCATGCCGCGTTCCTGCAAGCGCAACACGCGAGCCGGCAGGGCAGGCCAGAGCAGGGCGGCAAACAGGAACGCCGGGGTCACCGGTTTGTTCTGCTTGATCCGCAGATCGGTGTTGGTCAGCGCTTCGCTGATCAGGGTATGGGTGTACGTCGGGTTGTATTCCAGCGCCTCGGCACTGGCCGGGAACAGCGGATCGAACAACTGCAAGTCGACCAGCATCTCGAACGTGTCCGCGGCGTGGCCGGAGAGGAACAGCTTGAGCACTTCCTCGAACAGCCGGGCCGACGGGATCTCGCGCAGCATCGGCGCCAGCTCGCGGATCGGCAGGGCGCTGTGTTTTTCGATGCCGAAATTCAGCTTGGCGGCGAAACGCACGGCCCGCAGCATCCGCACCGGGTCTTCCTGGTAGCGTTGCTTCGGATCGCCAATCAGTCGGATCAGGTGATTGCGGATGTCGTGTACGCCGTTGGCGTAGTCGAGAATACGTTCGCTGACCGGATCGTAGTACAGAGCGTTGATGGTGAAGTCGCGGCGTTGCGCGTCTTCTTCCAGCGTGCCGTAGACGTTGTCGCGCAGGATGCGCCCGCTTTCGTTGCGGGAAGACTGGTTGCTGTCTTCCTCTTCGTCGTTTTGCGGGTGATTGGCGCGGAAGGTCGCGACTTCGATGATTTCGCGACCAAAGTGGATATGCACCAGTTTGAATCGACGACCGATGATCCGCGCATTGCGGAATTCGGCGCGAACCTGTTCAGGGGTGGCGCTAGTGGCAACGTCGAAATCTTTTGGCGTGATGCCGAGCATCATGTCACGCACACAGCCGCCGACCAGGTAAGCCTGGTAACCGGCGTTCTGCAGGCGTTCGACGATATTCACCGCGTAACGGCTGAACTGCGCCTTTTGCAGCGAATGTTGGCCGCTGTTAAGCACTTCAGGCGTGCTGCGGATGTGTTGCGTATGACGCTTGGGAGAACGGAATGACTGGAACAGCTTCTTCAGCATGGGATGCACTGTTTGAAGGAATGTTCGGCCATAACGAAGAATGACCGCATGATGGGCGGGGATTCTAGCATTTAGTCGGGGGATGGTGTAGGACACAGCAGATATGAGCTGTAAGCCGCACACTGTAGGAGCGGGCTTGCTCGCGATGGTCGTGAACGATAACGCGTAAACCAGATACCCAGCGCTTTGCCCTCAGGTTTTTCGCGAGCAAGCTCGCTCCTGCAGGGGCTTGGGGATTTCCAAATCGCAGAAACTACAAGGGGAGCCGAAGCTCCCCAAGAAGTAGTTGCATGTTCTATTTTTGTTATTGGTTTCGGGCTTCTTGTTTTTGTTGAGTGCCCGCGTCATGAAGTTTTCCTTCATGACCCTCCCAATCGGGAGCCAAGAGCAAACGGATTGCTTTGGTCGCTGTGCTGCAGTGATCTTGCGATCCAACCAGTTCAGGCTCTGTCTCAAGACAGTTTTTGTTGTTCTCGGCCTGGTCGTGGGGCAAGCCCCAAATACAACGCCTCTCCAAAAGAATCAGTTAGCTGCGCCTCTCGCCGTCTTGTTTTTATTGTGCGTGAGTCGATTCGTCTTATTTTTATTGTCTTGTGCATTGCTTGTTATTGTTCTTGTACCAAACATATAGCAGGGGGCGTGCCAACTTTTGCGATACCAAGCAAAACAAGGGGTTAGGTCACCTGGTCGGCTTTTTCGAGGCCCAAAAAAACCGGGGCTTCGTTACCGTAAGCCCCGGCTTCTGTTACGTGAAAAAGCTGAGGTAACAGTTTTTTCACAAAGTCATGTGTTACCCGTTCAGCTCTCGCTGGCCACCCCGGTCTTGCGCCGCGGGATACCCAGGCGCTGCCGACGCTCCCACAGGCATTTACGGCTGACCCCGAGTTTGCGTGCCAGCTCGGTTTCGGTCATGTGGTCCTGATGCTCGAGAACGAAGTGCTGGAAGT
This sequence comes from Pseudomonas sp. LBUM1651, assembly GCF_059716135.1. Lineage (NCBI taxonomy): Bacteria > Pseudomonadati > Pseudomonadota > Gammaproteobacteria > Pseudomonadales > Pseudomonadaceae > Pseudomonas > Pseudomonas sp. LBUM1651. The sequence continues at coordinate 5,246,865 of NZ_CP166805.1, read as the reverse complement.
AGTCTTCCAGCGACAGGTCTTCGGTCGGCTCATGATTATTGTTGCCGGCGCCGTTGCCCTGTTGCGGGGGCAGGCCGATGAACTCGTCGTCTTCCAGGCCGCTCAGCTCGATATCGATGCCCAGCAACTCGGCGGAAATCTCCGGGCTTTCGCACAGGATGACCGCACGCTCGACCGCGTTTTCCAGTTCGCGCACGTTACCCGGCCAGGAGTAATGACGAATCGCTTGCTCGGCGTCCGGGGCGAACTTCAGGTCGGTACGGTTGACCCGCGCGCTCTGCCGCGCCAGGAAAGCAGTGGCGATTTCATTCACGTCGGCGCCACGCTCGCGCAGTGCCGGCAGTTTCAGGGCGATCACGTGGAGGCGGTAATACAAGTCTTCACGGAACTGACCGATCTTGGCCAGGCTCTTGAGGTCGCGGTGGGTCGCGGCGATCAAACGCACATCGACCTTCTGCGACTGCACCGAGCCCACTCGGCGAATTTCGCCTTCCTGCAACACGCGCAGCAGGCGAGCCTGGGCTTCCAGCGGCAGTTCGCCGATTTCATCGAGGAACAAGGTGCCGCCATCCGCCGCTTCCACCAGACCGGCACGTCCGGCGCTGGCGCCGGTGAACGCGCCTTTTTCGTGGCCGAACAGTTCGGACTCGATCAAGCTTTCCGGAATCGCTGCGCAGTTCACCGAAATCATCGGTGCCTTGGCGCGTTTGGACAGGTTGTGCAGGGCGCGCGCCACCAGTTCCTTACCGGTGCCGGATTCGCCCTGGATCAGGACATTGGAATCGGTCGGCGCGACTTTGCGGATTTTGCTGTACAGATCCTGCATCGGCGGGCACGAGCCGATGATGCCGATTTCGCCGTTACTGTTGTCGATACCCGGTTTCGCCGCGCCATTGGCGGCTTTGCCGACGGCAGGTTCACCGCTGGCCTGCACCGATTGCCGGTCACGGAGGATGCGCGCGACGGCCTGGAGCATTTCATCGTGGTCGAAAGGCTTGGCGATGTAATCCACCGCGCCCATCTTCATCGAGTCGACCGCCGAACGCAGGCTGGCGTAGCTGGTCATGATCAGCACCGGAGTGCCCTGGCCGAGTTTGATCAACTCGGTGCCCGGCGCGCCAGGCAGGCGCAGGTCACTGACGATCAGGTCGAACGTGGGAATGGTGAAGCGTTCTTGTGCTTCCTGCACTGAACCGGCTTCGCTGACCTGGTACTGGTTACGTTCCAGCAGGCGGCGCAAGGCGGAGCGGATAATTGTTTCGTCTTCGACGATCAAAATGTGCGGCATTGATTCGATACTCTCGACGGTCTCAGTTCACAGCGGACGTCGCTTCGACATGACGCGGCAAGGTCACCCGGATACGGGTGCCGCGTTGGCTTTGAACATCAGCCGGGCTGTCGATGGTGATTTGTCCATAATGCTCTTCAACGATGGAATAGACCAGTGCAAGGCCCAGACCGGTGCCTTCGCCAGGATCCTTGGTGGTGAAGAATGGTTCGAACAATCGGTCCATGATGTTCTTCGGAATACCGCTGCCTTCATCCTCCACGATCAGGTCGACCGTGTGTTCGCCGGCTTCGCTTTTGACCCGCACCGCACTGCCGGGAGGCGAGGCGTCACGGGCGTTTGAGAGCAGATTGATCAGTACCTGGGCGAGGCGCTGCGGATCGCCTTCGACCCAGTGATCGGGGTCGCACAGGTTGTAGAACTGCACTTCGAAATTGCGTCGGTTCAGGGCCAGCAAACCGATGGCGTCCTGGGCCACTTCGGCCAGACAGACGGGCTCGTCGTTGTGCTGATGACTGCCGGCGTGGGCAAAACTCATCAGCGACTGAACGATGCGCGACACGCGTTTGGTCTGCTCCAGGATCTGCCCGCTGATTTCCTTCAGCTCGCCATCGTCTTCACGTTCTTCGCGCAGGTTCTGCGCCAGACAGGCGATGCCGGTGATCGGGTTGCCGATTTCATGGGCCACGCCGGCGGCCAGTCGGCCAATGCTGGCCAGGCGCTCGGAGTGCACCAGTTTGTCTTCGAGCATCTGCGTTTCGGTCAAGTCTTCCACCAGCAACACCAGGCCACTGTTACCCGGCGCCAGCGGTTCATCGATCGCGGCTTTGTGCAGGTTCAGCCAGCGGGTCTGGCCATCGAGCGCCAGATGTTGCTTGTGCAAGTGTTCGTCAGGCAGGTTGATGAAGCCTTGCAGCAGTTCTTTCCACGGATCGGCAATGGTGCTCAGGCGCGAACCGACCACGCGCTGCGCGGCAATCCCGGTCAGCTCCTCCATGGCTTTGTTCCACATGAGGATTTCCTGATCCTTGGCCAGCGAGCAGACGCCCATCGGCAATTCCTGCAAGGTCTGGCGGTGATAACGGCGCAGGGCATCGAGTTCGGCGGCAAGACCGGTGAGGCGCGAGTGGTAGTCCTCGAGGCGGCTTTCGATGAAGTGGATGTCTTCGGTGACGTAGTTTTCGCCGCCGGCCTTATAAGGCAGGAAGGTCTCGACCATGTCTTGCGCCACGCTTGGGCCCATCAGGCCCGAGAGGTTGGCTTCGATCCGGTCGCGCAAGCGGCGCAAGGCGTAAGGCCGGCGCTCGTCGAACGGCAGATAGAGATCGCGCAGCGCTTGTTCAACTTCTTTCTGCGCAGCTTTGGCGCCCAATGGTTTTGCGAGCTGCGTGGCGAACTCTTGAGGCGAGGCGGCGTGCAATTCACGGCGTTGCGGGCGACGCACGTTGTCCACGGCGCAGGCTTCGGCGGCGCTGGCCTCCTCGGGACTGGCGTTGGTGAACAGCGAAATCAGGGTGAACATCAGCACGTTGGCGGCCAGCGAGGCGATCGCGGCCATGTGCCAACTGGTGTCGTCCAGCACGTAGATCATGTTCAGTAGCGGAATGTAGAACCCCTGCAGGTTGCCGACCAGCGGCAGCAGCATGGTCACCAGCCACACCAGAATCCCCGCCAGCAAACCGGCGATGAAGCCGCGACGGTTGGCGGTCGGCCAATAAAGGACAGACAGCACGCCCGGCAGGAACTGCAGTGTTGCCACAAAGGCGACGATGCCGAGGTTGGCCAGATCTTGTTCGGCGCCCAGCAGCAGATAGAAGCCGTAGCCAGCCATGATGATCGCGACGATCAGCGCCCGGCGGGTCCACTTCAGCCAGCGATAGATGTTGCCTTCGGCCGGCGGCTGATAAAGCGGCAGAACCAGGTGGTTCAGGGCCATCCCGGACAGCGCCAGGGTCGTGACGATGATCAGCCCGCTCGCTGCCGATAGCCCGCCGACATACGCCAGCAACGCCAAAGCCTTGCTGTTGGCGGCGATGCCGATGCCCAGCGTGAAATATTCAGGATTGGTGGTGGCGCCGAGTTTCAGCCCGGCCCAGAGAATGAGCGGCACGGCCAGGCTCATCAGCAGCAGGAACAACGGCAGACCCCAGCTCGCACTGACCAGCGAGCGCGGGTTGAGGTTTTCGGTAAACGTCATGTGGTACATGTGCGGCATCACGATCGCCGACGCGAAGAACACCAGCAGCAGCGTGCGCCACGGACCTTCCTGCAGCGGCGTGTGCAAAGCGGCGAGGGCGGTCTGGTTTTGCAGCAGCCACAGTTCCAGCTGTTGCGGGCCGTCGAACACACCATACAACGCATACAGGCCAACGCCGCCAATCGCGATCAGCTTGATCACCGACTCAAAGGCAATCGCGAACACCAGCCCTTCGTGTTTCTCGCGCGTGGCGATATGGCGCGAGCCAAAGAAAATCGTGAACAGCGTAATCAGCGCGCAGAAGCTCAGGGCCACGCGATGCTGTACCGGTTCGCGGGTGAGGATGCCGATGGAGTCGGCCACTGCCTGAATCTGCAATGCCAGCAACGGCAGCACGCCGATCAGCATGAATATCGTGGTCAGTGCGCCGGCCCAGGTGCTGCGGAAACGGAACGCGAACAGGTCGGCCAGCGACGACAGTTGATAAGTGCGAGTAATTTTGAGGATCGGATACAGCAACACCGGCGCCAGCAAAAATGCACCGGAAACTCCGAGGTAGCTGGAGAGAAAACCGTAGCCGTACTGATAGGCCAGGCCCACGGTGCCGTAAAACGCCCAGGCACTGGCGTAAACACCCAGCGACAGGGTGTACGTCAGCGGGTGGCGAATGATCGCCCGGGGGATCATGCCCCGTTCGCTGATCCAGGCTACGCCGAACAGCACCGCCAGGTACGCGGCGCTGATCAGGATCATCTGGGTCAGGCTAAAGCTCATCGGCATCTTTTTGGCTCTGCAGGATGAAGGTCACGACGATCAGAATCAGCCAGAGCAGATAAGGGCGATACCAGGCGCCAGTGGCGTCGATCCACCAATCCATGATGGCCGGGGAGAACAGGTAAATCCCCACTACCAGGAGCAGGACCAAGCGATAGATGTACATCCCGGCCTCTCTTTTTTATGCGCGTGCCCGAAAACGTGCGGCGATGGTAACGGATGGGCGCGCCACTGCAAGTGTGATCACTGTAGTTGCGCTTCGGGCAAGGTGAGTGTGCGCGGGATCTTCAGTGCATCCCAGTGGACGATTCCCCAGTTCAGCACTTCACGTGGGCTGGCATACGCCAGTTCGGCGCCCGGATTCTGCCCGAGCGCACGCAATGCACGCAGTAATAAAGGCGTGGCCTGATCTTCGGTCAGCGGCGGCGAACGGTAGGACTTGCCGAGCTTGTTGCCGTCAGGCTGGGTAATCAGCGGGATGTGCAGATAGCGCGGTTGCGAGAAACCCAGCAGTTCTTGCAGATAGAGCTGACGTGGCGTGGAGTCGAGCAAGTCCGCGCCACGGACGATGTCGGTAATGCCCTGCCAGGCGTCATCGAGCACTACGGCCAGTTGATAGGCGTAGAGCCCGTCGCGGCGGCGGATCACGAAATCACCGACATCCCGACCCAGATGCTGGCGGTATTCGCCTTGCACGCGGTCGATGAAGTGGTATTCCAGCTCGGGCACACGCAGGCGAATCGCGGCGTCTTCAGTGCCATGGCCGGCATTGCGGCACAGGCCCGGATAAATGCCGTGATAGGGCTCAAGCTGTTTTCGCGAACAGGTGCAGGCGTAGGCCAGGCCATGATTGAACAGGCGATTGAGCACTTCGGCGTAGGCGTCGTGCCGGTCGCTCTGTCGGACCATTTCGCCGTCCCACTCGAAACCGTAGCTTTCCAGCGCCTTGAGAATGGCGGCTTGCGCGCCGGGTTCTTCCCGTGGCGGATCGAGGTCTTCCATGCGCATCAGCCAGCGACCACCTACTGCGCGCGCGTCGAGGTACGAAGCCAGCGCTGCGACCAGCGAACCGAAATGCAGATGGCCGCTTGGCGTGGGGGCGAAGCGACCGATGTAGGCTGAGGGGGTAATTGCAGTCATGGCGAGATGGTACTTTGTCTGGTCCTGTGGGGCACCGCTTGAAGCCGCTATCGCGAGCAAGCTCGGCTCCTACAAGGGCTGGCGCAATCTCCTGTAGGAGCCGAGCTTGCTCGCGATGGCGATCGAAAAGTCACAGCAGGTATCAGCGAATGTCAGAAACAAAAACGGAGCGTTCGCACGCTCCGTTCTTCGTTCAAGTCGAGATTACTTGCCGACTTGCTTTTCCTTGATTTCCGCCAGGGTCTTGCAGTCAACGCACATGTCGGCGGTAGGGCGGGCTTCCAGTCGCTTGACGCCGATCTCGACGCCGCAGGACTCGCACCAGCCATATTCTTCGTCTTCGATCAATTGCAGCGTCTTGTCGATCTTCTTGATCAACTTGCGCTCACGGTCGCGGGCGCGCAATTCAAGGCTGAATTCTTCTTCCTGGCTGGCACGGTCTGCCGGGTCAGGGAAGTTGGCCGCTTCGTCTTTCATGTGATCAACCGTGCGGTCGACTTCCTGCATCAAGTCCTGTTTCCACTTGTTCAGGATCTTGGTGAAGTGAGCGCGCATGGGCTTGCCCATGTACTCCTCGCCCTTAACTTCTTTGTAGGGTTCGAAGCCGCTGATCGACTGGTTTTGCTGCTTTGCTTGGGTGGGCATGAAATGGACCGCCTCTACTCTTGTAATCCATCTGCGCAGGATTGCTCCATCACCGACACCTGCCGGCCCTGCGGCTGCAAGCGGGCGAACTTACCAGATCAAATCGGACCGCGCTACTCCCGGATGTCGAGGTAGTGGCCCGAAGGGCTTGCAAATGATTGCAAAGCCTTGTCTGGTGGTGCTGGAGACCTGATCAATTAATGATTTTAGTCAAACCTTGCGCACTCGTATGAGTCGTTTGTGGCCAGGGTCTTAACGCGTCTGACCGCTTTAGGTTCTCGCTCGTTCCTGCGCTTGGGTAGAATCGGTTTTTTTTCCCGTTGAAGGAAGGCTAATGGCTCAGTCCTACAGTGCCCGCAGTCGCGCGATCGAACCGTTCCATGTCATGGCGCTGCTGGCGCGGGCCAATGAACTGCAAGCCGCCGGCCACGACGTGATCCACCTGGAAATCGGCGAACCGGACTTCACCACCGCCGAGCCGATCATCCAGGCCGGCCAGGCTGCACTGACTGCCGGGAAGACCCGTTATACCGCCGCCCGCGGCATCCCTGAGCTGCGCGAGGCGATTTCAAGCTTCTATCAACAGCGTTACGGTTTAAACATCGACCCACAGCGAATCCTCATCACGCCCGGCGGTTCCGGCGCGTTGCTGCTGGCCAGCGCCTTGCTGGTGGATCCGGGCAAACACTGGCTGCTGGCGGACCCGGGCTACCCGTGCAACCGGCATTTCCTGCGGTTGGTGGAAGGCGCGGCGCAGCTTGTTCCTGTCGGTCCGGAGGTGCGGTATCAACTGACACCGGACCTGCTCGAGCGTCATTGGGATCACGACAGCGTCGGCGCGCTGGTGGCGTCGCCGGCCAACCCGACCGGGACCATCCTCACCCGCGACGAATTGGCGGGGCTGTCGACTGCAATCAAAGCGCGGCATGGCCATCTGGTGGTGGACGAGATCTATCACGGCCTGACCTACGGCACCGATGCCGCCAGCGTGCTGGAAGTCGATGACAGCGCCTTCGTGCTGAATAGTTTTTCAAAGTATTTCGGCATGACCGGCTGGCGACTCGGTTGGCTGGTGGCGCCGGAAGCGGCGGTCGGCGAACTGGAAAAACTCGCACAGAACCTCTACATCAGCGCCCCGAGCATGGCCCAATATGCGGCGCTGGCCTGTTTCGAGCCTGCGACCATCGCCATTCTTGAAGAGCGTCGCGCCGAGTTTGGTCGGCGCCGGGATTTTCTGCTGCCCGCACTGCGAGAGTTGGGTTTCGGCATCGCCGTTGAACCCGAAGGTGCGTTCTACTTGTATGCCGATATCGGCAAGTTCGGCGGCGATGCCTTCGCGTTCTGTCGGCATTTCCTTGAAACCGAACATGTGGCAATTACGCCGGGCCTCGACTTCGGGCGTTATCAGGCTGGCCATCACGTGCGCTTTGCCTACACCCAAAGCCTTCCGCGCTTGCAGGAAGCGGTCGAGCGCATCGCTCGCGGCTTGAAGAGCTGGCAAGGCTGATGCGGTTCAATCCTCCCCTTGAAGAAGGTCGCTTGATCCGACGTTACAAGCGTTTTCTCGCCGATATCGAAACTGTTCACGGCGAGTTGTTGACCATTCACTGCCCGAACACCGGTTCGATGCTCAATTGCCAGGTCGAGGGCGGGCAGGTGTGGTTCAGTCGTTCCAACGATCCCAAGCGCAAGTTGCCGGGCACTTGGGAAGTCGGCGAAACCCCTCAGGGTCGGCTGTTTTGCGTGAACACTGGCCGAGCCAACGGTTTGATCGAAGAGGCGCTCAGGGCTGGCGTCATCAGCGAACTCAACGGGTTCACCGAGCTGAAGCGTGAAGTGGCCTACGGTCAGGAAAGCAGTCGCATCGACTTTCGTCTCGATTACCCGAGCGGGCCGGCGTATGTGGAAGTCAAAAGCGTCACGCTGGGGTTCGATGGCTCATCGGTCGCGGCGTTTCCCGATGCGGTGACCCAGCGCGGTGCCAAGCATTTGCGGGAATTGGCGCATCTGGCGCGGGACGGGATTCGCGCGGTGCAGTTGTATTGCGTGAACCTCACCGGCATCGATGCCGTGCGTCCTGCAGAGGAAATCGATTCGGCCTACGCGGCCGCTTTGCGAGAAGCGGTGGCGTGCGGGGTCGAGGTGTTGGCTTACGGCGTGCGCTTGACCCACGAAGAAATGGTGGTCGACCGGCGTCTGGAGGTGGTGTTCGGCGGTTAAAGATTGATCCAGATGCCTTGATCGTCTTCGCGGCTTGCAACGGTGGTCAGGGATTGCCCGGCGCACGGGCCGGCGACGCACTCGCCGTCTTCGATCAAGAACAGTGCGCCGTGGGTCGCGCACTGGATCAGGCTGTTGCTGGGGTCGAGAAACTGGTCGGGTGTCCATTCCAGCCCGACGCCACGGTGCGGGCAGCGGTTGATGTAAACGTAGACCTGACCGGCCCGGCGCACGGCGAAGAGCTTCTGGCCGTCGAGGTCGAAACCGCGGCTGCTGGAATCGGCCAGCTCAGAGCCTGTGCAAAGAAACTTCATGTCTATCCTCAACTCCGTCGGCTCGTGACCGGATATGTCCGAGCTTGACGTTCAAATGCAAACAATTATCAAATGGCCGCCTTGCCCGTCGGGTCCAGGTGCCGGACGCCGAGGATACTTGGCCTGCCACTTCAATGCCTGGGAAAACCTTTAAAGGAAGCTGTTTATGCGCCTGAGTACCCGCGTTGCCGCGCTGTGTGTCGGACTCCTCGTCAGCCACCACGCCGCGGCGGCCGAGTTGCCACGCTGGGTCAGCGCCGGCGGGGCCTTGTCGGAGTGGGTCAGTGCGCTGGGCGGCGAATCGAAACTGGTGGGTGTCGATACCACCAGCCAGCATCCGGAATCCCTCAAGGCGTTGCCCAGCATCGGCTATCAGCGGCAGTTGTCGGCAGAAGGCATCCTGAGCTTACGCCCGCAAATTCTGGTCGGCACCGAAGAAATGGGCCCGCCGCCGGTGCTGTCGCAGATTCGTACGGCGGGCGTGCAAGTCGAACTGTTCTCGGCCCGGCCGGATCTGCCGACGTTGCAGGGTAACTTGCAGCAGTTGGGCAAGTTGCTCGGCGCAGAAGACAAGGCTGCGCAATTATTCGAGGCTTATCAACAGCAACTCGATCAGCAAAGGATTCGCGTTACCAAAGCGCAGTTGACACAACCTTCACCCGGCGTACTGGTGCTACTCGGTCACGCGGGCGGCAAACCGCTGATCGCCGGGAAGGATACCGCTGCCGATTGGTTGATCCAGAAGGCCGGCGGGCACAATCTGGCGACGCACACCGGTTACAAACCTTTTTCCAACGAATCCTTGATCAGTCTTGATCCTGAAGTGCTGGTGTTTGCCGACCGCGCACTGACCGGTGAAGCGGCGCGTGCAGCGTTGTTCAAGGAAAACCCGATTCTGTCCTCGACCCGCGCCGCCAAGGACGGGCGCGTCATGGAGCTTGATCCGACGCTGCTGGTGGGTGGCCTCGGCCCGCGGTTGCCGCAGGCGTTGAAAAAAATCAGTGACGGCTTCTACCCCGACGCTGCCGCCCAATGACCGTTCTGGTAAAACCCCGAACACTGTTCATAGGGCTGAGCCTCCTGTGTTTGTTGGCGATCTGGCTGTCATTGGCGTTGGGGCCGGTGAGCCTGCCGTTGCTCGATACCTTGTGTGCGGCGTTGCGCATGATCGGCTTGCCCATTGCGCCTGACGGGCTGGAGCAGGCCGAACTGATCCTCGGACAAATTCGCCTGCCGCGTACCTTGCTGGGGCTGGCGGTGGGCGGAGTACTGGCGCTGTCGGGCGTGGCGATGCAGGGGTTGTTTCGCAACCCGCTGGCCGATCCGGGCCTGGTGGGTGTTTCCAGCGGCGCGGCATTAGGCGCGGCGATTGCGATTGTCGGCGGTTCCGTATTTGGCGGTTTGCCGGAATCCTTCGGGCCTTATCTGTTATCGCTGTGCGCGTTTCTGGGTGGCCTTGGCGTGACCGCGCTGGTGTATCGACTGGGCCGGCGTAACGGGCAAACCAATGTCGCGACCATGCTCTTGGCGGGTATCGCATTGACGGCGCTGGCAGGCTCGGCAGTGGGACTGTTCACCTATCTGGCGGACGACGCGACCCTGCGCACGCTGACCTTCTGGAACCTGGGCAGTCTCAATGGCGCCAGCTATTCGCGACTCTGGCCATTATTGCTGATCAGTGTCGGCGTGGCGCTGTGGTTGCCGCGTCGGGCCAAGGCCCTGAATGCGTTGTTGCTGGGCGAGTCGGAGGCCGGTCACCTGGGCATCGACGTCGAAGGGCTCAAGCGCGAGTTGGTGTTTTGCACGGCGCTGGGTGTTGGCGCGGCGGTGGCAGCGGCGGGGATGATCGGGTTTGTCGGGTTGGTGGTGCCGCATCTGGTGCGTCTGCTGGCGGGTCCCGATCATCGGGTGTTGTTACCAGCCTCGGTGCTGGCGGGCGCCAGTCTCCTGTTGTTCGCCGATCTGGTGGCGCGACTGGCGCTGGCACCGGCCGAACTGCCGATCGGAATCGTCACCGCGTTTATCGGCGCTCCGTTCTTCCTCTATTTACTGCTCCGAGGGCGTGCCTGATGTTGCGAACGCAAAATCTGCAAATCCTCCGGGGCCGCAAGATCGTCCTGACGGACATCACGCTTGAGCTCAATCCGGGGGAAGTGCTCGGCGTACTGGGGCCAAACGGTGCCGGCAAAAGTACGTTGCTGGGTGCCTTGTGTGGTGAGTTGCCGGCGAATCATGGCAGCGTGTGGCTCCATGAACGCGAGTTGCGTGACTGGACCGGTGCACAGCGAGCCAAGCGTCTGGCGGTGTTGCCGCAAGTCTCGACCCTGGACTTCGCCTTTCGTGTCGAGGAAGTCGTCGGTATGGGCCGTTTGCCCCATCAGAGCGGCCGGGTCCGGGACGACGAAATCGTCGCCGCCGCGTTGCAGGCCGCCGATGCCGTGCATCTGAGTGGTCGCAGCTATCTGGCGTTGTCCGGCGGCGAACGTCAGCGGGTGCATCTGGCGCGGGTGCTGGCGCAACTCTGGCCGGGCGAAGCGGGGCAAACGCTGTTGCTTGATGAGCCGACTTCGATGCTCGATCCGCTGCACCAGCACACCACATTGCAAGCGGTGCGCGAGTTCGCCGATCGCGGCGCGTCCGTGTTGGTGATCCTGCATGATCTGAACCTGGCGGCGCGTTATTGTGATCGCCTGTTACTGCTCGAAGGCGGGCGCCCGGTGGCGCTCGACACTCCCGAGCAGGTGTTGCGTCCTGAGCCGCTCAAGGCAGTATTCGGGCTGGAAGTGCTGGTGCAACAGCACCCGGAGCGCGGGCATCCGCTGATCATCGCCCGCTGACTGGATGGGAGTTAGTGCATGCGCGTCATGGTGATTCTGGCTGTGCTGATGCTTAGTGCTTGCCAGCATGTTTCGACGCCGCCACCGGTCGTCGGCGAGATTCGCGACGCGCGCACCGGCCAGGCGCTGACGACGCAGGAATTGGTATTGCGGTTGGCCAAGCCTTCGCGATTGATCGTGGGGGAGCAGCATGACAATCGCGATCACCATGAACTGCAACGCTGGTTATTGCAGGAGCTGGGAGAGCGGCGCCCGCAAGGCAGTCTGCTGTTGGAAATGCTCACGCCGGATCAACAACAGCGCGTCGATGATGTTCGTCATGCCTCGACGCCGCCCGCCGATTTGCCCGGTGCATTGGCCTGGGAGCCAGGCTGGGACTGGAACCTGTACGGACCGATTATCCGTTTCGCCCTGACCCAACCGTATCCACTGCTGTCCGCCAACCTGGACACCGTCGAGGTGCGTGCTTTCTACGCCCAACCGCCGATATTGAGCGGCGCTCGCTCCAATACCGCACCGGTGAAGGCTGAGTTACTGGCCCAGATCAGCGATTCCCATTGCGGCCTGCTACCCGCCTCGCAAATGCCGGCGATGCTCGCGGTACAGCAGCAACGTGACCGACGCATGGCTGAGCGGCTGCTGGCGGCACCCACGCCGGCATTGCTGTTTGCCGGCGCTTATCACGCGCGCAAGGATGTGGGTGTGCCGATTCACGCGCTTGATCTGGGGGCGCCCGAAGCGCCAACGGTATTGATGCTGGCGCAGCAGGGCAGTGAGGTCACGGCGGCGATGGCCGATTACGTCTGGTACACACCTGCCACGCCGACGCCGGATTACTGTGCAGAGATGCGCAAAACCCTAAGCAACGACAATTAGTGAGCATGTAGCTGGCATCACGCCGGCTCCTACAAACAGGCAAAAAAAGACCCGGCAAGAGCCGGGTCAAATAACCGTGATTAGCCTGATGAGGAGATATCTGAGAGTCCGAACCAAGGGCTTTTCAAATATCGACCAGTCTCGCGACCAGTTGTGATAATCATATCGATTCTCATTATCAAGTCAACCGCTGATTTTTCATTTGTTTGAAATTCATCTGCAGATCGCCGAAAAGCCCCGTAAACACTGGGTTTCAAGGCGTGCTCTTTAGCGCGCTCTGCGTAACCTGGTGGCTCAGCAAGTACATGGCGGCTGTACCCATTCAATTCTTGTGGCGTGACGAGATCGCTTCCAGCTGTTTATTCAGGGCTTCCTTGCGCTCGGCAGGAATGTCGTTCCAGTGCACGTCCATCAAAGCGCCTTCGATCGCATACAACAACACCTTGGATGCCCGAAACCCGCGTGTGCGCACAGCCCGATAAGCATCCACCGCCCCCAGGCGACGCAAGTCCGAGGCGCTGTGGATGCCCACGGCATGCAGCCATTGCGCCGACGTCTTGCCAAGATTCTTCAAGTGCTGCAGTTCATCATTCATCAAGCCTCCTTGCGACGGCCGAACGGTGCGTGGGCAAGCTTCTGAGGAGTGTAGCCATCAGTAGGAAAAGCGTGATTGTTTGGTCGGTTTCGGAGCAAATGCTTCTAAGAGGCAAGTCCGATGAGCGGCGTAAAAATACGCGAACACGGTAGGAACAGGCAGGAGGGCGTCAGGTTCTCAAGCTGAAAATGCCCACAGTCCAGCGCAGGGCGGGGGCGCTGGACATGTCAGTTATCGGTCGTTTTTAACGGGTGCGATAACGCAGGCGAGTACCGAAATTCATCGACATCAGGATTTCGTCGGCACTCAGTTCTGGCGGAAAGTAGGCGCCGGAAATCTGTGCGTGGGCCAGGCTGGCCCCTTCAAGATTGGAATGAGTGAAGTCGATGCCGCGCAAGTCGGCGGAACGGAAGTAGGCATCGGTAAAGTCGACGCCCTCGGCGTTCAGCTCACGCAGGTCCAGACCTCGGAAATCACCACCGACCATGTCGATAGGTCCGTCTTTTGGACGTTCGTTGTTGAAACCTGTGATGTCGTCTTTGTGCAGCAAGGCAAAAAGCGGGGTGTCGAGAAATTTGGGCTGGCTCATGTCACATCACCTGTTGGTTTTATGACGCCAGTATAGTGCCACTATTTGACAGCCGTGAAGCCGGCGAAGGCTCCACGGCTGAAATACTTTCTTAAAGCCCCGGCAGGCGTTGGCGAATTTGCGCAACGACGGTGTCGAGGGTTCCGCTTTCATTGGTCTGAACGCGCTTGCTGCACAGAATTTCCTCAGGCGTCAGGGCTTCACGACTGGCTTGCTGAGCGGCGATAACGGCCAGGTTGGCGTCGGACGGATCCTTTTTGTCGGCCTGACGCAGGGCCAGCCAGCTTTCGATCACCGCTTGTGGCGCGTTGCAATCAAGGATCAGGAACGGTGCGCCGGTGGCTTCGGCGATTTTCGCCGCGCCATCACGCTGATCGCGCTTGAGGTAAGTGGCATCGACCACGACCGGGAAGCCGGCACGCAGGATCACGGCGGCGATTTCATGCAGGCGGGTGTAGGTTGCGGCGCTGGCGTCGGCGCTATAGATGCCGGCTTGCGGATCGTTCGCGACGGTTTGCTCGCCGAACAGGCGTTTGCGTTCTACATCTGAGCGCAGGCGAATCGCGCCCAGCGCTTCCACCAGACGCATGGCCACATGACTTTTGCCGACAGCGGAAACGCCGTGAGTGATTGCCATGAAGCGCGAAGGAATGGTGCTGTAGCTTTCCGCCAGGTTGGCGTAGTTGCGGTACTGGCGCAGGGTGGTGGCGCGCTGCACCGGGTCGGCTTCGGCCGGCATGCTGAACAGGCTGACCTTGGCGCGAACCAGTGCGCGGTAGGCTTTATAGAAGTTCAGCAGTTCCAGGCCCTGGTAATCGCCGGTCAACTCCAGGTATTGGCTGATGAAGCGACGGGCCAGGCTTTTCAGGCCGCGGTCTTCAAGGTCCATCGCCAGGAAGCCGGTGTCAGCGTAGACGTCGGTGAAACGGAACGGTTCGTTGAACTCGATGCAGTCGAAGATCACGACCTTGCCATCGATCACGGTGGCGTTGCCCAGGTGGATGTCACCGTGGCACTCGCGGATGAACCCCTCGGCCTTACGCTGGGCAAACAGTGGCTTGAGGCGTTCGAAGCTGCTTTCGGCCCAGGCTTGCAGGGCGTCGAGTTGCAGCAGGTCGGCCTTGTCGCTCAGGAACGGGCGGATCTGTTCGAAGTTCTGCCGAACCGGCGCCATGACGCTTTCCGGCGTGCCGGCTTCGTGTTCGGCGGGCACTTTTGGCGCGGTGAGGTGGAACTGTGCAATCTGTGCGGCCATCTCGTCGATGTGCGCAGTGGTCAATTCGCCGTTGGCCTGCAGCGTGCTGAGCAACTGGCTTTGTGGGAACTGACGCATTTTCAGGGCGTAATCGACGACTGGGCCGTCGCCACCGAATTGTGGTGCTTCAGCGCTGCCAGTGATCGGCAACACTTCGAGATACAAATCATTGGTCAGACGCTGGTTCAGGCGCAGCTCTTCACCACAGAAATGCTCGCGAGCCTCCAGGCTGGTGAAGTCGAGGAAGCCGAAATTGACCGGCTTCTTCACTTTATAGGCAAACGGGCCTGTGAGAATCACCCAGGAGATGTGGGTTTCGATGACCTGGAACCCGTCTACCGGATGCGGGTAAAGGGCCGGGTTTTGCAGGGCGGCGATCAGGGACTGGCTCACAGGCATTCCTTCAGAGTCTGGGAAAATTCACGGTCGCCATTATGGCCGCAAGTCCGCCCGACGCAAACCTCGGCGGGCTCCTGTTGAGTATTAATAAAGTGCGTATAATCCGCCGCCATGACTCGTACTCGATCCTCCCGCACCCCCAAAAAACCACCTTCCAGAGGCCTGAGCCCCTGGCTGGGCTGGGCTATTAAACTCAGCCTGGTTGGCCTCGTCGTGCTCGCCGGATTCGCGGTTTACCTCGATGCCATTGTCCAGGAGAAGTTTTCCGGCAAGCGCTGGACCATTCCCGCCAAGGTGTACGCGCGCCCGCTCGAACTGTTCACCGGCCAGAAGCTGAGCAAGGATGATTTCCTCACCGAGCTCGATGCCTTGGGCTATCGCCGCGAAAGCGTCAGCAACGGCCCCGGCGCGGCGGCGGTCAACGGCAACACCGTCGACTTGAACACCCGCGGCTTCCAGTTTTATGAAGGCCTGGAAAAAGCCCAGCCCGTGCGCGTACGGTTTTCCGGCGATTACGTGGCCGAGCTTTCGGCGACCAACGGTTCGAAGTTGTCGGTGGTGCGGTTGGAGCCGCTGATGATCGGCGGTATTTACCCGAAAAATCTCGAAGACCGCATTCTGATCAAGCTTGATCAGGTCCCGCCATATCTGCTGGAAACCCTGGTCGCTGTGGAAGACCGGGACTTCTATAGCCATTGGGGCGTGTCGCCGAAGTCGATTGCCCGAGCCGTCTGGGTCAATACCTCTGGTGGCAAGATGACCCAGGGCGGTAGCACGCTGACACAGCAATTGGTCAAGAATTTCTACCTGACCAGCGAGCGCAGCCTGACCCGTAAACTCACCGAAGCCATGATGGCGATGTTGCTCGAACTGCATTACGACAAACGAGAAATTCTTGAGGCTTACCTCAATGAAGTGTTCGTCGGTCAGGATGGCCAGCGAGCGGTGCACGGTTTCGGTCTGGCCAGCCAGTTCTTCTTCGGTCAGCCATTGTCTGAGTTGAAACTGCATCAAGTCGCCATGCTGGTGGGCATGGTCAAGGGGCCGTCCTATTACAACCCGCGTCGCAACCCGGAGCGGGCGCTCGAGCGGCGCAACCTGGTGCTCGATGTACTTGAGCAACAAGGCGTCGCCACCGCCGAGCAGATCGCTGCTGCGAAGAAAATGCCGCTGGGTGTGACGACGCGTGGCAAGTTGGCCGACAGCTCGTTCCCTGGTTTTATCGATCTGGTTAAACGTCAGTTGCGCGAAGACTATCGCGATGAAGACTTGACCGAAGAAGGCTTGCGGATATTCACCAGTTTCGATCCTATTTTGCAGATGAAGGCGGAAGCTTCGGTCAACGATACGTTCAAGCGTTTGTCCGGACGCAAAGGCTCCGATGATGTTGAAGCCGCGATGGTGGTGACCAACCCGGAAACCGGTGAGGTCCAGGCCATGATCGGCAGTCGTCAGGCGAGCTTCGCCGGTTTCAACCGGGCGCTGGATGCTGTCCGACCGATCGGCTCGTTGATCAAACCGGCGGTTTATCTGACAGCCCTCGAGAAGCCGAGCCAGTACTCGTTGACGAGTTGGCTGTCGGACGAATCCTTCTCGGTCAAAGGCGCGGACGGTCAGGTCTGGAAACCGCAGAACTATGATCGGCGTTCCCATGGCACGGTTTTCCTGTATCAAGGCCTGGCGCATTCCTACAACCTGTCGACCGCGCGTCTCGGGTTGGCGGTGGGCGTGCCAAATGTCCTGAAAACCGTCGCGCGCCTGGGTGTGACTCGCGAGTTCCCGGCATTCCCGTCGATGTTGCTAGGCGCTGGCGGTATGACCCCGATCGAAGTGGCGACCATGTACCAGACGCTCGCCAATGGCGGCTTCAACACACCAATGCGCGGAATTCGTAGCGTATTGACGGCAGAAGGTGAGCCGCTCAAGCGTTATCCGTTTCAGATTCAGCAGCGTTTCGATCCGGCCTCTATCTACCTGATCCAGAGCGCGATGCAGCGAGTCATGCGTGAAGGCACCGGCAGTTCGGTTTACAACGTGTTGCCGAAAACCCTGACACTGGCGGGCAAGACAGGTACCAGTAACGATTCGCGAGACAGCTGGTTCGCCGGTTTCAGTCAGGACTTGCTGGCGGTGGTGTGGCTGGGTCGCGACGACAACGGCAAGACACCGTTTACCGGTGCCACCGGTGCGTTGCAGGTCTGGACCAGTTTCATGCGCAAGGCCGATCCGTTGCCGCTGGACATGCCGCAGCCGGATAATGTGGTTCAGGCCTGGGTCGACTCGCATACCGGACAAGGCTCTGATGCCAACTGCCCAGGCGCCGTGCAGATGCCGTATATTCGCGGCAGCGAACCGCCTCCCGGCGCCGCGTGCGGTGGCGAAAGCCCTGTTAACGGTGAAACGGTGATGGATTGGGTCAAGGGCTGGATGAATTAAGCAAAGAGGGTTTCAAGTGAACAAGTGGTTGATTCCAGCGGTGACCGCCGTAGCTTTGCTCAGCGGTTGTTCCAGCGTACAGCGCGGTTCGATCCCGGTTGTGGATTCCGGCAGCGCCGTTTCCAACAGTGAACGGGTTTCGGCAAATGGCGGTTATCGCCAGACGACGACCAAGCGTCCTGTGCAAGCCCAGGCGCAAGCGATTCCGCAAGGTGACACCGGCGTCGTGGTGATGGTGCCAGGTGGCGGAGCAGTTGCCTCGGCACCGATCAGCACTTCGCCGATTACGTCTGGCCCGATCGACACCTCGCCGGTTCAGTCGGCGCCGATCAATCAGGGCAGCTACAGCATGCCGTCGACACCGAGCGGGATTCCTTCTTCGAGCGCCGGTGGCCTGTCTGCCGACGAACAGTTGGATGGCCCGGTGTTGGCATTGCTGACCACCGCTCAGCAGCAACAGGCCGGTGGTGACCTTAACGGTGCCTCTTCCAGTCTCGAGCGCGCTCAACGTGTCGCACCGCGTGAGCCGCAAGTGCTTTATCGTCTGGCTCAGGTCCGAATGGCTCAAGGCGATGCTGCCCAAGCCGAACAGTTCGCTCGTCGCGGTCTGACGTTTGCCAATGGTCGTCCGGCGCTTCAGGCCAGCCTGTGGGAATTGATCGGCCAGGCACGTGAGAAACAGGGTGATTCCGCAGGTGCATCACTGGCCCGTCAGAAGGCCAAGGTTTCGTCGTGATGGACGCACGCTTTCCAAAGATTGCCGAGCAGTTGCTGTTGATCGAACGCGAGTTGCGCGTTCAGGGATGGTGGGACGATGTCTCGCCCTCTGCCGAAGCGCTGTCCAGTGTCGAGCCCTTTTCGGTCGATACGCTGGATTTTGAGCAGTGGCTGCAATGGATTTTCCTGCCGCGCATGAAAACAATCCTCGAGCAGGATTTACCGCTGCCCAATGCCTCGGGCATTCAGGAGATGGCCGAAATGGTCTTCGCCGCCCGCAATGTTCAGGGCAAGGATCGGCAGTTGCAGGTACTGCTCAAAGAGTTCGACCTGCTGATCACCGCCTCCCGCTGACCCCGCCGTTCTGTAGGAGCCGAGCTTGCTCGCGATAGCGGCGTAACAGTCAACAAATCTGTTGACTGTTACGCCGCTATCGCGAGCAAGCTCGGCTCCTACAAGTTATTACTGGCAGTTCTCGGTGATCTGTCGCTGTGCTTCGGCGGTGCGCTCCTGACGTTGTTCGTCAGTCAGGCGGCGCATCTCACCGTCGACATCCTCCCGCAGTCGCGGATTGTTCTGCAGTTGAGCCAGGTTCGTCCGCGCCTGCTCACAGAACACCTTCAGCTGGGCTTGCTGCTCGGCGACCTGTTTTTTCACTGTCTTGTCGATGGCCTGTTGATCGCCGATGGCATTACTGCTTGGCAGCGTAGCCGGCTTGCCCGCAGAGGGGGAGGGCGTGACCACGGTAGCGGCTTCCCGGCCCTGAGGTGGTTGTGCATCGAAGTGGGTAACGCCCTGCTCATCGACCCATTTGTATATCTGGGCGGCCATGGACACAGGGCTGATGCCGATCAGCAGGCTGGCGGTCAGGAAAAACGTTCGCATGCCATTTCCTTGTATTGGGTTGCGCAATTGAAGCTAACACAGTTGCTGTTTCGCGGTTTTTTCTTGCTTTCTCATGTGCTTACTTCAATAAAGCACATTGACGACTTGACTTGCAGGGGACGAAACAGAAGAATCCAAAGTCCGCTGTAGAGGGACTGCCAGAAGCAGACCCACTCGGCAGATCATGAGGCGCACACCCGCGCCGACCTGTTACACCCGCAACGCGTTACCTCGCGCTGGGTGGGAAAGGCCCGCAACACTTGGGACGATCCCAATACTTGCTCAGTCAGTGCTGACGTAGTCGGCGACCACCGTCGCTCATGCTCTGCCGAGAAGTAAACCTATTAAGACCCGTCCCCCTTTTATGTGGACGGTATTCTGGCGTTTTAGAGGTGAACAACGTGGAGCTTTTATCTGGCGGTGAGATGCTCGTCCGCTTTTTGCGTGACGAAGGCGTCAAATATATCTACGGGTACCCGGGTGGTGCTCTTCTTCATGTCTACGATGCCCTGTTCAAAGAACCGGAAGTGACTCACATCCTGGTTCGTCACGAGCAGGCTGCGACCCATATGGCTGACGGCTATGCCCGTGCCACCGGTAAAGCCGGCGTGGTGCTGGTGACTTCCGGTCCGGGCGCGACCAACGCTATCACCGGTATTGCCACGGCCTACATGGACTCCATTCCGATGGTGGTCATTTCCGGCCAGGTGCCTAGCACCATGGTCGGTACCGATGCGTTCCAGGAAACCGACATGATCGGTATCTCCCGGCCAATCGTGAAGCACAGCTTCATGATCAAGCACGCCTCGGAAATCCCGGAAGTCATGAAGAAAGCGTTCTACCTGGCGCAATCCGGTCGTCCTGGTCCGGTCGTTGTCGATATCCCGAAAGACATGACCAACCCGGCCGAGAAGTACGAATACATCTTCCCGAAAAAAGCCAAGCTGCGTTCCTACAGCCCGGCCGTTCGCGGCCACTCCGGGCAAATCCGCAAGGCAGCCGAAATGCTCCTGGCGGCCAAGCGTCCTGTGATGTACGCAGGCGGTGGCGTGATTCTCGGTGGTGGCTCCGCGCCGCTGACCGAATTGGCGAAGATGCTCAACCTGCCAGTGACCAATACCCTGATGGGGCTGGGTGCCTACCCTGGCACCGACCGTCAGTTCATCGGCATGCTCGGCATGCACGGTAGCTACACCGCTAACCTGGCGATGCACCATGCTGATGTGATCCTGGCAGTCGGTGCGCGTTTCGATGACCGCGTGATCAACGGCCCGGCGAAGTTCTGCCCGAACGCAAAGATCATTCACATCGACATCGACCCGGCTTCGATCTCCAAGACCATCAAGGCCGACGTGCCAATCGTTGGTCCGGTCGAGAGCGTCCTGACCGAAATGGTCGCGATCCTCAAGGAAATCGGCGAGACCCCGAACAAGGAGTCCGTTGCCAGTTGGTGGAAGCAGGTTGATGAATGGCGCGGTGATCGCGGCTTGTTCCCTTATGACAAGGGCGACGGCAGTGTCATCAAGCCGCAGACCGTGATCGAAACCCTGTGCGAAGTGACCAAGGGCGATGCCTTTGTCGCCTCCGACGTGGGCCAGCACCAAATGTTCGCGGCGCAGTACTACAAGTTCAACAAGCCGAACCGCTGGATCAACTCCGGTGGCCTGGGCACCATGGGCTTCGGTTTTCCGGCGGCCATGGGCATCAAGTTGAGCTTCCCGGATGCCGACGTCGCCTGCGTAACGGGCGAGGGCAGTATCCAGATGAACATTCAGGAATTGTCGACCTGCCTGCAATACGGTTTGCCGGTAAAAATCGTCATCCTGAACAACGGTGTTCTGGGTATGGTTCGCCAGTGGCAAGACATGAGTTACGGCAGCCGTCACTCGCACTCCTATATGGAGTCGCTGCCTGACTTCGTGAAGCTGGCCGAGGCCTATGGTCACGTCGGCGTGCGCATCATCGAATCGAAAGATTTGAAGTCGAAGATGGAAGAGGCGTTCGCCATGAAGGACCGCCTGGTGATCATCGATGTTTCGGTCGACACCAGCGAGCACGTCTACCCGATGCAGATCAAAGACGGCTCCATGCGCGATATGTGGCTGAGCAAGACGGAGCGTACTTAATCATGCGGCACATTATTTCCTTGCTTCTGGAAAACGAACCCGGCGCTTTGTCTCGTGTAGTCGGCCTGTTCTCGCAGCGCAACTACAACATCGAAAGCCTGACCGTGGCGCCGACGGAAGACCCGACCCTGTCGCGTCTGACGCTGACCACGGTGGGCCACGATGAGATCATCGAGCAGATCACCAAGAACCTGAACAAGCTGATTGAAGTGGTCAAACTGGTCGACCTGTCGGAAAGTGCTCACATCGAGCGCGAACTGATGCTGGTCAAGGTCAAGGCCACCGGCGCCCAGCGCGCCGAGATCAAGCGCACCACCGATATTTACCGTGGGCAGATCGTCGATGTCAGCGCTAGCGTGTATACCGTTCAATTGACCGGTACCAGCGACAAGCTCGACAGCTTCATTCAGTCCATCGGCACCGCGTCGATTCTGGAAACCGTCCGTAGCGGCGTAACCGGTATCGCTCGCGGCGACAAAGTACTCAGCATCTAAACCAAATTAGCGAATGGCCTGAACGGCCTGGATATATAGGGGAATTTCATGAAAGTTTATTACGAAAAAGACTGCGACCTGTCGATCATCCAGGGCAAGAAAGTTGCCATCATCGGTTACGGTTCCCAGGGCCACGCTCAAGCGTGCAACCTGAAAGACTCCGGCGTTGATGTCACTGTCGGCCTGCGTAAAGGTTCGGCGACTGTTGCCAAAGCCGAAGCTCACGGCCTGAAAGTGACCGACGTTGCTTCCGCTGTAGCGGCTGCCGACCTGGTCATGATCCTGACCCCGGACGAGTTCCAGTCCGCTCTGTACAAGAACGAAATCGAGCCGAACATCAAGAAAGGCGCCACCCTGGCCTTCTCCCACGGTTTCGCTATCCACTACAACCAGGTTGTTCCGCGCGCTGACCTCGACGTGATCATGATCGCGCCGAAAGCACCGGGCCACACCGTACGCTCCGAGTTCGTCAAGGGCGGCGGTATCCCTGACCTGATCGCTATCTACCAGGATGCTTCCGGCAACGCCAAAAACGTTGCACTGTCCTACGCTGCTGGCGTGGGTGGCGGTCGCACCGGCATCATCGAAACCACCTTCAAGGACGAGACCGAAACCGACCTGTTCGGCGAACAAGCCGTTCTGTGCGGCGGTACCGTTGAACTGGTGAAAGCCGGTTTCGAAACCCTGGTTGAAGCTGGCTACGCGCCGGAAATGGCCTACTTCGAGTGCCTGCACGAACTGAAGCTGATCGTTGACCTCATGTACGAAGGCGGTATCGCCAACATGAACTACTCGATCTCCAACAACGCTGAATACGGCGAGTACGTGACCGGTCCGGAAGTGATCAACGCCGAGTCCCGTCAGGCCATGCGCAACGCCCTGAAACGTATTCAGGACGGCGAATATGCCAAGATGTTCATCAGCGAAGGCGCAACCGGCTATCCTTCGATGACCGCCAAGCGTCGTAACAACGCCGCTCACGGTATCGAAATCATCGGCGAGCAACTGCGCTCCATGATGCCGTGGATCGGTGCCAACAAGATCGTCGACAAAGCTAAAAACTAAGTCGCACACTTGTACGGAAAACGCGGCCTAGGCCGCGTTTTTTCGTTTGGGGAGCCGGTTCTGGTATAAAGCTGCATCGTTTGCGGCCGAACCGTCGTCCCAGACACCTGTCGAAACTTTCCACCCCGTTGCAAGGTAATGTCCATGAGCGAACGTCCCGAAGAGCCAAACCAGGCTTCTGACGCCGAAAGCCTGCTGCCCATCGATGAGCACATCGAAGAAGGGCATGACGCTGAAGGTCGTAAAGTCCGGCATCGTGGTATCTATCTTCTGCCGAATCTGTTCACCACTGCGAACCTGTTCGCAGGGTTCTACTCCATCATCAATTCGATGAGTGCCCAGAGCGCCCTGAGTGCCGGTGACGCAATTGGTGCGAGCAAGTATTTTGCGTTTGCCGCGATCGCCATTTTTGTCGCCATGGTGCTCGACGGCCTCGACGGTCGCGTTGCCCGTATGACCAACACCCAGAGTGCCTTCGGTGCCGAGTACGACTCGCTGTCCGATATGGTCGCCTTCGGTGTCGCGCCGGCACTGCTGGCATTTGGCTGGGCCTTGGGCGATATGGGCAAGGTTGGCTGGATGGTCGCCTTCATTTATGTCGCTGGCGCTGCATTGCGTCTGGCCCGTTTCAACACCCAGGTAGGCACCGCTGACAAGCGTTACTTCATCGGCTTGGCCAGTCCGGCTGCAGCGGGTGTGGTTGCAGGCATTGTCTGGGCATTCAGTGATTACGGCATCCAGGGCTCCAAGATGTCTTTCCTGGTAGCGCTAATGGTCGCGGCCGCGGGCATGCTGATGGTCAGTAACATCAAGTACAACAGCTTCAAGGAGCTGGACCTGAAAGGGCGCGTACCTTTTGTGGCGATCCTTGCTGTCGTGCTGGTGTTCGCCGTCGTATTCAGTGATCCGCCGCGCATCCTGCTGCTGGTTTTCCTCGCTTACGCAGCATCGGGCCCGGTTCAATATCTGTTACGTCTTCGTCGGCACAAAAACACGTAATTTCCCTCATACTCCGCAGTCTATTGGTGCATCTGTCCTCCAATGCTGCGGAGTTGCCATGCTGATCAAAGTCCCCAAGACATCCGACTGCCATGAGTCGGATGTCACGCCTGAATCCCTCTATCTATCTCGTCGAAATGTGCTGGGTGCTGCCGTTGCCGGTTTGGCTGTAAGCAGCTTGCCGGGCTGGGTCAGCGCGGACGATGCCTCGCGCTATCCGGATGTCGAACCTGGCAAGGCGCCTTCCTGGTTTGCCGAGAAACTTCCTTCTACCAAGTGGGGGGCGGTCAACGTCAAGGATGAAGCGATCACGCCATTCAAGGATGCGACCCACTACAACAATTTCTATGAATTCGGCACCGATAAAGGTGATCCGGCGGCCAACGCTGGCGCGCTGAAAACTGAACCCTGGAGCGTGGTGGTGGACGGGGAGGTGGGCAAGCCGGGTCGATATGCGCTGGAAGACTTCATGAAGCCATACCAGTTGGAGGAGCGCATTTATCGTCTTCGCTGCGTGGAGGCCTGGTCGATGGTTATCCCGTGGATCGGTTTTCCCATATCGGCTTTGCTCAAGGAAGTGGAGCCGACCTCCAAGGCCAGGTTCATTCGCTTCGAAACCTTGCAGGATCCGAAGAGCATGCCGGGGCAGCGCTCTGGTTTTGCCTTGATCGACTGGCCTTATGTAGAAGGGCTGCGCCTGGATGAGGCAATGAATCCGTTGGCGATTCTTGCGGTGGGTATGTATGGGCGCGAATTGCCTAACCAGAACGGCGCGCCTCTGCGCCTGGTGGTGCCGTGGAAGTACGGCTTCAAGAGCATCAAATCCATCGTGCGGATCAGCCTGGTCAGCGAACAGCCGAAAACCACCTGGCAAAGCATTGCCGCGGATGAGTATGGCTTTTATGCGAACGTGAACCCGACTGTCGATCATCCACGCTGGACCCAGGCCCGAGAGCGGCGTTTGCCGAGCGGTCTGTTCAAGCCCAATGTGCGCGACACACAAATGTTCAACGGCTACTCGGATGAAGTCGCTTCTTTATATACAGGGCTCGATCTGCGGAAGAATTACTGATGCGATATCCGTTGTGGCGAGTGGCGGTCTTTATCGCGGCGGCGATATGGCCGTTGCTTTGGCTCTATCAGGCCTGGGCGGATGTGCTGGGGCCAGATCCGGGCAAGGTACTGGTTGATCGGTTAGGGCTGGGGACGCTTGTGCTGCTGCTTATTACGTTGAGCATGACGCCTTTGCAGAAACTTACCGGTTGGGCGGGGTGGATTGCTGTCCGTCGGCAACTGGGATTGTGGTGCTTCGCTTATGTGGTTTTGCATTTGAGCGGTTACACGGCGTTCATTCTCGGTTTCGATTGGTCCCAGATGGGTGTCGAATTGCGCAAACGTCCTTACATTATTGTCGGGGCGCTTGGCTTCCTTTGTTTGTTGGCGTTGGCGTTGACCTCTAATCGCTACAGTCAGCGGCGTTTGGGATCTCGCTGGAAGAAGTTGCATCGGCTGGTTTATGTGGTTCTCGGGCTCGGACTGCTGCATATGTTGTGGATTGTGCGTGCCGATCTAAAGGAGTGGGCGGTTTATGCCTCTATAGGGGTGTTGCTATTAGTGCTGCGCCTACCCCCGGTAACCCGTCGAATTCCACGTTTAAACGCTAAAAAGCCATCTTCTGCAAGAAAAGCGTAATTAAGGGTTGACGGCAGATTCTGGAAGTCTATAATTCGCCCCACTTCCGGCGCAGTCGAAACGGAAAACTCCTTGGTAAACAAAGAGTTACGCGGTTTTCGGCAGCGAGTTACTTCAGTTCATCGAAGCCCCGAAGGAGTTGAAAGAGCGGTGTTGTTTGGCTCTTTTGACGGTTCGATCTTCTCGGTCGAAAGCGGAGAAAAAGAGGTGTTGACAGCAGCGAACAACGCTGTAGAATTCGCCTCCCGCTAACGAGAGATCGGAAGCGCAAGTGGTTGAAGTTGCAAAGGAAACTTTGAAAACTTCTGAAAATAACCGCTTGACAGATACAGAGGACGCTGTAGAATGCGCGCCTCGGTTGAGACGAAAGTCCTTGACCAATCGCTCTTTAACAACTGAATCAAGCAATTCGTGTGGGTGCTTGTGGAGTCAGACTGATAGTCAACAAGATTATCAGCATCACAAGTTACTCCGCGAGAAATCAAAGATGTAACCAACGATTGCTGAGCCAAGTTTAGGGTTTCTTAAAAACCCAAAGATGTTTGAACTGAAGAGTTTGATCATGGCTCAGATTGAACGCTGGCGGCAGGCCTAACACATGCAAGTCGAGCGGTAGAGAGAAGCTTGCTTCTCTTGAGAGCGGCGGACGGGTGAGTAATGCCTAGGAATCTGCCTGGTAGTGGGGGATAACGCTCGGAAACGGACGCTAATACCGCATACGTCCTACGGGAGAAAGCAGGGGACCTTCGGGCCTTGCGCTATCAGATGAGCCTAGGTCGGATTAGCTAGTTGGTGAGGTAATGGCTCACCAAGGCGACGATCCGTAACTGGTCTGAGAGGATGATCAGTCACACTGGAACTGAGACACGGTCCAGACTCCTACGGGAGGCAGCAGTGGGGAATATTGGACAATGGGCGAAAGCCTGATCCAGCCATGCCGCGTGTGTGAAGAAGGTCTTCGGATTGTAAAGCACTTTAAGTTGGGAGGAAGGGCAGTAAATTAATACTTTGCTGTTTTGACGTTACCGACAGAATAAGCACCGGCTAACTCTGTGCCAGCAGCCGCGGTAATACAGAGGGTGCAAGCGTTAATCGGAATTACTGGGCGTAAAGCGCGCGTAGGTGGTTTGTTAAGTTGGATGTGAAATCCCCGGGCTCAACCTGGGAACTGCATTCAAAACTGACAAGCTAGAGTATGGTAGAGGGTGGTGGAATTTCCTGTGTAGCGGTGAAATGCGTAGATATAGGAAGGAACACCAGTGGCGAAGGCGACCACCTGGACTGATACTGACACTGAGGTGCGAAAGCGTGGGGAGCAAACA